>JBCDBK010000043.1:0-38514 GCA_039184115.1 Planctomycetota bacterium | reverse complement strand
GTAATCGTTGGCGTCGTGCGCCGGCGTGATCTTCACGCAGCCGGAACCGAGCTCGGGCTTCGCCCAGATGTCGGCGATCAACGGAATCTCGCGATCGCACAGCGGCAGCTTTAGCTTCACACCGCGGGCGGCCATGTCGCGCAGCTGTTCGAGCTTCGGCAGCATCGTCGCGCGCCGCTGGGCGAGTGCTTCGATTTGCTTCTCGATCGGCTCGCGCTCGGTCTCCTTTGCCGCTGCGAGTTTTTCTTGCAGCTCCGCCTCGACTTTGTCGAGTTGCTTTGCCGGTTCGGGGTGAACGGCGACCGCCGTGTCGCCGAGCATCGTCTCGGGTCGCGTGGTGGCGATCTCGACCGAAGCTGGCTCGCCCGGCTGTGGATTGACTACGGGATAATGAAAATGCCAAAAGTGCCCCTTCTTCTCCTCGTGGAACACCTCGTCGTCGGATACAGCCGTGTGTAGGTACGTATCCCAGTTCACGAGCCGCTTGCCGCGATAGATGTTGCCGTCGGCGAAAAGTTTGAAAAACGTCTCGCGGACCGCGCGGGCGCACTGGTCGTCAAGCGTAAACCGTGTGCGATCCCAGTCGCACGAACAGCCGAGCTGCTTTAATTGGCCGAGAATACGAGCTTCGTACTGATCTTTCCATTCCCAAATGCGATCGACTAAGCCTTCGCGTCCCAGGTCGTGCCGCGACTTGCCTTCGGTCTCGAGGATGCGCTTTTCGACGCGCGCCTGCGTGGCAATCCCCGCGTGGTCGGTGCCGGGCATCCACAACACGTTGAAACCCTGCATGCGTTTCATGCGGCACAAGATGTCTTGCAAAGTGTTGTTGAGCGCGTGGCCCAGATGTAACGCCCCAGTCACGTTCGGCGGCGGGATGACGATCGTAAACGGCGGCTTGTCGGACGTCTCGTCGGCGTGGAAGTAGCCAGCGGGGTATCCAGGGTGAGGGGCTTCCCAAAACGGATACCACTTTTGTTGCGCGGCCGTGTGATCGTACTGCGAGGGGAGTTCGTTAATTTCTGTCATCGTTGGCATCGTCATAATCCAGGTATTGTCGAACATCCACTCTGCGTCTCTGCGTCTCTGCGTGAGGCAATACAAGAAAGAATCACGCAGAGACGCATAGGCGCAGAGAAATGATGAGTTAGTCTTCTTTGCAAAGTTTGTATTCGATACTGTCGACCAGCGCCGCCCAGCTGGCCTCAATGACATTTTCGTGGACGCCGACGGTGCCCCAGGTGTCGTCGCCGTCGCGGGATTCGATCACGACGCGTACGCTAGCGGCGGTCGCGGCATCGGAGTTGATCACGCGCACTTTGTAATCGACCAGGTGCATGTCGTTCAAGCTCGGAAAATGTCCGTTGAGGGCCTTGCGCAACGCCGCGTCGAGCGCGTTGACCGGTCCGTCGCCCTCGGCCACTTCATGACGGAGTTGGTCATTCACCAAGAGCTTCACCGTCGCTTCGCAGATCGGCTCGCCACCTCGGCTGACAACGCTGGTATGGTATTGGATTAACTCGAAATGTGGTTGGTAAGTGCCCGCCGCTCGCTTCACCAGCAAGTCGAACGACGCCTCAGCTGCTTCAAATTGATAACCTTGATTCTCCAGATCGACGACCTGTTTGAGAATCGAGTTCATTAGCTGCTTGTCACTCTCGATGTTGTGTTTGGTCGCGAGCGCGATGATATTCGAGCGGCCGGAGAGCTCGCTTACCAGCACGCGACGCTCGTTGCCGACGGCGGCCGGGTCGATGTGTTCGTAGCTGGAAGCCACCTTCGCGACGGCGTGTACATGCATACCGCCCTTGTGCGCGAATGCACTCGGCCCGACGAATGCCTGACCATTGCGGAAGTGCATGTTGGCAATCTCGTAGACGTAGCGCGAGAGCTCGGCCAAATGTTGTACGCCGCCCCCTTCCTGGGAGTTGGCATCAAGGACTTCGTAACCCTCTTTCTTTAGCGCCAAGTTCGCAATCGTCGAAATCAGATCGGCGTTGCCGCACCGTTCGCCCAAACCGTTGATCGTACCTTGCACATGGACAGCACCCGCGTCGATGGAGGCCAGCGAGTTGGCGACGGCCAGTTCGCAGTCATTGTGTGTGTGAATGCCCAGCGGTTTGTCGACTTTGGCGGCCGCCTCTTTGGTGATGCGAGCCACTTCTTCAGGCAAGCTACCACCGTTGGTATCACACATGACGATCATCTTCGCGCCGGCGCCTGCCGCAGCCTGGATTGTCTGAGCGGCATAGTCGGGGTTCGCCTTCCAACCGTCGAAGAAATGTTCGGCGTCGTAAATCACTTCGCGACCTTGCTCGACGAGATAGGCGACCGTGTCGCTGATCATCGCCATATTTTCTTCGAGCGAGACACCCAGCACCTCGGTAGCGTGAAAGTCCGAAGTTTTGCCGACGATCGTAATGACCGGTGCTTGCGAGTCGAGCAAGGCCTTCATGCCTGGATCGTCGGCCGCGTCCATCCCTTTGCGACGCGTCATGCCGAAGGCACAGGCCTTGGCGTTCTGCAGCGGTTTTTCGGCCAGCTTCTGGAAGAACTCGGCGTCCTTCGGATTCGACAGCGGATAACCGCCTTCGACATAGTCGAAACCCAGCGAGTCGAGCCGTCGCGCAATGAGAAGCTTGTCCTCAAGCGAGAAGTTCACTCCTTCGCCTTGCGCGCCGTCGCGCAATGTCGTATCGTATGTTTCGATGCGTGCCATGTTAGTTATTCACCAGTAGCCGCGTTGCAACGCAACGCCGGAACACAAAACAAAAAAAGCCCGGAAGCCGGGTGGGCCTCAGGGCTTGTAAATTCTTATCGGTCACTGACCAACCCCGAGGCAACTAAGCCACAATAATCACAATCATGCCTACGCTAACGGGCGTAGCGACGACGATTTGCGATATCTGGGACATGTGCAGTCAGGGAGTTGCTAGGCGGTTACTCAGCAAAAAGACAAGTTTACCCACCGCTGGTTCGACCGGCAACAGCCGCCTCCGGGCCGATTAGTCGTATTTTGACGGGCAAGATTGCCCAATCTGCAGCGAATAGGCCCTTGTTGTCAGTCGTCGCAGGCTAGTCCGCAGCACCGCTGCGGCTCTGTGAGCTAAGTTTCAGTGACGAATCTGTGACGATTTTTTCAGCTATCGGGCCTCGTTAGGCGGTCCAGTTTATTGTGGGGAGAGTGCATCGATGTCTGCCATTTTCTTGTTTGCGGGTTTGATCCTCGCGGGATTGATCATTGCCAGTTCAACGCAGGTAAAGTCGTTTCAGCTCCGGATGGCAGCGCTCGGTGGCGCCGCCGTCGTGTTGGCGATCTTTTTCACCCTGGCATCGTTTCGCTACGTCGCCGAAGACAAAATTGGTCTGGTCAGCAAAAGCATCGGCATTAAGTCGTTGCCCGCAGGCAAGATCATCGCAACAGAAGGCGAGAAAGGACCACAAGCCAAGATATTGCCACCGGGATGGCACCCCTGGTATTGGCCATTTATCTACGACATCGACTACGTCGACATTGAAGTGATTCCGGCGGGAAGCGTCGGGGTGCTTAACGCGTCCGACGGCCAGCCGCTACCGCGCGATACGACCTACGCTCCCGAGTGGCCGGACGGCGAGGAACGACGGATGCAAGATGCCGCCCACTTTCTTACCGATGGCGGCGGATACAAAGGACCGCAAACGACAGTCTTAAAGCCAGGCAGCTATCGCATCAACCCGAAGCTGTTTACGCTCAAGCAAGTTCCCGCAACGACCATCGAAAAGGCGTCGGTTGGCGTGGTGAAGTCAAACGTCGGCGATCGTCCGGCGGCTCCGGCTGAAGGCGAAGCCGCGCGACCTTCAGGACGCTTAGGAAGATTGGTTGCCAAGGGCCAGCGCGGCATCTGGCGCGACCCGCTACTGCCTGGGCAATACTACATCAACACCGAAGCCTATCAGGTCACCGACATTTCGACGAAGAAACGCGTCGTGCGATACACGGACGCAACGGTGCGCGCAAGTGGCCAACACGAAGAAAGTCAGATCATCGTGCGAACCTCAGACGGCTTTACCTTTCCCGTCGACGTACGTGTGGAGTATGAAATCGAGCCGCAGAATGCACCGCTCGTCGTTGCGACTGTCGGTGACGATCAAGAAGGGCTGCGAAACGTGATGAACTCGGCCGTGCGAGCGATCTTCCGCAACAATGCCGAAGGCGTTAAAGCGCTCGACTACGTTAAACAGCGCTCGCTGCAAGAAACCCAGTCGAGTGATATGCTGCAGGACGAAATGATCAGCCTCGGCGTGACCGTCACGGGTGTCCGCATCGGTGATGTGGGCGACGAAGAGACACTTGGTACCTTGCTCAAAACTCAAAAGGACCGCGAAATTGCCTTGCAGGAACAGGAAACGTTCCAGGAACAACAGCGTGCCGCCGAGCAGAAAAAGCAGCTCACCAAGACCGAGCAGGAAGCCGAGGAGGAAAAACGCCTCGCGACGGCTGCCTACGAAGTGCAAATTGCTGAACGTGATCGCGAAAAGGTCGTGATCGCCGCGGGCGCCGAAGCCGAATCGGTCAAGATCAAGGCCGAAGCACAGGCCAACGCTTACAAGCAGATCGCCGAACAGATCGGTAGCGGCAACGCCGCCCTAATCGAACTGCTGAAAATTGTCGGCGAAAGCAACATTTCGATTACGCCGCGTGTGATGGTGGTCGGCCAAGGTGGCAGCAGCGGCAAAGATGGCGAGACGACAGCCCTCATCGGCACAATGCTCGACACAATGATGCAGGACGCGCCGAAGCCGAAGCAGTAACCACGGTGGCTACTTGATTTGCGTCGGAAAGCCTGCGAAGAGTTGCGACTCGTCGACTGCGCCAGTCGCATCAAAAAACTCGACGGTGCCGGCTTCGCTACAGAGCCAAACCTCACGCGCGCTTCGGTCAAGGTAGAGCTGGATTTTTTCTTCCATCTCTGCGCGAGAATTTGAAGGCGAAACGACCTCGACGCAGAGCTCAGGGGCCCGCGGGAACGGGGTCGATTCGCCGTGCTTCGCAACGAAGCTATCAGACATCCATGCGACATCGGGTACCCGCACTCCGCTTTCGGTACCGACGGCACATTCGACGATAAGCTCACCTGATCGCTTCAAAGAGTTGAGCAGATCGTAGATTCGGCTCTGCTGCCTGGCGTGACGATTCGAAGCCGGTGTCATCACGATCGCTCCGTGCTGATTGAGCTCAATCTTGTAAGGCAAATCCTGCAAGCAAGGATCTGCAAGTACATCAGACCAGTTCATCGTGATTCTCGGGCTTGTGGGAAACGAAGCGTCGCCGTTCGAGCCGTATTCTATTCAAACCTGCGACCGGGAACAAGAAAATCGCCATCTGCGAAACGTGGGAAACCAGCGTTCCTACTCAAGAACTTCCTCATACTCGTCTTCCGCTTCCCAGTCCTCTTCATCTTCGGACTCGGCGAGTTCCTCTTCGCTTTCATCGTCTTCTTCCCACTCGTCCTCGTCGACGGCTTCATCATCATCGTCCTCGTCCCACTCTTCCTCGTCTTCTAGTTCGGCGTCTTCTTCGTCGGCATCTTCCTCCCACTCCTCTTCGTCTTCTTCTTCCCAGTCGGAGTCGTCCTCTGCGGTCTCGTCCTCTGCACTCTCAGACTCGTCATCCCACTCTTCATCGGCTGCATCGTCTTCTAGCTCATCTTCCTCCCACTCGTCTTCATCCTCTTCCCATTCGTCTGCCGTAGCAGCTTCATATTCGGTTTCGTCTTCAGAGTGGTCGTACTCGTCTTCGTCTTCAACCTCGTCAGCCTCGCTGTCTGCTTCATCTTCCCACGGGGCGATTTCGTCGACCTCTTCCTCGTCTTCGAGCTCGCTGGGCTCATCGGCGCCGGGGATGATCTTGTTAGCGCGCACGGGTTTCGGGGCGACCGTAGCCGCAGTGACAGGGCCGGGCGAATCGGGCTCAGGTTCGTGCGCTTCCTCGCCGTTCATGGCCTCCCATTCCTCGACCGTGACGATGACTTCGCGTGCTTGCGACCCGTTGTACTCGCCAACGATGCCGTCCTCCGCCATAAAGTCGATTAGCCGAGCAGCACGACCATAGCCGATGCCCAGGCAGCGCTGCAGCAACGACACGCTACCACGGCGCTCGCGCACCACCACGTCAACGGCGGCTTCGTACAGCTCGTCGCGGTTTTTGAGTGGGCCTGGTGCGGCGGTCTCTTCTTCGTCTTTGGTCTTGAGCTCGATGAGTTCTTTCGCAAACTGCGGCGAGTCGGTGCCGACGAAGTCGACGACGCGGGTGATCTCGTCGTCGGACAAGAACGTACCTTGCCCACGCAGCAGCTGGCTGGTGCCCGGCGAGAGAAACAGCATGTCGCCGTTGCCCAGCAATTTATCCGCCCCGTTTTCGTCGAGCACCACGCGACTGTCGGTGCGGCTGGCAACCTGGAACGCAATACGCGCTGGCAAGTTCGATTTGATCAAGCCGGTAATCACATCGACGGTTGGCTTTTGGGTGGCGAGAATCAAATGAATGCCGACAGCGCGACTCTTCTGAGCGAGACGAATAATGTGCTGCTCGACATCTTTGCCAGCCGTCATCATCAAGTCGGCCATTTCGTCGGCAACGATCACCACAAACGGCAGCTGCTTGGGGATCGTTTCCCACTCGGCTTCGCTCTTCGGCTGAATCCGTTCTCGCAATTCTTCTTCGCTAAGCTGATTGTAGACCGACATGTGACGCACGCCGGCGCGGGCCAGCAATTGATAACGCTCTTCCATCTTGTCGACGGCCCAGCCGAGAATCGCCTCGGCCTTTTTCATGTCCGTTACGACCGGGTGCATTAGGTGCGGGAGCTTGCGATAGCCACTGAGTTCGACCATCTTGGGGTCGATCATCAGCATGCGTACTTCGTCGGGTCCGCGGCTCATCAGCATCGAGGCGATGATCGTGTTCAAGCAAACGGATTTACCCGTGCCTGTGCGACCTGCAATTAGCAAGTGAGGCATCGACGTGAGGTCAACAACCAACGGATTGCCCGAGACGTCTTTGCCCAAGTAGACTGGAATCTTCATCCGTTTCGCGCGACCATTCGTTTCTTCGATCACGTCACGCAGCCGCACAAGCTGACGGTTCTTGTTGGGCACTTCGATGCCGACCGTGTTCTTGCCTGGAATCGGCGCAACGATGCGCACACTTGGTACGCGCAAGGCGATCGCCAGATCGTCGGCCAGGTTGGTGATTTTCGCTAGCCGGAGACCGGCTTCTAGTTCGATCTCGTACTGAGCGATGACCGGCCCGGTTTCGATCTCGACAACTTTGACGTTGAAGCCGAAGTTTTTGAACGTTTTTTCCAACAGCTTTGCGTTGCGACGCACTTCGCGTTCGTGATCTTCGTAAGACACTTCTTCCGACTCGAGCAGTAAGTCGAGCGGCGGCAGTTCGTAGTCGAAGTTCGCGTCCGGCGTTTGCTGCTCGGCGGCTTCGAGTTGCTCGCGAATCTCATCGCGCTCCGTACGCTTACCGGGCTTGGCAATCCTTAGGGCCGATGCGAGTTTGGATTTCAGACCGCCACCCTCGGATGCGTCCGATTCGACTTGCTTGTTAGTCGGGGTCTTGATCTTTAGTTCGGTCGGCTCCTCGTCTTCCTCTTCTTCGTACTCGTCATCTTCGTATTCGTCTTCTTCCCACGCTTCGTCGTCTTCCGTTTCGTCTTCGAATTCGTCTTCTAGGTCGGTCGCTGGCCGCGATTTTCGTCGCAACGATGGCGAGGGACCGAGGTGGCCAAGCGACATGACACCACGCCCTGATACCAATGCCGTAAACGCCGCGAACTTCAGCAACAGATAGTCGGTGCATAGCAACATGCCGGCAAGAAACACCGTAAACGTCAGAATATAAGCGCCTGCTGTCGCGAAATTCGACTCGAGCACCGCATGACCCATCGCCCCCAAGTATCCGCCTGCGCCTATCACTGGCCCCGGCGTGACGTTCGGCAGAGCCATCGTCGCAAACGTCGAGATCGACAGTAAGGAGGCGGCCCAACCGACCGCTCGCAGGACCGGCTGATCGATGCCGCCGCGCCAAACCAAAACCAACGCCATCGTCGCCAAAGAAGCCACGAGATAATAGGCGCCAATCCCGACACTCTCGAGCAGAAAGTGCGAAACATAGGCACCGATCGGTCCGCATGCGTTCCGATACTCTGTCGGCGCCGGATAGACCATGCTACTCGGCGGGTCGCTAGCGTCGTAGCTCACGACGGCCAGGCCTAACAGCACAGTGGCGGCCAGCAAGATGAGTGTGAGCAGATCAAACTTCAGATTGCGTTTTTCGAACATGGATGTCCGTACGATCCCTAAACCCGTGTCGGCAGCCATCTTCTTGACAGCTTGCCGACCGATCGTTGGGCCCATCCGTGCCCGAATTCATTTTCCCTAGATGCCCGTCCTGGGTGCGTCTCAGCGTGTCGTCGCGCAACCAGTGCGCAAACAGACCCTAAGGACTAGTTTCGACACGTTGCGGTTCAGAATATCAAACTACGATATTCGCGCGCCACGGATTGCCGAGGTCTGGCGACAGTAAGAACCTAGCGCTGCCTGTAGAAACGATACAAACGGGCAACCGACGATTCGTCTGTAACGATCAGTCCGGTTGGGGAAAATTGTGCGACGGACCGAGCCGCCCCGTTTGTTTTTCCGTCAGCAACGCCACGAGATTGCCACGCTCGTCAACGGCTGCGATCTGCTCACCCTCATCAATCTCTCGGCCAGTCAGCTGGGTTGCGCAAATCTGGCGGCCGTTTCGTATCTCAACGAGCTGATTCTCGCCGAGCTGCATCTGCCGGAGGTGAGGCACTGCTCGCAGGGGCGGCTGCATGTTTCGCTCGACTGACGCTACGTCGAGCGACTCGACTTCGTGGGCATCGCAAAGGCGAAAGTCGCCGATCGCCGTTCTCGTCAGCGCCGACATCACTGCACCTGTACCCAGACTGCGCGCGAGGTCCCGCCCAACGCTGCGCACATAGGTACCGCTGCCGCAGCGCATGCGAATTCTCAAATCCGGGTAGTCGTAGCTGTGCACGACCAACTCGTAAACCTCGACGGTGCGCGGCTCCAATGCGACCTCTTCGCCCCTTCTGGCCAGCTTGTACGCGCGCTCGCCGTCCACCTTCAATGCAGAATATTGCGGGGGCAGCTGATCGATCCGGCCGACGAATCTGGGAAGTGCCGACTCGATCTCGCAGATCGTTGGCTGATGCGCGCCGTCGATCGGCACCACGTCCGATTCGGTGTCATCGCTTGGGCTGGTGCAGCCGAGCAAGAAGGTCGCGTCGTAGCATTTCGACTGCTGCTGAACGTGCGAAATTAGCCGCGTCGCCGGGCCAATGCACACGACCAGCACTCCCGTCGCCAGCGGGTCGAGCGTGCCGGCATGTCCGACTTTGGCAGGCCGAACGAATCGTTGGACTCGATTCACGACATCGCGCGAAGTCCAGCCAGCCGGCTTGTTGAGATTCAGTAGTCCGAACATATTCGACTGCGAGCAATAGAGCAATAGAATGGCGACAGCGGTTGCCCGTCGTGGCTACATCCAAGATACTTACTTTGGTATAGAATTTGACGACATCGCAACGAAAGCAACTCACTTGACGATTGACTCGGGCCCCACGCTGGCCACCACACTTGGCGATTTTGGCATAAAGCTGTCAGTCGACCAGATCGAAATGCTCGATCGCTATCGAAGAGCACTGTGGCGATGGAACGAACAACTCAATCTAACGCGTCATACGACGCTCGAAAAGTTCGTTGGTCGCGATGTCGTGGACAGCTTACAGCTGGCTGCCCAAATCGCCCAGGACCAGCGTGTGCTGGATGTCGGCACGGGCGGCGGCGTGCCGGGACTGATTCTGTGCATCTGCCGACCAGATTTGAATGTCAGCGTCTGCGATTCGACGCAAAAGAAAGCCAAGGTCGTAAACGCTATCGTCGAAGAGTTGCAACTACCGGTCACAGTTCATGCCTGCCGGGCGGAGGAGGTTCTACAGCAGCAATCGTTCGACACGCTAGTTGCCCGCGGGGTAGCCGCCATGTCGAAAATGCTGTACTGGCTTTCTTCGCATTGGGATTCCTTTGATCGTCTCCTGCTGGTGAAGGGACAGCGCTGGGTCGAAGAGCGTGGCGAAGCACGCCATCGCGGCTTGATGAACGAGATCGACCTGCGCAAGGTGGCCAGCTACGAAACACGCGGCAACGACGCCGAAAGCGTGATCCTTAGTCTCGAACGTCGACAATGACGCTACTGATCGACGACGCTACTGATCGACGCTACTGATTTTCATGAAGCATTTGCACCCATTCCTCGCCGTTTCCATGTGCTACCAGGGGATAGCACAGCCCGCAGGCATCAACTACAATGCTGGGCTCGGTCGTTCAATTTACTCGTTGCTATCTGCATTCAACGCCTTCACCTATCGTTAACATTCGGAGACAGCCATGGCTGACGAAACCAAAGAAACACCGGAAGCACCAGAGGCACCCGCGAGCGAGCAGCAGCAAGGGCAGCGTGTGCAGGTCGATGAGAGCAGTGCAACTTGCTCCTACGCAAATTTCTGCCGCGTGACGGGAACGCCAGAAGAGCTGATTGTCGATTTCGGCCTCAACTCGCAGCCATTCGGCGTCCCAACCGAGCCTGTGCAAATCACCCAGCGCATCGTTACGAACTACTACACCGCCAAGCGTATGCTGCACGCCTTGCATCTATCAGTCCAGCGACACGAACAAGCATTCGGTGTGTTAGAGACCGATGTGCAAAAACGCGTCGTGCCGCAGCAAAAGGCACAAGGCTAGGCAAAAAGCAGTAGCAGTAAGAATCGGGTCGCGAGTTGCTAGCCGTGAGAACAAATGACTCGCAACTCGTGGCTCTTTTGCTTTGCTACATTCCCTGGCTCATTGCTACATTCCTTGGCTCAACTGTCGGCTGCGTTCCATGGCGTCTTCGGCCATCTGGATGTAGGCCATGTTGTTGGTGCCGGCGTAGGCACGCTGGAAGGTGACACTCATCGCGGTGAAGCTGAATGGGTCATCGGGCTCAATCTCGCAAACACGCTGCGCGTGCTTGATCGCCTGCTCGTGCTGGGTCATTTTTTGCAAAATGACTGCCAGCGCCGAATGCGCCAGTGCATAGTTTTCGTCGATGGCCAAAATCTCTTGCAGCTTCGCAACCGCACCGTCGAGGTCGCCTGCGATCTTCAGCTTGTCTGCCTCGTCATAAAGCGCAACTACGTCACTCATCGTTGATACTCTCCTGTCCGCCGATGCAGCGGCAATTTCAATGTGCCAGCTTCAATCTACCAGTGTCCCGGATCGTTGAAACGGCTGTGGGAATCACTGGTAAAGCAATCTCTGTAAGTTGACAGCCATTCGCAATGGAACTGCTAGCAATAAGTCAGTTTGTGTGAAGCTTGGCAATCTATGGTGGAAGGGCGCGATTCGTCTGTAATCCGCTAAGCCGACAGAATCGCATCAACCGATACTACCGCTAGCGCTCGTCACCCGCAATTGGCGAACGCGAAAATCGCGTCAGTGTCTGTTCTCGCCGCGAGACGACCGCGCACCGCACTCGCCGACCACCGGCAATGAGAGGACCCATCTGTGAACATTCACCCGTCTGCTATCGTTAGCGCTGCCGCTGAGATTGCCGAAGAAGTCGTCATCGGACCCTACTGCATCGTCGAGTCGGACGTCGAGATTGGCGCGGGAAGCCAGCTCATCTCCAACGTTACCGTCCGCTCCGGCACCAAGCTCGGCACCAATACCACCGTCTGCGAAGGCGCCGTCCTTGGAGGCCTACCTCAGCACACCAACCCGCCGAAGGCAATGGGCGGTGTTGTCATTGGCCATGGTAATACCTTTCGCGAACACACAACCGTCCATCGGGCGATGCACGCCGGCAGCAATACCATCGTCGCGGACAATTGTCTGTTGATGGTCGGATCGCACGTAGCGCATGACTGCATTGTCGGCAACAACGTCATCCTCACCAATGGCTCAATGTTGGGCGGACACGTCGAGGTTGGCGATCGCGCGTGTCTGGGCGGTAACTCAGCCGTCCATCAGTTCTGTCGCATCGGTCGACTTGCGATGGTTGGCGGATGCACGAAGGTCGTGCAAGACGTGCCTCCCTTCGTTTTGACCGATGGGGCTACCGCTCTTATCGTTGGTCTCAACAAAGTCGGGCTCCGTCGCGCGGACTTCAGTCGCGACGAGATTCTCACGCTAAAAAGTGCGTACCGATTGATTTATCGCGAGGGGCTCTCGTTCCGCGAAACGCAGACTGAACTGCAACGAAGGTTTCCGATCGGTGTCGCTGCCGAATTCGCCGAATTCTTCAGCGGTGGCCAACGTGGATTTGTTCAGGAACGACGCAGTCCGCCACGGGTGGCACTGCGGGTACATCCGGCCGTGGACGACGTCGATACCGAGAGCACCGCTGACAGCACGCAACGCAAGGCAGCTTAGCTTCCATCGCGCCGGCAACAGCAATGCTTCGATTCAGTGGTTTAAGAAGCGGTAGACCAGCTTGCCGGTCTCAGTGACATTGGGTCCGAGCGGGTTAAGCGCGCTCTGCGTTGTTTCGGTATCTGCGCGAAAGGTCGCGAAGACGCTGTCGCCAGCAGCGAAATTCCAGTAGGTCCAGCCGATCTGATGCTTGTTGAGCACGTCGAGCCATGTCGCGGCGCGCTCGAGATCGTTTTGACTGTCGGTCTTCCAGCTCGCGCAAGCCCATTCAGTCGCGAACAACGGCAACTTCTCAGCCGCCGCGTCGACCGATGCGTGAAAATCGTGAACGGCCGCGTAGAAGTGGACAACGTAGAGGATATTTTCGTGCTCAAGCGGCGAGCCAGCAATCTCCTGCCAGCGCATCCCTGCCGACTGTCCGAGCGATGACCAGGCTGGCGTACCCACCAGGATGACCGCATCAGGCGAATGCTCTCTGATCACGGGAATCACCTCCTCGGCGTACGTCTTGATCTCTTGCCAAGTCACCTCATGGCCCACGACCTCTTGGTAGCCCGACTTATTCGGTTCGTTCGCGATCTCGTACAAGATGTTCGGAACGCCAGCATAGCGTCTTGCCATCTTGTCAAAAAAAACTTTGGCGTCCTTGAGATAGTAAGACGGAAAGCCCGGATGATGCACGTGCCAGTCGATGATGCAATACACGCCGTTGGCGATGCAGCTATCGGCGATCGAAAAAATCATCCGGTCGAAATCTTCTGGCTTCAAATTGGCGTTGTCCAGGTAGCCGTCCTCGTAGACATATACCGTCAAGCGGACAACTTGGGCGTTCCAGTCTGCCGCCGCGGCTTTGACGACGGCGCCGTTCTTGTAGAAGTCGCCAAACCACTGCAATCCGTGCGTCGCAACACCTTTGAGCTGGACCACCTGGCCGTCTGCGTCAACCAGATGCGTGCCTGCCACTTGGAGCTGGCCATGCTTCTCGACCACCGTCTCCGCGACGGCGATCGAACAAGTGCAAGCGATCAACAGAACAATCAGCGTTCGCATAGTTGGAGTCCTTGAGATCATCGAAAAGAGAGTTGTGGCGTCCGAAGATAAGCGTCGATGGCCGGAATCATGCGTCGAGTGGCGTACCTTGCCAGTCGATTTCGACCTACCTGATCGCACGCATCATACCATGGTTGCCAGCCGAGACGCGACCGAGGCGATTTTCGCCGACACGCCAGGCGATCACCGAGTTTCGTGTGAGCTATCATACAGCCGAGCGGCGGGCTAAAGTCGAATAATTGCTCAGTCGCACGGCGCGGCATGTTATTCACTCCACTTGACCAACTTTGGGTTTCTCCATGCAACAACGGACTCTACTGGCGACCTTCGCAATGCTGTTTCTCGTGTCCGCATCGGGCAATCGCCTCAAGGCAGAAGACTGCCAACCGCAGCCAAGCCCGGTCGTGGTCGAGTTGTTCACGTCGCAGGGTTGCAGTAGCTGCCCGCCCGCTGACAAGCTGTTGATCGGACTGGCGGAGATCGGAGAAAAACACCAGCTACCCGTCTATTGCCTCTCGTTTCACGTCGATTACTGGAATTCTCTGGGCTGGCGTGATCCTTACAGCTCCGAGCAATTTACGAAGCGGCAACGACAATACGCTGCCGCATTTCAATCAAACCGCGTCTACACGCCGCAGATGATTGTAGGCGGCGAGATCGAATTCGTCGGCTCGCGCGGACGCGACGCCCAACAGGCAATTCAATCGGCTCTCGCCGCGCCGGCGACCAGCACGGTCACGCTCGAAACCTCGGTCTCTGCCGATCGGCGTACGGTTTCTGTCAGTTACGCGGTACACGATAGCGCGCCTGCAGAAAAACTCAATATCGCGCTGGTCCAAAACAGTGCCTCGAACGAAGTGCCGCGCGGCGAGAACTCTGGCCGATCGCTGGCCCATGTCCACGTCGTGCGTGTGTTTCGGACCATCGACCTGCAGAAGCCAACAGGCGTGCTTGATCTTGACTTGCCTGAGGGTCTCAGCGCCGAGGCGTCAAGCGTTGTTGCGTACGTGCAAGACCAGCGTTCCTTGCGGATTACCGGCGCTGCAAGTTCTTTGGTCGTGGCTGACTCGGTACGGTAGCCCCGGTGTTCGTGCAGCCGACAAGATAAGACAGCTGCGCCAGCAGCGCAACTTCTGCTTCGCGTCAGATTCGTGGTACCATGCTGGTGGTCGTCAACCGCATCGATTGCGGAGAGTGTGCTGGATTTTCGTCATAGCGGCTGCGCACGCACGAGGTCCGACCGCTCGTTTTTGTTCACTCTTGTTCCTGGGCTACGCGGTGGCAACAGCACGAGCGTTGAGCCTTTGTGAGCTAGCTCACAACACAATCGGCACCCGACCATTGATACTGAAGTCTCGTAACAGTTCAGCAGTTGGATGGCTACTTCGCCGTGGCCTGCGATCGCAGCTTGTCAGGAGCCTTGGACAGGAAAGGCAATTCGGATGCGTCTTATTTCACTTCTCGCCGTTGTTTTTCTAATCGTTGTTGTCAGTCGGCACTCGGCTGTTGCGGGGACACGTCGCGACGATGTAAGTGATGCCGAGTTTCTTGCGCTGGCCGATTCCGATCCAGTCTTCGATGCAGTCGGTTCACTACGGTGGCTCGAAGGCGGCGGATCTGCGCTGGGTTCGGGAACCCTAATCGAGGACCGTTGGGTACTAACCGCCGCTCATAACATTGATGGCTTTGACGGCATCGGTTCGGGCATCAGCAATCTGCGGTTCCAATTGGGGGCCACAACCGTCGCCGCTGAGCAATGGATCGCTCACCCGAATTGGTTTGCGTCTGGCGGTGAGTTGAATCTCTTTTCCGGCTGGGACATTGGATTGGTTCAACTTCGTGATCCTTTCAACGACGTGGTTCCGGCAGAGCTTTTTTCTGGCAGCGACGAACTCGGCAGGACTGCCACCGCCGTGGGCTTCGGCCAGACCGGCACAGGACTGACCGGTTCGCAGGCGGGAAGCTCTGGCACCCGACGCGCTGGGCAAAACGTGATCGATGTGGTTGGCGGCACACAGACGTCGGGCAGCAATCCTGCGTTTGCCTTCGGGCACGATCGGATACTCGCCGTCGACTTTGACCGACCTGGCGTGGCCGCTGAATCGACACTCGGTTCTTCAAGCCCGCTGCCGCTGGAGTATCTCACCGCTCCTGGTGACAGTGGCGGTGGCCTGTTCGTCGAGTCCGATGGTACTCAACAGCTGGCTGGCGTAACTTCTTTCGGATCGACCATCGACGGATTCATCAACAGCGACTACGGCGATCGCGGCTCGTACACGCGCGTGTCCCGGTTTATCGATTGGATCGTAGACACCATCGCTGCGAACACTCCGGCGACCGAGGATGCCGACTTCAATCAGGACGGCGACGTTGACGGACACGATCTATTGGTCTGGCAACGCGGCTTTGGCACTGAGGGCACGCTCGACACGGGCGACGCCAACGGCGACGGCATCGTCGATCAAGGCGACCTGCTGATCTGGCAGAATCAGCTACAGAGCCCGGTTGGCCAAGCCATCGCAGCGGTTCCCGAGCCATCGTCAGCAGCATCGCTGACGGCCCTGATCACCATGCTGCTGGCTGCTGAGCGACGCCGTCGCCGTGAGTAACAACGTGTTATTCTGCACTCAGAACTGAATCACCAGCCAAACGGCCAAACTACTCCCATCGACGTCGCGACGATACCTTCTCAGTGTGCCCACCTCCGATCCGAGTCACGTCTGAGACAACAAAAAAGGCCACGGGCAGTGTGCCTGTGGCCTTCGTGGTTTCGCGGTTAGCCCGAAATGCTCACGCACTAAGGGCGGCTTGAGCTGCCGCCAAGCGGGCGATCGGCACGCGGAAAGGACTGCACGAGACATAGTCCAATCCGACCGTGTGGCAGAACTGGATCGACTCGGGGTCGCCGCCGTGTTCGCCACAGATGCCGCACTTGAGCTTGCTCTTGGCTGAGCGTCCCTTGCTGACGCCCATTTCGACCAGCTGACCAACGCCGGTCGAGTCGAGTGTTTGGAACGGATCGCGAGGTAGGATCTCTTCGTTCAAGTAGTCAGGCAAGAATGTGTTGATGTCGTCGCGGCTGTAGCCGAACGTCATCTGCGTGAGGTCGTTCGTGCCGAAACTGAAGAAGTCGGCATGCTCGCCCACCTGATCGGCAGTGAGTGCCGCGCGTGGAATCTCGATCATCGTTCCGACCAAGATATTGAGCTTGCCTTTGTACTTCTTGGCAGTCTTGACGTCCTCGATCACGCCACGTACGCGATCGCCGAGCAGCTTGAGCTCGTTGGCTGTGCCCACTAGCGGGATCATGATCTCCGCCTGCGCGTCGATCTTCTTCTGCTTGCAGGCAATGACCGCTTCGGTAATGGCGGTCGCTTGCATGTCGAGGATCTCGGGATAGGTCACGGCTAGACGACAACCGCGGTGACCTAGCATCGGATTGGCTTCATGCAATGCGAGCACGCGATTCTTGACGACCGAGCGTTTGACGCCCAAGCGGCTGGCCATCTCGGCCTGGCTCTTGTCGTCGTGCGGCAAGAACTCGTGCAACGGTGGGTCTAGTAGACGAATCGTTACTGGCAGACCCTTCATGGCGGTGAAGATGCCGACGAAATCTTTGCGTTGGGTTGGCAACAACTTCTTGAGTGCCGCTTTGCGATCGTCTTCTGTCTCGGCAAGAATCATCTCACGCATAGCCATGATGCGTTCGCCTTCGAAGAACATGTGCTCGGTGCGGCAGAGGCCAATACCTTGAGCACCAAAGTCACGAGCGCGCTTCGCATCGGCCGGCGTATCGGCGTTGGTGCGGACTTTCATCTTGCCGTGCTTGTCGGCCCATTTCATCACGGTGCCAAAGTCACCGCCGAGTTTTGGCGTCTGCGTTTCGATTTCGCCAGCCATGACTTCGCCGGTGGAGCCGTCGATCGACACCACGTCTTTGTGCGTGAACGTCTTGCCGTTGACGGTGATCTTGCGAGCCTTCTCGTTGATCTGAATCTCGCCGGCACCGGCCACACAGCAACGACCCCAACCACGGGCGACCACCGCCGCGTGACTGGTCATGCCACCGGTGCTGGTCAGAATGCCAGCCGCGGAGTGCATGCCGTCGATGTCTTCGGGGTTGGTTTCCTTGCGGACGAGCAACACCTTCTCGCCCTCGAGCGTACGATCTACGGCTTCAGCGGCCGTGAATGCCAACTTGCCGAAAGCAGCACCGGGAGAAGCGGGCAGCCCAACAGTTAGTAGGCTGCCAGTTTTCTTCGCCTTGCTCTTTGCCGCTGGGCTAAAGCTGGGCAGCAATAGCTGCGTAAGATCACCGGCAGGAATTCGCATGACGCCTTCCTTCTCGGTGATCAGCTTTTCTTTGACCATGTCGCAGGCAATCTTCACCGCGGCAGCTCCGGTTCGCTTGCCGTTGCGAGTTTGCAGCATGTAGAGCTGACCTTTTTCGATCGTGAACTCGATATCTTGCACATCGCGGTAGTGCTTTTCAAGCTTGTCTTTGATCTTAATCAGTTGATCGTAGACCTTCTTATTCCACTTCGACATCTGCGCGACAGGCTGCGGCGTGCGGATGCCCGCGACCACGTCTTCACCCTGGGCGTTGATAAGGAACTCGCCGTAGAATTTGTTGGTGCCAGTCGACGGATCACGCGTGAAAGCCACGCCAGTGCCCGAGTCGTCGCCCATGTTGCCGAACACCATCGACTGCACGTTGACGGCGGTGCCGAGCAGGCCGGTGATGTTTTCCACCTGACGGTAGCGAACCGCTCGCGACTGCATCCAACTGGCAAACACCGCTTCGACGGCCAGTTCCAGTTGCTTGAGCGGATCTTGCGGGAACGGCTTGCCATAGTGCTTTTTGAACACTTTCTTGTACGCGTCACACAACGCGATCATGCCCTCGAGCGGCACGTCGTTGTCGGTCTCGGCGCCGTACTTCTCCTTGATCTTGTCGAAGGCATGCTCGAAGTACTCGTGATCGACGCCGCACACGACATCGCCAAACATGTTGATCAACCGGCGATACGAGTCGTAAGCAAATCGCTCGTTACCGGTCGCATTGGCCAAGCCAGTGACCGACTCGTCGTTGAGGCCCAGGTTAAGAATCGTGTTCATCATGCCCGGCATCGAAATCGCCGCACCGGAACGAACCGAGACGAGCAGCGGCATCTTGGTGTCGCCAAACTTCTTGCCGAGTTCCTTCTCCAGCATCTTGACGTTCTTGTGAACGCCATCCATCAGGCCAGCCGGCAACTTCTTCTTATTCTTGTAGTACAGGTCGCAAACTTCCGTGGTAATCGTGAACCCGGGGGGCACTGGCAGTCCGATGCGGGTCATGCCGGCTAGGTTCATGCCCTTGCCGCCCAACAGCTGCTTTTGAGTATCCTTGCCTTCGGTCTTGGTTTTGCCGAAGTAGTAAATCATCTTGGGGGCACGTGCAGCTTTCTTAGCCATCGTAGAATCGTTCCTGTAGTTTTGTGTTATGGTAGAGCTTCTTCGGCAGCGGATAGATGAAGTTGAGACCGCACTGGCCAGGAATTTGAAGAGTGCTACTGTCAGTGCGAGGATCGGCGAGGCAAATCGAACCAATCAAGGTAGTTGTCTCAGGCCCAACCGTCAAGGTGCTGCTGACCGCACTATTTGTCCTCAAGACGCCCGGAAGAACCTTGAATGAGGCAGAAAAACCGCGTCTTTTCTCTGGGCCTTCTGTTTGAATGTGGGCTTGGGTTTCTGGGATTCGCGATCGCCTGGCTCGCAGGCATTTCTCTGACAGGGCAGCTGCAGCCGTCTCTCGCTGCTATCGAACTTGGCTTGCTCGCGACATTGCCGATGTTCGCCATGCTGGGCCTGATCTCGGTGACCAACTGGGCACCCATCGTCGCGCTGCGGCGGCAGGTCGAGGAAATCGTCCAACAGCTATTCGGCGATGCGAACTGGCTTGATGTGGCCGTCATGAGCGTCGCCGCGGGCGTTGGCGAGGAGATTCTCTTCCGCGGCGCGCTGCAGCTTTGGATCGCTAGCTGGACCAACCCCTGGACTGCGCTGTCGGTCGTCAGCCTGCTGTTCGGTCTTGCGCACTCGCTGTCGACAACGTACTTTGTTGTCGCTACCGCCATCGGCGCGTACTTCGGTTGGCTGGCATTAGAATATGACGATCTCATTGCACCAATCGTCGCGCACGCTGTCTACGATTTTGTAGCGATCTTGTACTTCCGCTCGCGCGCTGCGGCACAATGATTCGCTCGCAGCAGGCTGCCTGCAATCAGACGCACCGAAAAAGCCTCACCACGGAGTCCCGGAGAGCACTGAGGGCAGGTGTGGAGGCGGTCGAATCGGACTAACCGAAAACGACACACCGGCCATCAGTTCATCATTGTTTTCTCCGCGCCCTCCGTGACTCCGTGGTGAATTATTCTCAGCTTCCACTTTAAGCTCGGCTTACGGCCACTTCAGCGATCCACCAGCCGCTTGATGGGCGAGACGCGTGGGCTCGGGCAGGCGATAGCCGTTGCCGCATGCGAGCACCAAGTCGAGCGCCGTCGGCAGGTCGAGTTTGTGTCCGACCGAGATGTACATCGGTTTGACGTTGTCGCGCGTGCGCAGCACGGCACCGATGAGTTCGTCATTGCCGTCTAGATCAACGTCCCACAGATCGGTGTAGCAACCGGCCTCTTCCGCTGGTTTGTCATGCACGCCGATAAACCGCGTCTTGGCACACCCGATCGACGGTGTGTCGAGCAACACACCCAAGTGCGAAGCTAATCCGAACCGCCGCGGATGGGCAATCCCCTGCCCGTCGACCAGAATCAAATCGGCTTTTGCGTCGAGCTTCTCGATCGCCGCCAAAATCGAGGGACACTCGCGAAACGACAGATAACCAGGCACGTACGGAAAAGGAACTTTCTGTTCGACAATCGCCAGATCGACGATTTGCAGATCCTCGAAACGCAGCACAGGCACCGCCGCAATCGCCCAATCACCCCGAATGCTGATGTCAACGCCCGCGACGTGCTTCACACGCGGCCGACCGCGCTGAACAACCTTGGACCGCAGCCGATTCTGAATCTCGCGCGCTTCGGCGGTGGTAACGTCCCAGGGGTGGAAGAGTTCATTGGCAGGCATGGCGGACCGGACTACGCAGTTTATTTCTAGGGTGGAGCAAGAGACCCTTAGTAGTCGCTACCCCTAGGGATAGGCAAGAGAGTATAATACCTTTGTAGCCTCCGACGGAGAATTTCATGGATCGCGAAGAAATCAATGCTCTGTTAACAATGGGCCCCATCGAAGTTCACATGAACGACGGCAGCAAGCACGTCGTCGCGGCAGCCGACCAGCCCTCGTGCAGTGATATCTCACTTTCATTTCTGCGAAGATCCGAAGATGGCAAATGGCGGCATGTTCACTTGCCGCTCGTCACCATGACACGAGCTGAAGCCTCGGCGCCGACGAACTGATTTCGCGCAGCTCAACCATAAGACGCTATCCATCACGCCCTACCCATTGGCCCTACCCGTCAGGATCGTCGAGCAAGACTTGCAGTCGCTGCCCGAGTTCGCCAGGGTACTTGGCGGGCCAGGTTTCGTCGATGAGACCGACGTCGATCATATCGCGTAGATGCACGCGATCCTTCAATCGATGGGCCACAAGCTTCATGCCGACGAGGGAGTCAAGATTGACAACTCGGAACCATCCATCGAATCCTGTAACGAGGGAGCAGGCAATTGGTGGTTGTCGCGGATATTCTCGTTGGCGAAAGCAATATGGACAGCACTACGTTCTCTGGAATTGGGTTCGTCGAGAAACATCGCCACACCGTCCACGCTTCGATAATGGAATCCAGCCAACTGGAGTGCCGCCTTGGCGTCATCGAAACTACTTCTCTCAATCAAAATGTCAACGTCTGGCGTGTTTCGAACCGCTCCCTCATCGATGGTCGATACCCACGCAGCAACCGCATGACCACCAGCGATGGCATAGCGTATTCCTGCCTGCTCCAACGCTGTGGTCGACCGCCGTCGCCTTTTGTGCACAAGCTCCACGGCAAGCACCATCCTGTCTAGGATCGAGTCATCAAACGATACGACGTCGGACATTTCATTACGCCTGCAACTACGTAGACCACATACGATCAATTATACCTGATTCACACGGCAGAATGGAGGCTGGATTAGTCGCCAGGAGTAACCCGCACGGGCTGCAATTGCCAGAAGCAGTTTAAAATCGTAAGCCGACCGGCGCTAGCCGCGGGTGCTGCAGGGCCAGCTTTATCGCTTCGTTCACCCGCGGCTAGCGCCGGTCGGCTCAGCACAAATTGGTCCCAATTTTGAGACTGGTTCTATCTGCGTTTCGCTATCGCAGCCTACCGCTTTAAGGCGCCGGTGGCGGCGCGATTGATAACCCAATGGCTTGGGCAAAGGCCACTGCTTGTTCTGCGCTCACACCCGTATTGGTCTGGTCGAGGGTGCTGAAGAAGCTGGAATCAAAGGTCGCTGGTACTGACACCACACCACCACTGAAATCAGAGATATAACTTGCAATGAAGGAGCTAATTGGTGTTGTTACATCTTCTAGGCTCGTTAGTGCGTCTAGAATAAAGCGGTTGAGGTCTTCAAAGCCTTGTTGAGGAGCAGGTGAAGGGAAGCCAAGTATGTCTGTACTATCACCTCGCAGTGGTGCAACACCAAAGCCACCTGCTGTTCCTGAACTACCAGAGTTTAAGAAAATTACTGCATTAGCATTAGCAATTTGTGTAGCTGAACTATCAATTTGTGCAATTGAAGGGTCAAGACTTACGTAGTCTAGATAAGTTCTAGCATCTGCTGCTGTTGCAAAGATTTCTTCATTAAAACCATTAACACCTACAGCATTATCGCTAGAGTGAACTAATGTTTCGTGAACTAAAAGTCCAGCTAAAACACCTATGGACTCTCCTTGAAATAGTTGCTGGATAGCAATAGTGGCTGTGTTATCTGGATTTAGTCTAGCCTCAGCAGTTCTAGTGCTTGAGTTGAGGGCAGGATCAATGATAACTTCTTTGATTAGTGTATTACCAGAGGAAGCGCCTTCAAAAATCGAGCCAGCTGGAGCAGTCACGCCAGTGTTACGGCCTTGGAGAACAACGTTTAATGCTTGTTCAGCGGGGCTGCCAATGGTAGAGATAAGGGAAGCTCTGAGGTTGTTATCAGGAACCACACTGATGAGCTCAGCGCTATTGTATAGATTGTTGGCATAGGTTTGCTCAGTGGCGTTGATTTGGCCAGCATTAAGGCGAAGGTTTAAGATATGATTCAAGCGGCTAGAACCTTCGGCAACACTAATATGATCATCGAGGATAGCAGGAGGTGTTGCATCCGGAGAGCCTGCAACTAGCGACCCATTGGTTACGCGAAATCCTGTGTCGCCACGAAATGCGAGAATGAACTCGGCATCTGAAACATCACTGGTGGCGATGGTGTTGCTGATAGCATCGACCGATTCAAGACTGATGCCAACTTCTCGAATATTGAAGGCCAACGCACCAGGATCGATGCTCAGATTCGTACCCGCCGGAGTCGCCAGATCGGTCGTGACAGACAGCGTGAGGCCATCACCAGAAATTGAGGCTGCTGTACCGTTGATCGTAACGGTCACGAATTCGGGCTCACCGTTGGTGCCGCCGTTAAACGCCGGATTGGCAGCTTGAGCGCTGATCGTTAACTCGCTCAAGAAGGCGGTACTATCGGTGGCAAACTCCACCGACCGCGAAAACGTGAGACTCAGCGTGGAACTGTTTTGTCCCGCCACTCGCTCGGCACTCGAACCGACGACATCCGGCTGCGTGCGGTCAATTTGGCCGTGATTGGTTTGCCAAACGGTGAGGTCGCCAGCATCGACCGCGCCGCTGCCGTCGCCATCGGTGGCGTGCCCGACTGCGACCGTGCCAAAGTCACGCTGCCACTGCAAAAAGTCGGCCCCGGTAACGAACAGATCATCGTTGTAATCGCCCACCGAGGTGCCTGGGTTGGCGGAGAGCAGGTGGCGCGATTCGAGCGATTCCAACCGCAGGCGGCGAGCGACTTTGTGAATATCTTGGGCCATACATCGATTATAGCCGGGAAGAAAGAGCGCGCAAAAACCACCGTGCAGCAAGCGACGTGACGATCCCAAGACACGCTGGGTTGCGGCCGTAGTTGAAATGCAAGACCAGTCGCACGAACATGAAATTTTCCGGAAGCGGCTGCAATTTGTGGCAGCGTCCTTTGCAGCCGTGGACGTGTCGCAATTCGATTACGAATCTCCCGCAAGCGTGACACACCAAGCGAATCGGTTCGATTGTCAACCGCCGAATTCGTGAGCGTCGTGTTCGTCATCCACTACCTCGAAGGTAGGGGTCGAATCGCTGCACGTGATTGATCGAAAGCATCGACGCCGGAGCATACTGATATCTGCCGCAAAATGGCCTATATCTACCGCAAATTGGCCCATCAAACGTTTCTGAGCATTCCAATCGAGAAACTCATGGTTACACTGTCAGATTCGTTTTACCAATCCGGTTCAATATCACGGAGTATCCTGATGGCCAAAAAGAAGGCGGCGACAAAGAAGAAAGTAGCAAAGAAGAAAGTGACCAACGTCAAGACGACCAGGAAAGTTGCCGCAAAGAAGTCTGTGAATAAGGCCGAAGCCATTCGAGTTTATGCCAAAAGCAATCCTGGAGCGGGCCCGACGGCTGTCAGCAAGGCACTCGCAGCGAAAGGCATCGAGGTCACTGCCGGACAAGTGAGCACGACGCTTTCAAATGCAAAACGCAATGGCCAGTCCAAGCCATCAGCCAAAGCATCCCGAGTGAAACCGATCAAACCGTCAGCGACGAACGATTCGGTCAACATCACTGAGCTGTTGGCCGCGCGAAAGTTTGTCAAAGACATCGGTGATGTCTCGGCGGCACGCGATCTGATCAACGTCGTTGCGAAACTGCAGGACTAGTTTTTTGCAGATGCGCAGATAAGCCAAGTGGAAATTTTCTCAGAGGAATCTGCGAGTGGTTTCGCATGTGAATCGACATGCATGTATGCCTCACGGTAAGCACAAGCGGTTGCCTTGGCACACATAGAGTGATGGCCAGATATTCGTCCGCATATCTCCTATGCGGGTTTCGCGGTGGCAACGACAGTCGTGAGCGGTTGACGTTGCCGCCGGCAGGATTCCAATCGAACGACTGTCGATGAGCGTCGCCCAAGAAGTGATGCAGTAAGCCTCTTGTCGCAAGCGATACCGACAACCATGCGAAAAAGATCATGCTAGTGGCATAGCCCATTGCGCATGGCTGTCGGTGCTACCCAGCTTTGCGACAGCGCCGCAGGCAGTCATTTCTTCGGCTGCAGGTGGCCAAGAATCTCAGCTGAGATTTCTAGATGCATCAACTAGAATACGACTCGCAAGTCGTTGCGCTCGGCTAATTGTGCATGCGCGGTGGGGCAAGATCGAGTTTAGTAACGTTTCCGAGGCGGTGTTTCACTGCGGCAGTACTTTGACTGCAGCGGTTTCGCAAGGGCGGGAGGGGTCGTATTGAAACAGCCTGCCGACGGTTTGTTTCAAAACTCACGGCTTTGCGAATGGTGCTAAGGAAAAATACCCTACAAAAACGGAGTCTTTTCCGGCAGTGATTCGCGCGATGCAGCGGAGTTTTGTAAATCAAACTGAAAAGCGTTACATAACTGGCAAGCTTTCAAAATCGATCTGGATCACGATACGCGAGAAATGGCTGCTCCGGGTGACGAGTGCTAAACTTTGGCCCATAAAAAAACGGCAGCTCGATTTGCGAGTTGCAAATCGAGCCGCCGGTCATCGTTTTGACCAAGCCCTTATCCCATCCGAAGGAAACGCTGGGCTTGTTTTACTTGCTCCAAATTACTTGCAGCAAGGGCAGCAGACGCAGACAGGAACCTGCTTGCAGTAAGTGCGGGGTACGCACTTGGTGACGGTGTAAGGCACTTTGCGTGGAACGCACTTGTATACCTTGATCGTCTTCTGCGTGCAGACTGGCTTGCAAACTGTGTAGCAAACCGTCTTGGTTCGCTGCTCAGGCACCATACGGCAGACCTTGTAGCAGCAAGTCTTGGTCTCGGGGACCATCTTGCAGACCTTGTAGCAGCAAGTCTTGGTACGTTGCTCAGGCACCATACGGCAGACTTTGTAGCAGCAGGTCTTGGTCTCGGGGACCATTTTGCAGACCTTGTAGCAGCAAGTCTTGGTACGTTGCTCAGGCACCATACGGCAGACTTTGTAGCAGCAGGTCTTGGTCTCGGGAACCATCTTGCAAACCTTGTAGCAAACCGTGCGTGTGCGCGGCTCGCAGACATACTTGCAGCAGTTGATGGTCTTCTCGGTGCAAGTTGGTACGCAAACTCGCTTGCAGCAGGTGCGATCAGGAGCTTGGCACGTCAGCGTGCGGCAAGGACCTGGGCAGTAGACGCAGCGGCACTGCGACGCGTCGTAGCTGAAGGTGCCAGGCTCGCGAACCGTCTTGGTGTAGGTCTTGCCTGGGACCGTGTAGGTTTGCGTTTCCCACTTGTGACCACGAACTTGGATGGTCTTGGTGTAAGGAACTTTCACGCGAACCTGATAGGTTTCTTCACGCTGGCGAGTTTCCCAAACCGGCTTGTTGACCGTGTAGGTGCGAGTCTTGGTTTCCCAAACTGGCTTCTGCACCGTGTAAGGAACTTCTTTCGTGCGAGTTTCCCAAACCGGCTTGTTGACGGTGTAGGTACGCTGACGAGTTTCCCAAACTGGCTTGCAGACGGTGTAGGTGCGCTGCTTGGTTTCCCAAACTGGCTTGCAGACCGTGTAGCAAACGTTACGAGTTTTGGTTTCCCAAACGGGCTTGCAGACGGTGTAGGTGCGCTGCTTGGTTTCCCAAACTGGCTTGCAGACCGTGTAGCAAACGTTGCGAGTTTTGGTTTCCCAAACGGGCTTGCAGACGGTGTAAGTGCGCTGCTTGGTTTCCCAAACTGGCTTGCAGACCGTGTAGCAAACTTGCTTCTGGCGCTGCTCACGCACGTACTTGGTGCAGTTGACAACTTTGTCTTCGCAAACGCGGTCATATACCGTACGACAACGCGTCTCTTGGACTTTTTCCCACTTCGTGCACTTCACCGTTTTCATGACGGTGTGGCACTGCCGTTGTGGGCAGCACGGCGTACAGCCGTTGTACCTTGCAGCCCCGCAATACCCCGCCCATGCCGCCGACGGCAACATTACAATGGCGATGGCAGCGAGAGCCTGCAGTGCAGTTTTTGCTCTCATTGTTTCGTCTCCTTCTTGGATCACATGGGTAACTTAGAAAGCTTGGTCAAATTGGGAACTTTCCCATCCATGTAACATTTCGACCCATGCAAGCATCTCCCCTTAGCCAGATGTTGCTTTTTTTCTACATGACCTAAAGTCCTCCGTACCTCTAATCCCTACGATTGGCGTGTTACAAATCGCCGCACCATCAGACTCGATTCGTTGTGGGTAAGTTGTGTTGGATATGCTCTTTGCAGTGATCGTCGCGATCTGCGGCGTCGTGAGCGCTGGCGGTATAGATTGGTCAGCACGGGTCCCAGCAGATGGGTAAAATTGGGACGACATCGCATTCGGTCGGCCGCCAGCCGAACGACGCAAACCCTTGCTGCGACTGATGATCGAACACGACGTCAGTGGTTCGTTCGCCTTGCTGTCGCGCAGAAAGTGATGTTAAAATGGGATCAGCCCCGCTAATCGCTATGGATAACTGACAGAAATCTCGTTTCTGCCCCAATCCGCCATGAGCAGTTCCAAGTCCAGCTCGATTCGATCGGATCATTCCTCGGTGCCTGCTGCCGTGGTAAACCGGCTGAGTATGTACCTGCGCGAGCTACACCACCTGCTCAGCGACGGAAGTGAGACCACCAGCAGCAGCCAGCTGGGGCGCAGGCTGGGCTTCACCGACGCACAGGTGCGGAAAGACTTGGCACATTTCGGTCATTTCGGACACCCCGGCATCGGCTATCGCTGTGCTGAGTTGGTCGGCGCCATCAAGAAGATTCTGGGCACAGACCGCGAATGGCGTGTCGCGCTCGTTGGTGTCGGTAATCTCGGCAGGGCGTTGCTCGGCTACCGCGGATTTCACCGGCAAGGATTCCGCCTGGTCGCGGCGTTCGATACCGATCCGTCGATGATCGGTACCGATATCGAAGGCGTGCCGATACACCCGCTAGACAGTCTCAAATCAATCATCGCCGAACACGACGTCGAGTTGGGACTGGTCGCCGTTCCCGCTGCTGACGCGCAGACGGTGGCTGATCAGCTAGTGGCCGCGGGCGTCGGGGGAATCCTGAACTTCGCACCCGTCACGCTCAATGTGCCGGAAGGGGTCAGCAAAGTCGGCGTGGACCTAGCACGCGAGCTGGAGCAAGTTACCTTTGCTGTGGCGAACCGGTTAAAGGGCGAAGAATAGCGGCACGACGAGCTTCGGACTTCCATCCACACGGTAATTCACGTAGATTACCGAAACGGTTTTTACCCCGTAGTGTAATGGTAACACTAGGGATTTTGATTCCCTCATTCTAGGTTCGAGTCCTAGCGGGGTAGTTTTTCGGCGTCATCGCGTCGAAAGTCAGACAGTAGCGCGACGAAAGTCAGACGGTACTAAGGGCGAGGTAGAAGTTGGTACCCATCGACTGTTCAAAGATTCGCTTTGCGATTTCTGCTGTGCGCGAGGCATCTCTCCTGGCCCGCAAAGTCCAAAGTGAAATGGTCGTCGACGCGCTTGCGAAAGGGGATAAATCGCCCGTCACCGTGGCCGATTTTGCCGCGCAGGCCCTGATCGGCTTGCGTCTTGCAACCGCCTTTCCCGAAATGGGATTTGTCGGTGAGGAAAGCTCCGAGGCTCTGCGATCCGACGAAGGCGCTCAGACGCTCCATCAGATCACACACTTCGTACAGCAAGTAGAACCTGAGGCGACTCCTGAGCAGATTTGCGATTGGATCGACCGAGGCACGGGCGATGGGACTGACGAGTTTTGGACGCTCGATCCTGTCGATGGCACGAAAGGCTTCTTGCGTGGGGATCAGTATGCCGTCGCGCTCGCCTTTATTCGCAGTGGGCAAGTTCAGGTTGGCGCGCTTGGCTGTCCCGAATTGGCCGATGCCACCACAGTCGATAAGGGGGGCAATGGCTCGCTGCTCGTCGCGCGGCGTGGCGACGGTGCCTTTGTCAGCTCGCTTGCCACCGAGTCTGAGGACTGGCGCAGATTGGAAGTCTCAGCGCGCAACGAACCTATCGAGGCACGATTGCTGTGCTCGGTCGAGAAAGCGCATACCGACACGGGCGGCATCGGCGCGCTCGTCAAACATCTGAGCATCACAGCCGACCCGGTGCCGATGGACAGCCAAGCAAAGTACGCGGTGCTCGCCGCAGGTGTGGGCGACGTGAACTTGCGTCTAATTTCACCCAAGATGCCCGACTATCGCGAGAAAATCTGGGATCAGGCTGCCGGCTCGATCGTCGTTGAAGAAGCCGGCGGACGCGTCACCGACCTCGACGGTC
The DNA here is from genome assembly GCA_039184115.1 of Planctomycetota bacterium. GTDB lineage: Bacteria > Planctomycetota > Planctomycetia > Pirellulales > Lacipirellulaceae > Bythopirellula. Next base: position 9,401 of record JBCDBK010000043.1, on the reverse strand, counting down.
AGCCGCTCGACTTCTCGCACGGACGCACGCTCGCAACCAACCGGGGCGTACTCGCAACCAACGGCAGACTGCACGATCCGCTGCTTTCTGGTTTGAGAGCGATCAACGCGTAGCACCGATCCCACCGCCGATTGACGGTATTCTGCGTGGCCTATACACTACAGGGCTAACCCGATCTGAACGGCCCAGGCGGGTGGCGTTAAGTTACTTGGCCGCAACGATTTATCAACGCTGGATGCATTACCCAATGGGATTGCACTGGGCGGCAGCTCGCCCAAATGCCGGTGTGCCAACGAAAGAGAAAACATGTCCTCAGCTCTCGTGAAGCAGCTCGTCGAGTCGGGCGTCCACTTTGGTCACCGCTCGAGTCGCTGGAACCCAAAGATGCGGCCGTACATCTACGCACGCCGCAACCAGATCCACATTATCGACGTCCGCGAGACGATTCGCGGTCTATTGCGTGCGAAAAAGTACCTGTCGAACGTCTCCGAGCACGGCAGCCTGGTGCTGTTCGTTGGCACGAAACGCCAAGCCGGCGACGCGCTGCAAAAGGCAGCCGAACGTTGCGGCATGCCCTACGTCAACGATCGTTGGTTGGGCGGTACGCTCACTAACTTTCGCACGATTCGCAGCCGTTTAAGCCGCCTGGAAGAACTCGAACGCATCCGCGAGTCAGACGAAATCAACACGTACTCCAAAAAGATGCAATCGTCGCTCAGCCGCGAGTATCGCAAGATGTTTCGCAATCTCAACGGCATGCGAACGATGAACCGATTGCCTGAATGCATGGTCGTCGTCGATCCCAAGAAAGAAAAGAACGCCGTGAAAGAGGCCCGCAAGCTGGGTATCGCCACGGTGGCGCTAATCGACACGGATTGCGATCCTGATCAGGTCGATCTGCCCATCCCTGGCAACGACGATAGCATGCGTTCGATTGATTTGATTATCAACATCGTCGCTGACGCAATCGCCGAAGGGAAAGCGAATGCGGCAACCAAGCAGCAGCAAAAATCGGAAGGTGCCGATACCAACGGCGCGACGCCGAAAGCGGAGTAGGCCGAATACGGAGTAGATCGACGCGACGGTCAAGCGAGACACCTCGGTCGAACGACACGCCAACGGCATTTTAAACGAGAACCCAACGAAACAGGAGCTCCCATACCATGGCTGAAATTACGGCAGCAATGGTCAAAAAGTTACGCGACGACACCCAGCTTCCGATGATGGAGTGCAAAAAGGCACTGAACGAAGCCAGTGGCGACGTCGAAGCCGCCAAGCAGGCCTTGCGAGAGGCAGGCAAGAAGTTCATGGGCAAGCGTCAGGATCGCGAGACCGAAGAGGGACGCATTGGCGTCTACTCGTCGGTCGCTGATGGCGTTGGCGCAATGATCGAATTGCAGTGCGAGTCGGCGCCGGTCGCCAACAATGAAGAGTTTGTTCAGCTGGCGAACGATCTAGCCAAACAGCTCGCGACAGGCCCAGGCGCGACCACGCCGGAAGCACTGTGGGCGCAGCCCTCGCCAAGTCGTGACGGCATGACTCTGGAAGACCAGCGTGACGAGATTCAAAATAAAATTCGAGAAGTCTTCCGTATCGCCCGTTTGGAGCGAATCGATGCCGCTTGCGGTGCATTCGTGCATATGGCGAAAATCGGCGTACTGCTCGAAGTCGAAGGTGGTAGCGACGAATTGGCCAAAGACGTTAGCATGCATGTGGCAGCCATGAATCCGAAGGCAGCCACCAAAGAAGATCTCGATGCGGCACTAGTCTCAGCCGAACGAGCGACGCTGACCGAGGCTGCGAAGAAAGAGGGCAAGCCTGACAACATCATCGAAAAGATGATCGAAGGTCGGATGCGCAATTTCTACGCCGAACATGTACTCGAAGAGCAGCCATTCGTCCGCGACGAAAAGCAGACGGTTGGAGCTTTGGCCAAGTCGGGCGACATGAAGCTTGTGCGTTTCATGCGATGGCAGCTCGGTGAGGCGGGATCAGGCGAAGAGACCGACGCCACAGAAGCGGTGGCGAGCTAACTGACGAATAGAACAGAGCCTCGAGCCAAACTGCTCGGGGCTTTTTTTCGCTCAGGGCTTTCCTTGAGCGGGCTCACTGTGGCACGATGGGGCAACATTCACCAGCAAATCGCGACCTCGCCCGTCGCAAGCACCCAAACGATCGCTCCGGCTTTATGTCTGCAACCGAAACTTCCGAGTCGAACGGCCCCTACCGCAGAGTCATTCTCAAGCTGTCGGGCGAGAGCTTCGCGCCGACCGGCGAACGCGGCATCAGCATGCAAGAAGTCGTGCATATTGCCAAGCAGACCTATCGCGCCCAGCAGCAGGGAGTTCAGATTGCGATTGTGATCGGCGGCGGCAATATTCTGCGTGGGGCGCAGTTCACGGCTGGTAACTCCAGCATCCAAGAAGCGACCGCGCACTACATGGGTATGATCGCCACCGTGATCAATGGCCTCGCGCTGCAGGATGCGTTGGAATCGTTGGGCTGTCAGACGCGGTTGACTAGCACCGTGAAAATGGACGGCGTCGCAGAGCCTTACATCCGGCGGCGCGCAAAACGCCATCTCGAAAAGGGACGTATCGTCATCTTGGCAGGCGGCACGGGCGCACCGTTTGTCACTACCGATACCGCGGCCGCGCAGAAGGCCCTCGAACTTGGTGCTGACATCCTGATGAAGGCAACCCGCGTCGACGGAGTCTACAGCGAGGACCCAGAGAAAAACCCTCATGCCGAGCTGTACCGAGAGCTTTCATTCCAGCAAGTACGAGAACAAGACTTGCGAGTGATGGATTCAACAGCCATCGCCCACTGTATGGAGCACGATCTGCCGATACTTGTGTTCAATTACCGCGAAGATGGCAACATCGAACGGGCGGTGCGCGGCGAAGCCGTGGGCACATCGGTCACAACTCGTGCCTCGTAATAAACCCTAATCGCTGCAATCCCTGATCACTGCCATTCAAACTCTAATCTCTCGCCCATTATGACTGCCGACGAAATACTTCTCGACGCCGAAGAACGGATGGAAAAGGCGATTACCAAACTCAAGCAAGACCTGACCGGAATTCGGACTGGCCGCGCCAACCCAGGCCTGGTCGATTCGCTGCGGGTTGAAGTGTATGGTTCGCCGACCCCTATCAAACAAATTGCCTCCGTCAGTGCCCCCGAGCCGACACAGCTGATGATTCGCCCATTCGACCCCTCGACGATCAAAGATATTGAAAAAGGCATCATCGCCAGCGACCTTGGCCTCGCGCCGCAAAATGACGGCAAAGTGGTACGACTAAACATTCCGGCGCTTTCGGGCGAAGTCCGCCGCTCGATGGTCTCGCGGACCAAAGAACTCGCCGAGGAACAGAAGGTCGCCATCCGTAACGTCCGACGCGACGGCAACAAACACGCTGATCAGGCAGAAAAAGACAAAGAGATGACCGAAGACGATCGCGACTCGATCAAAAAGGAAATCCAAGACCTTACCAAGAAGTACGAAGGCCAAGCGACAGAACTCGCAAAGGCCAAAGAAGCGGAGGTCATGGAGGACTGAGTAAGGGCCTCGTGAATTTGGGAGTGCATCTTCTCAGTGGCAGATAATCGCCAGGCAGCGACTGGAGAACGCACCGGCAAAAAGAGAGTCCGATTCAGCCTAGCGAGTATGCTCATCGCGATGACGGTGGCATGCGTCACGCTGAGCCTCTATCCTTTTCTGATCAAGGTATTTCTCCTGCTCGCCGCCTCGCTGCTAGGCTTGTTTCTCTTCTTGATCACATTTCAGGCGGCGGTGTTCTGGCTATTTGAACGGTTCTGGCCGCTGCCAGACGATGCGGGTCCAGAGAGCGATCCGTAAGTGCTAGCACTCCTATAGATTCTCTTGCCCAAATTCTTCGGCGAGGCGTATACTCCGTTCCCAAACCCGTTCTCTTCGCGCACCCCGTCGCGCGTCGACCCAAAATTCTGATACCCGGTTTATGGAGAAACCGCTATGTCTCGCCCAGAGACGTCTCGCACCGAGGCAATTCACAAGGATGTCAATTCTCAGACGCCCCGTTTTCAGTTTGCCGCTTGGGCGTGGAAGCACCAGATTGGTTGGATCGTTGCCGCCGGGGCAGTTCTCGCCCTGGTATTGCAGTTCCGAGATATGGAAGGAGATCGCGCGGCCGTCGCTCAAACACCCCAGCGAGTAATGCCTGTCGCAAAAAAGACAACTGAAGATCAACTTCCTCGCAAACAGCATCCGCAGCACGACGTCATGGCCTTGGTCAATGGCAAGGACATCAGCCGTGCCGACCTCATTACTGCCTGCATCAAACGCTACGGTGAGGACGTGCTTGAGAGTCTCGTCAACAAGCGGCTCATCATGTCGCACTGCAAGAAACGTGGCATTACGATCACGCAACAAGAAATCGCCGCCGAAGTCGATCGCATGGCGAAGCGATTCAAGCTGGGTCGTGAGCAGTGGTTCGAGATGCTGGAAACCGAGCGTGGCATCAGTCCAGAAGAGTATGCGCGAGACATCGTCTGGCCGACGCTGGCGTTGCGCAAACTAGCCGCTGAAACTGTGCAGCCAACCCGTGACGAAATTGATAAGGCTTATGAGAGCCAGTATGGTGAGATGGTTGGGGCCCGCCTGATCGCCGTTAATGACGAAGCGCTGGCCAGGCAACTGCATGCGGCGCTTTCCACAGATCCTGATGGTTTCGCCCGCGCAGCGATCGAGCACTCGATCGACGTAAACAGCGCAAGTGTCGGTGGTCTGATCCAACCAATTCGCCGCCATGTTGGTGATCCGAAAATCGAACGCGTTGCCTTTGAGCTGCAACCGGGACAGATCTCACCAATAGTCTCTGTCGCTGGACAACACGTTATTCTGAAGTGCGAAAACCGAATTCCCGCCCGCCAGATCGCCCGTGGCGAGATCGAAAAGCAGATCATCGAGAAGATCAAAGACGAGAAGTTGCGCGGCGTTGCTAACGACCTATTCGCCAAACTGCAAAGTACGGCCACAACCGTTAACGTCTATAACAACCCACAGCTGCGCGAGACGATGCCCGGCGTTGTCGCAACGGTCAATGGCGATCGCATCACGATGAAAGAGCTCGGCCAGGAGTGCCTGCTACGCCACGGTGACGATGTGCTGGAGGTACAAATTTCGCAGCTATTGCTCGATCAAGCGCTGGCCAACGCGAACCTACAGGTATCGGAAGCCGACCTCGAAGCCGAGGTCCAACATGCCGCGGTACTGGCCGGCTTTGTCGACGCCGAAGGCAACGCCGATCTGGAGCAATGGCTGGCGGCCGTAACCGAACAGAGTGGCGTGAACCAGAAACAGTACGTGCAGGATTCTGTCTGGCCATCAGCGGCGCTGAAAAAACTGACCGCCAGTAATGTCGAAGTCAGCCAACAGGACCTACTAAAAGGATACGAAGCCAACTACGGCGAACGCGTCCGTTGCCGGGCGATCGTGCTGTCGACCATGCGACGAGCCCAGGAAGTTTGGGACAAGGCGCGCCGGAATCCGTCTGTCCAATACTTCGGCGACCTGGCCGCAGAGTATTCAGTCGAACCAACTAGCAAAGCCCTGCGCGGCGAAGTGCCACCATTGCAAAGGCACGGCGGACAGCCGCAATTGGAGCAGGCAGCGTTTGCACTGCAAACGGGCCAATTGTCGGGGATTATTCAGGTTGGCGACAAGTTTATTATCCTCTTGGCGGAAGGCCGCACGGAGCAGGTCAACGTCGATCTTGATCAGGTCAAGGAGATTCTGCAGCGCGACATCTACGAGAAAAAGTTACGCCTGGCCATGAGCGAGAAATTCGCGTCCATTCGCGAGCAGTCTCGGGTGGACAACTATCTCGCCGGCACATCGCACGCGCCATCTGGCCAGATTCGCCAAGACGAGGCGGTTCGACCAACGGCGGCAGCCCAGCGGTGAATCGTCTGAATCTATAAGGCAGACGTAGCACGGGCGTCGGTTTGCGCTGAATCTGTCCATTGGGCATCGAACCCGCACCCGGTATAATTTGTCGGTGGCTAGATGAGTACGTCCGCGAAGCGAGAACTCCCAATGTCGACCGATTCCTCGACCAACAACACGCCCTTTCAGGTAGAAGTCGCGCAACGCGTGACGCGGCTACCACCCTATCTGTTTGGTCGGATCAACAAGCTAATCTACGATAAGCGCGTCGCCGGCGACGATGTGATCGAGCTGGGCATGGGCAATCCGAGCGATCCACCGCAAGACCTGGTGATCGAAAAGCTCTCAGAGGCGGCGCACGATCCGAAAAATCACCGCTATAGCAAGTCCAACGGCATTGCCAATCTGCGCCGAGAAGTCGCGGCAAAGTACTTCAAAAAGTACGGAGTCCGCGTTGACCCCGATGACGAAGTGATCACCTGCCTGGGCTCGAAAGAAGGTTTCTCGCATATGTGCTTGGCGCTGATGGGCCCAGGCGATACGGCGATTGTGCCTGCCCCTTACTTTCCAGTTCACGTTTACGCGGTCGCGTTGGCCTCCGGCAATGTGATTTCGCTGCCAGTGAGCGATAGTGGGAAATTTCTGTCCGACGTTGCCTACACTTGTGAGACACTCTACCCCAAACCCAAACTGCTGATCGTATGCTATCCGCACAACCCTTCCAGCGCTGTGGTCGAGCAGGGCTTTTACGACGAAGTCGTGAAGATTGCGAAGAAATACAACCTGATGGTAATCAGCGACTTCGCCTACGCTGATGTCGCGTTCGACGGCTATACGCCGCCTAGCTTTTTGGCATCGCGAGGCGCGTCTGAGGTCGGTGTCGAGTTCACGACGATGAGCAAAGGCTACAACATGGCTGGCTGGCGAGTCGGATTCTGCGCTGGCAACGCGAAGATGATTAGCGCGCTGGCGACGATTAAGGGCTACTACGACTACGGCATGTTCCAAGCGATCCAAATCGCCGCGATCATGGCGCTACGTCACACGGATTCAGCTGTCGAAGAGCAGTCAAGGATCTACGAGGGCCGACGTGACGCACTATGCGATGGGCTGGCTCGCATGGGCTGGGAGCCGAACGCTCCGAAGGCTGGAATGTTCGTCTGGCAGCCGATTCCTGAGCCTTGGCGTTCGCGGATGAGCACGATGGACTTTGCCATGATGCTGCTCGAAAAAGGCAACGTAGCCGTGAGTCCCGGCAGCGGTTTCGGACCAGCAGGCGAGGGCTACTTGCGCATGTCGCTTGTCGAGAATGAAGAGCGTCTTCGTCAAGCGGTCAGACAGATGAAGCGGTGCCTGGCCGATGCAGAAGCTGGCTACTCCGACCAATCTACTGCCACCGTAGCAAACTAGTCTGCTCGACGAATTATCAGCCAGCGTTTCCAACTACTGAGATGTCCGCCGGTCCCTTGCACGCTCACCGACACGATCCATTGCTGGAAGAGATGCAATGGTTGTGGGCCGACGCGGAAGACATCTGGCAGCGAAACCTCAAGCATCAGGGCTTTGCAAGCTACGTCTCCGCTGACTATGCGGAAATCTACCGCGCGCTTGCGAGGCTCGAAGGGCAAGTCGATACGATACTCGAATGGGGATCTGGACTAGGAGTCGTCGCTATCATGGCCAGCCGCTTGGGCTTTCAGGCCTACGGTATCGAAGTCGAGCCCGCACTCGTCGAGCATGCGACCGAACTCTCGGACAGTTATAATGCCAATGCTCAGTTTGCCGCTGGAAGCTTCATTCCGGACGACTACGATTGGGAACCCGATGCCCCGGGACTTCCGAGCAGGACCGATACGGATTCGCGTGCAGCATACAGCGAACTTGACATGGAACCGCGCGACTTCGATCTTTTCTACGCCTATCCGTGGCCTGATGAGCATCCGTTTTTCTTAGATATTTTGCAGAAGTATGGGCGGAAAGGCGCGCTGTTTCTTTGCTATGACGCGCGCGAAGGTATTTCGCTCTCGGCGATCGGTTAACCGCTGGTTGACGACGGCTTTGCCCAATTCCAACCGCTGGCGATTGTGGTTACAATTTGAAGTCTGTTCGCACTCCATTCGGCTGATGCCTCTGCTTCCAACAAAAACTCTGCTACCGGACTGCAAGATGAAGCTCTGCTCGCGAGACCTCGCCGTCCTTGCTCTTGTGTTTACTTCTCAGCTGTCGTACGACGCTTCTGCAGCCAGCGGAACGAAGTCGAATGCGGACGTACTGAAGGTGCTGATTGTGGATGGCCAGAACAATCACAATTGGGAGTTGACCACTCCCATCATGGAGCGGTTCTACAACGAATGCCCGCGATTCGAGGCGACGGTCGCCACCACGCCTGGCAAGGGCGAAGACATGGCTGGCTTCCGCCCGCAATTCGCCAAGTACGATGCGGTCGTCAGCAACTATAACGGCGCGTCTTGGCCGCGTGAAACGCAGATCGAGTTCCAGGCGTTCGTACACGGTGGCGGCGGATTCGTTTCGGTACACGCCGCCGACAACTCGTTTTCTGATTGGCCAGAGTATAACGAGATGATCGGACTTGGCGGCTGGGGTGGAAGAAAGAAATCCGCCGGGCCGTACCTCTACTTCAAAGATGGCGAGCGCGTGCTTGATGCCGAATCCGCCGGCAGCGGCGGCGGACACGGCCCGCAGCACAAGTTTCACGTGGTTACTCGGGAGCCCGAGCACCCAATCATGCAAGGTCTGCCTTCGTCATGGCTTCACACCAAAGACGAACTCTACGAGCGGCTACGAGGCCCAGCAAAGAACGTTACGATTCTCGCCACAGCATTTGCGTCGCCGGATAAGCGTGGATCGGGGCGCGACGAACCAATGCTGATGACGATCAATTATGGCGAAGGTCGAGTCTTTCATACCACACTTGGACATGTCGATTACTCAATGCATTGTGTCGGCTTCCGAGAGACTCTGCTGCGAGGCACCGAATGGGCGGCGACCGGAACCGTGACGTTGCCAATACCAAGCGAATTTCCTACCGCCGACAAAGCGAGCCCAATCAGGTCGAAGTAGGGCGCTAGCGCATTTCGTTCGTCCGATACGTGTCGTCACTCGATCACGAGACTGATGATGAAGACTCTCACCCAAGAACTCTGGATGAACATCCCGAATCGGCGCGGGATCGTCTCATTGCATGAGGAAGTCGAGCGACTGGTGGCAGACAGCGGAGTGCAGGACGGGCTTGTCCTCGTAAATGCGATGCATATCACTGCCAGTGTATTCATCAACGACAACGAGTCAGGGCTGCATCGCGATTATGATCGATGGCTGGAGGAACTTGCTCCGTTCGACCCTTCGCCCGAACGCTATCATCACAATCGCACCGGCGAAGATAACGCCGACGCCCACCATAAGCGGCAAATTATGGGTCGAGAAGTCGTGGTAGCGATAACCGATGGCAAGC
>JBCDBK010000042.1:0-38644 GCA_039184115.1 Planctomycetota bacterium | reverse complement strand
CTGACGGGCGAGATCGATCGCCTCGATCATCCGCGCTCTGAGCCTGTAACGGTAGGTCAGCAGCCATATCTCGGGCTATATCAGGCCGTTAAGCGCGTGCTCATCAGTGCGACGACCACGAAAGCAAATCCGTTTTTCATGGCACCGCCGATCAACGCAGATAAACACCGATGTTATTGAGTAGCGATTTCATTACCGTTCATCGGCGTTCATCTCATCAGCGTTCATCGGCGGTTACAATATTTCCGAAATTGCTCTAGTGCGATGACCACTGGGCTCAGCGCCGCGCAAACGAAGCCTTCGCCCCAACGCGACGCAGCAAGCTCCACCGCAAAGAACCAACAAGAGAGAACCTGGTTCAGGGATACGCACCGGATTAGTCGTCCCGAAATTAATCCGACCCGCAAAGGCCTGAAAAAAAATTTCAGAGGGCTGCGTGCCCGGGACTATGATAAATCCTGCAAATACAGGCTCAACAATTGGCCCATTGAACGGGCCTTCTAGTTGCCAACCAATTGTGGAGTCGTTGTAGGAAATTGGAGTTGTTGGCCCTGCAGCCGATATTTCAAGCTCGATACCATTCACTCCAACTATGCACCTTTTCTGAATATTGCCGTCCGAGGCCGTCAAAAGGTGAAGCCTACCACGTCCGTCGCTGACAATAGCATCGAGCTGATCGAACCAAATCCCACCATTAGCCGGGTTATAAAGTGCCCGCGGTGCGATCGGCTGGGCAACGGCTACCTGGCAGATGACAGACCAGCAAGTCAGGGCAATTGCAAACGATAGTGCTCTCATCGGGCGACTCGGCAGCGGGTGAATGCGGCGAAACGACAAGCACGCGCATTGAAGCGAGTTTGGCAAGTGCCGGCAAGATCATAAGACAAAAAGTTACAGAATCATGAGCCGACGGCGCTAGCCGCGGGTCGTACACATGTGATGCAAAAGTTCACCCGCGGCTAGCGCCGTCGGCTCAGTTGGTGGTGAGTAAGGGCGCATATGACTTGCACCCGTTCGCGGGCTACTGGTTGCTACTCTTCATCTCTCTGCGTCTCCGCGCCTCTGCGTGAAACATTCCCCTGGCCAATAATCGCGGCGGATCGGCCCTTCCGAAAACGCTAGAATGCAGCGGTCTGCCCCTGCAGAGAACGACGCTTGGCGGGGAAACCTATTCCATGCCAACAAGCGGCTTTTTGCCACGTTTTGCCCATCGCGTTTCAAAACCCAGGCCCTAACGGTAAAGCACTTAGCACCTATCCCAAATCCCCCTGCCCCGTTATAGGGGAGGGGGGTTCTCATGTCCTGGGAGAGGATCTTAGCACCAAGTGCTTTGGAGTTTCGTAACACTCGCAAGGCGCCGATGTTGCAAAACTGCCCGACAGTGAACCGAGGCCGATGTCCTAAGCACCAACGAATCAACCACTTATAAAACTGTCGCTACGCACAACCGCGGGAGTATTGCAAAAGAAATCAAAAACTGTTGCAAAACGCACACGTTACAAAACCCATAGCTCACCACTCACCACCAATGACTTACCACTCCAATCTTATGCTCCAATTCCACGTCAACCTATTTGGACAGCCCTTCCACTGCACTTGGGAAGAGGCTGCGGCTGAGCTCGAGGCGCTGCCACGCATGATGTTCGAGCCTGACGGATCGTGGATTCTGTCGGGCGGCGCGAAAGCGACGCACTGGCAAGTTGACGGTCATCTGTTCGACTTCGACGATCGTCTGCACCGCGTCGAGCTGCACGGACGCTGCCCCGTCGAATCGTTCGACGCGTTGCTGAAGTGCTTCGGCTGGCCACAGACCGAGTTAGTCTTCGAACAAGTCGCCGAGGGCGTGCGGCTGAGCGAAGCGGAGTTTCGCGGCGCGGCGACAAGCGACTAGCCAAGACCTGGCATGACATCCGTGCGACGGCATCCAAAGGATCGACGGGATTCGTTAGCCTGACCTCGACTCACCACGTCATGCCAAGTCGGATCGTGGAGCCCAGAAATCCGGTGCTCTCCCAAAAGTACGTCGAATCCCAGACTTGGGCTTCGATGCCATAGGTACCAAAAAAATGGCGGTCGCCAAATTTGCGAGTGTATTGCACAGCCAGTTCGGCTTCCGCAATTTTCATGTTGGTGTCGCCACTAGGAAAGCTCGTAGTACTCGCATCTTCCCACTCACCGATCAGGTAAGACCATCGTCCACGACTCAGCAAAGCCCAGGTCACGTTCTTCGATTCGTAGAAGCGGTGTGCACCTTCGGCAAACACACTGACCCCGCCGCCTTCTTCAGTCACCGCCAGCACGTCATCGAATTTGAACCGCAGTCCAGCACCAGTGATCCCAGAACCGAAAAGAAAAGAGCCGCTACGAGTGACGAAGCGGCGATAGAAATCGACGTCGAAGCGACTCGCCTGCAAATTGAGTGTGAATGGGATAGGCGGCGTGTCGTCAATCAAGGCATCCGAATCGACATCAAGCCACCAAAATCGAGTCCGCCAACCGAATCCGCGAAAGTTCTCTCTGCCCAGATGAAGTCGCGGACCAACGCCCGTTTCTTCGTCATAGATTCCAAACACTGCCGAGCTGTAGCTCGGCTGCAATACGGTCAGATCGATGCCCGCATACCAAGTGCTCACAGCCAAGCTGTCGTCACAGAACGCTCCACAGTCGACTGGCGGCGTAGCCGGTATTGCCTGGTAAGCGGCGGGTTGCACCTTAGAGGGTTGAGTGGCCACCATCGCTTCGAGCGCTGCCAGGCGCTGAATGAGAGCAGCGTATTCGCCCTGGTCCGGTGGGATCACCGGCCCGACACCGGCGGGCTCTGTTGCGGGCCCTGTCGCTGGCTGGCCCGCGGGCTCAGGTAGCGATACCAGACCGGCGTAAGCGGGCTGAACTGCCGTGATTTCCGAATATTGCCCGAGGCAGCAATTCGCCGCCAGCATGTGCCCCGCAACGACACACCACACGCTCAGAATCTTGAATCGCATCAGATCTCTCGCTGGCCCAACCATTCCCCCAGTAAGAGTGGTGGGAAGTTACTAAAGCGCGTGATCCGGGACAAGGCCAGACATGCGATGCTAGCGAAACGAATTAAAGAATTCCTACTAGGCGGCCAAGTGAGTCCCAGCGAAGACTTCGAACTACGTTCGACGCTCCCAATCCGTCCCAGACAACTTCGCCAAGGCGAGGATCAGCGAATGCGTGCCCTTTTTGCCGTGGCCTTGTGCGGCGAGGGCCAGATAGAGCTGCTCGGCAAGAGCCATGCCGGGCAGGGCGAGGTTCATTTTGCGCGCCTCAGACAGCACGATGCTCATGTCTTTGATGAAATGCTCGACGAAGAAGCCAGGATCGAAATTGCCCGCGATGATTCGCGGTCCGAGGTTCGTGAGCGACCAGCTCCCGGCCGCCCCCGACGCGATCGACTGCATGACGATCCCGAGGTCGAGACCGGCACGATAGCCATAGAGCAGCGCCTCGCACACACCGACCATGCCAGCGCCCACGAGGGTTTGATTGACCATCTTGGTGTGCTGCCCGGCTCCGGGACCGCCTTGATGCACCCAGGTCGAGCCCATGGCATTCCAGCACGGCGCGAGTGCTTCGACGGTCGACGGATCGCCGCCGATCATGATCGAGAGCGTGCCGTTTTTCGCGCCGACATCGCCGCCGGAAACGGGTGCGTCGATGCTGGCCACCTCGCGCGTTGCTGCCACACTGGCGATTTCGACAGCCAGCGAAGGCTCGCTGGTGGTCATATCCACCAGTACGCAACCAGGCCGGCATCCAGCGAGCGCACCAGCATCGCCGAGCAGCACCTCGCGGACGTCGCTAGGATATCCGACGATAGAAAACACCACGTCCGACTGCTCGGTCACCTCGCGCGGCGACTCGGCCCAAGTCGCTCCCTGCTGGATCAGAGGTTCGGCCTTCGAGCGCGTACGGGAAAAGATCGTCGCCTTGAAGCCTGCTTCGATCAGATGGGCGCACATACTCGCACCCATCACGCCGGTGCCGATCCAGCCGATCCGAGTTTGGTTGGGCGAAACAGTCAGCGTCATGGCGGTCCTGCGGCTAGAAATCGAAGTGGCTCAGGCCTGCTCGCTCGGCGAGAGAGAAGAGGGTGCCACAGTGGCGAAAGCGAGAGAGTTTAGCGAACCTACTCCCGTGTCGCTAGCAGCAGGAAGATGGGAGGCTACAGCCTGAAGTCCGTAGATGGCCACCGATCCGATTCAAAAAAACGCCCCCGCCAATCAGGACTCCGGCTGACCAACGAAGGTTTGGCCGACAAGAGTCCGATTGCCCCGATAATCGGCGGGAGCGCAGTGAATCACTGTCTCGATGCCGTCCGATGTATCGTACAGAGGGAAAATCCCCCAGGTTCTGAACGCACAAACGGATCGCAGCCCAATTGTGTTTATCGGCTAGGTAGTTTCCGCAACCGAATGACATTAGCCGCAATCCTGTGCGGTGTGCCGAACTTAATTCAAATGGGTGCCATTTTACTGTCACTCATCGCCATCGAGGTCGCGACTTCCCCTCGGCCGGAGGTGCTTGGCTGATCTAGACAGCTAATACCGCCTGCTGCTTGAGCACCAGTGCAACAAGTTCGGCGACCGTCTGGGCACCGAGCTTGGAGAACACGGTCCGACGCCGATTCTCGATCGTCCGCAGGCTCACGTCGAGCTTGTTCGCCATCGCTTTGTTTGGCTGACCGGCAACGATGAGATCGAGCACCTGGCGTTCCTTTTCGTTCAGGCTGGCGATGCGACTGTCGATGTCAGCACGTTCTTCCTTGGCGGCCCGCAGCCGCTCATCAAGCGTTAGTCCCTCGCGAATGGCCCCCCAGAGATCATCTTCGCTGTAGGGCTTGTCGAGCATGGTCACCGCACCATTCTGAATCGCCTGGACGGTGACAGCTGTGCGTGCGTAGGCGGTCACAATAATGACTGGTATCTCGTGGCCTTGGTCGGCAAGTTTCTGCTGCAACTCTAAGCCATTCATTCCAGCCATGCGGTAGTCAGAAACAATGCAGCCGGGACTGCCGTCATACTGCTGCATAAACTGTTCGCCCGACTCGAAACCTCGCGATGGAAAGTTCATCGATTGCACAAGCGCACAAACCGAGTCACGTGCCTGCACCTCGTCGTCAACGACAAATACTGTGGATGAATTGGAAGTCATTTTCACTCACCTTTCGTGTCTTACTTCATTGCGAAGTATCACTGCGAATTGTCACAGGCAGCGATACGCAAAACGTCGCGCCACCCCATTGGTTGGTTTGATAGGTAATTTCACCTTGATGCGATTGGACAATCGTATTGCTAATCGCTAGGCCTAGTCCGACCCCTTCATGTTTGGTCGTCTGAAAGGGTTCGAGGATGTTCACGCCGTCACTTACGTTCAACCCTTGACCGTTGTCGGCCACGATCACGTCGAGCGTGTCGGACGAAGATTGCGTCGTAACGAGCAACCGTGGTTCTTGCGACTGGGAGGCTTCGCAAGCTTCGATGCCGTTCTTAATCAGATTGATCAGGACTTGCTGCATCTGGATGCGATCTAAGTCCATAACGGGCAGATTGTCCGCAAGGTCCGTCTCGAGCGTCACACCCGAGTCGCGTGCCTCGATTTTCACGAACTCCATCGACTCGAGAACTAACCGATTTGCGTCGACTGCCGAGCGATTTGATTCGGCAGGTTTGGCAAAGGACTTCAATCTTCGAGTAATCTGGCCGCCGCGTTCCGCTTCGCTACGAATCTGACTCACCCAATTACGAATTGAGTCGATGTCGACTAACTCGTTGGCGTTCAAAGTGTTTTCGATTGCCTTCGCGTAATTGAGAATCGTGAACAGAGGCTGATTCACTTCGTGCGCGATTCCAGCCGAGAGTTCCCCGAGCGACGAAAGCCGCGACGCGTGTAGCAACAAAGCCTCATTGCGTTTTGACTGTTCTTCGGACTGTTTCCACTCGGTAAGATCTCGGCTCACCGCAACGAGCCCGGTGATCTCACCATCGACGATCAGCGGGAGCTTGCGGAACTCGATGGGGATGTCCTCGCCATTGGGACCCGGCAGGGTCATTTCACCGATCGCGGTCGCGCCTGTTTCGAGCACCGACGTGTCCGAGGCGATCGCGATGGTGCGAGTTTCGTCCGGTAGATCACCGGTCGGATCCGTCCCGACGGTCTGCTCTGGGTCAAGGCCTTGCTGCTCGTAAAAGGCTCTGTTGCCGAGTACCACTCGTCGCTCGCGATCCTTCACGTCGATCCAGTCAGGTACCGTTTCGACGATCAACTCTAGTAGCGTCTTTTGCCGGCTGAGTTCTTCCTCCGTCTGGCGGTGTGAAGTGATGTCTCGGCTTACGCCGACCACGCCGATGACATTGCCATCGGCGTCTCTCAAAGGCGCTTTATGTGTTTCCGACCAGCGCTGTTGACCGCTGCGCGGATCGATCCAGTTAGTCTCCAGGCAAGTGGACTCACCCTTCCGCAGAACCGAGGCTTCCGCTGCCTGACAAGATTCAATCATACTAGCTGGCAGAAACTCCCGTAGCTCTCGACCGACAACCTGATCAGCCGTCAGGCCGAATGTTCTCAAGAACGCGCGGTTCCCAAAAACGAGCCTCCCGTCGGCGTCTTTGATAAACACTCGATCGTAGATCGTGTCGAGTATGTCGATCAGCAGGTGAGGATTGCCTGCGACTTCGGAAGCGAGTCCTGGAAATGTCCGCTCGGCGGCATCGGATTGTCGGTAATCCAAGTGCAATGCATTTTCCTCTTCCGCCTGCGAAGTGGCCCGCCAGATCCAGAAATTCGCAGGGGTTCGTGTTGCCCGAAGGCGCTATGAGCAGCTTCTTACTTGTGTGCGGCTGGCACCATCGCGGTAAAATTAGCGTAGCAGAATGTGCTCGCGTTTTATCATAACCGCATGGAAGTGCGGCTATTAACAAGAAATCGATGAAATCTCGGCTGTTAGCGAGCGTGTAGTTGGTGCGAGCTGACGCCAACGCCAGGCGTGGATAACTCGCTCAAAATCGCGTTTGCCTGCGGCAGGTGCACATCCAATAATTCCGGCACAGGCGACAGACTGCTACCAAAGCACGCCCACACCCTCGTAACTTCCACCTGTTTGCGCAGAGCAATCGCGGCCATGAATCTCAGACGGATAATCACGAAAGCAAAACTAGGCGGACACAAGATGCTTACGGAGCTGGCGAGCGACTTGCAGCTACTCGGTGACACGACGCAGCTGAATCGGCGAACACGGCTGGCGTGGAGGGGAAAGCGAACCACCCGAGCGTGCTACTTGCTCGTCGATCATCAACGTCGAAGAATCGCCCGCCGCAGAGAGATTCGCCGATTAGTCGGCGAATAAGACCTGGCGCTAGCGGAATAGTCTACGCCTGATCGGGCAGATCGAAGACGTAGTGATCGATACACGCCAAGATTCCCATCCCGATCGCGGCGCCGACGAACTTCGCAGCGGCTTGGCCACTATTAGCGAGGTAGTTGGTTGCTTCGACGGCATTCGCACCCTCCTCAGGCGATAACGTCTGCGTCCACAGGTACAGCATGTAAACCGAGTCGAAAAGAAAAATGGCACCGAGGACAAACGCTACCCAGGCAGCTAACTCAATCGTTCGTTCGAAAAGCCAATCCATCAATCACACCACGAATGCTTGGACAAGAGAAGCTCGAGCGGAACGCAACTCACCTGAAAGAGCGGCGAGTCGCTGCCTCCGCAGGACTACCGAGTATCTATCTTAGTCTCGACGACGCCCGGCGGGCACTAGAATTTCCGAAGGTGACCACTAGATTCTTTTGTCAGTCCGACCTGGCTAGGCGTCGCATGCGGCCAGAAGCTGTTCCGCTCCCTCGCGATGGCAGAAGTCGCCGAAGCTCTCCCCATCGGCCCGAGCGGCTTTGAAATGATGAAACACGGCCACTAACGACGGCACGACCTCTGCGGTAGGGACCTTGTCTTTGTAAACGAAGTTCAGCCGATCGCCCTGCACCCGGCCGCCAAGGAAAATCGTGTATTTGTCCGCCGTTTTGCCCACCAGCCCGATGTCGGAGTTGTAGGGCCTGGCGCAGCCGTTGGGGCATCCGGTCATCCGCGTGGTGAATACCTCTTCTTCGAGGCCAAGTCTTTTGAGTTCCACATCGAGCTGGTCCATCATGCCAGGAAGTGCTCGCTCGCTTTCGGTGATTGCCAGCCCACAGGTGGGTAGAGCGGGACACGCCATGGACCAGCGCCGCGCGGTCGACGTTTCTTCGGTAAGCGGCACGCAATGCTCCCTAAGAATCGACTCGACCTGTACACGATCGGTCTCTGCTAAGTCGCAGAAGATAAGTCCTTGGTGCGGCGTGAGTCGCATTGGCGGAGCAATCGTGCCGCAGATCGCTCGCAGTGCTGATTTCAAGCGATAGAGTCCCTCGTCCTTAATGCGTCCGTTCTCGACATTGAGGCCGTAGAAGAATTTCCCATCGCCTTGTGCGTGCCAACCCATACCGTCGTTATGGGCGTTGACCGTTACCGCCCGTGGCTTGGGTAGCTCGCCGCCGTAGTACTCTTCGACTTTCTGCTTGAACCGATCGAGTCCCCAGCTGTGAATCAAGTATTTCAGCCTAGCAACTTTGCGGTCGGCCCGATTACCAAAATCGCGCTGCACTTTGACGATTGCTTCGGCCACGTCCACCGCCTGAGTGGGCGTGACGAAACACATGGGCTGGGCAATTGCTGGAAAAGTCTTTTTCGCCGACGGTGTCGTGCCGAAGCCGCCACCGACCAGCACGTTGTAGCCGACTATCTGGAAATCTTCGCAGACGGCAAGCAAGCCAAGATCTTGTGAATAGATGTCCGCACTGTTGTCGCCGGGAAGTCCAATTCCAGTCTTGAACTTTCGCGGCAGGTAGGTCGAGCCGTAGATCGGTTCGATCGTATGACCATTTCCGCCGCCCGCAAGTTGCTTTTCTCCGGTTTCCTCATCCGTCAGCCAGAGTTCGTGGTAGGCCGAAGTGCGCGGCTGCAGGTGCTTCGCAATTTTGTCGGCCAGTTCCTGCATCTGGTCGTAGACCGGGTCGCCTTTGTAGGGGCAAGGCGAGCACATGACGTTGCGTTCGACGTCGCCGCACGCGGCCAGCGTGGTCAGCTGCGTATCGTTGATTCGCTGAATCGTCTGCTTGAGATTCGACTTGAGCACGCCGTGAAGTTGCAAGCCTTGACGCGTAGTGATCCGCAGCGTTGTATTGCCGACCTCGTCACACAGATCGAGCTCAGCGAGCATCTGCGCGCTGGTGAGTTTGCCGCCGGGAATCGCGGTGCGGACCATAAAGCTGTAGCTTTTGCCGCTCTTCTTGCGATCGTCGCGGTTGTCTTGCTGGTAGGTGCCGTGATGTTTGAGTAGCTGAATACTCGCCTTGCCAAAAAAGTCGTTCTCGTCGATCAACTCTTCGGGAATGGGGCCAAGCAGGTGGTTGCTCTCTTGCTTAAAGCCTTCGACCGCGCTGAGCTTCTCTGCTTTCGCCGCTTGGGCTGTGGGTTTGTCTTCACTCATGTTCGCTTTCGTGGTTACCTTGCTGAGCAACGACTCGACGGTTTCGGCAGGCGTGTCGACCGCTGCCGTCTTGGCAACCTCAGCCGACAACTCTGAGACGTCTGCTAGCGGCTCGTCCTTACTGACCGCCGCTTTTCGCCGACGTTCGCGATTCGCTCGCAGTGATCCCAGAAATCTCATAGCCGCGCCGACCTCAAGCCGCACATATTGCCTAGGCTCGTTAGTTATCCAATCCGTTATCATAGCTTGGTCGCCATCGGTCGGCCATATCGAGTGCGACCGCTGGAACTCATCCGCTTGCTGCTGAGGCCCGCGAGCCCTAGGATGCCGCAGATGCAAGAAAGCAATCTTTCCGGGAAATTTGCCGTCTGGCTCGCGACCGGCATGGGTGTGGGCTTGGTGAGTCCCGCACCCGGCACCGTCGGCGGGCTGTGGGGTCTCCCTTTGGCTTGGGCGATCTCGCCGCTACCGTCGCCCGGTGGGCAGGCGTTCGCGATCGGCTTGATCGGCCTGGCGAGCGTGCTGGTGTGCTCGGCGGCGGCTCGCGAGTTGGGCGGGGCGAAAGATCCGCAGTCGATCGTGCTGGACGAGATCGCTGCGCTGCCGATCGTTTACCTTGGTGTCACCAGCCATACGCCTGCGGTTTGGCTAGCAGGCTGGCTGCTGTTTCGCCTGTTCGACATCACCAAGCCGCCCCCGACACGACAATTTGAAAGGCTGCCGGGCGGGCTAGGCATCATGGCCGACGACTGGGTCGCAGCGATCGGAGCTTGCGCGGCGTTGCACATGTTAGTTTGGCTAGACGGGGTCGCGGGTTGGGGAATGCTCACCGCCTGACAATCGCTTCGATGAGCGGTAGAATCTGCGCTCCGCTGATGCTTAGCATCGCGGCCACTACTTCCTGACCTCTCGCCTCTCAACCCTGACCTCCCCCCATGCCTGCTCAACTTCTTGATGGAAAATCATTGGCCAAGCAGATTCGCAGCGAGTTGCGCGAAGAAGTGGCTGACTTCATTGAGAACAATGTCACCGTGCCGACTTTGGCCGCCGTGCTCGTGGGCGAAGATCCGGCCAGCGAGGTTTACGTGCGTAACAAGCGGCGCGACTGCGAAGAAGTAGGCATCGCCAGCAAACTACACAAGCTGCCCGCCGAAACTAAGCAGGATGAGTTGCTGCAGCTGATCGCCCGACTGAATAAAGACGGTAGCGTGCACGGTATTCTGGTGCAGCTGCCTGTACCTGCGCAAATCGATACCGAGCGCGTACTCGAATCGATCAGCCCGATGAAGGACGTCGACGCGTTTCATCCGGAGAACGTCGGTCGGCTGGTGCAAAATCGTCCGGTCTACTTGCCGTGCACGCCGCACGGCTGCGTGGAGCTTCTCAGGCGCAATGACATTGAAACGGCAGGCAAGCATGTCGTTGTCGTTGGACGAAGCGACATCGTTGGCAAGCCGCTGTCGATCATGCTCGCCCAACGCGGCGCCGACGCGACGGTGACGATCTGCCACAGCCGCACCGCCGACTTGCCCGCCGTGACGCGATTGGCCGATATTCTCATTGTGGCAATCGGCCGCCCTAACTTCGTCACCGCCGACATGGTCAAACCCGGCGCGACCGTGATCGACGTGGGCATCAACCGCACCGACGGTGGCCTCGTCGGCGACGTGGATTTCGAAGCTGTCAGCGAAGTTGCCGGCTACCTAACGCCTGTCCCCGGCGGCGTCGGTCCGCTGACTCGCGTGATGTTGCTCGTGAATACGCTCAATGCGGCGCGGCGGCTGGAAAACTAATCTAATGAACGCGGATATACGGCAGTGGTCACGGAGTCTCGCACGTGGGCCATTCCGCGCAAACCATTTTGCAAGGTTTGGATTTTGCAACGCAACTCGTTTTTATTTGCAAAACTCGCCTTCGCTCGACCGACCAGAACCTCGCAAGTGCTTAGCCAATAAAGCGTTGTGGTACTCGCGTTGTGTCAGCTCCGGCGAATATCGCAAGGCTGCTGGGACCAAACCTTGCAATACTCCAACACCAGGGCTGTCAGTACGCAGGAAGCAGCCAGAAATAGTCTAGTTGATTGGCACTAGCTTTTCAGTCGCGATTTTTAGCCACTTACCCGTGACGAAGTCTCCTCACGCAGAGGCGCGGAAGCCGCAGAGAAGGCCAGAGCGACGGTCACAATGATGCCCGAACTTGCCCAGGACGATGAAGCCGACGCTGCTTGTGATTGAAAAGAACGATATGAGAAGATGAGCTGCAGGCTCAAATGATCGGACACTCACGCTCACGACTGAACAGGCTCGTGGAAGTAATAGCACAATCCGTCAGGAGCGACTACAAAAAAGACTTGCAGCTTTTCACCATCACGCTCATCGATTCGCCAGTTGCCGATCACCACTCCACGGGATTCTAGCTCTTCCTTTATGCCCTGAATGTTACTAACTAGAACTGCCGCACCATCCTGCGAGGCGTCGCCGCCGTTGATTGCGAAGCCTAATCTTGTGCCGTCTCGTTCAAGAATAACTGTTGGAATAGGGTCACTGTGTCGCTCCTTCTCAACCATACCGAAGTGCTCAGAGTACCACTTCGATGCGACGTCAAGGTCTACGACGGGAAGGCCAAGAACGTCCTGTTGAAAAGGATAGGCTGCCTTAAATGTCTGACGATCTGACATGGGGCCGTTACTCACAATGTCTTCCTATTCGGATGCGGGTTGACTGCCGTGGGCTTACTCTTCGGAATACCCTACTTGAGCAGCCAATGCCAAGCAAGCACTGGTCCAGGTAGAGGCATATCGAGAGATGTGATTGACCCTAAAACTGCCGCAGCGTGAAACACTGAGGCGCAAATCGATGTTACTCTATTTCTTTGGCGGTTCGCTGCCGTTGCGCCTCGTAGAACAAAACCCCCGCGGTCACCGACACGTTAAGGCTGTCGGCGATGCCTTCCATTTTGAGACGCACGCCTTGCACGTCGGTTTGTTGCCATTGGGGCGTGAGCCCGTCGGCTTCGCTTCCCAGGACGATGGCAGCTCCTTTCCGGTAGTTGACTTCGGTGTACAGCTTTGTGGCTTGTGGACGGGCTGCGATGATCGGAAGGTGCCACTCGCGTAGCTGTTTGATCGTTTCTTCGATGGCGGCGGCAACCACGTTTTTGGCAAAGACGGTGCCTAGACTTGCACGGATCGTATTGGGATTGAACAGGTCCACATAGTCGCCAGCCACAATCACCCCATCGATGCCTGCACCGTCCGCGGTGCGGAGAATCGCGCCGACGTTGCCTGGTTTTTCGAGGTCGGCTAGCACGGCGACCAACGGGTTCGTGGGAAGCGAAAGCTGGCCGAGTGAGCGCTCTGGCGTTTTGGCAACCATCACCACGCCTTCGGTGCGCTGGCCGAAGCAGATCTTTTCGAAGACGTCGGCGGTGACATCGATCTTTTGTGCCGGCGCAAGGCGGCTCGCCAATGCTTTTGCCGCATCCGTGGTGCAGAGTTGCGAACAGATAAAGGCTTCGTCGACTTCGATCCCAGCGTCGAGTGCGCGACCGATCTCGCGTACGCCATCAATCACGAACCGACCCTGTTTCTTTCGCTGCCGAGCTTCGCGCAGTTTGGCAGCTGCTTTGATACGAGCGTTCTGTCGGCTAGTGATTGGTTCGGACATGTGCGACTAAGTTTCTCGCAAAGACGCTAAGGTGCGAAGAAGGACATACGACAAACTACTGCTCTTGCGTCTTAGCGTGAGGCTATTGATTTATCGTGGCCAACGAGCGAACTCGCCACTCGCAAGTTTACGACCGTCGGACGTTCTTAGGTAGAGCGTGCCGACTTGCGGAGGCTGACCGCAGTGGCCGAAGATTCCGTCAGACAGGTACGCGCTGAGTTCGGCGGCGCCGATGCCTGGTGTGTGGCAGGTGCAAAGGATGAACTGCCGACGGTCAGCGGTCAACTGTCCGCAAAGTTCCAAGAGCGGCAGCAGGTCGCGTTTAATCGACCATGATTCACCCTTCGGGCCATGACCGTAACTGGGTGGGTCGAGAATCACGGCGTCGTATTGATTGCCGCGTTTGACTTCGCGCTGGCAGAACTTGGTCGCGTCCTCGACGATCCAGCGAATAGGGTGTTCGGCGAGTCCCGAAAGATCGACGTTTCGCCGCGCGCGGGTGACCATGCTCTTGGCTGCGTCGACGTGCGTCAACTCGGCGCCGGCGATGGCAGCAGCCAGCGTGCTGCCGCCAGTGTAAGCGAACAGATTGAGCACGCGCACGGGTTTCTTCGCACGTTCGACTTGCCTTGTGATCCACCGCCAATTGGCAAACTGCTCGGGGAATAGGCCAACTTGGCCTGACGGCAGCGGAGCTAGCTCCAACTCGCTCCCAGCGGCTGCGACGGCGAACGGCTTGAACGTGCGAGTCCACTTGCCCTCAGCCGCTCGATCTCCTGCGAAACTGCAAGCATTGCGCCAAGCTGAGGCGTTTTGCTTAGCTGCATTGACTGCCGTTGGGCACGGCCGGTCGAAAACCACTGGCCCAAACCGCTCCAACTTGCGGCCTTCGCCAAAGTCGATCAGTTCGTAGTCGGGCCAATCTGTCAACTGCGGCTACCTTCGGTTTTTATGCATTGGTTTCGCAAAATTGATTCACTTGGGCCAGCTGCTAGGTAGCCCTATAATGATTGGTTCGCGCCGAATAAGGACTTCGGCGAGACGTAGCTGGCTAGTTTCGCTGGCTGCTACGCTCAGAGCCCATTGCCCACAGCCCATCGCCTACCCTGATGCCCGCCTCCGATATCATCATCAAAGGTGCTCGCGAGCACAATCTCCGCGACGTCGATTTAGTGTTGCCTCGCAACCAGCTCATCTGCCTAACCGGCGTGTCGGGCAGCGGCAAGAGTTCGTTGGCGTTCGACACGTTGTACGCCGAGGGCCAGCGCCGCTATGTCGAAAGCCTTTCGACCTTCGCGCGGCAGTTTCTGGGTCAGATGCCTAAGCCCGACGTCGATCATATCAGCGGACTGAGCCCGTCGATTTCGATCGCCCAAAAGTCGGCCGGCAGCAACCCCCGTTCGACCGTAGGAACGATTACGGAGATCTACGACTTCTTACGCGTGCTCTACGCCCGCGTCGGCCAAGGCCATTGCCACCAATGTGGTCAACCGATCACCGCCCAATCGCGCGAACAGATCATCGCCCGGATCATGTCGCAACCGCCGAAGGCGAAGTTCTCGGTTTTGGCACCGATTGTTCGCCAGCAGAAGGGTGAGTTCCGCGACTTGTGCGAGGACCTGCTCAAGCAAGGCTTCGTCCGAGCGCGGGTTGATGGCGAAATTGTGCAGCTGACCGACAACCTGTCGCTTGATCGGCAGATGCGACACGACATCGAAGTCGTCGTCGATCGGTTGGTTAACGGGCCGAGTATTCGCAGTCGACTGGCCGAGGCCGTCGAGCTCGGACTGAAGCTGGGCGAAGGCAACCTCATCGTCGCGCCCGAAGAGGTCGACGCGAAAGCGTCCGCGAAGAAGCGGTCGGGCCTGCGGCCGGGCGACATCGCACTTTCGGCCGACTATGCGTGCAACAGCTGCGGACTCAGCTTCCAGCCTCCAACGCCACAACTGTTTAGCTTCAATAGTCCGCAAGGCATGTGCTACGAGTGCGATGGACTGGGCACGATGTTCAGCTTCGATCCGGAGAAGCTGGTGACCGATCCGACGAAGTCGCTCGCCAAGGGTTGCATCGAGTTGGTCGGTCAGTGGAAGGATCTCGGCCGCTGGAAACGGCATATCTATCAGGGCGTTGCCGATACGATCGAGCGCAAATGGGAACTCGACGATGGCACGCTGCTGGAATCGCCGTGGGAAGAACTGACTAGCGACCAACAGCGTCTGTGGCTATGGGGCACCGGTGACGAGCACATCACATTCACGTGGCGGGGTGGCAAGAACTCGCAGAAGTACGGCGGCACCTTCGACGGTCTGATTCCCGAGCTGCTCGACAAGTATCGCGGTGCCAAAAGCAAATCGCTGATCGCCAAACTCGAACAGTTCATGAATGTGATCGGCTGTCCCGACTGTCTGGGAGAACGATTGAATCCACAGGCGCGTGCGGTACGACTAACCTCTGCGCATACGGACTTTGCCGAATCTGAGGGGCTGACATTGCCACAGGTCTGTGGATTGCCGATCGAAGAGGCTGAGCACTTCTTCAGCGAGCTGACGCTGGACGAGACGGCGCGGAAAGTGGCGGCGGAAGTACTCAAAGAGATCCGGGGTCGGTTGGGTTTTCTGACGAATGTCGGACTCGACTATCTTTCGCTCGACCGCACAGCGCCGACCCTGTCTGGTGGCGAGACGCAACGAATTCGGCTTGCCGGACAGATTGGCTGCGGCTTAGTCGGTGTGCTATACATCCTCGACGAACCTTCGATTGGCCTTCATCCGCGTGACAACGATCGGCTGCTCGCGACCCTGCAGCGCCTGCGCGACCAGGGCAACACGGTGGTCGTGGTCGAGCATGACGAAGACACGATGCGCGCGGCAGATCAAATTCTCGACTTCGGCCCTGGACCGGGCGTCCGTGGCGGTGAGTTGGTGGCAGTGGGCAACGCCGATCAAGTCGGCCGCTCGAAAGAAAGCGTTACCGGCGCGTATTTGTCGGGTAAGCGGAAGATTGAAGTACCCCAGAAAAGAAGGATCGAGGAGTTTGGAGCGAACAGCGAGAACGGATCAGAGGATTCCTCGCACCTCGCTCCTAGCTCCTCATCGCTCAAAGTTATCGGCGCGCGCCATAACAATCTCAAGAACATTGACGTCGAAATTCCGCTTGGCGCGTTCGTTTGCCTGACTGGTTCTAGCGGGAGCGGTAAGAGCTCGATCTTCTCGGACATACTCGTCGAAACGCTGCGGCGTGATCTGAATAATGGCAAAGGCGTGCCGGGCGAGCACGACCGAATCGAGGGCATGGAGCACCTCGACAAGATGATCGCGATCGACCAATCGCCGATCGGTCGGACTCCGCGCTCGAACCCGGCGACGTATATCAAGGTCTTCGACGAGATTCGCAACCTCTACGCGCAGCTTCCCGAAGCCAAGAAGCGTGGCTACAAGCCCGGCCGATTCAGCTTTAATGTCACCGGCGGGCGCTGCGAAGCTTGCAGCGGCAATGGGTCAAACAAGCTTGAGATGGATTTTTTGGCCGACGTGTGGATCACATGCAATGTGTGCCAGGGCCGACGATTCAATCACGAAGCGCTGCAAATTGAGTACAAGGGTAAATCAATTGCTGACGTCTTGGAAATGGACGTCCAACAGGCGCTCGAGCACTTCGAGAACATCCCAAAAATCAAGCACAAGCTCGAAACTCTGCACGCGGTCGGGCTCGATTACGTGAAACTGGGTCAGCCCTCGCCGACGCTTTCGGGGGGCGAAGCGCAGCGGATCAAGCTGGCCCGTGAGTTGGTCAAGAAATCGACCGGTAAGACGCTTTACATGCTCGATGAGCCCACGACAGGTTTGCACTTCGCCGACATCGAGTTGCTGCTCAAAGTGCTGCATGACTTTGTCGACGCGGGCAACACGGTGCTGGTAGTCGAACACAATCTCGATGTGATTAAGACTGCCGACTGGCTGATCGATCTGGGCCCAGGCGGCGGAAAGCACGGCGGGCAGATTGTGACCACAGGCACGCCCGAACAAGTCGTCGATTATGCGAAGTCAAATGGCAGGGGGCTGCCGTCGTACACCGGGATCGCACTGGCCGCCCACCTTGGGCAGGACCTCGGGAGTAAGACCGACAAGAAGGCCGCGCCTAAACGCAAAACAAAGCAGGCGACGCACATCGTGGTGCAAGGAGCAGAACAGCACAACCTGCGAAACGTCGACGTAAAGATTCCGCGCGATCAGTTCACCGTCTGCTGCGGACCGTCGGGCAGTGGCAAGAGTTCGCTCGCGATGGACACCATCTACGCCGAAGGGCAACGCCGATACGTCGAAAGTCTCAGTTCCTACGCTCGTCAGTTTGTCGGTCAGTTGCAGAAGCCGCAGGTCGAGTCGCTCGAAGGTCTGTCGCCAGCGATCGCCATTGAGCAACGCACCACAGGCCATTCGCCGCGCTCGACCGTTGGCACGGTGACGGAGATTTACGACTACTTCCGCATCTTGCTGTCGCGGCTTGGGCAGATGTATTGCCCAGATTGCGACGTGCCGATTGGCACACAAAGTGCCGACGAAGTGATCGACGCGGTGCTGGCTGAGCCAACAGGAACCAGGCTCTACTTGTGCGCTCCGATCGAGTTGTCTGCCGGGCAGAGTTACGAAGATTTGTGGAAGACGCTTAAAGACAACGGCTACGTTCGCATGCGCGTCGACGGACAGACCTGCGAACTTGACGCGATGCCAAAAATCGATCGGCGTCGCAAACACGACTTGGAGGTGATCGTCGATCGCGTGGCAGTTCGTAAAGACGCCCGCGGGCGCGTCGCCGATAGCGTCGAGAACGCACTCACCCTCGGACGTGGCGTTCTCCATGCGGTAGTCGTCGATCAAGATCAGCCTGAGAGTCGTTGGCAGACGAAGGTTCATAGCCAACACCTCGCCTGTGGCGAATGCGGACGTAGCTTCGAGCCACTGTCGCCGCATCATTTTTCGTTCAATAGTTCGATCGGCTGGTGCGAAGCTTGTGAGGGCCTGGGCACTGAGGTGGGAGCCAACCCGGCCGCGTTGATGCGTAGCACACAGATGACCTTGGCCGAGGGTGCCATTCTTGCTTGGCCTGGCATCGAGCAACCGATGTTCGCCGCCATGCTTGGAGCCCTGTCGAAGCACACCGGGCTGCCGACCGACGTGCCGTTTGATCAGCTGCCGCCAAAGCACCGGCGGCTTGTTCTCTATGGCACGGGTGAGGAATGGATAGAAGTGAAGCCAGAGGTCAGGGGTCAGAGATCAGGGACAAGAAAAAAGAAGACATCCTCTGACCTATCAGCTCTGACCTCTCAACTCAAGTTTCAATACAAAGGCCTGTATCCTGCTCTCGAAGAAGCGTCACGCGTTTCGCCCCGCTTGAGAACAACTCTCGAACACTTAGTTGATGAGATCGAGTGTAGCGAGTGCGGCGGTAGTCGACTGCGCGACGATGCGTCGGCGGTACGGTTTGAAGGTCGGACGATCGACGAGTATTGTCGCACGCCGCTGGGAGACTTGCTTGCAATCGTCAAAAAATGGAAGTTGCCGGCAGCCAAGAAGAAAGTCGCTGGCGAACTGGTGCGAGAGATTCAAAATCGCCTCACATTCTTGGTCGAGGTCGGACTCGAATACTTGACCGTCGGTCGCTCGGCGCCAACGCTGTCGGGTGGCGAGTCGCAACGCATTCGTCTCGCCAGTCAAGTCGGCAGTGGTCTGTGCGGCGTACTGTATGTGCTCGACGAACCAACGATTGGCCTGCACCCGCGCGACAACGGACGTCTCGTTGGAGCACTGCATAAACTCCGCGACCTAGGCAACACACTGCTGGTGGTCGAACACGATCACGACGTGATCGACAGCGCCGACCAACTGCTCGACTTTGGTCCCGCCGCTGGGCGACTCGGTGGAGAGATCGTGGCGAAGGGCACACCGGTAGAAGTGGCCAAGAAACGTAAGAGCGTCACCGGTCCCTATCTATCAGGCAAGAAGGCGATTCCGGTGCCAAAGAATCGAAGGATCGAGGGGCGAGGAAATAGAAGCGACGGCAAGAAAAAGAACTCGTCTCTCGCTCCTAGCCCCTCACTCCTGCGAATCCTCGGTGCTCGCCACCACAACCTCAAGAACGTGACCGCCGAGATTCCGTTAGGTACGCTGACCGCCGTCACCGGCGTGAGCGGCAGCGGAAAAAGTTCGCTGGTACAGGACGTACTGTACGCACAGCTGGCCCGCATGCTACACCGGGCGAGCACCAATCCTGGCGCGCACGACCGGCTCGTCGGCGTCGAACAAATCGACAAGGTCATCCGCGTCGATCAACGCGCACTCGGCAATACGCCCAGTTCGAATCCCGCGACCTACACCGGCGTATTCGAGCAGGTACGCCAGTTGTTCGCGCAACTTCCCGAAGCAAAGCTGCGCGGCTACTCCGCCCGCCGTTTTAGTTTCAACGTGCCAGGAGGGCGCTGCGATGCGTGCGACGGTGCGGGGCAGCTGTGCATCGAAATGCACTTTCTTCCCGACGTATGGATCGACTGTGATACCTGTCACGGCAAGCGATACAATCCCGAAACACTCGAGGTCAAATACCGCGGACGATCGATCGCTGACGTCCTTGAAATGTCTTGCGACGACGCGTTGGTGCTGTTCGAAAATATCCCGAAGATTCGTCGCACGCTGCAGACCCTGTGCGACGTAGGACTGGGCTACGTTTCACTCGGCCAGAGCGCAGCGACGCTGTCTGGTGGAGAAGCCCAGCGTGTGAAGCTCGCAGCAGAACTATCTCGCCCCGACACCGGGCGCACGTTATACGTTCTCGACGAACCCACAACTGGTCTGCACTTCGACGACATCGCCAAGCTGCTCGACGTGTTGCACCGCTTGGTCGATCTCGGCAATACGGTCGTCGTCATCGAACACAACTTAGACGTCATCAAACAAGCCGACTGGATTATCGACATCGGTCCCGAAGCCGGAAGCGGAGGTGGCCAAATCGTCGCGACCGGCACGCCTGAGGATATCGTCTCGCGGAAGTCGAAACTCACAGGTCACACCGCGGCAGCACTTAAGCCGATTCTGGATGCAGGCCCGCACAAGAAGCGGAAGCAATACGATTTCGCGGCCGCGCACGCCAAGCAGGAAGGTGACCTGGAAATCAGCGAGTTGGGCGAAGACATAAAAATGCCGTGGGAGGTCGACGGCCATCGCTGGCACACGCAAGACCGCGTCAGCCGCAGCGGTGCCGCGTGCCGCTGGGAGGGCAAAATTCTCGACGAAATCGAACGTCGCATTCAGGACTTGGGCGACTTCAGCGCCACGAACTGGAACAATCGCACGATCGTCGAAGTCGCCGCGCCTAAGAAAAGCGACGGCTGGTTCTTCCATGCAATCACCGGGGAGCCGTGGCTCCTCAAACTGAAGTTTCGTACCGCGAAGAAAACCTTCCAGCGCGACCAGCTGATGATCGACTTGGGGCTGAAGCCGCTCAACGACATCCCAGAGATCGAATCCTACGGCAATTCTTCGCGAGTGAAGTGCAAAAACTTGCGTGGCCCTTGGCAGGAAGTGCAAATCGCAGCGTACAACTGGAAAGAGATCGACACACCAGCGTTTTGGACGTTCCTCGAAAGAGCGATAAATGGCTTCCGAAAGTTCACCGACCGCGTCGCACAGAGTCCCGAGGACGTGATGCCCTGGAAGGTGCTCGGTCGCAAATGGCATCTGGCTCGCAAGGGCTTTCCGCCTGGGAAGAAACCCGCTTGGCCGATCGAAGTGCTCGAAGACTTGCTGGAACAGCTCAGCGAAGCCACCGGCGAGGCCGGCTCAGCGGACGGGGGTAGTTCGCAATTCCTGTGGAACAACCAACAAGTTGTCAACCTCATGGTCCCCGAGCAGCGCGATCCTTGGGCGGTTGTGTACACTAAGCGTCTCGGCGGCGTCGATCTGCAGCTCAACGGTCCGCCCGGCGCGTTCGCCACTGGGCGTATCGCCGACCTGGCGGCCCAGCGTGCCATTACCTCCGACGAAGACCGCGATCAGATCAAATTGCGTTTTGTCACCCCCGACGATCTCGATAACGGCGACCTGGCCGACTTTCTCAGCGAGCACCTAGAATCGCTTCGTGATGCGACTTCCAGCGCGACAGCGAGTTGATTGTTCGTAGTGTATCATTCGCGAATCCGCGTTGCCCAATACACGCCGATTGACTTCAAGCAGAAGGTCGCGATAAAGATGATGGCAAATTGGTCGAGCGTCCATCCGAATACAGTTGGTGGCTCAACGTTCTGCTTCAACCAATCAAACAGCACACCGCCCAGCAAGCTACCGACGGAAAGTGCAAAGAAGCACCAGGCGTAGTATGCCGAGATATAGGTGGTTTTCTCCTCGGGATCGCTCAACTCCAACATCAGATTCGGCTGTGCGACGTTCTGTCCGGCGAACGCAATCCAACACAAGTAGCCGCCAAGGATCCACCACTTGGCGTCTGGTGACGCTGCCAGAAAGAACAGCGGTGCGAGTGCTACCACGCCCTGGGAAATGGCCAGCACTGGTACGTTGCCATGTTGATCGATCCATGCACCGATGCGCGGCATAATCAGCGACTGGCTTCCGCGAGACGTTGCGTCGAGACCCTTCTTCATCGCGAACGGCACTCCCAACTCGTAGGCAAATAGCACGAAGCGAGCCGTTTGAACGAGACCGTTAGAAAAGGAGAACCATGTGCCGTACCGAAGTAACCGACGAAACTTCGGGTCGCGGAATGGCAGCGTAAGCTGCCGCTTCAAATCGTAGGGCTTACTATCGCCGGTTCGATGCAACGGGAGATCGTTCATGCGTAGTAGTGGCACCAACGAAACAATCAGCATCACAGCGCTCGCTAGGCTGCAACCGGCATAGGCCCTCCATTTCAATGCTGGTTGCTGGATCGCATCGCAATGGTTCATCCACAGTTGCGTACCCACGGCAGCGACGACGATGCCCAACACCTTGCCTGCATTCAACCAGGCTTCTCTGCGGCCAACGAAATGTCCACGCACGGCTCCTGGAACTAAATCGCCCAACCACGACCAGAATGCGACCGCACCGATATACTCCAACACGCGGCAGCCGATCCAAAGCACGATCAACACCACAATCGACACCTTCTGCGACTCAAAAACGCCCGGTGCTGACAGGAAAGGCAATGCGAACAGCAGCATCGCGCTCGTGAGAAACATGCCGCCGCAAAAAATCTTCCGACTCTTGACCTTCTCAAGCCAATAGGGCGTAAGCAAACGCAACAGGCCGACGTTCGATGGGGCAGCAAGCAGCCAACTGATTGCCATCCCAGCCGCACCGTATTCCTTGGCGAGATAGACAACCAGCGTAGTGCTGGCGAGGCCATTGGCCAGACCCCATAGTCCACCGTTAGCATACGCCATCACGATGGAGTTGCGGCGATCGGATGGACGCATGCGGTGCGCTGGCATCGTGGCGGGCATGGCAACACCCTACGGCCAAACGCATGGACCGACAAGACATAATCGAGCAGTGAGATGGCTAGCTCTTGATCGCGGCGGTAAGCAACGATCGAAACGCCTCGGCCCGCGAAGTTGACCACCAGTCAAGAAACTCGTGACGCACGTCTACAGCGGCTTCGTGTTCCAGTACGATACGTCGCGCCAACTGAGCTGCTTGCTCATTCGCGGGCAATTTGGAGAGCCAGTGCTGGTAGAGTGCCTGCGCCGTCGCATGATCGTTGAGTCTGCCTAATCGACTTTGAATTTCCTCGACTATCGGGTAGACGTCATCACGCAGAACCTCGGGTAGCACGTCATGAAATAGTTCGATCGAATAGCGCAAACGCTTGCCAGCAATCCGGAATTCATGCAGTTCGGCCACACTTGACTGTGGGCCGCACACGAATTCTAGCATGTGCCGTGCCGGCTTCTGAATCGCAGACTCGGCAAAATCATGAAAACGCTGGGCTGCCGCCGAACGCGACCGCTTGTGCAATCGCTTCTGGCATCGACTCCATCCCGCTACCAACTTCGCGACATGACTCTTGCTCGCGGCAGCGCTCAACTCGCTCTGAACGCACTCTCGGCGCCGAACCAGCATCGACATCACAAACTCATGGCATGGTTTTGAAAGGGACTCACCGGCGAGTCGCTCGAGCAAAACATCGGCATCGCGAGCGGGTCCGGCCGCGCGACGGACCAAGCGTAGCGCCTTTTTGAGTTCGACGGACTTCTTGCCAAGCAGGGGTCCAAACGCCTGCAAGGCGGCGGCGGTACGTCGGCAACCAACTCTCAGTTGATGGACGTACTCGACGTCATTGCGATACTCGTGCGCCGCCAGTGGCAGCAGATTTCTTACGGCATCAAGACGAGCGCAAAGGATCTCCTCGGCCACTTCCGCTGCCGATCGACTGGTATCGCCAACGTCAATCCACTTTGCCATACTTCCTAGCGTAACTCGGCGACGCTCGCATGACAAACTGCCAGTAACCGGCTACTGCGAGCTGCCAAAGTCCGATAACGGCACCCGACGTCGTCACCATCTGCGGCTTAGAAAAGAGCGACGTCAATTGGGCTTGAACCACGCCTGAAAGACACCCAACCGCGTCACATGCGCGCAGTCGCCCAGGATTACCGCGTTTTCTGTCCCATCCTTTCCACGCCGCACGAGTCAACTGCTCATGCTCTGCACGCTACTCCTCGAGTAGAATTGCTACAAATGGCCATCTTTCGCGTCTCATGGCACTTTCGCATCATGCTGAGTCCGAAGCTTGAAATGCTTTGATGACCCTACGGTGGGCTTTAGAGACAGCCGTCGATGCTTCCCGCACACGGTCAAATTCTTGTGCTTCTAGTAGGTCCTTTAGCTGCTCCAAGCGACCGCGCAGAAGCTTCGCTTTTGCCTGTTGGTACTCGCTGATTTCCCAGCTGCGCAGGTAATAGCCCACCTGCAGCTTGCGAGTTAAGTCGTCGTAGCGCTTAATGCTCTTCACGGCCTTTTCGACATCCTTGGACGACGCATAGGACAGGGCATCCGCTTTAACGTAGCGCATGTCTTCCAGAGTTTCGGCAGGCTCTGGATAGTAGACAAAGCAGCCGACCACGCTGACGACGATTAATCCAACAATCGCCGTGGCGCCTAGCACAGGACCAGGAACCGTCACATCCAGCCACGAAGACGGCGCCGCCGACGCAGTGTCGACGGTTTTAGCGAGGGCAGCCTCGACGCGATGCTCGGGGTCGCGGTACCGGAGCCCAATCCCGAAAGCAAATACGCATAAGACGGCGGCTAGCGAAGTCACTTCGTAGAGTTGTGCGTCAGAAGCAAGTTTCTTCCATGCTTTTGCCGGTAGGTTTCCACCCGCCGACGCGTGGAAAGGGCACGCATAGACGTCAAACGCGTGCGTGTGTGGTCGCTCGACATCACCAGCGGAATACAGCGGGTCGTTAACGGCATAAGCAATCACCATCACGACCGCAGTGAACGAAACGACGAAAGACAGGGCACGCCTCAAGCCGTAAGTCTTCCAGGCCCATGCGATCAACCCCAAGTTT
The DNA here is from genome assembly GCA_039184115.1 of Planctomycetota bacterium. Lineage (GTDB taxonomy): Bacteria > Planctomycetota > Planctomycetia > Pirellulales > Lacipirellulaceae > Bythopirellula. The sequence continues at coordinate 13,868 of JBCDBK010000042.1, read as the reverse complement.
GCACCGGTCCCAAGAGAAAGGAGAACGTAAGCCGCTCCGACCGAGTTGCCATGGACAAACATCCCACCGACCTGCATCATCACGTTGAGCGGCGTTGCATAGGCTGGCAAAGCAACAACCAGCATTTTCAGGGGCGCCAATCGATCGGTCTGAGCCATAGAGTCCGTCAGACTGCCGTGAGGATAGATTGCGGCTAGGAGTATACTTCCTGCCAGTCCAATTGTTGCGTACACCGCAGTAGGGCCAGCCATATGCCGAGCTGCAACGATTGCGACCGAGGCCATTCGTTTCAGTCCAGGCGGAATTTCCTTTTCTGGCGTTACCTCAATCTCCGTCCCTTCGAAAATCCAGTCCCACAAAATCCCCACAGTCGTGACAACAAGCAGGGAACCCATCGCGAAAGTAAAAATTACGATTGGTGTCGAAAGCGTGAGTCCATACAGCAAGGACAGCGGATTAAACAGCGGAGCGGTCAGCGCGAATGCCAATATGGTCCCACCCTTGAGACCGGCGCGACGTAACTCGTAAGCGATTGGAATCACGCCAATCGAACACACAGGCAAGAGCATGCCCCAGAACCAGGCTTGTGGCAGGCTGCGCCAGCTGGTCCCACCGAAAACCTTGAAAGTCAGCGCTGGACCGAGCAATCTGCGAAAAACGCCAGCTACGAACAGACCGACCAGGAGCGTGGGAGCTCCCGCAAGCGCGGCCTCTCCGAATCGAACGATTCCACCCCAAAATATGGCGTTCATCGAAGGTCTCCGCTATCGAGAGCCCATTCTGTTGGCCTATTTCTCAAGCTCTTCATGCTCATGCTCGTCGTGGTCATGCTCGTCGTGGTCGTGCTCGTCGTGGTCGTGCTCGTCGTGGTCGTGCTCGTCGTGGTCGTGCTCTTCGTCGTCATGCTCTTCGTGGTCGGCATGATCGTCGTCGCTGTCATGATCATTTCGTATGGAAACTCCGCCACCATCGAGTTTCGGTAGGTAAGAAATCAGCACAGCCAGCTCTTCGTCAATTGCCGACTTCGCTTCGTCGTAAGCTTTCTGCTTGTCACCATCTTTTTGGTGAAACACCGCATCAACGTCGCTGAATGCATCAAACAGCTGATCGGCATGCGTTTTCAGCTCATTCCACTCGTCTTCCGCAAGATCGGTATCAGCAGCCAAATCAGGCATCGCCTTGAGCAGCGTGCCGACTTCGTGAAGAGGCTCGTGAGCGGCGTCGGCGTCATCCTTTTCCATCGCAGCTTGAATCTGGTCTCGCATATCTTGGAGTTTCTCGATGGCGGCAGCTAATGTTTTTGGGCGGTGGCCGTGGTCATGATCATGGTCGTGACCGTGTCCGTGGCTGTGGTCTGATTTCTCAGAGCTTGTGTCAGCACTTGGCTGGCAACCGGCAGTCAACGCGAGGAGGACCAGATAGCAGATGCCAAAGCAATGGTTCTTATGCCGTTTCATTTTCTGTACCAAAAGGCTAAAGAGTAGGTTGATCAGTCCCAGAATGGAGCTGGAACGTCAGAAAGTATGGAATCAATTAATTGGTCCGCAGAGCCGAATTCGCCTGCAAGCCGTACGCTGAGGATCGGTTTCGCCACGTCTTGGATGTCGTCTGGTGTGACGAATTGCCGGCCTTGCAAGTAGGCCCTCGCTTGGGCGACGCGTTGCCAAATCAGCAGTCCACGCGGGCTCAATCCGAGCGCAATGTCCGTGTGCTTGCGCGTTGCCTCGGCGATGTCGACCAAATAGCGATTGATCTTCTCAGCGACTGAGATCGCAGCGACTTCGTTCTGAATGCCATCGAGCAGCTCGGGCGTAAGTGCGGTATCCTGATCTTTTTCTTGCCCTTGCGAGCCAACTTGGGCGGCGAGGATTTCCATCTCCGTCTCGCGTTCTGGGTAACCTATCGAAAGTCGCATCGCAAACCGGTCGAGCTGCGCTTCAGGAAGTGGGTACGCTCCGTGACTGTCCACTGGATTTTGAGTCGCTACGACAAAGAACGTTTTGGGCAGTCGGTGCGTCAGTCGATCAATCGTGACTTGCCGCTCCGCCATCGCTTCAAAAAGTGCGCTCTGTGTGCGTGGAGCGGCGCGGTTGATCTCGTCAGCCAGTAGAACGTTTGCGAACACTGGGCCCTCGCAAAACTCAAACTCTCTGGTTTTTTGGTTGAACATGCTGAAGCCGGTGATGTCCGTGGGCATTAAATCGGGCGTGCACTGCACCCGCGCGTAGTGACCTCCGAGCGTGTCCGCCAGAGTCTTGGCGAGAGTAGTCTTGCCAAGTCCAGGCAGGTCTTCCAGCAGCAAATGCCCCCTTGCGAACAGGCAGGCGATTACGAGTTCGATGACTTCTTGTTTTCCGCGGATTGCCGAGTTTAGCTGAGCTCGCAGCTCAGAAATTGCTCCGCTAGACGAAGCCGTACGTTCGGCACCATTCACAATTGCATTCTCACTCATCAACGGGCCTCTCCGGCAAGCAGCGATTTGCCCCTTAGCCAACTAGTCTGTGGCTGCATACCGACGGCTGCCGCCTGTTTGCATAGCGCGTGGATCTCTTCGCCGGAGTATCCGCAATTAGTTTTGTCACCGTACAGCGCCCAGTTGGCAACCTCGACGAAAGGTTCCTGCCAGGCGTCAATATATTCATTGAGCGGTGTGATTGTTTGACACCAACGGCCGAGTGGTACGCCGGATTTCCGCGGACAGCCGTGTAGTGCCGCTCGTCGCTCGAGCAGTCGCACCGTCGATCTGACGCGTTGTTGGAGGTCTCCAGCGCGGTACGCCAAGAGCCACCACACCGTCACAATCAGGTCAAGCAGTGAGGACTTCAGCTTCCAAGAAATCGCAATCGTTGCAGCGACAAGACACGTGATCAGCGGGTTGCGTTTGAGTGCGTACAGGGTCGTCGAGACGCGGGCAAACCATTTCGACCAAAGTGACTGCGGTGCGAGCAGCACCTCGTAGCCGGGGCTTGGGTCTACGGCGACCCAATACTCTCTTCCCAGCAGTCCAGTCCCTTTGCCGCCGCTACTCCCCGGATCAGCGAGCACCTCGACCCAAAAATGTGCGTCATCGGCATACACACAAGTGCTCCGCGACTGACGGTCGTAGTTCTTGGGATCCGCGTAGAAGCCACTTATTACGCGCGCTTCGTAACCCAAAGTTCGCAGCAGCAACGCGGCCGATGTGGCAAACAGGTAGTCGGGACCGCGCTTCGCCTCCATCAGAAAGTAAGTCGCCGCATCGTCGACGTCTACTGGCACCATCGCACTGGCGTCGAGAGCATACTCCTTTTGCAGTCGCGTGCAGATCGCTTCGACCTGCGGCCAACCTCGTTCCAATCCGTCGGTCCAACTCTGTGCCAATCTCGCCAACGACACCTCGTCAGTCGAGACCGATGGAACTCGCTTGGTAAGCAGCGGTCTGCGGGCGGCGCTGTAGCACTTGGATTCCAAGTGAAGTATCGACAGCTGAGGAATGAAGTCCATATCCGCCGCGAGCATGCCATCGTCCGCCACTTGGAATAGCTTCGCGGAATGCAGTTTGTCGATATTTACTCCGGACAGACTGGGTGGGGAAGGCACTCGATCGGTCTTCAAGTTGATAATTCGAATTTCGTGCCGATCCGTGTGGGAAAGAACCGCTTTGGGCAACTTACTGACAAATCTTGCCCAGTTCCTGTTGTCTTTAACATCTCGTTCAAGCTTCAGCGCCAACGCGGGGCTCTGGCCCGAGGTGCTGAGTTCGCGCCCGTTCCATGTATCGTAGGCATAAAGTCCTAGATGCACGGGCGTTCGGCCGATGACTTGGAGCAAGGCACGCGAGCGTAGGTCTTTTGCCTTTGGTGTTTCTTGCTTCTGCCTGCGGACTGCGCTGAATTCGCGTGCTGGACGTTGGTTCGTTCCTTTTCGCTCATGGTTTGCTTTCATTTGGCTCGGAGCGAGTGGGATCGCCCGCTGACGGCCTCGTTTCTTCGGCTTCGGAGGCGCGTCAGAAAACTCGTTCATCACATCGTAAAGACTGGGCATCTTCGATTCGAGGAATAGTTCGCTCTCGATGGGACCAAAGCTGCTTGCATCCTCCTGTGCGCTAACCATCTGCGGTCCGTCACCCACGCCCCCGAACGCGTGCTCATCCTGTCCGCCGGTACCTCCCGAGCTAGGCATGAAGCCTTGGATAGCCGTTGTGTAGTTCTTTCCCAGTGCCAGAGGTAGTGCGGCTAGACCGATTAGGACTCCCGCTGCTGAGGCCCCAAGGATGGGCTTCCACGGCACTTGTCGTTCGCTGCGAGAAAGGAAGCAGCCACTGAGGCGGTCCCAGTACGTTCCCATCAACCACCACATTCCAACGATGGCATAGACAAACACCAGCGCAATCGTCCAACGATTCAGCAGCCAGAGAAAGCTATACAGTGCCAGAAAGCCACTCGCCAGCGTGGCGAACATGAGGCTACGAGAATTGCGATTCCGAGCGGCGAGCCCGATCATTAGGTTACGCAGGCCTAGGACGAGTTGAATCTCGAACGGGTTGCCAAAACGCGTGGTGACTCGTTGGACGTCGTCTGCAACAAACGGCAACGCTGCCATCACAACGAAGCACAACATCGGAACCACATTGCCAGCCCGCTGGTTGTCTCGCGATTCGCTCCGTCGGATTACCAGTGCTAACACGAACACGAACGCAAGCTGAACCCACTCATGAGGTACGATGCCCTGCCGATCAAAGAGCGCAAGCTGTAGCATCGCCGTCGCGATCGCGATCAGCACATAAGTCGGACCGGTTAACGACGATTTAGACTGCACAGCGCCGTCTCCTCTGGCCCTGCCGCCAACCACGCCGAACTTGTGTCGGAATATCAACTTCGCGACACAGGTCGATCCAGCTTTGCCCCGAATGGGGTGAATCGGCGCAGGCGCTCGTCGTACGGTCAAGCACGATGACGATCGATTCACCTGTCACGTTGGGCGAGCGATCAGTTGTCACATGAATCGATAAAGATGACCTGCGAGTCGTCGAAGACGAGCGACGAGACGGCACGGAACTACGAGAGTCGCTAGATCCTAATAGCGCGAACCAGTCGAGCAGAGCCGTCGCGCTATTGCCGTGGATTCGCGACATGAATCGATCGCCATCCGCCTCGATAAATACGATCACACCTTGGCGTAGCAGCGTGTCGCAGATGCTCGCCGCAATGCGGACTGCCCATTCCATGCTGGCCTGAGGGCCATGGCCCTGATGTAGTGCAGGGTGCGTATCAAGCGAAATATGCGCTTCCGTCACCGCCTGCCCTTCGCGTTCGTAAGACACAAGTTTGTCATAAAGGGCCGTCTTCGCCCAATGGACCTGCCGCATCGAATCGCCGAAGCGATACTCGCGCACGCTCGTTCGATGACCGACGTTGCCCGAGGCACATTCGCTCGTTTGCCCAACCCACGACTGAGCACCGGACGGCAATGCAAGTGGTGGCAACGAAAACCGAGCGGGCCAAACGATTACGTTCGAAAGTACTTGGATCTGTTTTCTTGCCTTCCAAAGTCCAAAGGGGAACTCGGTGACCAGCTCCGGAACTGTTTGCGGGTACCGTCCACGCATCGTCGGCGTGAAAGTCCAGTTAAAGTACCCACGTGCCCAACCGCCGATCCGAGCCACAGCTACGGCTGGACGCTGGCTTCCGTCAGCTTCCGCCCCAAAGCCTCCTTCGACGGCCAATCCCCAAACCGGCCAAGGCCATCGGTTGCTGATTACGAGTTCCGCTTCGACAGGCTTCCCTTCCTCTGTTCGCGTTGAGGTGAATCGCAACTGGCAAGACACGCCTCTTATGCCAACCCACGGCCATAGGCACCCGATGAGAATGACGGCCGCGATAGCGGCAAACACGACGAACCCGTGCGGCGCGACCAGCAGCCCGCAGAGTAGTGCTGCCAATCCTAAGAGGATGAGCACACCCAGCGGCTTGCGGAACCATGACAAATAAGGCGCAAGCCACTCACAGTACTCTCGCTCGATCAGAACTTCGCGCAGCCGCGTCCAGTCACTCGTCCGTCTTAGTATGCTCAACCACCTCATTGGACACCCCCCTCCATGACGTGTGAATTGGTCGCAACCGTCACCGGCGAATCTCCGGCATCCAAAATCACATGCGAATGATGATTCCGACGACGTACGATGTTGGATAACGAGTAGAGTGCCAGCCCAACGATCAAAGCCACGAATGGCCAACGCCAAAGAGCAATCGCTCGTCCGACAGCGCCAGAAATCGGCACCTCTGTCAACGATCCACCAAAATGCAAATGACTATGGCCATGATCGCTATGACCCAGGGCCACCATCGATGTGTTAGCAACATCCGGCAAGGGCAAGTTTCCTATTGCTAGCGCCACTCCAACGGCTAATGTGGCGACCACAACGAAATAAAACACAGCAACACGCATACCCATGCCTGTACGAATGGCATTCAACTCCCCCAAGTTCGTCGCGGGCCCTGCCACAAGAAATGCAACTGCCAATCCCGGATCAGCTCCTTTGGCAACGAGACTGCCGGCGATCAGCAGTGCGGGTACAGAGCACGTGTAGGCTGGCAACGACAGGAGCATGACCGTCAAGATTGCCAGCGGCGTCGGCCGACCAATCAGCGATGTTACCCAGTCATCAGGCGTGAAGACGAGCAGCACAGTACTGATCAACAGCCCGGCAACCAACGACAAAGCAATCTCACTACCAAAGTCGAACAATGACCAGCGAACCGCGGAAAGAACTCTCCGGCTCGCATGGATACGATCATGGCTGCAACCGCAACCGCAGTTTTTCACCGACTTAATAGATGCATCTCGTTCCTTGAAAATCGAGTTGCCCAGCAGTCCAATCGCGCATGAACCGCATAGCACGGCTAGCGAATACGATCCGAGCAGTGCTGGGCCGAGCAGCGATAATCCGAGTACGATCGTAACCGGCGAAAGTGCCGGTGCACTCGTCATGAAAGCCAACGCCGTTCCGGTCCCCGCTCCAGACCGGGCCATGCCCAGGCCTAGCGGAATGGTGCTGCACGAGCAGATCGGCAGCAACGCTCCCAGACCAACGGAGCGCATCACAGGCGCAAGCCCACGGCCACCGAGACGACGCTCAAGCGTCGCCGCAGGCACAAACTCGCGCACGAACCCGGCGAGCAGCAATCCAAGAACGACAAACGGTGCCGATTCGCCTACCGATACCAGTAGAGCGATCATGCCTCTTTCCAACAGAGCCATCCATCCAACTTTCGAACACGGCGCAATAAACCACTAGTGGTCGTTACGCGCCATGAATGTCACAAGATTTGAAGTGACGCCACACACGCAAGCGCATCCGCGCGTGAGGACATCAAAGCGCAAGCCAAGCCAGAAATAAGAAGTCGTCCTAGCGAGATGCTTCGGAAGCGGCTTGGCGGAACCCTATACGGGTGGTCCGCGAGAAGGTTCCAAACGCAATGAAGCATCTGGAACCGTTCCAGGAATTGAGATGACAAGGACGCCGCGATCGGACCAAACGTAGTGCTCTGGAGAGTCGGCCGTCGGGGTTGAATGGAAGTGCGACAACAATCGACAGATTGCACAATCCTCGGGAGAGATTCCGATCGTTGACACGGATGTACGAGCGGAAGCCGCAAGTTTTGCAGGCGCTCGATCGTCAGCGGTCGACTCGGCAGCATGATCGCAGAACACGCAGCCACAACGGTCTACCGAACCTGCCTGCGTACTAGAAGTCGGACAGCACCCACAAGCGCCACCCGGATGGTGGCAGCAATCAAAAACAGAATGCAATCCTGTACCGAGACCGCCCACCAGTCCGACCAGGACAAGCGCTACGCAGACAGTCAGTTTTTGAATGAGATTAGGAAGCATATGCAATTGCTTTGCATGTTGTGACTCTATTATGCACGCATTGAGGGTTCCAGGCAAGCAACCAAGAATGCGGTATTTGCAATGCATTTGCACTCATGTGCCAGCTTATCGCAGGGAAAACGGCAGAACTCCTACGCTCGGGCCGATCGGAACAGGCAGCCGAGATCTCACTGAGCTGGCATGGGACTCACGAGAATTCATCTGGCGAACGCTGCCGCGACCTCTCTGCAAGATTGCAGAGGTCGTTTACGGTCGGTATTGCCCTGTCATTGTTCTGACTAGGTCTCTGATTGAATCAGAGCAAATCGACAACTTACATGAGTCAGTGGAGCGAATGGGACTCGAACCCACGACCTCTGCATTGCGAACGCAAACGAGATTGTTTCGTAACTCGTTTCCCTTCTTTTGCTTAGGACTACACTCTGACATGCAGGGCAGATTTCGGGGCAGAGCCCCATAGATCACCCTGTAGCTTTCCCTTCCAATTCAGGAGAAAGCTATGTCAGCACCGCGAGAACCGAAGCCCTTCTTCCGCAAGTCAAAAAACGCTTGGTATCTTCAAATTGGTAAACGCCAGATTAGCCTGGGCAAAGATAAGAAACAAGCATGGGCTAGATACCATGAGCTTATGGCCGAGAAGCGGTCTACCGAAGATGAAACCGTCACGATCGAAACGCTTCTGGAACATTACTTGGACTGGGTGCAGAAAAATCGATCGGCAGGTACCTACGGCAGACTGACACACAGACTATCCCACTTCGCACGCTACATTGGTAGATCGAAGAGGGCAGCCTCAATCACCGGAGCTGACTTATCTGCCTGGGTCGAGACCGAGCACTCCTGGAACTCAACTACAAAGAATGACGGCATTGGGGCAGTCGTGCGGGCCTACAATTGGGCTGTCGGCAAGCGGTACCTTTCGAGAAACTATGTTGCCATCGTGCCTGACAAGCCAAGCCGACAACGTCGTGAAACGGTACTGTCACTAAGCGAATGGAAAGAACTATTAAGCCATGTGAAGGATCAAGCCTTCCGTGACTTACTTGAATTCTTGCACCATACAGGTTGTCGCCCTCGCGAAGCTCGTAGGATGGAAGCGAAACATATCGACCTCAAAGCGGGGATAGTTATCTTTCCACCATCAGAAGCAAAGGGAAAACGTCACGAGCGAGTGATTTATCTGACAGAATCGGCATTAGACATCTGCAAACGCCGATGTCGAAAGTGGCCGAAAGGCACGATCATGCGTAATACTCAAGGCAATCCATGGACTAAGGATGCAATCAACTGCCGCTTTCAACGACTCAAAAAGAAGCTAGGAAAACGAGTGTTTGCCTATGCTATACGACATTCTTATGCGACCCAAGGACTGATCAATGGAGTGGACTCAGTGACTCTTTCGCAGCTAATGGGGCATGCCGATGTATCAACGCTAGCCAAGAACTACGCACATCTCTCTAAGAACCAGAGGTTTCTAAGAGAACAAGCAAGCAGCGTGCACAAGACTGAATAAGGGTCATCCAATTAGTCACAACCAAATGCTAAGGTATCGAATGCCAGAGGCTGATTGCCGCTCTTGCATCACAGCCCGAAGGGCTACAATGGTGGAACGCGGATGGTTTCGCTTGGGCATTTAGCGTGTGAGTTCAACGATCGTGTGAAGGCCATGGATATATCATACTCAGGTACGTACAAATCACTAACTCGGCTAACGATTCAAGGACTTCCCAAGTTTACTGTTATTACAGGGCCAAACGGCTCGGGAAAATCCCAGTTTCTTGAGTTGATTCAACTTGCTACTCAGCCAAAAAAGGAGCCGCATTTCAACATTTCCGAAGCTTACAGAAGTGACGAAGTGCTGCTCCTAACAAGTGAATGGACAAATCTCACGAACGCCAAATCAGTTGGATTTCAGGCTGTACAGAAACAACATGATCAGTTCTGGAGATTATTCCAGCAGTTTGCGAGTAACCGAAGCAAGAGCCACCTTAGTTCAATCTTCCAAGACGTAGTATCTAAAACTGGCAAGTCGGTCGAGGAGGTGACAAAAGATGACTTTACCATGTACTTCGATATCTCCGCACCACAAGCCCAAACTCAAGTGTTTAACCAGTCAATTGGACAAGCCTTTTTAGACTTTCGTATCCGTCAATTAGAAGCCGATTCGAGTGGACAAACAGTTGCCCAAGAGCCCCCATGGAATCTCCTTCGTCAGATCATAGCAAAAGCGAAGCTGCCGTTCACATTTGGTGACCCATCTAAGACATCAATTCGTTCCACCTATACCTTTCAACTTAGACACTCGAATTTTGATAAAGACATCCAATTCAGTGACCTTTCTGCTGGTGAAAAGGTCTTGATGTCTTTGGTGTTCTGGCTTTTTCACGTACAGCGAACGAAGGTATTTCCGAGACTGCTCTTACTCGACGAGCCAGACGCTCATCTGCACCCAGAGATGTGCAAACAGTTTATCGATGTCGTCGATGGCGTTCTCGTTAAACAATACGATGTCCGTGTAATTGTTGCCACGCACAATCCAACAACAGTTGCCTTGGTGGATCGCAACTCAATTTATGAGATGTTTCCTGAGAATGACCGTATTCGAAAGGTGCTTTCAAAAGCCGAGGCAATCGAGAGATTGACTGCTGGCCTACTTAACGTCTCAGAAGCGAAGACTGTTGTCATAGTTGAGGATGAAGACGACGAGAAGTTCTTTCAGTGCCTATTTGATGAAGCTGCAGTTGATGTGAGCGAAGCAACGAGGGGCATTCGAGAAGGTGGACGGTTAGTCTTTGTGCAGGCATCCCGCCCCCGTCATAATAGAAGTTCTGGTGATACATGCGGAGGCAGAAGTGAAGTAGAAAAATGGGTGCCGAAGCTAAAGAACGCTGGAATTGATTCAATAGTCGGACTGGTAGACTGGGACAACAAAGATGACACTAGTGCTTCGGTTTATCTTCTTTCTCGGTACAGCATAGAGAATTTTATTGTTGACCCAATCGTTATCTATTCCCGTTTAGCTGCTGAGGATCAGGCACCAGAAATTGAGGGTATCTCAAAGCCTGGAAAGAACCGAGCACATACGGTCTCCACATGGGGTAATACACTGTTACAAACTGTAGCTGACGACATTACAGGAAGAATATGGAATCGGTTATGCACCGATGAGGTCAAACCAGCAGAATCGCCCGAGAAAGTCTCGATAACATTCATCAACGGAGCGAGCCTGCGGTATCCACGATGGATCGTTGATTATCGCGGCAAAGATATCTTGCGTGCTGCAATCGATGAGTTCGGCGGCCAATATGTTAACCGCGAGAAGCTAAACGACTCATTTCAACAGTTGATGCTTATTCCCGATGAACTAATTGATCTGTTCGCCGCGATAAATTCTCGATCTAAACTAGAACCCAGATTCTCGTCCACATCAGACGTTAGAAACAACGCTACTGTAAGTGACAGGTAATCGGTCGCTGCAGCTTTTGCAACGACTGCGGAGGTTGATGCCGCAGCGAGCGTTTCACTTCTTCAAAATCGAATCGGAGCGTGCCGCGACCACAGCCTATGCGGTAGCTTGGGATGACCTCCTCTTCCGCCATTGAATAAACGGTCTTTGCACTTACACTTAGCCGATTTGCTAGTTCCTTTACGCTAATCATGTTTCTTGCCTCAAAAATTGGTTAGGTTACTCTGCCTACCTTACTAGACATCATCAATTATTAGATTGGACACTAAATTTGATTGAATTGCCGTAGCATGACGTCAAAACACTCTAAGAAGCTCTCTAAGCAACAAGATGGTTTTTTGGGTAGCTAGGGATACCTAAACTCAAAGTTGACTCTGGCAGCGTACTGAAAATGCAATTTTGAGCACTCCGCTACCCACACCCTCGCTCTAATCCCTGCTAAGCAAATTGGTGCCTCTCCTCACTGCCTATTGCTGATGGCAGCCATGTTTTGGGCATCCTCCCTCCCATCAGGCCACGCGAAGCGTGGGGCAAGGTGCGAAGCACCGCAGGGTAGGTAGACATTGTTTATGGGCGAAGCCCATGCAATTCCTACTTATCTACTTGTGGATAAGTTTTGTTGTGTTTCTTTGTAAACAAAACACTATCGATACATGGACTTACCCACTCCCCCGCTTGCGTTAGCGTTTGGGGTCGCACGCTACGCGGGGGCATGGATAAGTCCTACGATGGATTTGGAGTTAGGGGTTTTTTATGTATAAGAAGAGAACAAGGCTCTAAGCCGCAGAAAGCCTAGATGCTGGCGGACAGAATCTGTCCGTGAACGGCCAATTATTGTCCGTAAACGGCTAAAAAATGCTTGCTATTTTGTCCGTACTCGGCCAGAGTGTTGGCCACGGACGGACAATACTAGGGGGGTGAAAATGACCGAAGGAGGACAGGTAAAGAGCAGTAAACTTACTGTTAGGCAGAAAAAATCATCTGAAATAATCGGTGATAGGAAGGGGGTTCCCATCTACCGCAGCAATCCGAGTGTGCCTGATCCAGACAGTATTGGCAAGAAAAAAAAGGTGCGACTTGGTGATGAGAAGAAAGGACTTGTGATCGATCCGGATTCTGGCGAAGTGCTCAATGTTGGTGGAGCCACAATCTACCAACTAGAGGAAGTCGACGACACGAAATTTGTAAAGCTGTTTCTTGCTGGAGTTAAGCAGACTGTAGGATTGAGCAAGATTGGACTTACGCTTTTTGAAATAGTCTATTACGAGCTGCAAAGTCGTCCTGGAGAGGATGAAGTTAAGTTAAATTTCTATATTGCTTCCGAGCATGTAGATGGGCTGACGAAACGTCACTACCGACGTGGCCTACGTGAGCTGCTAGACAAGGAATTTCTATTTCGCAGCCCGTCTGATGGCGTATTCTTTGTCAACATCTTATACATGTTCAATGGAGATAGACTGGCCTTCGTCAAAGCATACAAGAGAAAGTCTGCTCCAGTGCAAAGTGAGTTGGAATTTAAGGCTGATGAAGCTGACGAGAACAAATAACCAATTCCTAAGTCTTGCAGTAAATGGTATGCCTGATTCCGGGAGTAGGGGGGATGCTCTCACCCCGGCATCGCTCCCTTAGATTATCTAATCGGAACGTCGGAATTGGCGGGAATGCCAACTCTTCGCGTAAGTGTAACTCTTGTTTGTAGTTGGATGAAAATTCCGGAACAGATCAAAAAAAGTGTCGAGTACGGACAAAAAATTTGAGACTCGTACCCATACCCGTATCATCGACATCGTGGTGGCCTTTGGTGGTTTTGGGAATATAATCTTTGATAAGGCTAAGACAGAAATACTTCAGTCATTGCCTTGTCAAAAGTCCCGTTAGGGATATACGAAGATTGTTTTAGTGCTTTCGAGCGGTCTCTTCGCCACTTTCTAGTGTGGCCGTGGATTTGCGTTTTTTTGATCTTCTGACCAATGGTCCAAATGATTCCTGTGAGGAACAACGTCCCACAGGAGCAATGGAGCAATGTCAGAATCCGTCACAAAGCTTTATCAGAAGAAACAAGCGAAGAACGCTATCGATACTGTGATCAACAAGGGCGAAGGCGTGCAATTTACGACCCTCTATGGTCGCGTTAGCCAACAGTTAGCCGGGAAAGGGCAGGAAATCCCCGATCTGGATACGTTCGTGGCCGCCATTGCGGAATCAGGACTGGAATATGTTTCGCCGCCCGGTGAGTACCGAGTTGTTGCGGATCACCAAGAATGCTGACGAAAAACTTAGCTTTGTAAGTGGTTTGTGGGAAAGGACTTGTGTTACGAGTCAAAGATTTTCAGCATTTTTCTTGTCCCTATTGCGGCTGGCAGTGCATAGTCGCGTGAAATCTTAGCGACACGACGACGACTCCGCTACGGAGTCGTGGTTGGTTTTTTTAGTGGTGTTTTTGGTTGTTTTGTTTTGTAGGAAAAAAAATTATAAACGTAAGAAAAGCCACCTGAACACAGCAAGAAACTCGGCGACAGTGGGGGGGGTG
>JBCDBK010000041.1:0-38923 GCA_039184115.1 Planctomycetota bacterium | reverse complement strand
TGGTACGTGAGCTGGGTTCAGACCGTCGAGAGACAGGTCGGTCCCTATCTACTGTGGGCGCACGAAACTTGAGGAGGTTCTTCTTTAGTACGAGAGGATTTGGAAGGACGACCCTCTGGTGTTCCTGTTGTCGCGCTAGCGGCACGGCAGGGTAGCTAAGGTCGGAAAGGATAAACGCTGAAAGCATATAAGCGTGAAGCCCTCTCCAAGATTAGGTTTCGTTTCCCAATGGGAGAAAGTCCCCTGAAAGACGATCAGGTTGATAGGCCGGATGTGTAAGTGCAGTAATGCATTCAGCTAACCGGTACTAATGGACGAACGCTTGGCCACATTTATCCAACGCTTTTGATTTGCTAATCAAAGGACAAAGGAGATGTGGCGTTGATTGAAGTTGGTATGGGAAGATGGTGAGTTCACTCATCATTCATACTTTATCACTCATCATTTCAACGCATCACTCTTTGCTAGTATTCACCAAATCAAGTGTGACTGGGTCTAACGGTCCGTCACACTTCTTGGCGACCATATGGTGGTGAAAACACCTGTTCCCATTCCGAACACAGTAGTTAAGTCACCAACAGCCGATGATAGTGAGAGCACTCGCGAAAGTAGGTATCGCCATTTTATAAACCTCGCTGGGGAAACATTTTCCCAGTGAGGTTTTTTTGTAGACTCAGGCATCTTCAGAGTTCGTTTGGGACTACGCAGTAGTTTTCAGGGAATCTGGCGCCTAACTTGCATCGTTAGTCTGTTAGAATGATAATCAAAACATGTCGTTGTCAGCCGATCAACTCGCCGAATCTGCTCTCGCCTTGCCACAGGCAGCCCGTGCGGATCTTGCTCTCCAGTTGTTGCAGAGTTTGACACCTCCGGGAGATGCCGTGAGCAGCGAACAGTTTGGCAGGCAGCTTCGCGAACGTGTCGAAAAGCACCGCGAAGGCCAGCTAGATAGCTTGCCGGTAGAAGACGCGCGGGCAGCGATCCGCAAGCGTCTCGACGAAAGCCGGAATCAGTGACCGTTCGAGTCGTGTCGCCGGCGATCGAAGAAATCGCAGAAGCAGCGATCTGGTACGACTCAAAGGCTCCCGGCCTCGGTGAAGAATTCTGGCAATTGGTTGACCATGCCCTGACCGAAATCGCATCGCATCCCATCCAACGCGCTTTGGCAGAAGCGAATTTGCGACTCCTGAAATCGACTTGCGTTACGTGTACGTACAGCGATTAAAATATGTCATCCACTTCGCAATCGAGCCTAGCGAAGTACTCATCGTCGCAGTCACCCACGCTGCCCGCGAGCCAGGATACTGGCTGACACGGATAGTCGGTAAATCAGGCGGCGCGCACAGAGGAAAGTAAATACTGCCGTTTACGGACTTGCTTCAAATCAGTGCCGAACAACGTGCATTGCGTTTAACGTTTTTCTCGGAGGCACCTCAATGCCAATTATCAATCCTCAGTGCAGTTCTCTTCACGAGGCTATCGAAAAGGCGCTCGATATTTCATGCAAATGGGGCGATTTCGCGAATGATCCAACGGATGATATATGGTATCGCGGTGCAAAGGATTCTTTTGATCTGTTGCCAAGTGCTTACTGGAAGGAGGTAGATGATGAATATTCCTCCTTGATCACATTTAGGCAGCTCGTAAGCAACTACATGGATACAGCGGGATACGATGACTGGGACTATTATTACCTAGCGCGCCATCATGGACTCCCCACTCGGTTGCTCGATTGGAGTGAGGGGATAATGCTGGCTTTGTTCTTCGCATTTGACGGTTGGTCAGGCGATACCACTCCTTGTGTTTGGATGATAAGGCCCCATGAGTTGAATGCCATGCATTACGGGGATGCAGAGATAATCTGTCCTCCTGGAAAGTTCTCAGCACCTTGGCTGCCAAACAAACCAAGAAAGGGTTTTACGTACGAAGGCAAAGGGTTCGAGAATAGTAAGCCAATCGCGATTTATCCGAGGCGAGCTAATCCAAGAATACATGGTCAACAGGGCATTTTTACCGTTCATGGATATGACAGAGTGCCAATCAACCACATCCTTGAAGCTCAAAGCAACCAGGAAGAACTTATCGCAAGAATTGATCTGGTTAATTTTGACCCGAGTACTGTTCGACGCCAGCTAATGTACCTAGGCTTGCGACAGTCCTTCGTCTATCCTGATGCAGACCACTTAGCGCGTGATGTTGGCTTTCTATATGGCTGGGAATGAAACCAAATTAATCGCCAACTGGCTTACCCGATCCCAGCGCTGCGTCATCTTCACCGGCGCGGGCATTAGTACCGAGAGCGGCATTCCCGACTTTCGTTCGCCGGGCGGGGTCTGGTCGAAATATCGGACGGTTTACTACGACGAGTTCATGGCTTCGGCGGATGCCCGGCACGAGTATTGGCGGCAGAAGGCAGAGGCGCATCGCGGGTTTTCTGACGCGGAGCCGAATGCTGGGCATCGGGTAATTGCTGAGTGGGAAAGGGCAGGGCGGATCGCCGGCGTGATCACGCAGAACATTGATGGTTTGCATCAACTCGCCGGCAACGAAAACGTTCTCGAACTGCACGGAACAGCGCGGCAGATTGCCTGCCAGGACTGTGGTGCCCGATATGAGGCGAGTCCGTTGGTAGATGAGTTCTTGCAGACCAACAATGTGCCAATGTGTCGCGAGTGCGAAGGTGGCCGACTAAAACATGCGACGGTTTCGTTTGGTCAGGCGTTGCCTCAAGACGTGTTGCAGCAAGCTGTCCATTGGAGCGAGCAGGCTGATCTCATGTTCGCGATTGGTTCTTCGCTCGTCGTTTCGCCCGCGGCAGACCTACCGCGGATCGCGAAGCAAAACGGTAGCCGGTTGGTGATCATCAACCGCGACGAAACACCGCTCGACGGATTGGCCGACGAGTTACTCCATGAGCCCATTGGCGCGACGCTATCGGCAATCAACCAATCTCTGACGGAACGATGACGTCTCGAAAGTGCTTCAGACCTGGTGATTTGGGCGAACTCTGCTGAAATCGCTGACTAGAAATCTAGCAAAGCACTGTTTTTCTAGGCTCAAAATTCTTTCTCTCGATCCTGTCGGGCGCTTCTTTCCGACGGTGAGACGCTTAGTAGGCCGCCAGCGCGGTCACGCACGAAAGCGAAATCACCCTTCACACGCGAGAAATAAGGAGTCCTGTCATGTCTGTCCGAACCGAATCGATTGTCCGTGGCCTGCGTCGTAAATTACTGGCAATGAGCCTTGCTGCCGTTGCCTTGGTGCCGAATACGACACTGGCAGCCACCGATTTCAGCTCGCTGTTAGATTTGGAACTCTCGATTCCCGGCGGCGCGATCGAGAACAAGTTTGGCTTCGCCACCTCGTTCCCACGACCGGGCGCCGCACCAGCCTTTGGTAGCCTTAATGGCAATCCCGGCGGTGCGGAGACGTTAATTCAACTGGGCGGCGGAACGGCAACATTGCTTCCTGCCAACGGCAACGAAGGCATTGAACGCAAAACCGTCCCCGGCGGTCGGGGCATGAAACTTAATGCGTCTGGCACCACCAACGCGATTCTTGATGACGATAGCATAGGCCAAGCCGAACGTTGGATTACCGGCCACACCCGCTTTCGTTTGGGTAACTTCACCGGTCGGCCTGGTTTGCCAGCCGCGGAAGAGCTGACGATCGGTTTGAATCTCGACGTCAAAGGCAACGTCCATGCGAACGCGACGAATGACATCGCGATTGTCGACCGAGCAAACGCCAAGGCAATCTACTCGCTGACGAATTCCACCGCCGGCGGAGCTATCGTGCCTCAGACCGAGTTGATCGTCAATGACGACGACGCCGGCCCGCGGCAAGAGATCGACGTGACCGCCAACGTGCCCATCGCGCCGATCAAGATTCCTGCGGCTTCGTTCGTCGAGTTGGACTTGATGGGCCACATTTACGTCGCGGGCGAGTCACGCGGCTCCGAACCTCCGCACGCAGTGCCGCCGTTCCGACCCGCCGGTTCCATACAGGATCTGCCTGACCGTATGGACGTGCCTTTCCCAGTGCCGGAAATGGAACTGGAACTAGCGCAGTTGCAGTTGTTTGGCGACGTGAATCCTTTTGGCGACGTGCTGCTGGCAGGCATGGCAGGTGTGCCTGCCCCGGATCCGCTGGCGCTGCACGGTGTAAACACGGTCTTCACTGATCAGGTGATGCACACGGTCGATTCCTTCTTCGACATCGCCTATGAAATTGAGGTGCCCGTGAACGACTTCGCTCCGGTCGCTCTGCAAGAGACGCTGATCGCACCGGGAGGAACGCATACGATGATGATGGATATGCAGTTGGGCACCGGCGTTGGCGATCAGTTTCAGCTCAGCCAGCAACCCGAAATCCTAGGCGTCGAAGGGCAGCAGTCGCCCGTCCCGCCGCAAGAGCTGACGGGTGCCTACCAGTTGCTCGACATCAACGATCCTTTCCTCGCTACGCAAATGTTGTTTGGCGGACAGATGCAGCCGGGCCAGATGTCGCAGTTTGAGTACATCGTCAACACGCATGACTTAGTCGACGGCGTTATCGATGGCATGGCACGATTTACGGTTCGCAAATTCGTCGAAGGTTTCAGTGGCGACTATAACGGCGACTTATTCACCGACGGTGGCGATCTGCAACTGTGGCAGCAGTTGTATGGCACCCAAGACTTTGCGGCCGACGGCAATGCCAACGGACTGACCGACGGAGGCGACTACCTGAAGTGGCAACAGAACCTTGGTCGCGGCGGCGATTTTGCCTTCGATAACCCAGGAGCAGCTGCGATTTCCGCAGTGCCTGAGCCGGCCTCGATAGCGTTAATGATCATGGGTGTCACAGCGTGCGGTTTGGTTCGGCGACGAGGCTAGTGCAGCGGTGGTCTGTTGAGCTGGAAATCGTGAATGGAAATGGGAACTTGACCCCGCTCGGATTTCATCCCGAGCGGGGTTCTGTCGCTGGCTGTGTACTCCTGACTTAGCCGCATTACGAAATAGGGGCATCTAAATCAAGTGACTAGTGGAGCCGGATCCAGCGCAACGTGTACCTGTGTAGATTGCCGCTATGGTCAACAATTCTATTCCGATGAGCGATAGGTCCAGTTTCTAGATCTGCCATGAAATCGAAGGTACCAGTGTCGTCTAAGGTTCATCTGACATTGCGTAACGGTGACGACCACGCAACGTGCCCGTTAGCAGGTTAGCTAGGATCAACATGAATAGGGACGATGGCTCGGGGATAAGGCTTCTGTTTGCGCTACCTGATGCGGTCTCGCTGCCGTCGTCGAAGAACGCGAAACGATACTGGTACGCGGTGCCGGCAGGTAGTACTACCTGCGCGATCGTATAGTCGCCCAGCTGAGATGCGCTGTTGCTGCCGAGACTGGCGAATGTCCCCGAGATACCGTCAACGGTGTCCGTAGATGCTTCAACTCCGAACGAACTAAGACCGCTCCCGCCAAAATTTGCAGGGGCAGAGAGCAGATCAATAAAACCGCTATCGATGTCGCCGCTGGAAACCAAGTCACCACTCTGACTCGTGTCTTGCACCAAGTCGCCCTCGAATACCAACTCGAAAGTGTCAAACGTACCTTCGCTGCCATCCGGCACTTCTAGCGCCAAAGTGTGTAGCTCTGTGCCATCGTCTAACTGCGTCACGCTGGTGACAACTATCTGAGGCTCAGCAGGCTCGTCGGTAAACACACCACTACCGCCGCCCACGAGCTGTCCGTCATCGTAGAACTGAAACTCAAACGTCCCATCGCCTCCGGCTGGCACGACAACTTGTGCGACCGAGTAGTTGCCCGATGTCGAGGCATTGTCACTCCCAAGACTAGCAAAAGTGCCCGAAATCCCTGTCGTAGTATCAGTTGAATCATCGACGCCAAAGGCAGACAGACCGATTGAGCTCCATACCGTCGCACCAGTCAGCTGTGCAAAGAACCCACTATCGTCGCTCGCGCCTGAAATTAGACTTCCGTCGCCGCCTGCAGGTTCCTGATTCATGTTGCCTGCGGCAGAAAACGAGAAAGTGTCGAAACCTCCGATCAACTCGGACGGGAGATCCAAATTGAAAGTGTATGTTTCTAGTCCGCTGGGCGACGCAGTCGGGCCTTCGACTGCGAAGCCGCCGAACGTAAAGGTTGGATCTGGCTCCGGAGGGTCTGCGGGCGGTGGTGGGTCGACCGGTGGCGGTGGATCGACAGGTGGCGGGTCAACTGGAGGTGGTGGGTCTACGGGAGGTGGATCGATCGGCGGCGGAGGGCCGACTGTGGGATCTCCATAAGTACCCGTGGTATGGGCAAAATCGATTCCAAACCGACTAAGCGAGAGCTCGTATGTACCGCCGCCACCTGGACTAACGACCGTCTGTGCGATATCTAGGTCACCGACCTCCGAGACCCTTGGACGAAGCCACTCTCGATTTCCAGTACGCCCCTGAATGGTCGCTGCGATATGCGTATTTGTGTCGATCACCGAATTTGCGTTTACCACAGAACTGGTATTGGAAGTTAGCGAGGAAAAGAAACCACTATCATCACTTGGGGCGGCAACTCGCGCTGAACCAATCTGATTGAAGTTCCCTTCGGTTGAGAAATGCACTGCATCGAATGTTCCTGCCGCGTTTTCTGGGACTTGCATAGAAAACGCATACGTGTCGAGACCGCCGGGCGACGTCGTCGGTCCAGCTACATTCGTCGGAATACCAGCGTAAACTCCCGCGAGAGTGCCGAACGTGCCGATTCCTTCACCGACTGATGCGCCCGCATCAAAGTAACCATAGCGGAACAATCCACCCTCGCCTCGAGGGACGACCGCTTGGGCGATTGGGATGTTTCCCTGGCCAGAGATGGCATTCGTACCCAAGCTCGCAAACGTACCGAGAATTCCGCTCTCTGTGTCCGTTAGGTCGTTGATTCCAAAGCCCAACAATCCGTTTCCGCCAAACTCCAACGGTGCAGACAAGTCCGCGAAGAATCCGCTATCTGTGCTGTCTCCAAAAACGAACGCACCATCTTCGCCTGCCGGTGTCTGGTTTAGGTCGCCGATTGCAGCGAACTCAAACGTATTGAAGGAATATTCCTCTCCCACCGGTATGTCCAGAGTAAACGTATAGACATCGAAGCCATCGGGTGTCAGGGTAGGCCCAATGACTGCAATACCAGCCGCAAAGGTAACATGCCCGGAGAGTAAGACGACAAAAAACAAGCAGTATTCCGCGTTGCGGCTTTGAGGTTTCATATTGAGTAGGCCTTCCTGCTACTTGGCAGCGACAATTGACGGTGGCGACTTGCCTTGAAGATTCCAGTGATGGCACATCATGTTACATTTCCGGAACGATGCGATTATACCTCTATGGCCTGAACCATCGCAAATTGTTACGGGTTATGGGCAAAATCCTGGCCCTTTCTACCCTGGAGCTTCGAATCGGTTGGGTGCGAATAGACTGATGCGTCGACTGAATTGACGTTGTAAGAACGCTAGTCTTGGATGCGTTGATACTGAGTTCGGTGTACTCAGCGGAGTTGAAGAATTTGCCACCAGTCTAGCGGCAGCCATTGGATCGCCGTATGCCAAGTCATGACGTTCATCAATCTCATTTTTCACGTGCGATTGGGCCTGAGCATCCCCATGCTGAGCCCAAATCGACCTGTTCCCTGAAATCTGCAAGTCAGGCTGTCGGGTGGGGTGATTGGCGCTATCCGATACTTGCATCTACACTAGTAATTTCCCATAATATTACGCAATTCCATGTTGTTATCGGCACGCCCGCCAGCACGCGTTTCTCTGTGGGGAGGAAAACGTTGATGCAAGATTCTCTTCGACACGGCAAAGTCAATCCTGTGGCCATTGCACTTGTGCCGCCAATTATCTTCTTGGCGGGATTGATGATCTACAGTGGGTTTCGGGCCGTGGCGCCGTCAGCGCTGACGATCGCCTCAACGCAGCGTGTAGAGGCGATCGAGGTGATCAAGGGCATTTCGCCCGTAACGAAACGCGGCCTAGAGATTCCTCAGACGGCTTCTTTGCGATCGGGTGGCAGTTCGCGATTGGTGATCGCTCATTCAGCGAGCAATGGTGCGTTCCTGCTCGTGTCGGGGACCATCTCGGCAGGCTTCATCGGCGAAAAAGTCGAACTCGACAGCATGCTGCATCTGAAATTCGCGCGCAACACGTTCCGCGTCGAGTCGGACGGCAAGCCCGTTGATGCGTTCGTGTTCTATTGTCGTCTGGAGACGAAGCCGCTGATTGTGGACGATCCGAACACGAATCCTGAAGTGAGCACGATGGATCTGCTGTTCGCCAATCAATCGATTGGTCCCGTGCCGCCCGGAATGCTGTATGCCGATCGGTACGAAAGCGACAGTGGCATGAAGATAGAAGCAACCATGTCGTTTGGCCCCAGCGGTACGATGGGGCTAGGCGAAGTGGCGCAGCTGAATTTCAAGTTGGACCCGAGTTCGACGGCTTGGATAGAAATGCCGAGAAACGTGCGATTGCAGCACAAGGCCGTCGGCACAGAAAACATCGACGTCGGTATTCTGATTCCTCTGAACGATCGCGGCAGCGGGCCGTTTTCCATCTCGATGTTTGGCGAAGAAGTGGCGAGTGTCGGCCGTCCGTAGCTAACCTACTCTGTGATGGGAATAATGATTAGCGACAAGCCGGCGTCTGATCGAGACCATTGAGAGCCCAGAGCCCTCGCCCGCCTGGATGTGCCTAACGAGCAACGATCGTGGTGAGCATATTGGTGGTGAGCATATTGGCGGCTGGTCGCGAGCGCAGATTGCCACCCGGCCAGCTAGCTTTGGCGCGCGTTTCCCGGTTGCGGTGGCAGAGCACCGTATGCTCTCCGTGTGGGCTGAGGAGGCCGTAAGACGCTATCAGGAACAAACCCTTTGAGCTGCTGCGTCAGTTGCGCCCGGGCGGCTTCGAAATCGTCTGCTGACCATCCCAACTCATCCGCTAATACCGTTGGAAATGTGTATGCGTACGAAACGAGTTCTGCCGCATTGTGAATCGAAAACTTCTGGGCGGCATTCCATACTTCCTTGGGAACCTCCAATTTGCCCACGTTTACCATGGCAGAGAAATTACCGCATTGCAGGTTCCTGGCATGGTTTGGGATAATCGGGTAGGTGGCCATCTCGACCTCATGGGGCGACCTTATTGACGTTCACCTTTTAATTGTAGCATCATGATACAGTGGAAATTAGTGTTAACGCACCAAAATTCAGCTCTTAAGGCCGGTATGCTCGCTGATCCAGCCTCTCCGCCGAACGAACCTAAAATATTACGCGGGAAGCACTTGCGCCGAATTAAGGGGTCTGACGCAGAAATCCCACGCGGTTTCAGAATCCGCCCTGTGGAACACGCCATTTTAGGTTACGGAAAGCAATACTCCACGTCCCGCAATTTCGCCGAGTAGCCAGCGGCGGCTTTGCAATGAGCGACGAAGCTCACTAAGTTCGTTTCTGATATTCGCTCGTTTAATCTACTTCGCGTCCCCCGCTGACTTTACATCGCAAATAGTTCCCAAAGAAATGAATCGACGTAGGTTGCCGATATCTGCCCGTAGCCAGGTTCAGGGCCGAAGTGCGCCGGATCTGGCAATGACGCACCCCAGTTTTGATCCCCCCAGCTATTTCGTACGATGAACCAGCCGCCTGTCTGTTCAAGAGGATCGGGCTCAAATCCGGTAATGCAAACGGCATGTCCTCCTACCACGACCGAAGTTGGCGGAGGGTCGAAGATTCGGCCGTATACCTGGCCCATCGTGGTGTTCCAATTGTCGTTTGACTGGTTTGCAGGATCGGCGAACACAGGCACGCTTATTCCTACCGGTCGATTACGGCTTTGCATAGTCGAATAAAGGGTGGCCGCATTTCCATTCGATTGGCAAAGTGCTGCACCGTAGAGCCTGGTAGCGGCGTCGGTAATCGCGGCCTGACTTGGGTTGTTGGCATCGGCACGGCTGATATTCGTAGGCAGCGCGACGCCGCTGTAGGGCCACAAGGTTTCTGCGCAGATACCTTCCGAAGTGAGCGCTTGCCGGGCGAAGTCAAACCAGGTTCCATCCTGACCGGGCCTTCCATCACCTACCGGCACCTTGATCGCCCAATAGAGAAACTGCTCGGAAAGGTCAAGCTGGGCATTGCCCAGGAACTGCTCGTAGCAGGCTGTAGTGGCAAATGCAACGCACGTGCCCCGGTCGCCCTGATCACGGACGGGCCAGTTCGGCAGGCGGAAGTCGAGTGGCGGATTTCCGGATAGGTTCGCCGACGAACCTCCGCCGCCTCCGCCACCAGTAGAGCCACCACCCGCTGATGGCATGGCACCTGTACCGCTCCCTGCAAATGGTACCGATTGACCTAATTGCCCTGGTGCTCCAACTGGGTACGCGGCCCCAAAACCAAATCGGGGTCGGTCAGCTTCAGAGACTCCCATATCTTGTGACTTAGCACTGAACGATGCGAAACTCTCGGTTTGAACAGCTGCATTAGATAGCTTTGGAAAATCGATGCCAGCTGTTGCCAATGACGGGAAATTCGTCATTACCGAAAGAAGCTCGGCCGGTGATCTCAGGCCAGCCTGCTTGACCAAGTCCTCTTCGGGAGGTTCAAATTCTACATCAAGGCCTAATAGACCTTTAGGTTCAGGTGCGGTACTAGACATAGCTCGATGAGTCTCCCATTGTGATCTTCCTATAGAACCGCACTGCAAAGACTACCTCAATGCATCACCCGGTAGAGCCCTGTCTGTCCGTTGTTTAATTCGTCCATCTACACGATCTCAGGCTGCGACTGGTAGTTTCTTCGATACAGACTAGTGTAATCGTTTTGAATATGGGCCCCAATATATCTGCAGCACATGATCGCTCAAGTAACTTATTTGGCCAATCTGATGTCTTTACATTAATAACGGTTGAGTTTTTTAGAATTACTTGCGATGGGTAAGCCAAACGCTGAGCATTGCACCGTAGGACTCAGCTGCTCAGCGGCGTTAGTTTCAGATCGTAGTGTGGCTGGTCGGTTGCCACTCATCGTCGGCCCTGATCGACGCTGCTGATATCAAGTGTTGCAAATATATAGAAACTGGTGAGATAGCATTGTGAAGGCTGTCTTCTTTGAAGAATTCGGTGGAACATTGAAGGTCGGAAACGTAGCCGAACCGTCTATCACCGACGATGGTGTTCTCGTTGAGGTGGGCGCGACCGGTGTGTGTCGTAGCGATTGGCATGGCTGGCAGGGGCACGATGCGGATATTGGATCACTGCCCCACGTGCCAGGACACGAGTTGGCCGGCACGATCGTCGAAACTGGTCGTCTAGTTACACGATGGTCAGTGGGCGATCGAGTCACGGTGCCGTTTGTCGCTGGTTGCGGAAGTTGTCCGGAGTGTGGCTCTGGCAACCATCAGGTGTGTGATCGACAGTATCAGCCTGGGTTTACGGCTTGGGGCTCGTTCGCGCAACGCGTCGCACTGCGATACGCCGATGAAAATTTGGTTCGACTACCTGACGGACTCGACTATGTCACTGCTGCAAGCCTGGGCTGCCGCGTGAGTACGGCCTACCGGGCGGTCGTGTTTCAGGGCCAGCTCAGGGCGGGGCAATGGGTGGTCGTGCATGGCTGCGGCGGACTTGGATTGGCTGCAGTGGCCATCGCAGCGTCGCTCGATGCGAAGGTGATCGGCGTGGATATCCGTTCAGACGCCCTGATGCTTGCCGAGTCGCTCGGGGCGCGAGCTACATTAAACGCTTCGGACGTGGGAGACATTCCTCAGGCGGTTTTTGAGCTGACAGGTCGTGGCGCGGATCTGTCGATTGACGCGCTTGGCAGCCCGACGACTTGTGATAGTTCCATACGTTCGCTACGCAAACGTGGACGCCATGTGCAAGTTGGCTTGCTCGCCGGCGATCAAGCGTCTCCACGCGTGCCAATGGAATTGGCGATTTCCCGCGAGTTAGAAATCGTCGGCAGCCACGGCCTGCAGGCAGCGTATTATCCCGAACTGCTTGATTTAGTCACAACCGGCAGGCTCGACGTTGGTCGGTTGATCGATCGAACCATCTCCCTCGACGAAGCGCCGGCAGCCCTCGAGGCGATGGGCAGTTTCGGCAATAATGGTATTACTGTCATTGATCAGTTCGACTAGCTGCAACGCTCAATCGAGGAAATCGTAGATCTTGGCCTTGAGCGCGTCTTCGAGATGGCGATTGTATGGCCAAGTCGCTTCCAGAGTAATGACCGCTAATTGTTGAGGTGGCCATAACCAGTAGTGGCAACTTGCCGCTCCGCCCCAACCGTACTCGCCAACTCGCGCCTGCGGGTCCCACTTGCCCGGTTTGGTGATCACATTGAAACCCAAGCCAAACTTGAAGCCGTCGCGAACTTCATTGCCAAACTGGATTCCGGCGATGTGGTCGGGCAGTTGGTCAGAGGTCATCAGACCGATGGTTTCAGGCTTGAGAAGCTGCAGTTCATCATGCCGCCCGCCCGCAAGTATCATTTGCAGGAAGGTACCGTAGTCGCTGGCTGTCGAATAGAGGCCGCCACCGCCAGAACAGCGAATAGGCGAAGTCGTTGGCACGTAGAAGGGCTTGTCTTTCTGTTTGCCGTCGCGGGCCGCCAGCTGACCCTCTTTGTCACGCTCATAGAGCGTCGCCAGTCGAGCTAGCTTTTCCTCGGGAACATAGAAGTCAGTATCGGAAAGTCTCAGCGGATCGAAAATGCGGTCGTGCAGGAATTCCTCGAATTTCCGACCAGACCAGACTTCGATCAAGTGCGCCAACACGTCGATCGACATGCCGTACTTCCAGCGTTCGCCTGGCGAGAACTCAAGCGGGAGCGCGGCAACTTTGCTGGAAAACTCTTCGAGCGAAACGTCGATGTCACGCAGCTCGGCATCGTCCCATTTCTTTTCGAGGTCGCTTCCCCAGGACGCTGGAGAAATGATACCCGACGTGTGGGTCATCAGATCGCGCACCGTCATCGCACGTTTAGGCTCCCGATTTCCGGTCGGGTCGTAGACCAACTGATCCCGAAACGCTGGCAGATAGCGTTCGACTGGGTCATCCAGCTCAAACTTGCCCTCCTCCCAGAGCATCAGCGCCGCCGCCGTCGCGATCGATTTCGTAAACGAGTAGATGCGAAAGATACTATCGCGTTGCATTTCGCTGCCCGATTCGCGATCGCGCCAGCCGTGGGCTTGCAAGTGAATCACCTTGCCGTTCTGAGCTATCCAGGTCACGGCACCGACAAGCTTTCCGTCATCAATGTGCTGCTGCACAATCTGATCAACGAAAGAGAATTGGTTCGTCGACGAGCGTGGCCTTTCGAGGAGTTCTTCACTCTGCGTAGGTAACGCCGAGCAGCACACGAATAAGGCCAATAGTACATGAGCGCAACTGAACCGATGCATCCGATTACTCCGAGATTTGAGAAGAGGGCTTTCTATTTTCGGTTGCCCTGTGCGTCTGTCAACGTGCTGTGAACACAATAGCGTTGCTATCAAAGCGTCACAGATCCCTCTTCTCGACACCTGTACAAAACGTTACTATTCGCCCGCTCGAATTAACCCATGTTCAATCTGACGCTCCATGTCGCTCAGCCCTCTTACGCCAGTCACCGACTACCAGTCGATGCTCAATCGGATCTTCTGGTTCACTTCCGCAGCTGCGCTGGCGGCGGTATGGATGCTACGCGCTAAGCTACCAGTCCTTGACGTACAGCTCAGGCAGATCGATTTCACTGTTGGTTTCGGCGATGATAAACTTGTGCCCATTCCTGGCGGCTATCTGCTACCTGCCTTGGCGATGGGATTAGGGTCTCGTGTGTTTCGTATCCACAGTTTGCTCGCGCGTTGGCTTGGGGTTCGCGAACGCTTTGATATCGACGTCATCATTGGCGAACTCGCGCGCCGAACGCAATTTGATTTGCAAGACGTGTCCGACGAGCAGTTAGCCCAGCAACGCCACAAACTCATGCGACGTGCGTTCTATCGGTTTGTTGGCGGCGGCGAGCCGCAGATCGATCGGCATCTGATCTTACGTGCGCTCGATCTCTGGTCTTGGTTTTGGATTGGGATGGAAGCCACCTTTGTATTCGTACTGGTTAGTTTCGTATTCCTCTCGACGGGCTTGTACTGGGAGGGCGCAATCGTCCTCGCTTCGACGCTTGGTCTGGCGGCCGTCGCGTTGCCAGTGATCCGCAGCGAATGCCGTCGCTACGCGATAGCGCAGGTGCGTGCCATCGTGAGCGAAGACGATCGTGCGGCCTTAGTACGGGCTGCATTCGAAGACGTACTCGACCATGCGATCGCCCCTCGCCGCGCAGCATGACCGAGATTCCTGCGTTTGCGAGCTGCAGCTCATCCAGACCTGATCATCTCATCAGGTGCGAATGCTGAAAATAACCGCGCATCTGACGCCGATTCCCAACGATGTTCGCTCTTCGGATCACGGACAGCGGAGAGTCGACTTAGCTGATTGGCGCATTGTGTAAGTGTGGGTGTTACAAAACTAAAATGCCGACGATGCAAGTCGATGCAGTTAAAGGACTTCGAACGTCGTAACAGCCGCGATTCGCAAACACGCGTTTCAAAAGTACAAAACGTACCAAGTCGAACGTGGCCAAGCTTAGGCAAAACACTGGCTACACAGTGTTTGCCTAATGCCGCACCCGGCAGGGCTGCTCCGTTTTGTAAATTTCGGCTCGCTCGCGCGTTACAAAACTCCTTTCCGCATGTCCGGGGTGTGCGGATAGATTGCTGGCGGATGTATTGTACCTAGCGACGGTGGAGTTTTGCGTGCCCATTATTGGCCGGCGAGCGGCACAGTCGGCGGTTTACGTGTGTGGTCGTTAATGACAAAGGAACTATGCCAGGTGAGATACGAGAGAATGCGTACTGGCGAGTCACGCCAGCGAGCGCCTGTTCGCAACACCCAAGCGATGGCTTCAAAACAAGCGCGAGAAGATGCTCGCCGGCAACCACCCAAAGGTGAAGGCGACGGATCGTCAAACAAATCAGAGATCAGGCTCCACTCTTCATCGGCGAGTTCAAATTCGGGCTCCGCCCTGGACCCCACGCCAGAATCTACATCCGCAGAGTAGGATCGTGTTGGCATTCATTGCCTCCTTTCAACCATGGATACTCACCCTGATGACAATCGTTCGATCAATTATTGATGTTTTGAAAGGCCCTCTACTAGTTTGGACACATATTTCTTGCGACTCGTCGCTAATCATTGACAGTTGTTGCCAATCCTTGCACGCTAATAGCCATGTGAGGTTTCGTGCCTTATTCGTAGCGGTTTCAGCTAGCGGATAGACTATCCGTTAGAACCTCAAGATAGTCGGGCAATAGAAAAGTAGTCATTAGCGACGAAAATAGACAATCCCAGCATTTGTTCCGCCTTCCATGCCGACGGCAATCTGGATATTCAGATGGGCGACGGCTTCGACATAGCGGGCGTTTGTGATGCCGCCGACCACTAACGCGGCGAAGCCTGCACTGTTCGCCAGTGCTGCCACTTTGCTGCGGGCTTCTTCATTGCCTCCGGCGATAAAGGCGGTGACGCTTTCTCCATGATGCTTGAGATCATCGGACTTCATGATATCGGCAAAGACGGTGTTGAAGGCCTTCACCACGTGAGACTTCGGCAAACGCTTTGCATTTTCTTCCCCTGCCGAGGTCTCATCGCCCAGCACAAGCGGCGACCAGTCATCATTCAACGGATTGGTGGCGTCAACCACAATTTTGCCGCTTAATACATCGGCTAGTTCCGGTAATACAGTTTCACAAGCCGTGTAAGGAATAGCTAAGACGACAACTTCTGCGCCCGCAATTGCATCTTTTGCCGAAGCGCCTTTTACGTTCTCGTCAAACCCTTCCGGCAAGGAGCCGCCATCGCGCAGACCAACGCTAACGTCGTGACTGCCGGCGATAAAGAGATTGCTCAAACTTCTGCCAACATTGCCGGCGCCAATAACTGCTATCTTCATTCTTGCTCTCCTGATATGCAAATATAAGTACAAAACTACTATGACATTGCTTGTGAATCGAAAACTAGGCTCGATAGTCACTGTTTGGACCCAAAGCAATGACCGAAACGAGGCGGAGTGCGGCCGTAGAGTTTCCGACGAGTTTACGTTAGCCCAACACGTTCCGATGACTAGCCCACCTTGATGCTCCAGTCTGTAGGTTAGGCTTTCTAGCGCAGTCAGGCCAGCCACTTTCTCTAGCGGAGGATAGCCGTAGCGGAAGAAAGTGGCTGGATTGCCTCCGGCGCTGGTTGGCTGACCTTACCTCCATCAACAGTGCCATTCATCTGTGAGAGAATTGCTTTCGGGCGAAGCCAGGAAAGGATTTCCAGATAGCTAAGAAGCGTTTCAGCCAGAGTAGATCATTCCTATGCTATGTAGAGCGGATGTGGAGCTTGGCCGCAGGAAGAAGGTTCCCGAAGTCCGTAAGTTGCTGGGAATCACGCAACAGACTTACTACCGCTGGCGTCGGAAGTGCGAAGGTGCGGCTTGGGAGGGCGTGGCACGGTGTGGCTCCTAGTATGTGCATTGAAACTACACTGGACGTTTAAACCTTTGGAGACACGTCGAAGAAGACTAGGTTTTGCCGAGTGCGCGACACTGGATTCGAACAGGGTCAAGAAAGCTCGGGAAAGAAGCTAGTCGACGAACAGTGCGGCGCAGAATCCGGCGCAGATTCGCCGCAAATCGATGCCGACCTCCTTGGCGTTATCGAGGCCTGGGCCAATCTGCCGGAGGTGATCAAAGCAGGCATACTGGCGATGATTCGTGTGACACCATAGATCTATAGCTTCAATCAGACTTGCCCGATTTGCATCGGCCGTCGAGAAACGACAGAAAGGCACTGCATGACTCGCAGTCAACTAATTCAGAAACTCACGAGTGAGGGCTATGCCGCAACCGTCGGCAGGATACGCCAAGCATTGATTAATGGCTTTGTGCAACCCTTACCAAAAAAGTCGATGCGTGGAGCCTACGATTTCGAGGCAAGGCACATTAGTCAAATCCGCTGGTACCTGGTGCACGTCAGACCCGGACCAAGAACACAGGTTGAAGAATGCCTGCCGATCTGTGGTGCACACGATCGAATTCATAGAATGTTACGCGAAAAGCAGGGACGCGCCGATCGGCAACAGCGGCGCAAAATGGCAGCCACGGCGATTGGTTGGGTCGAAAGCTATTTGCGTGAGCGCACGAGAGGCTGTTCGATTATTGAGATTACCACACTCCACGAGTCATGCGGTAACCCTTGCTAAATTAACGACTGAAATCGTCAATGAGTATACTTGCGGCGCTGGAGCTATCGCATTTTAATGGTCCAAAATCACCTTTTAGGTTGGCCCGCACTACCAGTTCTACAGCTCTACGTTGCCTTCGGTCTTGACGTCATCAGTGGAGATCGTTGTAGGGAGAATCGCCGTAGCCACATGTATTCGCCTGCAGGAATACTTGCAGAAACCGCCGGGTTCAACTTGCGTAGGATATCAGGCTAGATGGCCTGTTGGCCGCATAACCGTGGCTGAAGTTCTTCGAGAACGTTGAAGACATTATGGTGCCTCGCTCGCGGTGAGCTGAATTTTTGCGGCCAATGGCATGTCGTCAAATCAAAGTCACACGTACGCCCCGGTTGGCAGTTGAGCGGCCATACCGCACCGCGAAGGGACAGGTTCTGCCGCTCACTTTCGACACTCGAAGAAATTCACCGCCTGTGCTTCGTGTCCGTAATTGCTGCCCCAAGAACTGGGCAGCTGCTGCCACGAAATGTGACTCCCTTACCTACACGTAAAATGTAATCCACGCACTCACGACTCGTTCTAACACACAGTCAAGCAGTTGGTCGCCGAACCTCGACTGGCGAGGCGTTGCTGATGCTTTGGATCGTGAATCTGCGCGATCTCGAATAGGCAGGTACACATCGCACAACGTTGCTCGGAAATCGCTGGTGCTGTACGATCGTTGAGGGTATAAGCTAGCTTAGCCTCGGTGACCGAATCTCTCACAATCTTATCCGCTGGTTTCTCACTGAGCCAATCTCAAAATTTTTGAGCACTCGCTGATGAGCGAATAGACCGAACTACATTCACAAGATCACTGGGAACCGAGCGAGAACTGTTTACCCCCTTGGGGCAAAGCAGCTCTACCAGATCCGCCGCGTCGACGAAACTGGCAGAGCTTGATTGGTCCTGGAATCGTCATGATGGGAATCCAGATTGGCGGCGGCGAGTGGTTGTTCGGTCCAGAGATAACGGCTCGCTTTGGCGGCGGATTGATGTGGCTGGCGACGATCGCGATTATCCTGCAAGTCTTCTACAACATGGAAGTCGGTCGGTATGCTCTTTACTGTGGCGAGCCGATCTTTACCGGTTTTCTGCGCACGCGTCCTGGGCCATTATTCTGGGTGCCGTTCTTTATAGTGCTTTGCCTGGGCGCCATTATTCCTGGACTCGCCTTTCATGCCGCGTCGGTAATTGCCTCGCTTCTGTTGGATCGGCCACCGACGGATGGTGACCGAGGATTCGTACTGTTGATCGGTTACGTCTGCCTGATCGCCGTATTCCTGCCGGTATTATTTGGTGGGAAAGTTTACAACACGTTGCAGACAATTATGTCCGCCAAGGTGATTGGCGTATTGGGTTTTTGTCTGATCGCTGCTTTGCTGCTGGTGAGCCCGAGTCACTGGTGGGACGTGTTCAGTGGCTTTCTGCGTTTTGGCAGCGTACCGTCGCCCGAGGCGGCGACAGGGGAACCGCTCGTTAACGTATTCTCGTTCTGGTGGGTGGAGGGGAGATTGCCCGAGATTGGCCTGGCCGAAATCGCGGTGATCGGCGCATTCGTGGGCTTTGCGGGCGGTGGTGGATTGGGGAACTCGATGTATAGCAACTACGTACGCGACAAAGGCTGGGGGATGGGTAGCCAAGTCGGTGCGATTCCCAGTGCCATCGGTGGTAAGAATATTTCGCTGAGCCACTTAGGCAAAATCTTTCCCATGAACCAAGACAATCTCGCGAAGTGGAAAGGTTGGTGGAACGTCGTTGTCGTCGATCAATTGTTCATTTGGGCGCCAGGTTGCTTTGTTGGGATGGCATTGCCCGCCCTGCTGTCGCTTCAGTTTGCCCAGTACTCGCCTATGTTCGAGCCGCTACAGCAGCCAGTTCCTGCCGTCGCGCAAGCCGAGGATCAAACAGAAGTTGTCGAGCCGATAAGAGCGGAGCAAGAAAAGCAAGACCGCTTCGGCTGGGCAAACGCTGTAATCACGGCCGATGGAATTCGACATGCGCCGCAACTATCGTCGACGGTTTCGCGAGTGATGTGGACGGCGACGCTACTGGTGGGTTTATTGGTGCTGTTGCCGAGCCAGCTCTCGGTCGTCGATGACGTGAGTCGGCGTTGGACCGATGTGATTTGGTCCGCGAGCTCGCGGGTGCGCGACAGCATGCACGACGAGCAGGTGAAATACATTTACTATGCGCTTTGCGGTTCCTATTTCGTTTGGTGCCTTGTGAGCCTCTATCTGTTTGGAATCTACGGGACGCCGCGACTGATGACCCTAGTGATCGCCAATTTGGGCAATCTTGCCTTGGGCCTGACGTCGTTGCATATTCTCTACATCAACTGTCGGATGCTACCTCCTACGATTCGACCTAATTGGGTTCAGCGATTTGGGCTCGTTGGCTGTTCATTGTTTTATCTAGGCCTGGCAGCTTTGGTCTTCGTGCAAAAGCAAATGCCCATCATTCGTGAATTGCTGGGGCTGCAACAAGCTTAACTGGAAGCTGTTAGTCGTGCTGGCGCTTCGTCGCACTTGTTGCTATGTCTAGTTCACCACATTTCTCGGTGAACCACCCTTCAGCACGCGCACGCAGCTCTCGACCGTTTTACGTCGTAGTTCGTATCTCCCCTCTTCGCTGTAAAACGCTGCGTGTGGATTGACGATAAGTCGATCGTGCGCAGGATGTTGCTCGTCACGCCAGGCGACGATCAGCGGATCGTCCGTATGTGGTGGCTCCACGGGCAGCACGTCAACGGCAGCTCCGGCCAGTCGACCTGACGCGATTGCTGCAGGTATGGCTGACGTGTCGACGACCTGGCCACGCGCCGTGTTGATCAGGTACGATCCGCTGGGCATAAGCGAGATTGTGTCGGCATCGATCATTTCACGGGTCTCGTCGGTGAGTGGAACATGCAGGCTGACGATGTACGCTTCACGCAGCAAATCTTCCAGCGAGCTGGCACGGCGGACACCAATCGCCTTATCAGCACCTTCCTCGCGATAGGGATCATAGAATAAAACATCCATGCCAAACGCTTTTGCTCGCAACGCTGTAGCCGTACCAATTCGGCCAAGTCCGACCACGCCAAAGACTCGGCCTCGCAGTCGGTAGAGTGGCTCCTCGTGGTGCCACGTACCCTCTGCACGTCGTTTGCGATTATTCAGCGATGAGATGCCGCGGGCGAGTGTCAGCGCCATGCCGAACGCAGTATCCGCCACGTCTTCAGTTCCGTAGTCTGGCACATTGCAGACTGGAATCCCACATTCGCGCGCTGCCTGAATGTCGACGTTATCAAATCCAACTCCGCCTCGCGAAATCACTTGGCATTTGCGAAGAGACTGAATCGTCTGACGGGTGAGCGTTGTTTCGTGATAAGTGATGATAGCATCTGCATCCTCAATCTTTCCGCGCAGCAGCTGCTCAGCCTCGCTCCCGTAGCCATTGACGTGCAAGACTTCAAGCTGCGCGATTCCGTTCGCTGCGGCAAGTTCGGGCTCAAGCGGATCGTCAGCTCGAATATGGTCGGTGATGACAATCTTCATAGATTAAGCGTGCCGGCAATCCTCAGTAGAGTACAATCGCGCGCCCCGGACCGCCATGACAGTTGGCAATTTTCACCGCGGCAAACAGAAAGTAGGCGTCGGCAGGAATCTTGCCAACATCGTGCAAGAACTCCACGCCAACCATTTCTTGGCTCCCCAGAGCCCAGTAGGTCATCAAGGAGCGCTTGGGATCGACGCCCCCCAGATCGGGCGCATCGGTGGCGATGCAGCGAATACCTTGCTTCTTCAGGTAGAGAATCGCTTCGACGCTTACCGCTGGCCAACCTTCGCTTGTGCCGAGAAGCGGGTTGGTCCAGACGCCGGCGGTGTGAGCCTTGGTGGAAAGAAAACGATCCAAATGGCCCGTGCGAAAAATGACAATTTCATGTTCCTGAAGCGGACCATGCTCCGCTTCGAAGGTCTGAATGTGGGCCGGCAAGATTTCAGGAGACGTAGGCCAATCGCTACGATTGGTGGTGCCAACGAGCGCGCGAACATCGATCACGCGCGCCTGTCCGCAAGTCCACTCGATTGGAACTTGTTCGGTCGTCATCGTACTCCAGCCACGCTTGCCGTATTCCGACTCATATTCCGCCAACCAGCCACGGATTTCTGGATCGTAGGGAACCGGCTGATCATCCGGCGGCAGCGCATACGCGGGCGGCACAAGGTGCGTACCCGTCATGCTGTCCATCAGATGCGTATGGTGCCACATGTCGAGGTAGTCGGAATAAACGAAGTCGATCTTGAGATAAGGCTGACGATGATTCCCAGTGCCTACGCCGGGCGATGTAAGTGGACGATTCACTTGAAGTGTGGGAGAAAGGTCAATGACTCGTTTCTCTCGGCACGATGTCACGAGTCGAGCAGGCAGATCGTCACCGACAATCGCAAAGGCACGACACTCCCCATAGGGACCATCCGCGTGCTTGGGCCCAAGCATGCAGTAGAAGGAACCTGTGACAGGCAAACTGCGTAGATTCGCTGTCCCCTCGGTCCAAATCATCCCATGCTTGAGGCCCGCATAGTGCGTCGGTTCGGCCAAATCGGGCAGCGGACCCATGCTGGGGCTATCTGTGCCAAGCGTCATCACACCGCGTCCAGCCAAGAGCTCAATGCAATCTGGATCGGGATCAGGATAACCTGGTTTCTTACCATCAAGAATATCTGCGATATAGCCCAGCCCTGCAGGAAGAGGTCGATAGAACTTGTCGGCATAGTCGCTGCGAAACAGTGCGACGTCGCCGAATCGAAGCCGTCGGTGCTGCTGCTCAAATCTCAAGACGTGGTCGCGCGTTACCAGTGGGCTGGTTCCCTTCGCGGCCTGGCCCAGCAAGTTGCGGACGTCTATTACGCAGGCTTCGCCACCGAACTGCCAAGGCTCAATCCTGTCGGTGTATGCCAGGCCAAACGGACCTGACTTCGGTCGATTCAGATCTGGTCGAGCTACGGAGTGCGGCGGCACGTCCATCTGGGTGCCCGTATTGCCGTCGATCATCAAGACATCGACGTTGTAAGCACTCGCTGGACCGATCGTTCTTTGGTGCACCAATTGAAATCTGGGGAAAGGGAACGACGGCCAGGTGCAGGGATACTCGGACGCAACCAAAAGCGAACAATCCACGAACTCTAAATTCTGTGCTCGTCCATGCGGGCAAGTCCAAATAACGACCGCTGCAATAACCGTAAAGTTGGTGCAATACTTCATGAAACCCAAGTACGTTCACTACCGATCACCAAAGTGTCATCGACTCTTCGAACAACTGTGCAAGTTCATCCGCCTCAGCAGGCCGAGAGGCAAGCTGACGAATCTGCTGCGGTAACGTGCCTTCCACGAGTGCTGGAATGTCGCTGCCGTTAAAGCCCAATGCCGACAACCCATTGGGCATGTCGAGTTTTCTAAGCAGCTCGCGCACGGTGTCACTCAGAATCTTGCCAGCGTCGCCAGTTGCAACTCCGACGATGTTCGCACCCAAATGCCCTGCGGCGTCGAGATGACGCTCAGGGCAGCCACTCCCCGTGTAGCGAAAAACTGCCGGGGCGGTCAGCACGACCGCGATGCCATGTGGTGCGATCGCATGATCGTCGGGGTAGCCCGGCGGATGGTAGTCGCGCACCAAACTGCTAATCGGGTAGCTCATCGCGTGGCACAGGTGGACACCGGCAGTTCCAAATCCCATGCCTGCGTAAGCGGCAGCAAGAATCATCTGGCCGCGGGCGTCATCATCTTCAGGATCGCGATGGATGCGCAACAGGTTTTCAGAAGTCATCCGCAAGGCCTGGGCAGACCAAACGTCGCTGATGGGATTGGAGCCCTGATAGGCGGGTCGCAGGTTGGGGGATTCAGGATAGGGTCGCTGATTGAAAGGTTTAGCCGTATACGATTCCAACGCGTGACAAAGCACGTCGAGTCCCGCGCTTGCTGCCACTAGTGGCGGTAGCGTCCGCGTATTCTCCGGATCGATCATTCCCAGCGTTGGACGTATTCGGCGGTGACGGATGCCTGTTTTGCACTTCCGATCGACCAAGTCGAATATCGCAATGCCCGTCGTTTCGCTGCCAGTTCCTGCAGTGGTGGGAATGGCAATCAGTGGCTTGAGTGGACCAGGAACCGGCTTGCCAGCGCCAATTGGCGCATTGACATAATCCATGAACTCGGCTGGCCAGGTAGCATAAAGATTGGCCGCTTTGGCGGTGTCAATCGACGACCCGCCTCCCACGGCGACGTATGCATCAATATCTCCCTGGGAAGCGAAGTCAATGGCCTCTTGAAACGATCTGTCCGAAGGTTCTACTCGCACTCGGTCGAACAGCTCGTAGGCGATGCCCGCTTGATCGAGCGACTCTCGAACGATGGCGACCGGCTGCAGCTGAGCGACCCGCGGATCGGTGAGCACCATCACGCGTTGGGCAGACATTTCTTTCAGATCTAGTCCCACCTCTCGTGTGACACCAGATCCGAAGCGGAGATTCGACCCGCTCATTTCAAAGGCAAAATCGTTCTTCATGGCACGGTTTGGTTGGCTAAGTCGGGCAGAACGCGATATAGGTGTGCTTGATGCTGTCGTACAACGTCGATGTAGTCGGAACTATTCGCCAAGTTGCGTTTTTCCAGGGGGTCAACTTCATAGTTGTAAAGTTCCATCGCGATGGGGGGCGCGCTAAAGTCCTGTTTGTTGACTCGCAGTTTGGTACGTCGCCATTCGACATAGCGGTAACGAGATGAGCGGGCTGCCCAACCCATGATCGCATGAATCGTGCCCATTTCGTCAATCTTACCCGACACCAACTCACGACTGCGCTGCGAATCGACCGTGCAGCTTTGGCTGATGGCGACCTCATGGAGCTGAAGCAGAGGATCGCGCATCAACGGCATCAGACTTTTCCCTTGCACGTGCTGCGGCGTCGGCAGATCGGCGAGCTGACAGAGCGTGGGATAAATATCTAGTAGTTCCACGAGCGATGATGTTCGTATGCCGCTCAGCTGTTGTGGTGCGTAGATGATCAACGGACAGCGCGTTGCATCTTCGTAAGTTGTCGATTTACCCCAGTGTCCGTGTTCGCCCAAGTGCCAGCCATGATCGCCCCAGAGGCAGATGATGGTGTTATCCGCGATGCCCCGATCTTCGAGTGTCTGCATCAAGATTCCGACTTGGGCGTCGATGAACGAGATGCATGCGGCGTAGCCGTGGAGGAGTTCGCGTTGCAGCGATTCCGGGATCGGTCCAGTTCGAGGCACACCGGCGTATTCGCGTAACTCGCCTGACTTGGGAATGACGTTCGCTTGCCGTGGACTTCCCTGGGGAAACTCTTGGAAGGGCGCAAGCTTAAGTAGATCGCGATCGTACAGATCCCAATACTTTTTTGGGGCGATGAACGGCAAGTGAGGCTTCACGAAACCGACTGCGAGGAAGAACGGCTCCGAGCGCTGCGCCAACTCGCCGATCGTCTTGGCCGCCGTTAGCCCCATCGCGCCGTCGTAGTACATGTTGTCTGGACCCTCGCAGCCTTCAACTGGGGGGCCAAGGCCAAGTCGCCCGGTGGCCTCCTGCTGACGCTTGAGCAGCTGCTTGGTGGCTGGATCCTGGTATCCGCGCGGCCCGAGGCCTCCGGGAGCCTCCTCGAAGCGGCGAATGTGGCCTGCCGACCACGAAGCCGCGTCGTGACCCTTGTCGACGGTCCGTCCATCGAAGACCTTCCCCATCGCGCACGTGACGTAGCCGTGGTTCCGGAAATGCTGCGGCAAGGTCACCACATCTGGGAGCCGTTGCCGCAGAATATTCTCCACTTTGAACGGATTAAAGTAGACGGTCGTCTCGTCGGGTCGCAGTCCAGTGAGTAGACTCACCCGCGTCGGCGCACACAGGGGCACCTGGCAGTAGGCTGATGTAAAAATCGTGCCTCGGGCAGCGAGCTGATCGATGGCAGGCGACTGGATCCAATCATGGCTGTCGCACCCCAATAAGGGTTTGAGATCGTCAATAGCGATAAACAGCACATTCGGGCGACGGGCATGACTTGCCAATTCTTGCGCGTGCGTATGTGTGACGAAAACCCCATTCGGCAGAATTAGCAGGAATAGGCTCCACACGACAACCGCGAGTTGGTGAGAATCCGAGTCTTTGTGAACTCTTTCGCGACAATTCATTTCTTGGAGCGAAGCTCAAAGGAGGGAGGATTGTAAATATTTAGATCCGGGCCAATCTCCAGTCCTAGCTCGGTATTGCTATTGTAGCGCGGAGGGATTTCTTCCTCGGGGTGCGTGATCCGCAGCTTGTAGATGCCGCAGCGCAACCCCTGTCGAACCCCCTCCGGTAGATGCTCTGCAGCCACAGACGGACTCGCCATACCCGTGCTACCAATCACGCCCTTGGCGTCATGAATGATATCTTGCAGGAACGGCTCCGGCTCCAACGTGACCGCGCCATTGCGCAAGGGCTTTCCATTGAGCGTGACGCGAAATGATACTTGTTGGATGCCGACGTGACTGGTTCGCCATTGCTCAATCCGCGCAACGATTTCCCCTTCGCTGACCTGTCCATCGCCGTTGGCATCGAATTTATTGAGCGACTTGAGTATTCCAGGGCACTGAGCAAGCTCAGACTTGTCGAGGTGGCCGTCGGTGTCGGCGTCGTAGACTTCCATCGCTTCGCTGGCTGCCGTAGCCGCATCGTACGCCGGTGGGCGGATCGGGGCGGGACCGCGACTACAACCCGTCAGAAGATGGGATGCCAGAAGCGATAAGAACAGCAACACTCTGAATGAGCGAGTTGGCAGTCTTTGCCGCAGCGCCGCGGTTGTGACAGTTTTCATCTAGCTCTTCCTGAACGTCACTTAAGAGCCCTTTCACGACTACCTTGTCGGCCGCTGGCTAATCAAGTGCCGCTACTTGCTCGTCGTTGCGGCCACCAAGAGAGGCGTGCGTCTGCGGGTCGATATCATAGCTAATTACTTGTACTGAACCATCGCACATAGCCATGTGGCACCCTGAGGGATGGGCACTACCAAAATGCCAAACCGAAGTGCCTGGCAAGCCCTCACGATCTTGAATCGGCGGCGTGGCGTTCAGTGTAATCGGATCGAATAACGTTATCCGATGCGTATCGTCTTGCTGACCACTGTACATACTCCAATCATCGCCGAAGTCGCCAAATTCCGTATAGAATGCTGGGTTTACCCATTTCTCTCCGACAGCATAAGTGTTGCTGGTCCCGTCACTTACCTGAGCGATCGTGACTTCGCTGCGGTGGAATGAGATTCCGGTAACCTCATCCGTACACGGCCATTTGAACTCTGGATACGCGCCTGCGTCGACCTGCAGCACGGCAGCCGGAGCTGCAGTGAAGACGAGGCAGGGGCGGCAATGCCCGGAGGGTCCGCTATTGTTACCCGGTTGATTGGTACAATCGTGCGCGGATCCAAAGTTGGCCGCGTAGTCCGCTTTGGCCTGTTGTTCGGGATTGGGATTGGGCAGAATATTCCGCGGCGAGCAACAGGCCCTAAAAGCTTGCGGCGCACGCCGCGATGGGCAGCTGACGCTAGCGATGGGGCGGGTGATCATGTCGGCCAAAGCATTCGCTTTGGCGGTGAAGTTATCTGTGGAGCCGAGATCATAAATCTGCTGCTGTTCAATGAAGGGGAGGACGTTGAAGATCCAGCCTCCTGGCTGATTCTTCCCTGCGCCACGATCGGGATCGCCCACAAAGTTATGCCCCCAACCACCCGTGGGAAAATGCCCATGAACGGACTCGTGGTTTAAAAAGGCAAGTCCCAGTTGCTTGAGGTTGTTTTGACATTGACTGCGCCGGGCCGCTTCCCGAGCAGCCTGCACGCCCGGCAGTAGCAGAGCTACCAATACACCGATGATTGCAATCACAACGAGCAACTCGACTAGTGTGAAAGCCCTTTGATTCCGATGGAGCGATTTCAACTTGTTCCTCCGTGGGGTTGCTTATTGGCAGTGTCGCCCGTTAGCGTTTGCGGACTTGCAGACCGACGAGGACCACCAAAGACAACAACGCTGCACTAGCCGGTTCGGGTACGGCCGTCGACGCGCTCAAAGGCCCGGCGTACTGGGCTTGCCAGTCAGGAATATTTGAGGGGAAGTCGCGCTGAATGATTAGGAAATCAGCTCCATCCACATCCCCATCCATGTCCACATCGGCATCAAAGCCTGCCGACGCAAAGTACTTTTCATTCAGGTAATCTTCCACAGCATTATAGTCTGCTACGCTCAAAGGGTCGGACGGATCGTGAGCGAAGATAATTAGCTCGGCAATATTCCCCGCAAAGGTTTCACCCTCTCCCGAGACAGGAATCTGCTGGTGTCCACCGATACCGAACGGGATGCCCGTTGCACCCACGTTGCGATTTACCGTCAGCGGTGGATTGAGTGGCGTAAAAGGGCCGTCCCCTGGCGCCGGAGTCGAATCGGCATAGATCGCGTTCCCACTGCCATCGTCCAGCGGAGTCATTCGCATCGTAGAGTCTTCTGATTCGTCATCGAAGAAGATGACGGTGTCGTTACTAGGGTTGGACGGATCGGTCGCGTCATCGAGCACTTGTAACGACGTCACGTGCCAGACGTCTTCGGTGGGGATTCCACCACTAGAGTAGATCGTCAGCCCGTCGATCGTTACGTAACTGAATCGTCCATTGTTGTTGCCTGAATCTCCACCGCTCAAGTCAGGAGATCTCGAGTCGATCTTAAAGTCGTAGACCGAAAGCGGCCCGCCACCGATCGGATCGATCCCGCGTTTTGCAAAAACAGTTTGCCAACCAATGGCTTCGGAAGTGGTAAACTCCGGATTAAATACCATAAAGCTGACCATATTCAACCCATTGCCGATATCCAACGGATCAAAGGTGGTGCCCGGGGCGTTGGGGTCATCGAGGTTGTTCGTTTGGTACAAACGATCGGTCGACCCAGATCGATCGATGGCTGGGTCGCCCTGACACGGGTCGTGACTGCACGAACCATCGGTACCGACAATTGGTCCTTGCCGTTCAAATTCTACGGTTGGAACCATGTTTCCGTTGATATCCACAAATTCCAAATGCGGCTGTTCTTCGACCGGACCTGATCCGAATGGGCCTGACGGGTCCAGGATGCCGAAATCAGTTCCTTCCGTGCGCGGCGCCAGAATTGTGCCGTACTGTGAGGCATCGGTCCAACCGACACCGGGTGTAATGGGATCGCCATCCTGAAGTCCCGCAGTCACTAAGTCGTCAGCCTTTAGCCAAAGTCGTAGCTCAGCAGGTTGACTGCTAAGAATGGTAGGCGGGGTCTGCGCACTCGCCCATTGGGAGGTCGCTAGTGCCAGGCAAGCTGCCAGGTAAGTAATTCTTTGCCGGTTCATTGTAGAAATCCTCGTATACGCTCCGCCCGCTCAGCGAACCTCGACCGAGGCCTTGATGAATGAGATGATCGGATTAAGTGATTGCATTCTAGGGAAGGTCAAAAACCTCTAGCGCAGCTTACTGCCCCGGCAAGCCACGCTAGAGTCGGTATTCTCGGCCAACTCAGACTCCGCGCACTAGCTGCGTCGGCGACACAGGGCCAACGTACCTGCTGCCACCATTGCTAATGCGATGGCGGTTGGTTCGGGGATCGTGTTGTACTTCGCATTGAGATATCCCTGCACCTGGCCAAACTCAGCAGGCGACAAGGCATCAGCGAAGATAATCAGCTCGGCAATGTGGCCGTTGAACCGCTCTGACAGTCCGGGGCCAGGTTGATTATTGCCAGCGATCACCATCGCCTCAGGGATCGGTCCGTTCCCTATTGGGCCATTGGCACCAGTGACGGGATCGACGGGATTGCCGAAGGGTGGATTCGCTGCATCCACGGCACCTAGGAAGGTCAGCGGATCGGAATCTTCGATGTTGTCGGTAAAGAAATCAAGGATGTTGTTGGGATTGTTTTCTTCGATCGTCATGCCACTGATATGCCACGTGTTCTCTAGGAGAATGTTATGATTGGGCTTGCTGACGTCGTTGCCGCTGCGGTGCGGCAGCCCTGGGCCGAAATGCACGTAGTTTAATTGACCGGCATTGGCGCCGCCTGCACCGTCTTGAAGACCAAAAGTCCAAGGCGAGCCAGCTCCGCTCCGCTTCCCCGCGATACTCTGAAAATTGATCAGCGGCGTCTGAACATGAGTGGGATTGAAGACTACGAACAAAGTCATGTCGTCACCTTCGACAATATTCGTCGGATCGCCAACACCCGTGGCCGTGAGGTTACTCGTTTGGCGCAGTCGCGTGTTGTTGGTGTCCGTTGGAGGTCCCGACGCTGTGAATTTCACGGCTGGCACATTGGCGCCGTTGATCGATACCTGCTCCAATTTCGGTGCCGAT
Source organism: Planctomycetota bacterium (assembly GCA_039184115.1). Taxonomy (GTDB): domain Bacteria; phylum Planctomycetota; class Planctomycetia; order Pirellulales; family Lacipirellulaceae; genus Bythopirellula. Next base: position 9,203 of record JBCDBK010000041.1, on the reverse strand, counting down.
TCGATGGTCAAATCAGGTTCAAAGGTCGTGCCATGGGTGGACGCATCTGTCCACAGGTTGACGTCGTCGCCAAAATTTAGCCCATCATTTACTAAGTCATCGGCCTTGAGCCAGACACGTAAGTCGAGACCGGCTGGCAATTGGGCCGACGCCGAACTGACAACCATAACCGCCATAACGAGGGACAAACTCGAGGCGATAACAATTCGCTTCTTCATTAGAACACCTCCCAAACCTGGAAAAGAAAAGAAGTTTTGAAGCAGCTCGCATCGTCGCGCGAGACTAACCAAACCAAGCCACCTCTACTGGTTCGATACTCGAAAAGCCACACTGCAAAACAGTCCATGCTGGGTGAAGCATGATTTGTATTACAATTTGCCCGATTATGATCCTAAAACAAATTCATGTCAATAATTTATTGATTAAAAGCCAGATCGATCAAGATGGAAGAAAAGCCAGATGCCAGGCTGATCCTCGCTTGCGCTGAGGAACGCCGGGATTGATAAGTACCGTATTTGAATAGACTTATGTCAGGCCTACTACTGAGTCTCCCGATAAGATATTAACAACGACCCTGGCTGGCTTGCAGTCGCGATCCTGAAGCCCTCGGCAAGCTGCTCTCCTGTCAGGTATTGTTTCATGTTCTTGGCAGAATCTCCGAAATCTAGTTCGTATTGCAGTTCTGGCGTGAGCCCCCATAGTCGAATCACCATTGACTCTTCGTGGCAATCTTCACGCCGGAAGGCGAGGACCATTCCTTCGCCTAAATCTTCGCGATGCAATTGGTAGGCTATCCAAACGTCGTTGGAATGACTTAAGGGGGTCAGTGGATAAAAGTCTCCGTGGAACAGATGACGAACGCGCAGGAACTCGGCCGCTAAGCCGCGTGCGGATTTCCATGGGAATGGCTCTGTCGGAACGAAGCCTTGTCGATTAACACCGTCTACCGTCGGACGCGTCTCTTCCTCGAGTTGGTGGCCAGGAGCTTGCGGAACCGCAAACGCTAAAGGCCAGCGCACTTTCACTTCCGGTTGAAACGGATTCCAAATTACGGCCATGCCCGCGTTCATCGCGCTTCGAGTGGAGTAAGCGTCCGGATAGCCACTACAGATGCCCGTCGAAACGGTCCATTGGCTCAGTCCATAGGTGTGCGACTGATGTCCATTGGGCTCAAACCCGGGATGATCCCAATCGGATCGCCACAAGTAGAAACATCGCGACATCGATTCCAAATCGATTCGCGATGCGCCCCCGCCGCACAAGTCGATGATCAAACCGGGATTGCGGCGGACAATTTCATCGAGAAACCAGTAGAAGCCTTCGACGTAGCGAATCTCCGCGATTCCCTGCCTATCGTGCTCGTCGGCGTCGCGCCACCATTTCAGCGGCTGGCCGTGTGGATAGGGTTTGCCTGAGGGATGCATCAAGTTGGCGCCGATCGGTCCGTCAAGTCGATAGATGCCGATTCCTTGATCGCGAATGGAATCCGCCGTGTAATCCGTAATCAATTTCAGCGCTGTAGGATCGCCAAAATTGAGAATCTTGAACGGCGGCGAATCGGCAACGGCGGGATCTTTGAGCGAAAGGAACAACTCGGGATGATCTCGCTCCATCCAACTTCCACCCCCTTGGTATTCCGGAGCATGCCATGCGAGCAGACCCATTCCAAGTTTCTCGAGTCCGTCAGACAGTGGGCGCAAGCCATTTGGAAATCGCTGGGGATCGGGCGGGCCTAAGTGCGAGGTCTTCACATGCCAACCGACATCCATCCATAAATATTCGAAACCTAACGGAGCGAGCGGCTCGGCATAGGCAAGCTGGTTCTCTGGCGTCGCCTCGAATGCCTCGTGGTAAATGGCCGCCGAACTGGCGAGAAACGGCTGCATCACCGGTTTTCCATCGCGCTGCGGATGGTAGTGCTTCACGATCATCCTGCGAAGCAGGTTTTGGCCGTAGATGCGGTGTCCTTGCCAAAAAACCAAGAGGATCTTTGGCGTGCGGATCTCTTCTCCCGGACGGAGTTTGAGATGGGTCTGTTCCATTCCGGCTCGCAAGCTAAGAGACTCGTCGTCGCGCTCAAACTCGGCTTTCCACTGTCCGGTCCAGCCGATGCCCAACACGACTCCCCGTGGAACTTCGGATCCGCCCTGGTGCATCTCAACGTTGAAGAAGGGCAAGCTCTCGCCCCACGACGATCGGCCGTGCAGTGGGGCAAACGAAAGCTTGCCGCCAGCCACCAGCGGGCGAGTTTGTGGCGAAAAATCGTCCGGACGAGCAGCGACTCCCTCGCGGCAGCCTGACAGGTGGTGCAGCGTGCACTCGTGTTGCTGCGCCATAGCCGTGTCGAGCGCGCGCACGTCGGCCACGATCGGGGTGTCATGCTGTGATGTGTTCTTGAATCTCAGCACCCAATCCACCGCCGGAAATTCGTGGAACAGCGTTGCCTCGAGCGACACCTGCAGGCCCGTCGCCGGGTCGAGATAGCGCGTGGTGCGCCGAGTGCGCTGCGCATCGAGCTGTCGGTCTTCGATCTCGAATTCCCAGTCCTTGAGCAATTCTTGAAAAGGCTTACCTCCGTAAGTGAATGAGAAAGGAGGCTTGGTCGCTCGATCGAGGTGAGCCTGTTTCCACTCGGACATGCCAGCGGTCCAAGGTGCCTCGGCCATGGAAACCGCCGGAGGTACTTCGACAGCGAAAAGCGAAGTCGCCCAGCCGAGCGATATGACGTAGCAGGCAAGCGCTGAGTAAGCTGAGGTATTGCGCATGGTGTGACGGACTCTCTGATTGACGAACAGGAACGAAGCCCAGTAGTACGCCATCATGGCGCGCGATCGGATTAGACCTCTGAGGACCGCTTAGATGGCGGGTGCGGTTACCTCGTACCCCAGATCCACCAGCATCTGACTTAGTTCGGAATAGTAACGTTCCGGCAACGGCAAAACGGGGGGAGCGGGATCGCCCACTGGGGGACCAATCATGTTGAGCGTGGCTTTCATCGCGCTGAACCAGTGCACGCCCTCACCCTTTTGGTGATACGCGCTGAATTGAAAACGCATCAGCGGAGCAAGCTTTTTCCATTGCTCGCGCGCCGCCGAGAGATCGCTTGCCTCAGCAATCATCTCGTACAGTTTCCTCGCCTCGCGCGGCACGATGCTCGGTATGCCGGAGATCCAACCGTGCGCACCGTGGCAGAGCCCTTCGAAGGCGACCGTGTCAATGCCCGCAAAGATCGTCAGCTGGCCATCCGTCGCTTGTAGCAACTGGCAGATCCGATCCGGCTCGGGGTTCGACATTTTCACGGCTCCAATCGCGCCCTCTTCGTGGAGCGTCACGAGATGCTCGGTGGTCAGGTCGATGCAAGTCAATGGAATGTTGTGATAGAGCACAATCGGAATCGACACCGCGTCGGCAATCCGGCGGTAGTGATCGAGCGCCTGGCTAGGCGTGGGAGCCATGTAGAATGGCGGTACGATGAGCAGGCCGTCGGCACCAGCTTTTTCAGCGAATTGCGAAAGCTCGACGGTATGTTGCGTCGAGTAGGCGTGCGTGCCCGCGACGACAGGAACGCGGCCATTGCACGCGTCGATGGCCGCCTCGAGCATTCGCTTGCGATCGTCCATCTCCAAAGCGGGGAACTCGCCGGAACTGCCCAGGGGCGAGATCGCGCTGGCACCTTCGGCGATAATCCAGTCGATGTGGGCGGGCAGGAGGTCGAGTTGCAGATCGCCGTTCTCGGCGAACGGAGTTACCGTCGAGGCGCAGATCCCACGGAAAAGGTGATTCGACATCGCTGTTTATGTCCTTTCTCAATGAATTTGAGTCGGAAGACTTCAACTGTTCATTTGGCCGCAACGTCTCGCTGCGTCCACTCGCCGTCTATGGATCGCCAGGTCTGGCCAGTTGGATTCGTGTCTTGGAGCAACGGAGGGAGGCGATGGGGTCGGACGTTATCGTAACAGTGCAGTGCGCTAAACCGTGGCAATGCAGCCGGGATCCCAACCGCCGTGAACTGCGCGCTACCCGTGGCCGGATAAGGTCCGCCGTGATTCATAGCCGGGGAGACCGCGACCCCCGTGGGCATCTTGTCGTTGAGTAACCGGCCAACTCGCTGACGGAGCACCGGCTCGAGCTGACTGTACGCATCATTATCAGTGTCCGTGGTCGAGGAATACACTGCCCCGGTGAGATTCCCTTCCAAGCAGGCCAGAACCTGCTCTGCTTCATCCACGTCTCTGGCAACGACTAGTAGCGAAGCATTGCCGAAGGCCTCCGTCTGCATCTGCTCCGGTTTGGCGAGAAACTGTTGCGCAGTAGCCCACAGCGCGGTGTTTGCGACGCAGAAGCGATCTTCCTCCGGCGCCGACGGCGACATGACGTGCTGCGCGCCGGCTTGCTCCAAGGATTCGATCGCGGCCAGCAGCGACCGTTGGACGCCTGCTGACAACAGTGTCCCTACTGGAGCCGCATTGAATCGGTTTACCACGTCGGCAATCCAGGCTTCGGTATCGGAGCCGGCAAGCAGAAGTACAAGACCGGGGTTCGTGCAGAACTGACCCGTCCCCATCAGACAGCTGGTGGTAAATTCCTCGGCGATCTGCGGACCACGTTCTTGCAGAGCGCCTGGCAGTAGGACCACCGGGTTGATACTAGACAGCTCTAGATAAATCGGTTTGCCAGCCGCATCGGCCGCAGCCTTGAGCTTCAATCCGGCCGACTGACTCCCGGTGTAGCCCGTACCCCCGATGCGCGGATCTGCCACGAGCCGCTCACCGTCCTTGTGAGACAGCCGATAGAGGAGCTGTACCGTGCCCATTGGCAATTCCGCGGCCTCAATGGCTTGGGCTGCTTCTTCGGCGAGCAAGCGTGTTGTCCCCGGATGCGACGTGTTCGCCTTGGCAATGACGGGATTTCCCGCGGCGATCGCCGCAGCGAAGTCGCCTCCAGCGATACTGTTAAAAGCCAACGGAAAGTTGTTTGGCCCGAAGACGGCCACCGGTCCAATTGGCGCCAGACACGAACGAATGTTCGCCCCCGTGTCGATTGTTGCTTGCCGCCAAGATCCCTCGCGTGCTGCAGCTGCCGCCTGTCGGAGCTGACCGGTAGTGCGGGGCAACTCGACGTCCTGCAGCCGCGGACTCACGGGCAGTGCGGTTTCCAAGTGGGCACACGCCGCGATTTCTTCCGCCCGCGCGTCGATGCGTTCGGCGTAATTCTCCAAGAATCGAGCAATGCGGTCGCTGGGGAGCCCTCGCATCACAGCAAAGGCCTCCGCCGCAGCGTTCAATGCGCGTTCGCACTCTCCCCAGGTGCTCACGGGATACGAGTCGTCGAGCGGCTGACCAGTATTCGGATTGGTCGCGTGAAACGTTGAGCTGCAGTCGGAATCTTGCCAACGTCCTGCGACGAGAACCGGTTGAGTCTGGGTTGTTGTTGCCATCGGCGTCACCTATCTCTTCGTCGTGATTTTAGAGTTCGCGATTTCGGACTCGCGATAATGGTATAGCATGGCGGTATCTGGACCAGCCAAGGGATACTCGAAACCCTTCGACATCAATTCAATGCCGCTCGCGGTGGTTATCTCGTCTGAGCTGTCCAGGTCGATCACGGTGTAAGTGCTGTGCGGATCTAGTCCGCGCAACTTGAGCGGCAGCGAATCGTCCGAGACGTTCGCCCGACGGAACACTTGCAGCAGCCCCTCATCTAGATCCGGTCGGTCGTATTGCCAAGCAATGCAGCCTTCGTCGCGTAAGTGGCATGTCGTCAGCGGGTAGAAATCCCCTTCGGTCAAGTGACGTAGGTCGCGATACTGTGCAATCGCTGGTTTGCAGGCGGCGACGCGATTAGGATCGCCGAGTGCAGTGCCTGAGATGACTGCCGCGGGGCCTAGCGTGCTGCGGAATCGGTAGGAGTCCAATGGATTTCCACCGCCACCCCACAGCGGAATCCAGTGTGCCAGTCCGTAAGAAATCGACTGGTTTGCAATCGGGTTACCCAGCCCCATGTCGCTGCGCCATAAGACGACGGAGCGACGGAGCATTTCAAAGTCAATGCGTCGTCCGCCGCTGGCACAGTTGTCGATCAACAGATGAGGGTGGCGGCGACACAATGCGTCAATCCAGCGATACAGTCCCGCGACATACTGACTCTCACGCATCCCGACACGATCGGCTGGCTCATCCTTCTGCCAATAATAGCTCGGATAGATGTTGCAATCGTTTCGATAGATGTCGACGCCAGCATCTGCGACCAATTGCGAAGTCGTCTCGATGAGCCAATCCACCGCGTCCGCGTCACTCAGGTCGAGCAGATGAAATCCGTCTTCGTACATGTATTTGACGGGAAACGGCATGTCCGAAGGTGGAGGAATCAGCCACTGCGAATGATGCTCGTGGAACCACGTGCCGGGCATGACTCGCTCTGGTTCCTGCCACAGCAAGAAACGCCAACCCAAGGAGTGAGCTGCATCGCCGATGGGTTTCATGCCATTGGGAAACCGGACTGGGTCCGACTCGAAATTGCCGACCGACTTTGCCCAGTGATTATCTACCATCGTGAACCAGCCGGTATCAATCCACCAGGTTTCCACCGGCAAATCGAGCGCAGCAACCCGGTCAATGAACTCCAACACATTCTGTTCAGTGATTTTCTCAAACGGGATTACCGCGTGCGGCGACATCGCGATGGGGAGCTTGGCGGGCTGGCCGTCGATCAGCGGCGAGAAGTGTTTCCGCAGCAAGGCTCGTTGGAGATTATGGCCACGTATCGGATCGTCGCCGTCCCAGAAGCTGAGCAGGATGGCAGGGCTACGGATCTGCTCGCCAGGCTTTAGGTGAAGTCGCGTGCGCGGCATCCCCGCGACGACGTTGACGGTTGACGCATTCGAGCGATGAAAACGCATCGTCCAATCGCCTGTCCAGCCGATGCCGAGCATCACGCCGCCAGATTCATGGTGCAAATTGAAGAACGGCAGATGCCCATCGGATGAGCGTCCGCCATGCGACGAGAAATTGAGTCCTTCGGAAGCATCCAGAATACGCGTCGTCTGCAGCTGAAAGTCGTCGCTGCGATTGTGCGAGCCAAGCGCGTAGCGCAGATCGAAGGGTCCCCCTTCTATCGGTGTTTGGACGGACGTCCAGAGTGGCAAGATGTTTTTGAGAATTGGCGAAACCTGATCGCCGATGTTCTTGAAATGTAGAACCCACTCGACGGCAGGGAAATCGGTGTAGTGGGTCGCTACCAGTCGTACCTCAAACTGCTGCTTTGGATCGCGGAAAACGGTCACATGCTGCAGCCGATTTTCGTTCAGACGCACCTCCGTCTGGCTTTTTTCCCAAGTCGGCAGAAGTGCCGCGGAGGATTGTCCGTCGTAATCGAACCGGAATGGATACGAGGCGCCACTCACAAATGACGACTGGATCCAATCGTCCGCTCGCTTGAGTTCCGCTTCGCTCGGGACAACCGCAAACGACACCCGCGTCGTGAAGAACGTTGACAAGAGTGCGATGAGCCACGCTAAGCTTGCAGCAGTCGGCGATTTCCGGCGTCCCGTCATGGCAAATCCATCGAGCTATTGGGGCGATTGAGCATAAAACACCAGTGCAGCGCTGCGAGGGTCCTTCAACTCGATTTGGAGGCCGTCTTCCATTAGCTCTTTGCCAGTCTTGCGGTAGCTCGCGTCATGGTCGGCGTTATCGATGGTGTAGGTTGCCGTCGGGTCCAATCCGTGTAGTCGATAACTTTGGCGCGAATCCTGCGCTGCTTCGCGTCGAAAGGCATGCACTACGCCTTTGCCCACTTCTGGGCGCCACCATTGCCAGGCCATCCAACCATTGGTCTGGTCGTCGCGGAGGTACGCGCTGAGTGGATAGTAGTCGCCGAGATAGTTGGGCGAGGCACGTTTGAGTTGAGCCGATAGTGTGCGTAGTGTGTCGTAATCGAGGCTCTCGTCGCGCAGGTCCCAGCAAGCGGTCACCGACGGACCCATCTGACTGCGAAACTCATAAACGTCGACCACGTTGGAGCCGGCCTGCCCGATCAGGCTCTTACCGATATGTGTGCCCGTCCCGTAGTACGGCATCCACATCGACATCCCATACGTGTGGTTTTGCTGGCTGCGTGGTTCAAAGAGCTTGTCGCTTCGCAGCAGCGGCACCGATCGGCGCAGAGTCTCCAAATCGTTGCGACGGCCACCACTCGCGCAAGAATCAATCCTTATCCCCGGATTGCGCTGCAACAAGGCGTCCCAGAATGCCAGATACCCTTCATTGTACCTGATCTCTGTGATTCCTTGCCGGTCTGGCCTATCATTTGCAAGCCAGAACTCCAGGGGGGCGATATTAAAGTCCTGGCGATACAGATCGATGCCTTCGGACTTAATCAACCCATCGATATGCTCAATGAGCCAGCGAAGCGCTTCGGGATTGCCAAGATTCAACAGCCGCCAAGCATTATCGTAGTGCAAGCCACCCGGATTGGGCGGCGCTCGTAACAACCATTGGGGACGTTCGTCGTACAGCCAACTGCGCGTCGTTACTCGTTCAGGCTCAAACCAAACAATCGACTTTACCCCTTTGGAACGCGCATGATCGGTAATCGTGCGCAAGCCACTGGGAAACTGTTGTCGATCGACTTCCCAAGTGCCCGTATTCTGCCAGGTGCCATCGTTGCGGTACCAGCCCGCGTCCATCCACCAGTAGGCGAGAGGAAACCCTTCTTCGAGATAGCGGTCGATGAAGAGTTTCTGATTCTCCTCGCTCGCCTCGAGCATTTCGGAGTACTGATGTGAACTACACGCGAGCAGCTGCGTGCCCGGCAGTTTGCCCTCTGGACGAGGGAGATTGTGATCGATCATCCAGCGGCGCCACAAATTCTGGCCGCTGAGCCAATCGCCTTCGTACTGGAGGAAGGCGACCAATGGCGAGCGTACTTCTTCCCCAGGCCGTAAGGTAAACTTCGTGGTTTCCTGTCCTCCGCTGATCGTCAGGCCCAGGTCATGATCACGTTGAAACTCCGCTTGCCACTGACCTGGCCAGCCGATGGCAAGGAGTGCGCCTTGCTCAGGTGTCGGCCAGGCGATGTTGAAGTACGGCAGCGCAGCGTTCGTGGCGCGCCCGCCGGTGGTGCGCAGTATCAGGGTCGAATTGACGCTTAGGACTGTCTCAAAGGGTTGATAATCTGTGCCACTAGCTGGAGCGCCCTTGTTG
>JBCDBK010000040.1:0-39808 GCA_039184115.1 Planctomycetota bacterium | reverse complement strand
TTTTGGTAAAATTTATTTATTACCCTGAGTTTTTCTTCAATACAAACCAAATACCCGCGGGGGGCGTTGGGGGGGGTTTGGGGGGGGGGGGGCTTTCCGCCCCCCCCCCCGGGGCCCCGCCCCGACGGCTCAATCAAGTTGCTTCAAAGGTTCTTCCACGGCGAGTCCTCGCCGTCGGTTGCTTCCTTGGCGAGTTCGCCCCGTGCGAAGCGATCGAGGGTTTCTTGGTAGCGTTTCTTACCGGCTTCGACGACCTTGCGGATCTCTTGGGCGTTGTCTTCGCTCTCTTTGCGGAGTTCGGCGATCATGTGGAGCGATTCGACTTGGTAGTCGCTGATGGCGTTGACCAATTTTTCGAGCGACTTGGCGCTGATCGTGGAGCCATAGCCAGCTTTGAGGGCGGCGCGTTCGAGTTCGCGACCCAGGTCGGCAACATCCTCCAAGCTCTTATTGACGCCTTCCTTGAGTGCTTCGGTCGAGGCGACGGCTTCGTGTAGACCTTGTTGCGAGGTGTAGACCGTGCCGAGGATCGTGAAAACGTGCTCGTTGGTCGTAAAGAACGTGACAGCGCGGCGGTAGACCTGGTCTTTCACATCATGCGTCTGCTTGAGCTTGGTCACGAGCGTCTCGCCGGTGTCGTAGCCGATCGACAAGTTTTCCGAGACGTCCTTCACGAGCTGATAGATACGGTCTTGTTTCTGAAACTCGTTGCGTGCCTCGTCGCGCTGTAGTTCCAGGCGACCGAGTTCGCTTTCGTCGCCGGTGTGATCGTCGACCGCCTTTTGCGTGGAGGCCAGCGCTTCTTTGGCAGCCTCGAGATGGGGAACCTGGGCTTCGAGTAGCTCGCGAGCAAGAATCTCCGCCTCTTTCAACGCGAAACGGAAATCGATGTAACCGTCCATAATCGTCTGCTCACGCTCGAGCTGATTCTTGGTCTCGGCGCAGACGTCGCGGTAGACTTCGACGATCTCTTCGAAGCGGGCCGATGGCGAGCCCCGTCGGATATTCATCCATAGATTCGCCATCTTTTCGGTGATACCGATCTTGCCGTCTTCGAGCTGATTAATCAGCGTCTTGGAATCTTCGCGAATCGAATCGAACATCTGGCTGATGGTCAGGTAACGATTGCCGACGTTGATGTTCTCGACATTGTCGCGGACCAGCTTGTTGAAAGTGCTCATGTGCTTGATGGTTTTCGCGATCGCCAGCGCCTTCGCTTCGTCGATATGACGAACCTCTTCCAGCAGCCGAATCAACTCCGCGGGCACTTCTTCTTCGCCAGTGAGGCCAAACTGATCGAGGACGTCGACGGCCTTGTCGAGGTACTTTTGCATGCTGCCCTTGCCAGACGATTTCGCGGCGGACGATTCGGATTGCTGTTGGGTTGCTTGAGCAGCCATGAGAAGGTCTCCGGAGGATTCGGTTCTGTGCTTTGAGGTGTTCGTGGTTCGGCGATTCTCGGAAACATCGAATGACCAGCCGAACGTCTTTTGCTGCTGCGCTGATCATCTAGCTCTTAGTCATTCGGGCATGAGGTACCCGGCTGACGCGTCTCTACCGGTGTGGTAAAATCGGGCCACGTCGATTCGATAGCTTATCACGGTCGATGCGAATTCAACAGTGTTTTCGCCGCGCGGCCAGTAGTATTGCCGACGAAGTGGGCCGCAGATTTTGCCTAGTCTGGCTGAACTCGGCACGAGATGAAACGAAAGCAGGACGATGGCAGCCGTTCAAGTTCAGCAAGCACCTCCGCCGGATGATTTTTCCGTAACGGCGACACCCACTTCCAATGCGGCGGAAGCAGCGCCGCAACAGCTTTCCATCGAGCAGACACTGCGAATCATGGACGTCGCGACGACGCTTCGCAAAGAGCAAGCGGTGGTGCACCAGCAGCTGAATATTGAGGAGACCAAGGCCATGCTCCGCCAACGTCTGCTCGACGCGGCGAAGGTGACCGGCGAACCGCTGACGGAAGAGCAGGTCAATATTGCGATCGAACACTACTACGACAAGCTGCATGTGTTTGAGGAGCCCGAGTGGAGCTGGGACCTGGCGATGGCCCACCTGTACGTGATGCGCAACAAGATAATTGCTTGGGCGGCTGTGTTGGGTGCGGCGGGCGCCGCCTACGCTTGGTTTTCGTAGCAGCGGCGGGCGCCGCCTACGCTTAGTTTTCGTAGAAGTCGTGGACCTTTGGCAATGATGGGACGAACACGATCTGGTCGAGGATTGGCGGGACGCAGCGTCGCGCAGGCGCTAAACCAGGCGGCCGAGCAGTTGCGTCGCCACCAGTCGGAATGCCAAACAGGCCTTCGCCGCCTTGACGAATCGACCAACGAATGGGTCGACCGTCGCGGCAAAACTCTATTGGAGCTGGCTGAGCACTACCTGCCAGACGTTAGCCGCGACTCCGTGCTCGCCACCTTTCGCGGCATCCGTCACGATCTGCTCGAGGTGCTAAAGCAAAAGCAGCAGCGCGAACGGCAGTTGCACGACGCGCTGGTCGAAGACGAAGCCGAAGCGAATCGACTCAAAAGCAGCCTCGAAGAAGTCACCCAGCAGCTCAACGAAAAGGTGGCCGAGCGCGAGCAGCTCGAAACAGTGGTCGCCGACCGGTTGAAAGAGCATGAGCAATTTCAGCAGATATCAAAACAAGCGCTAGCGGCCGAGCAGGAACTGCAGCGTAACGAAGAGCGAATCGCTGAGATCAAGCAAGAAGCCAGCGACAAACTTCCTGCCTACGAAAACAACCGTCTGTTTCGTTACCTTTACGATCGCGGCTTTGGCACTTCTGAATACAAGAAAAAAGGACTGACGCGGAGACTCGATCGATGGGTCGCCAAGATGGTGAAGTACGGTCGGTCGAAGCGTAGTTACGATTTTCTACGCGTCACGCCAGAGCTGATGGCGGCGGAGGTGACGCGACGTCGTGAGCAGTTTAATGTCCTGATGGAACAGCTGGAGGGAATCGAAGCCGAGATCGCGTTGGAAGTCGGACTAACGGCGGTGATCCAAGCGGGTAAGCAGCTAGGCAACCGCCGCGATGAATTGGTGGGCGAGCTGGGCCAGCTCGAAGAACGATTCGATGGGCATCACCATGAACTGCTCGCCTTGGAAGGCAAGCAGAACGACTTTTACGATCAAGGTGTCCAGCGGATGAAGAAATTTCTGGCTGATATGCAGCATTCGTGGCTAGAGCATCAGTCGCGAAGCACCCCCGAGCGGCAGGATGACGAGCTCGTGGCTGAGATTGGCTGGCTGAATGCCAAACTCGACGAAGCGCGGCGCGACTCGGGCGAACTGACGAAAGAACTGCGCAACTTAGACGATCGGATGTCGGGGCTGCACGAAGTGATGCAGCGTTTTCGTCGGGCTGATTTCGACTCGCGACGTTCCGTATTTGACGACGACTTTGACGTCGAGCGCCAGCTCAGCGGCTACCTGCGCGGCGAGATTGGCCGTGAAGAGCTTTGGTCGGCAATGCGACGTTACCAATACTTTCACCAACCCCGCTATCAGCAGCGTGGCTGGGATATCGACGATTCGTGGGAGATGGACGACCTGGGCGGCGTGCTGGGACGTGTGCTCATCGAAGTCGCCGGCGAGGCCATGAAGCATGCCGTGCGGCGCGGCATGCAACGACGCGGCCCCTATCGGCTCAACCAGCAGCCATCTTCGCGTCCGCAGTTGCCGACGCCAAGATGGTTCACCAAGGGGCGAGGCTTCTGAGATGCCCGGCGGAGCCGCCTGTGGATAGGTAACGGCACCTTTCCAGCGACCGCCTTTTGTTACCAGATAGCTTGCATAACGGCTAAAATAGCGACCTTTCGCAGTTAGTGGCCCAGCACCGTTTGTCAGCCACGGTCGACTCGGGGTACAATACTTGCCCCATTTTCGCCAAGCGATACCAGCGGCACACTCTTTGCATTCTTGTCAGAGAGCTTTGTCTGCTTAGCCTGCCTGTGCCGACAGATTGTCGTTCGAAAGGATTTCTGCTGATGTCGAAACTTCGATCACTATTGCTGCTCACCTCCGGCCTACTGCTCTGCACGTGGCCGCTAGAATCTTCCGGCGCGCAAATCGTGCGCCGATTTACCGGTGGTGGCGTTCAAGTCAATGCGCCTTTTGTACGAGTGAATGTCGGCCCCGGTGGCACGTCGGTCCGCGCACCGTTTACTGCCGTCGATCGCGGTCGGGTTTTCATCGGACGCAGACGTCGCCTGTTGGCTCAGCCACAGTATGCTGCCCCAACGCAACGTCCAACGCCGCAGCCAGCCCCGGTCGAGCAAACACCCGAGGTTGCCGACGTCGACGCCCTGCCCTACCCCACCGAAAGCCAGTTAGCGGTGATGGACGACACGGCACTGATCGAAACGCTACGCGAAATGATGGCGCGTTTTCATTATCGTCTGTCGCGTCTCAAGACGGGCGAAGGCTGGCAAGACTACCTCATACTGAGCCGCGAAGTGCTGGGGTCGCCTGGTTCACCGGCAGCGACCGCTCAATTCGACAAGATCGCGGAGGTATTGCCACGCTACCAAAGTGTCGCCGACAATCCTGAGTTTGCTAAGATTTATGGCCTTCCCAGTTTTGTGGCGTCGTTTGCGGCGCTCCGAGAAGCAGATCGTCGTGCAGTCAACTTCCAGCCGAGTGGCCCGGCGATCACTGATCCAAACCGCACTGATCCAAACGACAATGGCCCAACCGGTAATGATCGGAACCGCGCCAACGAGGCCGAGCCGCGGCAAGTGGAACCCGCTGAGCAAGAAGAGATTCTCCCGACGCCGCAACCAACTGCGGTTGTACCCAACGAGACTCAAGGCGAGCGATCGATCCTCAAGCGCAAGTAGCCAATAGTTCTTGTGAGCTACTTCACCAAAACTGGCATTTCTCGCGCCTGCGGCTAAAATTCGTAAGGTTCTGGGGTGAATTTTCGTCGTAGTATAGGCTTAACAACCGTCACCGCCACAGACCTGATTCGAGAGTTGTCGTATGACTACAAAGACGCGTAAACAACCTCTTGCGCTACTGGCCACTGTCGCTTGCTTGGGAGTGATCTTACTTATGTCCAACTCATCTTTCTCCACACGTGCCGAAGATGGCAGTGGTGCGAAGCAACCCGCCACCGATGCCGCGCCACCAGCAGCAGCGAATCTCGCGACAGCCACTTTTGGCGGCGGTTGTTTCTGGTGTACCGAGGCCGTGTATCAAGAGCTGCAAGGCGTTTACAAGGTTACCTCAGGCTACAGTGGCGGACGTAAGGCAAATCCCACTTACGAAGAAATCTGCACCGGGCTGACAGGTCACGCGGAAGTGATTCAGGTGGAGTATGACCCACAGCAAATCTCGTTCGTCGAGTTGCTGGAGGTGTTTTTCAAAACGCACGACCCGACGACCCTCAATCGTCAAGGTGCCGACGTCGGTACGCAATATCGCTCAGTCGTGTTTTATCACGATGACGAACAAAAACAGCTGGCCGAAGAGATGAAGCAGAAGCTGAACACCGCCAAGGCATTTTCCAGCCCCGTCGTGACAGAAATCAGCCCACTCGATAAGTTCTACGCCGCCGAAAACTACCACCAAAACTATTTCGCCTTGAATGGTCGACAACCCTACTGCCGGGCGGTCGTGGCACCCAAAGTCGACAAAGTTCGTAAGGTGTTCGCCGACAAACTGAAATCGACCAACTCGGCTAACTCAAATGCTGAGAAGCCGGACGTCGGCAAGGCAGACACCGAGTCGATCGACTGGTCGCAGGTCGACTGGAAATCGAAACTCACACCCGAACAGTACAACGTGACGCGTCGCGAAGGTACCGAGCCACCCTTCCGAAATGCCTACTGGGACAACAAACGCAGCGGCATCTACCAATGCGTCTGCTGCGGACTGGCGCTGTTCAGCTCTGCGGCCAAGTACAAATCGGGCACCGGCTGGCCGAGTTTCTACCAGCCGCTCGACAAGAAGAATATCGGCGAGAAAGTCGACCGCAAGTTGCTCTCTGTCCGCACCGAAACGCACTGCTCTCGCTGCGATGCCCACCTGGGGCATGTGTTCGAAGACGGTCCGCAGCCGACTGGGTTGCGTTACTGCATGAACTCAGCGGCTCTTAAATTCGTCGAAGGTGCAACCGTCGTAGAAGCGTCAGAATCGGTAAAGTTGGCTGACGAGTAGGCTCTGTCCGCTCTGAGGGGTCTTTCCGTTCTGAGGGGCTCTAGCCGCCGACTTCTTCAATCGCCTCGTCGATCAGATGCTCCGCCATCTTATGGGCTTCTTCGGCCTCGTTCCGATCGCCGTACAAGTGCCGGGCGATCAATGCGCCGTCGACCAGAAGTCCGAATCTCGTCGCGAATTGACGAGGATTGTTGAATCCAGCCTCGGTGGCCAGATCCTCGTAGGTTCGCAGGATGGCCTGCTTGTTCCTGATGGCCGCCTGACGGGCTGGGTCGTGCCTATCGCCGCTGGAAACACCCGCTCCCACCAGCATGCACCCACGAAATGCCTCGTGCTCGAACAGCTCGTCCCAAGCGTCAAAGATATTCAGCATATGCTGCTTGATCTGCTGTATTTGCTGTCCACCGTGCCCCGCATCGACTCGCAGCTGGATTCGAGCGTGCACTTCCTGCCCAAATCGGTCAATGACCGCACAAACCAAGTCTTCCTTGCTTTCAAAGTAATTGTAAAAGGTGGTCTTCGTGACGCCCGCATGCTGCAAAATGCGGTCGAGGGCAACGGGGTGAATCCCGTGCCGATGAAACAGGTCTAATCCTGCCAAAATCAGTTTGTCTTTCGTTGCCATAACGCAAACATCGCTCTTAGCCTGTGCCCCGCTAAAGATGTAAGTACAACGGTAGTATTGGTTAACTTGTGCAAAATGCGAGAGAGTGTTGACTGATAGTCAACCCGCGACGTGACAAGACAGACTCATCGCCATCGCTTTCACGACCGACACTATGAAATAGGCCATGCGAGTTATTCGCCTAACAGCGACACCAGGTCGCGACTCGGTAGCATCTGACGGGTGGCGCTTCCATTAAACGGGGCAGGAGGCGCTACCCTTTTTTCTTTTCGTGCCGATTGTCTTCGATTGCCCAAGAATTCTGGGGTGAAGCCATCCAAGCCCTGCCCGGCCGTCGGCCTCGCTGCGACTCAATCACAAGCGGACGTGCCGACTCGTCCCTAGATGACCGGCAAGAGAAGTGCTTGAGCTTACTCAGGCTCATATCCTAAATTCGGGCTAAGCCAGCGCTCCACTTCGGCAACGGTCATCCCCTTGCGCGAAGCATAATCTTCGACTTGGTCGCGAGTGATGCGATCGACGGCGAAATACCGCGCGTTAGGATGCGAGAAATACAGTCCCGAGACGCTCGCGGCCGGGTGCATGGCGTAACTCTCGGTCAAACTAATTCCGGTGTGCTTTTCAGCTTCGAGCAGATCGAACAGAGTTCGTTTTTCCGTATGGTCGGGCTGGGCGGGATAGCCGGGCGCTGGACGAATGCCGCGATACTTCTCGGCGATCAGCTCCTCATTTGAAAGCGCTTCGTGCTTGCCGTACAACCAGTCGCTGCGTACTCGGGCGTGTAGCGCCTCGGCAAAAGCCTCTGCCAGGCGGTCTGCCAGTGCCTTGACCAAGATCGAATTGTAGTCGTCGTGCTCCGCGTCAAACTTGGCAGCCAGTCGATCGCAACCAATGCCTGTCGTGACAGCAAACGCACCCAAGTAGTCGCGACGACCGCTGTCGACGGGGGCAACAAAGTCGGCCAAACAGTAGAAGACGTCCTGTCCCTTCCGCTCCCACTGTTGCCTTAGCCCATGAAAGCGGCAGAGCTCGCTCGATCGGTCTTCATCGCGATACACGACGATGTCGTCCCCGTCGGAGTTTGCTGGCCAGAATCCGTAGACGCCGTGGGCGCGCAGCAATCGCTCCTCGACAATGCGATCGAGCAACGACTGAGCGTCATCGAACAGACGCTTCGCTTCGGCCCCGATGTGTTCGTCTTCGAAGATTCGCGGATACTTGCCCCTGAGTTCCCACGTCTGAAAGAACGGTGACCAGTCGATGAAGTCTCGCAGCTCGGTCAATGGA
Organism: Planctomycetota bacterium; assembly: GCA_039184115.1. Taxonomy (GTDB): domain Bacteria; phylum Planctomycetota; class Planctomycetia; order Pirellulales; family Lacipirellulaceae; genus Bythopirellula. The sequence continues at coordinate 31,725 of JBCDBK010000040.1, read as the reverse complement.
TAGTCTTCGAGAACGTGCGTGCCCGTGAATGAAGGCTCGGCAATTTCAATCGTTGACCAATCACAGGCGAACTTGTTTAACTGCGCATCGGCAAATGGTCGGAGCGTGACTGATTGACGCTTTTCGTACGAAGCAACCAACTGTTTGTGCAGTTTCTTGTTCTCTTCCTCAAAGGCCGGTCGGTTTTCCGCGCTGATCAGTCTCTCGACAACGCCCACCGAGCGTGAAGCGTCGAGCACATGGGCAACGCAGTGGTCATAACACGGTGCAATCTTGACGGCGGTATGCTTTGCGCTGGTGGTCGCGCCACCAATCAGCAGCGGCTTGTCGATGTCGAGGCGTTTCATCTCGCGCGCTACGTGGACCATTTCGTCTAGGCTCGGCGTGATCAGGCCCGACAGGCCAATCACGTCGACATCTTCCTCAACGGCTCTTTGCAGAATCTTCTCGCACGGCACCATCACGCCCATGTCGACCACTTCAAAACTATTGCAGCCGAGCACCACACCGACGATGTTCTTGCCAATATCGTGCACGTCGCCCTTGACGGTGGCCATTAGCACTTTCGCTCGCGCCTGACCGACCGTGCCAGCGGCTTCTTTCTCGGCTTCCATGTATGGTGTGAGGTAGGCGACCGACTTCTTCATGACTCGCGCCGACTTGACAACCTGCGGCAAAAACATCTTGCCTTGGCCGAACAGATCGCCGACCGTGCTCATGCCCTCCATCAGTGGGCCTTCGATAATCTGAAGGCAGGTATCGTACTTCTGGCGGGCTTCTTCAGTATCTTCATCGATGTGTTTGACGATTCCCTTGAGCAACGCGTGCTGCAGGCGCTCTTCGACGGTGCCATTACGCCACTGGGCGTCTGCTACGGCAGATTCGCCGCTCGATTTTTGCTTGACCGTCTCGGCAAAGTCGACAAGCCGCTCGGTCGCATCGGGCCTACGGTTGAGCAGCACGTCTTCGACCAGCTCTTTGAGCTGCGGTTCAATATCGTCATAAACCTCGAGCTGTCCCGCGTTAACGATACCCATGTCGAGGCCCGCCTGCACGGCGTGGTACAGAAAGGCCGAGTGCATCGCCTCGCGCACGACGTTGTTGCCGCGGAACGAGAACGAAATGTTCGACACGCCGCCAGACACGTGCACGCCGGGGCAGGTCGCCTTGATCTGCCGCGTCGCCTCGATGAAGTCGACGGCGTAGTTGTTGTGCTCTTCAATGCCAGTCGCGACGGTGAGGATGTTCGGGTCGAAAATAATGTCTTCCGGCGGGAAACTCACCTGCTCGGTCAGCAACTTGTACGCGCGCCGACAGATGCGCACCTTCTCGCTTTCGGTCGCGGCCTGACCTGCTTCGTCGAACGCCATCACGACGATTGCCGCGCCATACTGACGGCACAGGCGGGCGCGGCGCAAGAACTCATCCTCGCCGTCTTTGAGGCTGATCGAGTTAACGATCGGCTTGCCTTGCAGCGATTGCAGGCCGGACTCGAGCACTTCCCACTTGCTGCTATCAACCATCACCGGCACGGCGGCAATGTCGGTCTCGCCCGCGATCAGACGGATGTACTTGACCATCATCGCTTCGCTATCGAGCAAGCCTTCGTCCATGTTGATGTCGATGACGTTCGCGCCGCCTTCGACCTGTCCGCGAGCGATTTCGATCGCTTCGTCGAAGTTCTCCTCCTTGATTAGTCGTGCAAACTTTCGCGAACCGGTCACATTCGTCCGCTCGCCAACCATCAGAAAGTTGCTTTCGGGACGCAATGTCATTGGCTGGGTGCCGCTCAATCGCATATACGGCTCGGGAATGTGTGGCCGGTGAGGCTTTACACCTTTGACCCGCGCTGAGATCGCCTGAATATGCTCAGGTCCTGTGCCGCAGCAACCGCCGACAATATTTAGCCAACCGTTGTCGACAAAATTGCCAAGCAACTCCGCCATCGCTTTGGGCCCGAGATCGTACTGCCCCATTTCGTTGGGCAAGCCAGCGTTGGGATGGCAGCTGATTCGCGCGTTCGAAGACCGTTGCAGCGCTTCCAAGTGCGGACGCATCACGTCTGGGCCCAGGGCACAGTTCATCCCGACCGTCAGCATCGGGAAGTGCGCGACCGCGTGCCAAAACGCTTCGACCGTTTGACCAGAGACAAACGTACCACCGCCCGCATCGAATGTGCCCGAAATCATCACCGGCACGCGATTGCCTGATTCGTCGAAGTACTTTTGAATAGCGAACAGACACGACTTGAGATTGAGCGTATCGATTGCCGTCTCGGGCAGCAGGATGTCGACGCCGTTCTCCACGAGCGACTTCACCTGCGCATAGTACGAATCTGCCATTTCGTTGAACGTGACTGCCCGAAAGCTCGGATCTTCGACCGAGGTGCTAATCGCCGTCTGTTTGGTGGTTGGACCGATCGATCCTGCGATAAATCGCGGCCTATCAGGTGTCTTCTCGGCGAATTCGTCAACGGCCTTGCGTGCGCAGGCGATCGCAGCGGCGTTGATCTCCTCGACCAATTCCAGCGGCAGTTCGAACTCGTCCATACCGATCGGACTGGCACCAAAGGTGTTCGTCTCGAGGATGTCGGCACCGGCTGCAAGATAGCGCCGGTGGATGTCCGTCATGTCGTCGGGCCGAGTCAGACAAAGGATGTCAGAGAAATTCTTCAGGTCCTTATGATGGTCGGCAAATCGCTCGCCGCGGACACCCGCTTCGTCCAGCCCGAGCGCTTGTATCTGCGTGCCCGTCGCCCCGTCCAGCACAAGAATGCGCTCGTCGAGCAGGGTTTCGATCTGATCAGTCACATCGCGGTGGGGCATGTCGGTCGCTGCTTTTTGCTATGGAAAGCCTGATAAATTCGTATAATCTATCAGAGTTGGGGAACGCTCGATTGGTAATCTGGTAATTATCTCAGACCGCAATGCCGCTGACAACATCACGCGGGACCACCACGACCTTGGAAATGCCGTGCAGAAGCTAAGCTTGCTCGTGTCTTGTCCGCAAACTTCGACCCATTCGAGCGTCCGATGCCGACTGGCAGTCTGCCTGGTGGCAGTCTTGTGGAGTAACGATCTTGCGATCGCTGAAACTGGTACGTTCATCGATCGATACACACCGTCTGATCTTCGCGTCGTCACCTACAATCCGCTGTTCGATACGATTTTTTCTGAAGTGAGCCCCACGCAAGCGGCAAAATTTGAGCGCATCGTAGCGGCTCTCGATCCGGATATCCTGCACCTCCAAGAAATCACCGCGTCGACCAGGTTTACGCTGCAATTGATGAATACGATCGCACCACTCAACAATGGCAATGGTTGGTACGCTCACAAAGGACGTAACAATGTGACGCTCAGCAAGTATCCGCTTTCGATGACTGCGACCAATACGCTCCCCAGCGGTGGGCGAGATCAGGCGATCTCACTGGTCGACTTGCCAGACGATCAGTTCGATGCGGATTTTTATTTCATGAACAACCACTACGTCTGCTGCGGCGGCGAGGACAACGATCTGATTCGGCAACCGCATTCCGATTCGATCGTCAATTGGTTGCGTGACGCCCGTACACCCGGTGGATTCATCGACTTGCCGCCTGGAACTCCATTTGCTGTCGTCGGCGACTTAAATATCGTCGGTGCGTCGCAGCCGCTCGATACGCTCGTGGACGGCAACATCATTAACGAGGCTCTGTTTGGCTCCGACTCTCCACCCGATTGGGATGGCAGTAGTCTGACGGACGCTCGTCCGCTGCATAACGGCAGTCTGGCTGACGACTACACCTGGCGAGACGACAATCAGATCTTTGATCCAGGTCGTCTCGACTACGTCATCTACACCGATACCACGTTGGATGTGGGCAATCAATTCGTATTGAACACGGTCGCCATGAGCAACCAGGAACGAGCGGCGACTGGGCTGCAAGAGTTCGACGTAACTTTGGACAACGTCGGCGCAACTTTTGACCATTTGCCCGTGGTCGTTGACTTCAGGATAGTTGCGGCCGCTGACGAAGATTTTAACTTCGATCGACTGGTCGACGGTACGGATCTCGCCGTCTGGGAATCAGGCTTTGGACTTGCCAGCGATGCCGCACGCAACCAGGGAGACGCCAACGGCGACCTCGACGTTGATGGTCACGACTTTTTGCGCTGGCAACAACAGATCGCCTCGTCAGCGTCGCCGTCCACAGCTACGATTCCTGAGCCCGCGACGGTTGTCTTTCTATTGATTGGCGCAGGAATCGTGCTAACTGGCAGCCGGTGCGACGATCGTCGATTGATCTGACCAAAGATTTTTTTCTTGACAACTACTGGTCTACCCGTAGAATCAGCCGACGAGATACTGGAGGACCAGTAATAAAGTTCTTCGCACCAAAAAGGAATGAAATTGACCGACTTCGACCCCACTGAACGTGAACTCGAGGCACTGAAAGTCCTATGGATCCGCGGCGAAGCCACCGTGCGAGAGGTCTGTGACGAGATCAATGCCGGCACAAACGATGAGTTGGCCTACACGACTGTCCTCTCGCTACTGCAGGTCATGGAGCAGAAAGGTCTGGTCAAACATCGACGTGAAGGCAAGGCTTACGTTTATCTGCCGCAAGTAGTTCGCGAGCGGACATTGCGCAGCCTCGCCGCAAGTTTCCTGGAGCGTGTTTTCGACGGTTCGCTAGACGAGTATCTCGTCCATGCGTTGGGCACTCGCAAGGTGAGCAAACGAGAGCTTGATCAATTGGAAGAAATGCTTGCCGAGGCCCGTAAAAAGAAGTCATCTCGTGCCAGTAACAACAAGCGCAAAGGAGAAAAACAGTGAATGACTTTGTCTCCACGGTATCGACTTGGCTTTGGGATTACTACCTACTTGCGACGGCATTGATTGCACTGATCCTGTTGCTCACGCTGAAGATCGACCAACCCACCCGTCGCATGGCAATTCACTGGGCGGCGGCAATCGGTCTGTTACTGCTGGCAGGACTAACAGCGACTCCGAACTGGTCGCTTTGGCACATGACTTCGCCGCCACCGCCGGAGGCAAACGCTTTGATGGAACCGATAGAGCCGGTCATCGCGCCAGCAATCCAGTCCGCCGACTTGCCAGCGAACTTCCAGCCGCCACTGTCACCGAAACAAATCACACAAGCTAAGACAAAGGCCGAAACCAAGACCGCCGAGCGCATCGTCGGTGATTACGCAGCCATCTTCTCGTATGCGATCGGCACGGGGTCGCTACTTGCCCTGCTCTGGCTGGCGCTGGGTGCCTGGCAAGTCCGCCGCCTACGTCGCGACGCGCAAGCCGCTCCCGACCATTTGCAGCAGGCCTGCAGAGAACTTGTCGGACAAGATCATGCGGAGCCGATCGTCCGCGTTTCATCGCGTGTGCCAGTGGCAATTGTCGTTGGTTTGCGACACCCCGCGATCATCCTACCGAGCAAGTTCGTCGAGACCTCCGATCCATACGATTTGCGTAGCGTGCTGGCGCATGAGCTAGCGCATATCCGCAACCGCGATCTGTGGCTGATCGCCCTGACGCGCGGTCTCTTGCCGATTCTGTGGCTGCATCCACTCTATTGGCTGTGGCGTCATGGCTTGCGGTTGGATCAAGAAACGCTTGCCGACGCGGCGGCGGCTGATCTAACCAGCCATGCCAAGTACGCCGACCAACTGGTCGCCTGGGCACGCGTGACTGCTGCGCTGCAGACACCGCGTTTCGCTTCGTCAGTCGGTTTATGGGAAAGCCCGTCGCAGTTGAAACGGCGGATTGCGATTCTGCTGGATGAGAAGTTGACGGTACTGCGCGAATGTTCTCGGCGGTGGAGGTTGGGCTCGCATGCGGCACTGCTAGTCGTCGCGGCGACGCTCTCGCTATTTACGCTACAGCCAGAGTCGACGTCAGTGGCCGACGAGTTTTTGGAACGTACCGACTACCAAGCACTCTCGGACGAACAGAAACTAAAGGCCGAGGAAGCGATCAACACGCTCGTCGATCCTACACTCATGGGTGATATCGACCAGTGGGGTGTGGCAATACGTACGCTCGTCGAGATTGGAAAGCCTATCGTTCCCCGACTGATCGAGAAACTCGATGAACAAGAACGCGATCATCCGATTCGCAAGCTGGTGTTCACACTACGAGCAATCGACGACCCTCGCGCTGTTCCAGCGCTGATTCGAGTGATCCCAAGGACGCATCAGCCACCTGCTTCCGACTACGGTCTGCAAGTCAATGATGTAGAACTAGAAGAATTCCTGAAGCGTCACGATACGGAGAACGATGGACAGCACCTCACCTATGGCCGCGCACTCAACGAGACGTTTCGCACACTACATAAAATGTCGGGTGGCGAATCGTTTGGTGAGATGCAGCTCGTTTTCGTGCATAAACAAGGCACTAACGAGCAACAGCATCTGCAGCGCCAACTGTTTGTTCAAGTCGCTGAGAAGTGGGCCCAGTGGTGGGAAGAAAACTGGAAGACCTTTGTCAACGACGATCGATATGCACGAGTGCGACTGACGCATGACTCGGTTCGACCTCAGCTGACCGCCGCCGCGACGCAGGTGCGGTTTCCGACTGGAGATCGTATTCGCCTTAGCGAGCCAGTCGATGGCTTGATTGTAACTCCAAACCAGCTTCGCCAACGGGAAGACCTGTTAGATATAGACACCGGCCGGCAAGCAACATGGCCGAATCGATTTAACGCATTGGCAAAGAATCAACAACCAACCGACGACATGGTCGAGTATTGGAGAACCGAGGGCTTTGACCTGTTGGGCTACGTCGAATTCGCCAACGAGAAAGAGGTATCCTACGGTGTCCGCATGCTCGACCTGCGAGTTTGGAGACTCACAGACTCCCAGCTTGCCGACCTACCTCGAATGATGTCTGGAGAAATTGCCTATCCTCTGGACCACGAAGTGCGTGAAATGGTACCACTCTTGTCGAAGGCTGGACCGTACGAAGAAACTGCAGGAGAACCTTACTTGTTCAAAACACGCGAAGGCACGTACGGAGTCATCAAACTCTACCAACCTGGTGGCTTTCCTTATCCGTCCGTCAAAGGCAAAGTGCAGTACTTTGTGAGTGGTCAAACGCAGGATCGGAAGCTTGGCACCTTCGTACCATCCGTACCTACACAGCCAGCAACCAGAGTGACGGTGGGATTTTCAGCTAACGAGACTTGGAAAAACAAGGTTAGAATCATTGCGATTGGCACGCACAATGAGGAGCCGCAGCAATGGTGGGATCGGCAAGGTAGCATTCTTAACGACTTGAATCTCGATTGGAAAATCGGTACCGCTCGTGCATCGGGTCCCCACAAGCGCTGGCGGCGAGTGATTATGCAAGTGCCTGGGCTTTCAGACGGCGCACGCGTGCGTTGGCACATTGATGGTGCGACCGCATCGGCAGGTGCGCGAGTCGATGGCAAAGACTACGGCGTCGATGGCTTCTATTCCCGCTACTTCAATATCGACGAGACAAAAAAAACGTTCGCAGTCCGCGTTGGTGTTGCCAGCGGAGAGTGGCAGACGGTAGCCAGCGGCTTACCGGGTGCAGCAACCGGCACCAAATCCGGCCATAGTGTCATCTTTTCACAAGCCGAGCCTGCAAGCACCGGCAGCAAGCTGACGTACACACACAACGTCAACCAGCAAGATTATCGCCTCGTCGCGATCGATCAGCAGGGAGAACAGCATCCGCAAACTGGCTACGGCGGAGTGAGCGCGGGCCCAATCTATCAGTCCAATGCCACCTTTGTGTCGCTAGAGCCCGCGAAAATCGAACGTTTGGAACTGCAAATTCGCGACTTCGATTGGGTAACATTTAAGAACTTGCCAACATCGCCCACAAGAAATCTGGGAGCATTCAACGCCGATCCACAGCGAACATCCATTGTTGCAAAACCAGCGGTTGCAGATTTAGATGCCGACGCGGCTATGCCAACTACCACGCTGCTCAAGCATTCAGGTTATGACGCGATCAGCACTGGTGAGTCTCTGCTTGAGATACAAGAAGCCGACCATCAGGCTTTTGTGCTAGTCGACTCTGCACATCCGAGCACAACGCCTAAAGATGCCGTTAAATACGAAACACAACGCACAATCTCAAACCGACTAAGCGATGCGTTTCAAACTGCAGTCCGCGAGAATATCTTCTCACCTGTCAGCCCCGAAGGAACTGCAATCAGCCGGTTGCTTCCACGTGAATTGGCGGTTCATTCTGCCTATCGATTCCAAAACCGTACGGTACTTGAAGAAATCGCGCCGGTCTTCGACAGGAAAGCCGGATATGACCGTGCATTCGCTAGATTATTGAAAGGGCTGGAGAATGATCCTTACGGCCCGAAGCTCGATGTTCAGAATGACGTCGTCCAGCATCTGGATGGCGAGCTGGCCGTGGTGTCTTTCCGGGAAAACGCATCCGACGAAATGCCAAGCAGTTTTTGCTGGCGTGGGTTGCGAACGACGAACAACGGGTCGGCAGTGCAGTGGACCGCTTCATGCATGCCGATCCTGGCGCTTCTCGAACATCGATCGAGGGAAAGCCGGTTTGGCAAACCATTGGTGAGCAGAGCGGCATTTCCTACACTTGCGTCGATCGTGGCCATTTGTTCTGCACCAACCGCCTAGGCTTACTTCAGACGTTGATCGATCAGAAACAAGACTCCGCGCGCATAGATTGATCCGTCTAAGCCACAGTCTGACCCTGCGCGCGAGATTCCTATCTGCCAGTCTATTCGCCCTAACGCACTATTTCCTTACCGCCGGTGCTGGCTGAAAACCTAGCGCTGTGAGCAGTTGCATTTGCATCACTTCGGCCATGTCGGCGCGACGCTGCTTTTCTTCGTAGCTCCAATGGCGACGTACCTTTTTGGCGGCTTTCTTCACCTTCTTCTTGACTCGTTCGATAGGCATGGCTCTTCTCCTTCGTAGTTCCAGGTTCCGTTCTGCCCCCGGACAAAGTTAGTTGCTATACGGAGCAACTATGCTGAAGGTTCGAGCGTATTATTTCAGAGTTTGCCACAGAAATTATCGGCATATTGCAGCAATCGAGAAGAAATTGTTTCAGAAAGGTACTGCTGGCGTTTCTATCAGCGATGGGCTTGGCACGTGCGCTGCTACTCGACCTCGCCACGGACGATCGATGCCAGCACTTTATCGAACACCGGCTTGAGGGTTTTCCAGTCGTTGTCCGGGCAGATGCAAAAGACGTTCACGCCACGATCGAATCCGATAATCGAAATCCGATAGCCGTGCATCAGCGTGCCGAACGTAGTATCGAATGTGAACTCGCTCATACGTGCAGGACCCAACGGACAATTCATCACGGTTGGCCCAACCGTTTCGGAGTAACCTTCAAATTCCTCTTCCGCCTGTTTCATTGCCTCGATATGTAACAGGTGAACTGGTGCAAACGCCGGTACTTCGTTGGCTTCCGCACCTCGTCCTGTCATCGACGCATTCGCCAGCCGATTCGTCGAACTTGCCTTGAAATGAATCAACGCTGAGCCCGACGTAAACTTCGCCCAAACGGGCGTTCCGGACTTGCCACCGCCTTTGATTTCCCAGCCGTCGGGCGTATCGCACGCGAACGAACCGTCCTTCGCGTTGTACGAAGAGTACGAAGTTGGAATCACGGCCGAACCACCTCCGCACCCCAACAGTGACAGACTGGCAAGGCCTACCGACCACCAACGCATCTTTCGGAGCGTTCCCATGGCGTCATCCCCTTGTGTCAACATTAACGAGTATCAAACGCGATCCAACGCGCTAGCTGACCTAGGCTCCACGCGTAGATCAGGAAAATCAAGGTCACGAAAGGTCCCATTAGCAGCATTGTCAAGAACGGCGGATCGCGCCAAGTTGCCGCAGCCACCCAACCGATCGTGTGCCACAGCGCAAACGAAAAGGCAAGAAAAGCAATCCAAGCCACCGGACGCCCAACTAACGATTTCAGGATGGGTGGCGAGATCATTCCTGCCGGCGACCCAGTTTCAAGGGTCGAGAGTTGCAAGATGGGATACGCTAGCCAGATCGTGAGACTAATGGTCGTTGCGGTTGAGCCTGGAATTACTCGGCTAACTAACCAACCGATTCCGGCTGACGCAAGCAGGATGCCCCAGCTGGCGGGCATTGTCCAAAACCAATCTCGCCAATCGCCTAGGAGTTGAGAATCGGGTTCCGTGTGTCCATTGGCCGTCGACTCAACGATGCCAAGATAGAGCGCCGATGCGTAGGAGAGACCAATGAATATGAGAATGCCAACAGGCAGCGCGATCGCGCGTCCGACGAGGAAGGCCATGTTGAGCATCAGATAGTTGACTGTCGACGCGAGTGCGACGGCGGTAATCACTAGCATCAACAACATGCCGTGCATCAGCGTCGAACTAGAAATCGATGGCCGCAGGTCCGCCAGCGTCGGCTTACCCTGCAAGTGCCTGGGGCGTTCTCGCTGACTTGCCGGCTTCTCAGCTTCCTTCGCCGCAAGATCCTGGTGCGCTCGCTGCATATACTTCTGCGCGAGCCGATGCCGAGGATCGACTTCCTGTTGTTGCTTCGTCTCGGCCACGTGCTGGTCCCCAATACCAAGCCCACCGATGCGTTTCAGTTAGCCTTGAGTTTAGCGGTCCTGAGGCGATAAACAAGTGTTGCAGGCATGGTCTAAACATGCCAAATCCGCTAAAACAGCGGCGCACGACCCGTCTGCCGCCGCCAGTTGGAAAGATGACCCAGATGAAAACACTCGTGCGTAGTCATCAGATGCGCGAGCAAATCTCCCGCCGTTGGCATTGCCGACACCAAAAACTCAACCGGATTTGGCGCCGCGAGCAAAGTGGGGTCGGCGTCTCGACTGGCCGCAGCGACCAGATCGTGCCCCGATACGTACGCATCCCACATCGCCTGACGATCCGGCCAGGTCCGATCGCCCGGGATCGGCTTCGAGCCGGGACCGAAGTACACCATCCAATCGCGAGGCAACTGCTTCTCCTGGCCGAGCGTACCCAAAGCAAAGTCGGTGCAGATCGCCAAATGCCCAAGTAACCAGGCGGGCGTATTTACATTGGCGGCGGGCTGGACGAGCATTTCGTCGTCTGCAATGTCAGCAAGCAACTGCTCGCAGAAGTTACGATTAAATGCGTACAGTGTGCGGAAGTAATCATCCATATCAGGCTCGGCGGTCGGACGTACGGAAAGTTGAAAGCCGGAACTATTTGCGGTTCAAACCCAAACGTATCACGCTTTCGTCAGCCTGCACAACCGACGATTCCGACTCGAAATGCCCGAAGGCCATACCGTCCACCGAATTGCCAGCGACCATATCCGAGATTTCGCGGGCGAAGCGCTGGCCGTCAGCTCGCCCCAAGGTCGATTTGCAGGCGACGCTCGCAAGCTCGACGGTCGCGTGCTCGAATCGGTCGAGGCGCACGGCAAACACTTCTGCTACCGCTGGGAAGGCAATCGCCTCTGGCACGTCCATCTCGGACTGTATGGAAAGTTCCGCCGCCATAAGACCCCGCCACCCGATCCGCGTGGTCAAGTGCGTGTCCGTGTTATCGGTGAACGATTTGCGTTTGATCTCAACGGCCCAAATGCGTGCCACGTGATCAGCACTCGTGAGTGGGCGGAGATTCAAGCTCGACTGGGTCCGGATCCGCTACGCGGCGACGCCGACCCTGATCGCGTGTGGCAGCGAGTCCATAAAAGCCGCGCCGCGATTGGCACGTTGCTGATGAACCAATCTGTCGTCGCCGGCGTCGGAAACATCTATCGGACGGAAGTGCTGTTCCTACTGGGCATTCATCCGGAACGACCGGGCAACGAAATCGATCGAACCGAGTTCGACGCGCTCTGGAAGACAATCGTTCGGCTGATGAAAATTGGCAAACGCTATAATCGCATCATCATTGCGGACCCAAGAGAAGTTGGTAAGCCTTTAGGACGCATGAACCGTGATGAGCGGCTACTTATCTACAAGCGAGATTGGTGTCCGCGCTGTGAAAATATGATCGAGGCTTGGAAACTTGGTGGCCGAACGGTATTCGCCTGCCCTGCTTGTCAGAATCACTGAGACACTAAGCCCGATCAGCCGACTGCCATGCCAACGATCATTCCGGTTGCGAAATCCGATCCGTCAGCCTCAACCGCCTTTTTCAACAGATCGAGTTCGCCGCTGTCTAACCAAGCGCCCTGGCAGGCAGGGCACTTGTCGACGATGATCTTTTGCACAATGGTCTTTTCCATCTCGACCACACACACCGGGCAGCTTCGCTTTCGCTCGCGATCCGCCTGGAGTTCCAACTCACACTTTTCACAGGTTGGCAAGCCTTCGTATTCGGTCTTCGTACGTGTCTCGCCGCAGCGTGCGCAATGGTCGCCAAACAGCCTTTTCAAAACCATATTATGATATGCCGAGGTTTTCTCAGCCCTCCTGCAGTATTGTGGTTCGCGTAGGTATTCGCAGCGCACTCACAGATCTTGCGAAAAAAATTGAACCTGCGACCAGATGAAACCAGCTGCCCGCTACTGGCCCAAGTGCGATAAGTCACCAAGCAACATGTGCTTGATATCAGGTAGACTTAGAAAATCTGCCGGCCTATCAACTTGATCCTCGTGCAAATCAAGCAGCCACCAACTCACATCAAGCCATTGACCTAGCTTGAATCCGACTTGCGGATACAAGCCAATCTGCCGGAACCCCAATGCCTGATGAAACGCTTGGCTCGCTGGATTGGGGACAGAAATGCCAGCGGTTACTTTACGGACTTGCTGCAGGCGAAGAATCGCGAACAGTACCGAGTACAATCTGCTTGCGATACCGCGCCGATGGGCGTTTGGACCGACGTACACGCTGACGTTCGCGGTCCAACGGTAAGCGGCGCGTGAATGATGTGGGCCGGCGTAGGCATAACCGCAAACGCCTTGTTCGTCTTCGTAAACGAGCCAAGGATAAGATTGCAAACAGCGTTGGATGCGTCCCTGGATTTCCTCGATGGTTGGTATTTCTGTCTCAAACGAAATCACCGAGTCTTCGATCGCCGGTCGATAGATCTCTCGTACGGCAGCAGCATCGTCTGCGGTGGCGATGCGAATCATGCGGCAACCTCCGACGGCTTTACCAGTGTTAGGTAACACGCGGCAGAAATGCCGGCGGAACCAAACATCATCGCCATCACCATGATCTGATAGCGCGCAGCAATCAGTGGATCGACGTCGGCGAGAATCTGCCCAGTCATCATCCCCGGCAGCGAAACCAGTCCGACGGCAAACAACGAATTCGTAATTGGAATTAGTGCAGCATTCAAGGCGATTCCACGTGCTTCTTCATACGAACCCACGCGAGGTAATTCAGCATAAAATCGCTCAGCGGCCAAACTAATGGCTGTCATTGATTGAGCGAAGATCATGCCTGCCAGCGGAATCACTTTGCTAGGGCTAAACCATGGCTCAGTATCGAGTACCAACTGCGTGACGAGCACCAACGTCGCCACTCCGCCGATGGCGATCGACGCCAGCGCTTTCGCATAATGACGTCCTCTGTGTCGCTTCAACGGACGCAGCGAGATCCAACTAGCAATCAGCAACATGCCTAGCAGTACTATGCCCACGACGCCAGGTTGCTCGGTCGTAAAAATAAATGTGAGCACGTAGCCGATGAGCAACAGTTGCAGCAACATACGCCCCATCGCATAAAGTGACAGCCCTGCGCCAAGCGACCAGCGATAAAGCACGCCGACCACTACGGCCACGGGCACAAACGTGAGCGCCAACCTCGCAAGTGGAATCAGGTCGACTGGCTTGCTCATAGCGAGGGCTCTCGGGTAGGCTACGTGACCAACTTATCGCCTCCGATTATCGCGCAAACTCGAACCGCCGCAAAGGGAAATCAATCGTCATGCTGGAAGTTAACGAGTATTTCAATGGCAACGTCAAGTCAATCGCCTTTCAGACCGCCACGCTTCCAGCGACCGTCGGCGTGATGGAGATCGGCGAATACGAATTCGCCACGGAAAAGAAAGAAACCGTTACCGTGGTCAGTGGCTGCTTATCAGTCAGATTGCCAGGTAGCGAAGCGTACAAAGACTTTCCGGCCGGCGAATCGTTTATCGTCGAAGCCAACGAGAAGTTCCAACTGCAGATCGCAGTTCAATCTGCTTACCTGTGCACCTACGAGTAACATCAAAAAAGCCGGCCGCAGAAATTGAATCTGCGGCCGGCGAGTGTCACTTAAGCAACGAGATCTGCCATGCCGCGCCTATCGTCGGCGTGGCCGCAGGTCTCTATCGCGGTAAACATCCCAGCGCGGATCCCAGCTCTGGTCCCGAGGACCGCGATACGATCGATCATACCGACCTGCAGCGTAGTCGCAATTGCCGGCGGGTGGCACGAAGCGCCCCGGAACACCCCGGTAGTAACGTGCATCGCGTCGATCGTATGCGGCGTAATTTTCGTAGCCGTACCAGCGCGGGTTCGAGTAAGCACGTCGATACGTCGGTTGACGCGACGCGGTGTAGTACTGTGGATAGGCATAGGGATTTCCAACATCGAGTTGCACGTTGCGGGTACCGATGCTAATTCCCCAAGCGGCGTTGGCGTGTGCGGCGTTTGGTTGCATTGCGACCAACGCAAACATTGTCGATAGTACCGCTGCAAGTGTTACTTTCTTCATAGCGCCTCTCCTTTCACAAGTGTCCGGCACGACTGGGTCACGTGTCGCCCCGCTGCCTGAAGAGAACGCAATCGACATGCCAGACTTGTAAATGGTACACGAATGCCCGGGAATTGCCTGATTCCAGGGGCAGGAGAGGCGGCAACGCGATTGTGACAGAAACGATCACACCCCCGTCACAATGATCACAGAGAGCGCCGCGACGCGGCGGCGTGCTTTTTGGCGTCGGGCGCAGAAAAAAGGGGGCCGACACGATGCGGGCACTGCAATCGAGCCAGCCCCCCACGCAGTTAGCAAGCGAGCTGCGAAACCGAGTCTCTTCCTATTTGCCCCAACATCTAGGCCTCGACTCCTACGCGATGTCACTCACCAACGACTTTCCGAAACACCCAGGCTGTTGGGGGAGGTGGACATGCACGGGGCAAGCAGTCCACAAATCGAACCTGGATCGCTTCGAGAGCCACAGCTTGGTCTCTCGCTTGTTCGTCAAGCTGCCAGCCAGCTTGGTCATCCCTGCCAATGCTGGATGCGATCATTATCGCACGATATACTCATTTTCTGGAGCTTCGGCGCGCTCGATTCGTCGCCAGGTAGCCGCAAAATACGCACGCACGTGCGTCCAAGAGCCAGATTCACTTAAATTCCACGCACGCCCTAATGCACGAGCTAACCGACATCGCGACCTATTGGGTGCTGGCACTCGGTGAGGGAGGAGTGATCGAGAAGTGCAAGCTCATGCCAGATATCGAAGGGAAGAACCTGTCAGAGCTATGCTACGACCCAGAGAGCCGCAGTCGCTGGCGCCGTGCGTTCGCCGATTGCTTCACTTACGGAAACGACGTGGACGATATCGAGGTCAACTTGCAAACTGACGATCGCCCCATCGATCTCGTCTGCTCGCTTGAGAATGTCGGCAATAATCGGATTCTCTGTTACATCACTCGTCGGTTCGATCTGAATCGACTCACCGATCTCGAAAAGCGAGCGCTCATCGAAATCACGCATCTCGATGACTCCGAAAAGCGGATTCTCCGCAAGATGGCCGATCCAAACATCTCCGACGAGACGCTGGTCAAGATGTCGGGGCTCAGCCCGCAAAGTATCCGCAGTGCCAAACGGCGGATCAAGAAAAAGCTGAACATTCGGCGTCAAGAAGGTTTGCAGCTTGCTGCCGCCCAACTCGTTCTGGTTGGCAGCCGAAACGCCAAGTAAGCGAATTATTTCGCGTCCGCAGGCTCGCGCTGCGATCGTTGCACAGCAAGCACTTTAGCAGCGGTCCGCAAGACTTCGAGCTGATAGAGTTGATTGGTCTGCCGACGATATCGCATCTGGTTGATTCGTTCGTCGCGTAGTAGCCGTAGTTCTTGCTCGGTGGCCAGCAGGGCCAAGCGGTCATTCTCCGCAGCAGTCCGCGCTGGCGAATATCGTCCTACCTGTAAGAAGGGTCGATAGTCGCGGATACGTCGTCTAAGCACACGAATCTCCGCCTCGGCCAATCCGACTTGCTGATCAAGCAGTTTCCTCTGCCGAGGCTGTTCTTGAAATCGATACTTTTGCCAACGAAGTTGGGCCAATTGGTATTCGCGATGTGCGTCAATGAGTTCGGGCGTCAGCACTAGCGGTGCAGGTTCAGGTCGCCTCTCTACCTGGTCGATTTCTTGAGCTTTGACCTCTGCTGCAATTGACAGGGAGGCAGACAACAAACAGGCGATCGCTAGGAATCGGCTCATATCAGCAGTACCGTGACGGAAGTTGGAGAGATGTGTGTTGCTAACTTCCAGACTAATCACGGCGATCGCCGGATGCCACGAATCTTCGCCGAGTTTAGCGGTAGGCCATCCCAAAGAATCGGCACAACCCGACTTAGCTTGCTGAGTTGAGAACCACGAGATTGTTACGGTGCACGACCACTTCGTAGGGGCGATGACCAAGCAGCTCGGCGATCTGCTCTTTATCGTGACCGGCAATTTTGAGCATCTCTGCGGCGGAATAGTTGATGAGCCCGCGAGCGAGCTCACGTCCTGACTCATCGCACATCGCGATCACGTCACCCTTTTCAAAGTTTCCTGCCACCTGGACGACACCCACGGCCAATAAGCTCTTGCCGTTGGCCTCGATGGCTCTGCACGCCCCGGCATCGAGCGCCAGCTTGCCACTCGGATTGGCGCTCCAACCGATCCAACGTTTGCGTGGTGCGACCGCAGGACCCTCAGCGAGGAACAAAGTACCGACGTCTGCACCCGACAGAATATCTTCCAACACATTCTCACGACGACCGTTGGCAATGATCACGTTCTCGCCGGCAGACGTTGCAATGCGCACCGCTTTGAGCTTCGTCGCCATGCCGCCGGTGCCCAGTTTGATGCCGCCGCGCGTGCCGTCACGAACATGCTGCTGCTCGGCCTTCGCCAAGTCGGTCACGACGGACAGGACCGACGTGTTGGAATCGTCGGGATCGCCATCGTAAAGTCCCTCGATATCCGAGAGCAACACCAGCAATGGTGCGCGAATCAAGTTTGTGACCAGCGCCGCCAGACGATCGTTGTCGCCGAAGCTCAACTGCAGTTCTTCGACACTTACCGTGTCGTTCTCGTTGATAATCGGTACAGCGTCGCTGTCGAACAGCGCAAACAGCGCATTTCGCACATTCAGATACCGGCTGCGATCTTGAAGGTCTTCGGCTGTCAGCAGCACCTGGGCTGCGTGCAACCCGTGTGGCTCCAGCGCGCGGTTGTACGATTCGATCAACAGACTCTGCCCGATGGCAGCGGCCGCCTGCAATTGGGCGAGCGCCGTAGGCCTTCGTTCGAGTTGCAAGCGTCCGAGTCCCGCCCCCACGGCGCCGCTACTGACGAGCACAACTCTTCTGCCGGCGCGCTGCAGCTTCGCGAGCTGGCCAGCGATGCTAGCCACGCGCTGATCATCAAGCGTTCCATCAGCGCGAGTCAGCACTCGGGTGCCAACTTTGACGACGACCGAATCGGCCGCAGACATGATTTCGTTTCGAACAATTTCAGTCATCAAGCGTTTAGGGCTGAAGCAAGTCACTCACTAGGCGTCAATTGGCCAATATAACGTCCCAACCCGTTTAGACACAGGCGACTGCGACACTGCGGACTGCTAAGAAGAGGTTAATTCCCCCTCGACTTGCCACCAAGATGATTGTGTTCACCTCGGCACCGGAACATAATCATCGCGACGCAACCGAACAGATAAGAGCGTAAAGATGATTGTTGGTCGCCAAATTTGGAACCTGCCCAGCCGCATGCGCGACGCTCTGTGTGCTGCTAGGTTCTTTGTCCTGGCTATCGTGGCGATTTACGCGGCCGAGGTTTCTGAAGTCGCGGCATCGTGCGATAGCCCGTCGTCGCTCTACGAAACTGGCACGACCATCCCGGGGGCCGCGGGAGGGGCAATTTCGACGGCGGCTGCGGATCTCAACCTCGATGGCGTCCCCGAGATCGTGACCGTCGCCACCAGCAACAGCAGCGACCCACACTTTCGCATCCATAGCCTCGACACAAACGGCGTTTGGCAAGACTTTGACGTACTCAGCCCCACCGAAGTTGCCAACAATCGGCCGAATCGATTCGGTGGAGATTCGATCATCCTCGATCTCAACAATGATGACTATCCCGACATTCTGATCCCTGAATCGCCCAATGGAGCAGGCGCGGCACAACTCTCCTGGTTCGAGAATCCTGGCAGCCAGCAGCTCGTTGGTAACTGGACCGAGCACGTCGTAGGCTCGTGGGACGGTTCGGCGGGAGCAGACCAACCCGCGCATATGTCGGAGGTCTACGCCGGTGACATGGACGGCGACTCCGACGTCGATCTCGTTACGCGCGACGTCAACAACGGCTTGCACATTCTGATAGGTGATGGCCAAGGAATGTTCGACCGTCACTTCCTGCCCGTCAATCCGCGCGAAGGCTTGTCGCTGTTCGATCCCGACAACGACGGCGACTTGGATATCCTCATCAATGGCATCTGGCTGGAAGCACCCGATCCCGGTGACGGAGCGACACAATGGGCCGATCTGACCGATGTCGAGAGCTTTGTCCAACACCCACTCGGAGTTCAGCCTACGAGCGGCCTGCCTTGGTACCCAAGCGTGAACGATGCGTCGACCCAATCGAACTATGCAAGCAAAGTGTTGGCTGTCGACTTAAATGCAGACGGGCGCGAGGATGTTGTGATTACGAATTCTGAGGAGCTCAACGACAACTCTGTCGACGCCAAGCCTAAGGGGCTGACGATCTACCTTGCCGAAGATGACTTTGGAACCGCTTGGACGCCGCTCGACGTACTGACGGAAGGCCGGCAACTTCACACGCTGGATGCCGGCGACCTCGATTTCGATGGAGACGTCGACTTGGTCACGGGTGTCTCGCGAGTTGGCGAAGGCGACGAGACGCCCGAAGTCTTCGCCCTACTGAACGAAGGTGATGGAACCTCGTGGTCGAAGGTGCCCATCGATGATGTCCCTATCTACTCCGGCGTGCTAGCCGACTTCGACGGCGACGGAGACAGCGACATCGTCGGACCCGACAACTGGCGGAGCGGTGCGCTACGCCTCTTCGAATCCAATGCGACCGCCCTCGCCCAGTCTGCCGCGGGCGACTACAACTGCGACAATGCAGTCAATCAGCTAGATTTGGGCGCTTGGCATCAGTCCTACGGTGCGTTGGTTGACTTGCCAATGACTGACGCTGACGGCGATGGAAGCGGCATCGTCGACGGCAGCGATTTTCTGCTTTGGCAGGTGAAACAAAGCAACCAATTCGCGTTACTGGCCCCCTCAGTGCCCGAACCAAGTACCGCTGGCCTAGGCTGCACGGTCGTCGTTTTTCTTTTCTTGAATTGGCGAATCGACCTCTGAACTGCAATAATCACGCACAAGTCAGCCGCCACATCGCAATCCGACCTACAGTTCTTCGCATCAACTGATGCCGTCGCAGGTCATCGGTACGCTGCCGGGTACGCCACCCCATTACGGATGCTAGTCGTAGCCGCAATAGAACCAGTGTTGAGAGTAGCCCACTTCGTTGCCGACGAATGGCGTAGACCCCAACTGTCAGTTTTCACAAGCGGTGCTTCACTTCTCGCTTTATGGCCATGTCGCTTTCTTCCAGCAGAGTACCCGCGCTACGTTAGTGGTACGCGCTTCACACCTCTGGACAAGCCAGCAGTAGCACGTGGCAGCCAACTTCACGCGATCCGAGAGTCGACTATCTCTTCGCAGTGTCCGAAGAACGCCAGACCAAGAAAGAAATTTTGCGGCTTCAGACCTAATTGGCTACAATTCGCGAAAGGTACACCTGCGGTGTCGCAGCGGGATGACCATTAGAAATCCAAATGGGAACTCCCTGATTACACCATTGTCTAACCCTACCCGGTCATTCGTTACGTAGAGCAAACCCGCTATGAAACTTCCCTGCCGCTTCGCTGCGATGTGTTTTTCTGTCATCTGGGGGCTGAGCTTTGCTTCCACTCCTGACCTTGCTGTGGGTTCGACGTTCGAGTTTCCCATCGATGTCGCGGAGAGTTTCCTCAACGGAGTCAGCAACCTGGGGCAGAATCCTGAAACGGTGATCGACCTGGCGACAATCGACGCCACCCCGGGTGAAATTCTGATGTTCGAAGTTTTGGGTGAGTTTAGCCTCAGCGGTTTGGAGACACCCTCGAATCCGAACATCGCCACCGCTGCGATCGGCGTGTTTAGTGGCTCCAGCACACTGCTTGCGTTTGATCAAGCCGCTGTCATCGAGCGGGTGGTCGACGCGATTGACGCCGGGGTCGATATTGACACCTCTCCCAGCCAAGATATTGCCGAAGACTTCGCCCTTGGCGGATCTTTTCCGGGCGGTTTGTCGGTTGAGGACGTTGCCGTAGAAGTGCCCATTGGCGCGACCCATCTTTTCGTTTCTGCATTTGATGGATTCTTCCTGGATAACTCTGATGCGGACAGCAACTTTGCAGTTCGTATCACGGTGGTGCCCGAGCCGGGGTCGCTCGCCTTGCTCGGTGTCGGTGCAATTGGCTGCATGCTGCTACAGCGAAATCGTTAGGCCTGCTGGCCGCGATTGCCTGCGTTAGCGTGCGAAAATCGGCGAGAAAAGTCGCGACGATTCGCACTTCACTGGGCCATGCGGTTCGTGCGGCGACCTGACAGATCGAGTTGCCAACGAACGGTGGCTACTCGGAACGGCAACCACGAGTGCGAAATCCAATCGACGGGCCGACGATTGGCGCAAACACGAACTGACAGATTACATGCGAGAGGGTTCACAGCTCATCTGGAATCAAACTGCCGGAAAAGCGGCGGTTGGATTCGCCGCCCGCAGTAAGCAGTCGCAAATTCCAGGCTGCCTCGGCGTTTCACGCCGAGGTAGGTAACTTGGCGTCGATTTCTAACGTCAGTAGTTAGCTTCCGGAAATAATCCAGGTAACGTTGACTCCGACACCCCACTCCATAAAGCCCAATGCTGCTGCCCACCCACAAATGATTCCAATGACTATGCCACGAATAAGTTTGCGTTGGTGGAGGGAAGGGATTGCTCCACAGATGCCAGCTATTGCGGAAAATGCATATGCCCGTGAAAGGTGTTCTTTGCTAAGTCTCAAGTCCGTTACAGCTACATGGAAGCGATAAAAAGTGACCATGAAAACTGCGACAACCAATGAAAGTAAGAGCAAGGTTCTAACGCCAAACTGAATTTTTGGTCTTGGCGGGTGGTCAGGTGATTTGGACACAGAGTCTATACCGTGGGCTAATCTCGGAGCCAGCGTTGCTTGTTGGCCTTAACGGTTCAGGTTAGTAATTCGAGTCAATGCTATAACAATATGGCAGAAAGGGCCACTTGCTCAAGACGCCTCAGCTTCATCGGTTTGTGCAGTTTTCTCGGAATCGAGTTTCCGGCGGAGTACGGACTCACCTGATGTGGAGTGTGCGAGTTTCTATGGTGTCCAAGCGTTTCACGCGGAAGGCACCTTGCAAGAAACAACGAACAATCTTGGCAATATCCGCCATCGCTGCTCGAATACGCTTCATGGAGATTGCCAAGATCGTTGGTTATTCCACCGGTAATTCAAAT
The DNA here is from genome assembly GCA_039184115.1 of Planctomycetota bacterium. GTDB lineage: Bacteria > Planctomycetota > Planctomycetia > Pirellulales > Lacipirellulaceae > Bythopirellula. Next base: position 9,964 of record JBCDBK010000040.1, on the reverse strand, counting down.
GTAGAGCGGGCCTTAAGAAATGGATTGGAACAACCTGACCGACAGTCTTGTTCTTCTTTCGAGCGGTACGATTGTACTGCTGTTTGCAATGGGGAAGTTATTCCCCAGCCTTCTTCGAAGTGATGGCGATACCGAGCTAAAACAGCGGACGCTGTTGGTGGGTTGCGTGATCGTGTTTGTGGGCGTAGTCCAACTTGTGCGCGGCTTGCTTTAATCGAGCGCAGCTAGATTGGTAGCCGGGGCCATGCCAGCTCCCAGTGACTTGAGGGGCTATACAGTTTCCGGCGTAGCTGCATTCTGAAACCAATTCAAGTTCGTCGTCGATTAAGAAGTCTCGCTTGCGAGCCGATCGACCTGAGAATTGATTATCGTGCGGCTCTTAGTTTGGCAACGATCTGCGCTACGACGTCCGCCGGCGCGGCATAGGTCTCCGTCCGCCCTGCCCTGGCGAGATTGAAACCGACGACTTCGCCGGTCAGGTCGACGATCGGGCCGCCGCAGTCGCTGGGTTTGACGACCGTGTCGTGCTGAAAGGCAATCGGAAAGCCGGCACGACGTTGGCTGAGGTCGCTGCCGAGTTGATTCTGAAACTCCTCACGCGTCGGCAGACGGCCTACAAACTGGCCTTTGAGTCTTGCCGTTACGCTGATGATCTGATCGCCGCGTAGCACCCGCAGCTTGATCTTGGCACCCGGGCTGAATTCTCGCACACGCATGATTGCTGTCCGACGCGAGGGCGTTTCGCGCCCCTCGATGCTAAGGATTTCATCTTCGCTCTGTAAGCCAGCCTCCTCGGCACCCGTGTTCGGAAAGACGACCTCGATAATTGGTCGATTCGTCCGTACGTCGAACTGCACACCCAGCGTGCCGGCGCGATGCTCGATTTGCCGCGGCTCGACGCTGACCACGCCGATTGCTTTTGGCGCGCGATTCATGCCCACGGTCGCCAGCCACGCCCCGACGGCTGGCGCCGGCGAGTCGGAAAACTTGAGTGCCGGCAAACCGCTGGCATCAACTCTTAGCAAAGCGATGTCGTAGTCGTCGTCGATTCCGACGAGTTTGGCGTCCAACTCGCGCTCGTCGCTCAGCAGGCAGGTGATCTTGCCCGGCAGTCGACTCGCCTTCGTGATGATCCAGCCGTTTGCCCCGACAATTCCACCCAGGGCCGTGTCGCGTCCGTCAGTCCGAACACGGACGGTCGCCAATCTTGGTGTTGCGACGACTTCGCGGAACGCGGCTCGAATGTGCGGGCTATCGGTCAGTCGCCACTTTGGGATGCGGATATGCGAAGTCGGAAACGGTCGTGAGTCGGCGTATTCCTGCCAGTCCTGGTCGGGCGACTCCTTTTCTTGCGCTAACGAAGTCCGACTGATTAGCGCAGCACCGATTCCAACTGTGATCAGTAGCATTCGTCGACGCGATGAGTTCGCCATCACTCCTCTCCCTCATCGGAACGGTCGCGCTCACTGGGAGGAGCAGGACGCCGTAAGCCTGCGAGAGTCACTTCCATGCTAAACGTCTTGCCATCGCGTTCCACGCGCAGTTGCATGGTTTGGCCTGGTTTCTTCTTTCGCACCTTGGTCGATACCTGCTCGAAACTCGAGATGCGTTCGCCGTCGACTTGGACAATTACGTCACCGGCACGCATCCCCGCCTCGTAAGCGGGAAGATCGCGATAAACTTCAGTGATCACGCACCGGTTATCGGAGGTATAGCCGACGATGCCCATGATTGGTCGCACCGTGGTGCTAATCACTTCCTCCAGTTCGTTGCCCCAAACTTTGCCGGCCAACAGCCGATCCCAGTTTTTTTCGATCTCGACGACTGGAATGTGAAAGTTGTGTACGATCTCGGGGCCAATACTTGAATGCACCGCCAGTACTTCACCCTTAAGATTGATCAATGGTCCACCGGAGTCGCCGCCAACCAACGTGCAATCAGTGCAAATCCAGTCCTCGCCACCACCGAGTACGCGACCCAAGCGTAGCGGCGGCGAACGATCGGACACGGTCCCGCCGGGTTGGCCGAGCGTAATCACCCAATCTCCGACTTGTGCCCGCGATTTGGCGACTGGCAAGAACGGCAAGTCGGCTGGCGGATTAACGAGCTGAATCATGCCAGCGTCAATCTCATGATTCGCACCCAGCGTCCTGCCTCTTAGGCGTCGCCCATCGGGCAACTCGACCATCGCACGCCGTCCAGCCTTGCCGATGACGTGCGCCGCGGTGAGCACCAAGCCATCGGCGCTCACAATGACGCCACTACCCATGCCATGACCGATCGTCAGCCCCACAGTGGCGGGCATCGCTTGCTTGGCTACCCGCTGGACTTGCTGCTGAATGGCGATTAGCTGCCCAATGCTCCGGGGATAACGCTCTGCGATTACATGTTCGAGATCTGCCGGCAGAGAAATTGGGTCGGCTGCGTTGACTAGGAAGGAACCTGAAATGGATGCCCATAAGGCGATCAACACAATCATTGCCCTGCGACAGATCATAAGCGAATTCCTCTAACAGTCCTTGAGTCCTGCGGCCGCTCGCTGATACCAATACTTGGGCTGGAGAACCACCCAACCATGCTATTCTTGCGCCAAGGACGCAGTGAGGCAACAAACCGTTTCCCGCAGAATCTCAACTAGTGTACAGATGAACTTGCTATCTGTACGAACGTATATTAACATAGCAGCGTCCGAGCTAGCTAAATGCATATTTTGGCGGCGGTCATGCCAAGTCAAATAGAATCAGGGGAAAATCGCATGAGTCTCGACCAATTGACCAAACGACAGCGGGAGGTTTTCGACTTCATTCGCGACAAGATTGGTGGGCGTGGCTACGGACCAACAGTACGAGAAATTGGTGAGCAATTTGAAATCAATTCGCCTAATGGCGTGATGTGCCATTTGAAGGCCCTCGAGAAGAAAGGCCTCATCACACGCGAGCCCAACATGTCGCGGGCAATCCAGCTAACCGAGGCTGCCCACGAGGATCGCGGCCTACCGCTGGTGGGTCAGATAGCCGCCGGCAGCTTGACTGAAGCAATTGAACAGGCCGAGCGATTTGAGTTCGACGACTGGTTTGGACAGAAGAACTTGTTCGCTTTGCGTGTTAAGGGCGAATCGATGATCGAAGCGGCGATTGCCGACGGCGATCTGGTCATCTGTCGAAAAGCACGTACCGCCGACAAAGGCGACATCGTCGTCGCACTCACTGACGAAGGCGACGCGACACTCAAATACTGGTATCCCGAAGCCAACCGCGTCCGTCTACAACCAGCAAACTCAGAAATGAAACCAATCTACTGCCGTAACGTCAAAGTCTTGGGCGTGGTGACTGGCGTGGTGCGAAAGGTTTGAGGATCTAGATCTTACCACAGAGTCACAGGGAACACAGAGGGAAGATAAGTGGAGAGATTCATCGATGCTTGTTTCTGCGGAGTTGACCGGTAGCATTTGTGCGGTGGCAATTGAAGTTCATCGACATCTTGGTCCGGGTTTACTTGAGTCTGCGTATGAGGAGTGTCTCTGCTATGAGCTCTCGCAGAATGACATCTCCTTTGAAAGACAAGTCGCGCTTCCCGTACAATACAAGAATGTTCTGCTAGATTGCAGCTACCAAATGGACTTACTCGTAGAAGGTCAAGTCGTTCTTGAATTAAAGAGCGTCGAGCAGATACTTCCTGTGCACGAAGCACAACTTATCACCTACCTAAAGTTGAGCGGCAAACGAATTGGCCTACTGCTCAATTTCAACGTGAAGCTGATGAAAGAAGGAATCACAAGACGCATCCTATAATTCTTTCGCTATCTCTTTCCACCGTGCTCTCCGTGACTCCGTGGTGAGACCTAGACATCCCTCACGCAGATTTCTCCAACTCCGTAGCAGCATTCAGCTTGTTGTAGAGCGTTTTTAGACTAACACCCAGCTGTTCGGCGGCCTTGGGTTTGCTACCTTCGTTGCGTTCGAGGGCTTCGATGATCGCTTCCATTTCCAACTCTCGCAGTGTCATCACGCCGCGGCGCTGACGGGCGGCGCCTTGGAGTTGCCTGCTGTCGAAATGCTGCGGCAGGTGCTCACGTCGGATGGGGCCTTCGTCGCAGAGGATTGTTGCGTGCTCGACGACGTTGGCCAGCTCACGCACATTGCCCGGCCAAACGTGCCCACGCAAAGCGTCGACGGCATCGTCGGCTAGCTGGGCTTCGCCGCCTCGGCGGAAACGCGACAGCAAATGTAGCGCCAGGTCAGGCACGTCGTCGATGCGCTCGCGAAGCGGTGGCAGATTGATCTCGAACGTGTTGATCCGATACATCAAGTCTTCGCGAAATTCTTCCTCAGCGACCATCGCCGGCAAGTCGCGATGGGTCGCACAAACAACGCGGACGTCGACCGTGACCGGCTTGTTTTCGCCTACCCTCCGGATCTCACCACTTTCGAGTACCCGCAGTAACTTCGCCTGCATGGACTTGGGCAACTCACCAATCTCGTCGAGAAAAATTGTACCGCCGTGGGCCACCTCAAACAGACCGACCCGATGGTCGTCTGCGCCGGTAAATGCGCCTTTGCGATGTCCGAAAAGTTCGCTTTCGATGAGCGTTTCCGGTAGCGCTCCGCAATTAATCGCGACAAATGGATTTTCAGCACGCGTGCTATTGTCGTGTAGTGCACGGGCAACGAGTTCTTTACCGGTGCCGGTCTCGCCCAAAATAAGTACCGTCGAATTTGTGGGCGCCACTTTCTCAATCAGCACCTTGACCTTCGCCATCGCTGGCGTCTTGCCAATAAGCTGCGGCGCGCCTTCCAGCCGTAACACCTGATGCTGCAGCGCGCGGAATTTTTGCGTTAGCTGACGCTTTTCGGCGACGCGGTGGAGCAACGCCTGAATTTCGATCAGCTTGCACGGCTTCGTGAGATAATCGAATGCGCCGTGACGCAACGCCGCGATGGCAGTCTCCATCGTCGACTTGCCGGTCAGTACGACAGCCTCGGTTTCTGGCGACATCTCTTTGCAGTGCGCGATAACGCTGATGCCATCTTTGCCCGGCATATCGAGATCGACAATGATGCAATCGTAAGTGTTCTTCTCGAGCGCCGCGATCGCGGTAAGTCCGTCGGGACAGACGGTCACGGTGTGACCTAGTCGAGGCAGTTCGAGCTTCATCAACTCTTGCAGCGATCGTTCGTCGTCGGCAAACAAGAGGGTCAATCCTTGACCGTTAGGCTGCTTGGTAGCGATGGTGCTTCTCCTTGCTCATAGGGTGCGCTGGTAGCGAGACGACGAATCGCGAACCGCAACCAACTCCGTCACTGGTAACATCGATCTGCCCGTGGTGCTCTTGCACAATGCGGTACGTAATCGACAAGCCTAGGCCAGTCCCTTGGCCACTATGTCGACGCGTAAAGAACGGCTCGAACAGATGCTTGCGCACTTCTTCGGTCATACCGCAACCGTCGTCTTGCACGGTGATTCGAGCCTGATCGCGACCTTGATTGATCGAGACCTTCACGGTGCCGCCGGGATCGAGACTCTCCAGACCGTTGGTAATGAGATTGAGTACCACTTGCTTGATCTCTTGGGCGTTCACCTCGACGATCACGGGATCGCCGGGCAACAGCTCCAAGTTTTTATCTTGGTACTTACCCAGATGCTGCACCATCTCGATGACGCCTTCGACCAGATCACGTAGTTCGGTACTATGGCGCTGCGAATCGCCCATGCGAGCGAAGTCGAGCAACTTCTCGGTGATCTGCTTGCATCGAAATGCCTCGCGCTGGATCATCGCCAGATAATCGTGAATCACCTGGCTGTCTTCGGAGTTCGATTCAACGTCTGCGAAGAACTCGTTGAAGCGGCTTTCGAGCGATTCGCTGCACAGCGCAATGGACGCGAGCGGGTTATTGATTTCGTGCGACACGCCTGCCGCGAGGAAACCAACACTGGCAAGTTGCTCGCTGCGGACGACCTGCAATGTGCGTTCGCGCACCTGACGATCAAGATCGTCGCGGGTTTCCTGAAACTGGGCAGTCATATCGTTCATCGCGTCGGCCAACTCGCCAATCTCATCTTGCGTGTCGAGCTGAATACGATGGCTGTATTTGCCCTTGGCGACCTCTCGAGATCCCTGCACCAAAATCTGCAAGGGCTCAGCAAACCACTTATAAAACAAACGTGTCGACGTCACGAGCAAAATCAAAGCTAGTGCCGCATTCACCCAGGCAGCAACAATCGCGGTGCGATACTGAGCCCGTACGGTATCGGCAAATTCCTGAAACTGCGTGTGCAGATGACTTGGTAGTTCGACGACAAGCTGCCGCAGTAGTTCAACTTGGCTCTTGAGATCGCGAACCAGTTTTTCGTCCAGCAGCCAATCTTCCGGCAGCTCGGCTTCGAGGATCGGTTCGAGCACGGCATCGATCTGTTGAAGGGTTTTCCGCTCCCGCGAATCGTCGCTCAATCCGAGTGAATCCGCCTCGCGACTCAAGTCGAGTTGACGACGATATCGATCGAGAGCATCTTTGAATGCCCCCAAGTGGATGAAGTACTCCTTCTCGAGCAAGGCAGTTTCCCAAGTCGAAAAGTATTGCTCGGCATTCTCATGATCTTCGTCTTGCTCGCACACCTTACTGGCGAGTTCGACGCGTTCGTTGGCTTCGATCAAGACGTCTCGTAACTCGACCAGATCTTGTCCAACTTGGGCGGCCAGCGGCAACTCGGACGAGCGGGCGCTAAGCCCCTTAACCAAGCCACGATAGGCGTAGAGACCGTAGTAGGCCGTCGCGAATAGAGCCAGCACGGTCATTAGCAGCAAGCCAAGACCGAGCTTGAGTTTCGTGCGAATGGGCCAATGCGAAAGCACCGACGACCTCCTTGTCGTGGCAACGCTATGTCGCTGGAAACGCTGCCGCGGGGAACGTGCAGCGTCAATCAATCACAGACTTCGTCATGAAGTCCGACGGGAGATGGAGTGTAGCGGAAGAATTGTAAATTTGACAAGCACAGTTTTGTTTGGGCTGTGAGTGATCGGCCGCGTGCGATGAGGACCGTGCAGTTGTTGCTGGCAACTCTTTGCCCAGAGCTCACCGCTGACAGCTCCTTCAAAACTTCACAACACGCCTCACTAGCCACATTCCCCACAGTGCTAGCACAAGGTTGCCCAGCCACACCGCTTGAGGTGGAAGCACACCATCTTTTGCCAGGTCGAGACAGCCGGCCAGCATCGGATAGTACACCAACAAGATCGGCAGAAAGCACGCGAAGAAGCTGCCCCAGATCTCGCCATGACGCAATCGGATCGCCATTGGGGCACCGATCATGACGAAACACAAGCAACTAAAGCCGTTTGCCCACCGACGATGTGGCTCAGTACGCAGGCGATGCATTTTGCTGACCGCAATATCTAGCGCAATCTGATTTTCGCGCCACTTTTCCTCGGCGAGTTGATACGTGCGGCCCGTCATCAGCGCATGACCCATCTCGGCCGTCATCTCCTGCTGCAGACGATCAATCAAACTCGTCTGCTCGACTTTCGACGGGCCTATTTCGCTTAGTGCATACTCTGATGGCCTACGTTTAGAAGCCTTTGTACCCACCAAGTCGTTGAGATCAATTGCGTGGACGAACAGACCGGGATGGTGAATCGATCCTTGCCCGTGCATATCCACATCGGCGTTGATAAACGCCACTTTGATCGCATTATTCTCTGGATCGTTGTTAAACTCAGCTTCGTCCGCGATGATCGTCGCGGGCTTCTCCTCGGCGGCGTTGTAAATCAGCACCGTCGGTTGGATCAGACGCCGTCCCTCCACTCGCCGCACAGTCACTTTGAACCGCTGATCGCTGTACGAGCGAGTGGTGCGGAGTCGACCGTAGACGATTTCTTCGAGTGACTCGAGCAGCACACGTTGTTGGCCACCTCGTCCCCAAGAAACCGCCACGTCGTTCAGCACAACACCGCCAAGGCTCACGAGTGTCGCGAGAATCAAGGTCGGCCATACCAAAATCATCGGCGAAATGCCCATCGATTTCACGGCGACAATTTCGTTCGATGCGGCAATGCGACCGTAGACCGTTACCGTGGAGAGCAACATCGCTCCTGGCACCGCGAACTGCATCGCTTGAGGCAGAATGTAAGGCAGTGCTCGCAAAATCGGCATCAGTCCAAGACTCTCTTCGACTGCCAGCTTGCCCGCCAAAATGACAAACAAGAATGCTGTCATCACCGTCAAGGTGAGCAAAAAGACCTTCAACAGGTCGAACGCGATGTAGCGGGTCAGAATACGCAATAGCGACGAGAGGGCCGGAGACGAAGCATCGATTAAAGCAGGTGCCGTACTCTAGCAATCTTGCCAGTCGCTGCAAACGACACTTTCGTCACCTATTTGTTTACTTCGGGCCCTTGCAACGCAGGCTATTGGCTGGCAGGTTGTGTGGAGATGATAGCTTAACTTCCCATAGCAGCATAACGATAAAGGAAGCCGAAATATGGACACCCAGACAGCCATTCAACAACGCCGTAGCGTGAAGCACTACGATTCGTCGGCCAAAATGCCCGAAGAGGACTTCCAGCAGCTGCTCGATCTGGCGCTGTTGTCGCCGACTTCGTTTAACATCCAGAACTGGCGATTTGTCGTCGTGCGCGACGCCGAGTTGCGGCGACAAGTCCGGGCGGCAGCGTGGGACCAGGCGCAAGTAACCGACGCCCAGCTGCTGATTGTTCTGTGCGGCGATATCAAATCCTGGCAAAAAGATCCGCTGCGCTATTGGGTGAATGCTCCGGAAGCTGCCCAGCAGCAAATCGTCCCGATGATTGGCCAGTTCTACGAAAATGCCGGCGACGGCGTGCAACGCGACGAAGTGATGCGCAGTTGCGGAATCGCCGCTCAAACTTTGATGTTGGCTGCCAAGTCAATGGGATACGATTCGTGCCCGATGATTGGATTCGACCCAGCAAAGGTCGCCGAGTTGATTGCTTTGCCGGAAGATCACGCAATTGCCATGATGCTAGCGATTGGCAAAGCAGAGCAACCGGCTCGTCCGCGCGGCGGGCAACTGGCCAAGGAGGAAGTCGTCGTGATTGATCGCTTTCCTGCATAACCAGCATTAGGTTCAGCGCGTGCCCGAACTACCCGATGTTGCCGTCTACTGCGAAGCGCTCGGTCGTCATTACACGGGTCGGACGATCGAAAAACTGGAGCTGAAGAGTCCGTTTCTGGTGCGTTCGTTTGAGCCTGATCTGTCCGAGGCAATCGGCCGGCGAGTAGAAGGTTTTTCAAGGCTGGGCAAACGAATTGTCTGGCATCTGGAAAACGATCTCCATCTGGTTGTGCATTTGATGATCGCGGGGCGATTTCATCGCAAGCGTGCTGGCACGAAGCCAAAGGGAAAAAATGACCTGCTGGCATGGCATTTCGCCAGCGACGAGAGCCGCAAAGCAGACACACTCATGCTGACCGAAGCGAGTCCGCAGAAACGAGCCTCCCTGCATGTGGTCGAAGACGAAGCGGAACTCGTCGTGCATAATCCGGGCGGACTCGAACCGCTGTCGTGCTCACTTGCCGAATTCCGCGCGCAGCTGGTCAGTCGCAATCACACACTCAAACGCAGTCTTACGTCGCCACGTCTGTTCAGCGGCATTGGCAACGCGTACAGCGACGAGATCCTGCATGCGGCGCAGCTGTCGCCGATCAAATGGACGTCGCGACTCGACGAAGAGGAGATCGGGATGCTTCATGCGGCGACGCAACAGACTCTAAGTGACTGGGTCGATCGGCTGCGCGAACAATGCGGTGACGGCTTTCCCGAGAAGGTAACGGCGTTTCACCCCGACATGGCCGTCCACGGTCGATTCGGACAACCGTGTCCCGCATGTCAGACCGCGATCCAGCGAATTCGCTACGCGAGCAACGAGACGAACTACTGTCCGCGTTGCCAAACCGATGGCAAGGTTCTCGCCGATCGTTCGCTGTCGCGG
>JBCDBK010000039.1:0-40483 GCA_039184115.1 Planctomycetota bacterium | reverse complement strand
TGGCCGATTAGCGGCAACAGCGGCTTGATCTCGCGAGGGTCTTTCTTTTTCTTGTCGGCTGCTTGCTGTTTGCTTTCTTGGTTCTCTCCGTCTGCCTGGCCCTGCGCGTTGTTCTTTGAATTGCAGCCGCTGCATCCTACGGAAGTTAGCGTCGCCAGGCCCAGCAACACCGAGAGTGTGCAAGCTAGTGATCGGCGAAAGGTTGCAGCGGCACCGCAATCAGATGACCAAGCGGCCGGCTGAGTTGGAGACTCGTTCCTGCGAAGCTGCATCTTGCGGGACTCGGAGAATGGGTGGAACGGGGCGGATTGAGCCCACTCATTCTAACCAATTCATATCCAATTCGGGCGAGCTAAAGCTCGCTATTTTCTTCATCTGCTAACCTTCGCCAGAGCCACAGCCCGATGGCGATCAAGATCGAAAGTGTCGCGATCATCGTTAGGCAGAGCGCAGAGACACGGTCTTCGGCTCCGTAGTGGATCAGCCCAAAGATCCTCACTGACAAGGGTGATACCCCAGGCGGTACCACGAGCAGTGTCGCCGCTAGCTCACCGAGTGACACAATCATCGCTATACAGGTGGCAGCTGCCACAGCGGGCCAACAAGAAGGCAGCGTGACGCGCGCGAGCTGCTGCAACCAATTGGCGCCTTCGCTCAAGGAGCTATCGATCACTGCCTGAGGTAGGCTGCTAAACTGCGAGGCGAGCACAAGAACTACAGGAGGCAGCGCGCGGAGAAACTGCGCTAGGACTGGTGCAAGAATCGTGTAGTCATAGCACCAGGAGAGTGGATACAACCAGGAATCGCTTGGCTGATTCAAAATGCGGATCAGCCACACTCCCAAGAGTGGACCCGGCACAGCGAAAAGCAGCGAGAGTACTGCCGCCGTGAGCCAAGTTGGTAGCAATCGCGAACGTAAAGCCCACGCGACCAAGACACCGACCGAAACGGTGATGGTGGTCACTACGATGCCGATTGTGAGCGACCAACCCAGTTCGCGTCGGTGTTGCCACGGACTCGATACAAAGAGGCTCGCTACTTTCTGGGCGGACCAAGTGTGAATGACCTGGCCGTCCACTTGTTCAACCTGAGTACCCGCCTTTCCAAGTAGCCCGACATTCGGCAGGCCAATAACCACGAGTGCCACACCACACACCAAAATCGACCAGCAAAGACGTCCCTTCCCGAGTCGCCAGTGCCAGTCAGACTGCATGGCGCCGAAGCTAGCCATCGGTACCCATTTAACAAGTACGATCAATGCGGCGAGCACAAGTACACCGACGGCCAACACGCCCATGAACAGCTCTGCGACGTTGAACAGTGGTACCTGTACCGAAGCCGCCGACGTTGCGGATTGCTGCACCTGTGCGCCGTCGAGCACACCAAGGCTAGCCGCCGTGTAGATCTCTTCGGCGAAAGTGCGAACCTGGAAGAGATCGGTAACGGCTATCTCGCTAAAACAGATTACCGTGACCCATAAAGCGGCTGCCGCAATGCCGACGTCTGCTTGTCGCAAACTAATGCGTATCAGTACGATCCAGGCTGGCGCATCTTGCAGCGCTTGTTCTTCCAGATCGCGCGGAGCTGTTCGCAACTTTACAGCGACGAATAACACCACCCAGGGCACCGCAGCCATACCATGCACCCAGACCGCTCCGGTCCATCCGCCTAGCAAGCCATCGCCGCCGAAATAGCCTCCCTGCCCTAGCGCTGCTTGCCATGCTGTTGCATGAACGTAGAGTGGCACGAACAGCATGACGATCAGGGCTCGTTCTAGCCACTTGCTAAGCCATGCGTTCGTCTTCGTGATCGCAATTGCGAGGAAAGTGCCTACGGGCAAGCAGAGCGATAGCGTCCCCACCGACAGTAGCATCGAGTTGATCAACAGCCCCTGAAGTCGGTCACTTGCGAGCAGGAAACATCCAAGCCAACTCGTGAGACAGGCGATCAGCCAGCCGCTAGGTCGGGCAATTAGGTTGTTAACTTGCATATTCTGCACTCATGGACTCGATCGAGCTCCCGTAGGCTGCGAGAGTGCTAGCAGCGACTGCAGTGCCCGTTTTCCAAGAGTCCATCTTACCAGCTAGTTGCCGTATGGCAGAAGTTGGCATGGCTGTTGAGCCGACTGTTTGGTAACGTCTCGCGGCAAATTCTGCATCTGCCTTGCTTTGGTGACTTTGTACTGATTCCGATTTAATGGCCAAAGATTCGATGTATCAGCAGCTTACGCGACCTTTTCTACTTACTCTGTCAGCACTCGTGGCGTGCCTCGGCTGTGCGTCGATGTCTTTGCCTTGGAAGGACCAAGAGCGTACCTCGATCATCACACCCAGCATGCGCATCGCAGCAATTCAAGAGATTGCCGCGCGGGCCAAAGACGCCGATGCTGACGAGCGGCAGAAACTGACTGAGCAGCTTGCAACGCAAATTCAAACCGAGCCTGATCCACTCGTTCGCCAGGCGATTCAAGCTGCAATGGCCGAGATGTCCACAGATTTGGCGCGTGACGTTTTGATCGCCGGTCTCCAAGACGACGACCTGGACGTGCGATTGACTTGCTGCGAGGGACTGGGCCGCGAAGCTGACCCCAGCGTGATTAGCGCTTTGCGCGTGGCGCTTGAGACGGACGAAGAACTAGACGTTCAACTGGCAGCGATTGATGCACTGGGGCAAATCCGATCTCCGCAGAGTGTCGCGGCGCTTGCAACTGCGGTGAATGATCGTGATCCCGCGCTGCAGTACGCAGGTGTGCAAGCGCTCAAAGCTGTCAGTGGCAAAGACCTCGGCAACGACGTCACCGCTTGGCGACAGTATGCGGCCAGCGAGCAGCCGGAAATATCGCTCGCTGAGAGGCCGCAAGGTTGGTCGCCGTTCTAAGACGGCCGCAAATCATGTGCTAGCATTCGGGCAGCACTGGTCGTTGCCAGCCAATGCAATCGACGAGTGGAAGTCCCGCTATAGCACCGCCATTGCTGTTCTGCCGCACCTGAATTGCGGACTTTGGAAAGTCTGTCAACAGACTGAATTTCTATCGCTTGCATTCCCGATATACATCTGCATCGGGCTGATTCCGAAGAGTCGTGAATGTGCAAGCAGACGTTGATTGGTCGTTTGCTGCACGCTGGGCCATGCCTTGAACGTCGCTCGCGAACTGCTCGCACTTCTGGAACATCAACGCTGAACACAATTTGTGAGCTGGCAGGCGCGGGGGGATGGTATCGATGTACAGCTGGCTTTCAGCCACGGATAGAGGTACGGCAGTGCTACGTGCGCTGCCATTTCTTCTCGTGTTGATTCAATCCCAAGCGGCCATTGGTTTCGACGGCTCAGTCGTCTTTCTGCGGCCCGGATCAACATCCACCCTAGGTGGTCATGTGCCACCGCAAGACTTTGAGCTGGAAGAAACGGTGATCGGCATCGTCGATGCGGGCGTTTTGGCCGAGGGAAGAAAACCTCGCTGGGTCGCCGCTTCTACGACTTCTACGACCGACGAGCCGGCAACGACAAAGTTGGATTCCTACACCGCGAACATTCGCGAAACAGATGCGCCGTCGGTAAAGCCGCTTCCAAAGCCCGTTGTGGCTGATGTGACAACCGAAGAGACTTCTCCGTCACTCAAGTGGATAAGACCCAAAGCGAGTGGCAACTCCGAGAGTGCCACTGCTACCGCCAAGACGCCGAAAGTCGCGAGTCGTCTTCCGTCACCGGCCGCAAAGCCGCTTCCGCAGCCGGCGAAAAAGCCAGACACGGCCGTTGCCTCGGATCTTTCAAAGCAGTTGCAGGAAGAAATCACGCCGCCGAAGCAAGTGGAGGAGAATGTAGCGACCGAAGAGCCAAGTCCGTCGACCTACCCAACCCCAGCGGCGAAGCCACAGACACTACCGAAGAAAAAGATCGATCTGCCGCCACTAACCCGCTCGCAGCAGAACTTGCGTCGCAAGATTCGCAATGTGCTGACGCACTACTACAATCGACCGCTAAACACACGCGACCGTAGCCCGTGGGAGCTGATGCATGCCATGCTCGCGTTTGAGGCACACAGCAAGGTACTGCAAGGTGGTCCCAAGGGAGATCCGATCACGGCAGTTGGATGGCTCTGCTACAACCAAGCCTGCAAGCGAAGGACATTGATGTATGTTAACGATGACGACGAACTGCGTGTTCGCGTTGGGCCGGCGTTGCAGGGACACCGTGGACAGCTTCTGGCCATGCTGGCGCAGTCGAGAATCAATCGAAACTACCCCATGCTGGTCGAGGGGAACGAGCTCACCATCAATGACCTGATTGAAATGGAGAAACGCACCTGCTATCCGCGGACGGAGTTGACTTTCAAGCTCATCGGGTTGATGCATTACCTCGATTCCAATGAGAAGTGGATGAATGACCAAGGTATGGAGTGGGACATACCGAAGATGATCGCTGAGGAAATGAGGCAACCAGTTCGCGGGGCGGCCTGCGGCGGCACGCATCGACTTGGCGGCTTAACGCTGGCCTACAAGACGCGAATTCGACGCGGCGAGCCGGTGGATGGGCAGTATCTCAAGGCGAAGAAATTCGTCACGCGCTATCAGCAGTACGCCTACCGACTGCAAAACCGTGACGGCAGTTTCAGCACCGAGTGGTTCCGCGGACCTGGTGACAAAGACGATATTGATCGCAAGCTGAAAACAACCGGACATATTCTCGAATGGCTGCTCTATGCCGCGACGGAGAAAGAGCTGCGACACTGGAAGACGACCAAAGCAGCCAACTACTTGGCCAACATCATGTACCGCAATCGTTACAAAGACTGGGAGGCGGGCCCACTCGGACATGCGATTCATGCGTTGCTCGTCTATGATCGACTGGTTTTCGCCCCGTACGATCCCCCAGAAACGCTGCCCATGGCGACTCAGCCAACATCCCCCAGACGCAGACGCTAAGCTTGTCGCGGACAGTCGTCGAGTGGGGCTAGGCGGATCGCTTATCCGCACGTCCTCCATTGAATAGATTGCTTCGCTGGATTAAATTGCACGCTCAGCGTAGCGTTTGTCTGTTGTTTCTACGGTTTTTCGGCGCTGGCGTGGTTTCTGCTGAGCGCGGTTTGGCGGTTTGTGCATGGCGCCTTCGATTCGATTCACTGACCAGCTCGAAGCATTTTGCGAGCTGGCAAAACGGCTAGCTAAGCACGAAGAAGCCGATGCGCTACTGCTGTTGGTCGAAAGTTCGCTCGATTGGGAGAAGCTCAGAACCGCGACCGGCAAATTGCATGTGATCGTCGTCAGCGACCGAACTCAGCATTTGGCGAAAGCCGAGGATTTTGGCCTCGATACGGTCGAGCTAAACATTCCAGACAGCCCGGTCTACGAGAAGTTGACGCAAGCGCTCCTCGAGAGTGTCGCCGACGATCAGCTGGCTCCAGGTGCGTGTGTTGTCGCGCTGTATAGCGGCTTTGAGAGTGGTGCCATCGACTCGCTGAGCATCATCCGACTCGACGAGCATCTGGGACGACTCACGGTTCACGATCTGCGACAGCTCGATACCAAGATTCCTATCGAAACGTTGAAAACGGCAGTCGATCTTGCAGTCGACATCGGTCGCGAGGGCCGCGAAGGCAAGCCTGTGGGCACACTGTTTGTCGTTGGGGATCATCGACGCGTCCTAAAAAACTGTCGTCCTGTGGGCTTTGATCCAGTGCGTGGCTACAGCGTTAGCGAGCGTCGGCTGGCCGACGCCAAGGTTCGTGAGTCGATCAAAGAAATTGCCCAATTGGATGGAGCGCTTATAGTCGCGGCAGATGGTGCTGTCGTTGCGGCTTGCCAGTACGTGTCAGCACCGGTGGAAGAAATCTCGCTTAGCAAGGGACTTGGAGCCCGCCACTGGTCGGCTGCCGCGATTAGCCGCGTTACCAATGCAATCGCGATTACCGTTAGCGAGTCAAATGGCACGGTTCGATTGTTTCAAAATGGCGAAGTAATGCTGCGTATCGAACCCTTCCGTAGAGCCATGAAGTGGAAGGACTTTGAGTACGAGCCGCCGAGTGGCGCGGAATAGTCAACCTTCGCCATTAGTACCAGCGGGTTCAATTGCAGTCCGATCGTATCGATCCTAGCGGCAATAGTATTCAACCCTGGGCCGTGCCCAGTGTCACTCTAGGAGTGGCCGGCACTTTTCTACGGCTTCACGCTCTGTGACCTACCTTTGCAGTAGGTATCAATCGAAATCTCAGGCGAGAACGTCAAGTTCGCGCCCAATTTCTGCTTTTTAAAGGTCACTGCGAATGGCGAGCGGTTCGTCAGTTATGTCGGGGATGGGGATGTTGGAGTCATTGCTTAGCGATGACGTCTACCATCCGCCTGCGCCACGATCGCTGGAGGAGACCGGAATTAGCCCCGTCGTGATCGAGACGTTGGTAATCAAGTTCTTGCTCCAAGTCGGATCGAGCAGTGGACGTGATATCTCCAAACGTCTCTGTCTGCCGTTTGCGATTCTTGAGGATCTGCTACTAGCATTGCGATCGAGACAATTCCTTCAGCACAAGGGGCAGGCTCAGCTTGGTGACTATGTCTACGGCCTGACCGATCAAGGAGCCGACCGCGCGCGCGCCGCGATGCGGGCATGCGCCTACGTGGGACCCGCGCCAGTCCTGCTGGATGACTACATTCTGTCGGTGGACGCACAAACGATACGTGCCGAGGCCGCCAAACGCAGCCAGCTCGAAGAAGCGTTCAGCGACATATGTGTTGAGCAGGAGATGCTCGACTTGCTTGGGCCCGCGATCAATTCGGGAGCCGGGTTGTTCCTGTATGGTGCACCTGGCAATGGAAAAACCACCATCGCGAAGCGGATTACGAAGTGCTTCGGCCAGTCGATCTGGATTCCACGCGCGATTACCGAAGACGGCCAGTTTCTCAAGTACTACGACGCATCGTTCCATGAGGCCGTCGATTCGGGCGAGAACAGTATCATTCGTACCACCGATCACGACGCCCGTTGGATAAAGATCACTCGCCCTACGGTTGTCGTTGGCGGCGAACTGACAATGGATGCTCTGGAAATCCGTCATGACGCCAAGACGAATATCAGCGAAGCCTCACTGCAGATGAAGAGCAACTGCGGCTGTTTACTCATCGATGACTTCGGTCGTCAGCGCATCGAGCCTACCGAGTTGCTCAACCGCTGGATTGTTCCGTTGGAGAACCGACACGACTTTTTAACGCTGGCAACTGGCAAGAAGATTCAAGTTCCGTTTGAGCAGCTCATTATCTTCTCGACGAATCTTGAACCTTCCGAGCTGGCGGACGATGCGTTCTTGCGTCGAATTCCATACAAGATAGAAGTTGGCGATCCGAGCGTCGGAGAGTTTCGCAAGTTGTTTGAGATCTTCTGCGGCAGCTTCGGGTGCCATTACCAACCAGAAGCTGTCGACTACCTGGTGCAGACGCACTATCGTCCGAATGACCGACCACTACGCCGATGCCAGCCCCGCGACCTGCTTAGTCAGGTACGAAATTACTGCTCGTACAATGATCTTCCGATGCAGTTGCGTCCTGAGATTATTGATCGGGTAGTCAAGAGTTACTTCACGGCAGTTGCCGGAGACTAAGCCCATACTGGTGTAGTACACCAACCGAGCAGGACAGAGAATCGTGACAGAATCAAACAACAGAATCAGCGACTTGCAACTGCCAGGCTACAACCTACGCGAACTGCTCGGAGCGGGCGGCTACGGCGAGGTCTGGCTGGCAGACGCCCCTGGTGGACTGACCAAAGCGGTTAAGGTGATCTTTGGGTTCCACAACGAAAAGCGCGCTGCGCGAGAACTGAAGTCTCTTGAGAAAATAAAAGCCGTCCGTCACCCGTTCCTGCTGTCCTTGGAACGCATCGAGATCATCGAAGGACGCTTGGTCGTCGTGACGGAATTGGCGGATGGCAGCCTCAAGGACCGATTCGAGCACTTTCGTGGCGAGGGCCAAACAGGTGTTCCTCGCGAGGAATTACTAGGTTACTTGCGGGATTCGGCTGATGCACTGGACTACCTTAGCGATCAGCATTCACTGCAGCATCTCGATGTCAAGCCAGAGAACCTGCTGCTTGTGGCCGGACACGTCAAAGTAGCCGACTTCGGTCTCGTTAAGGAAATTCAGGATACGCAGGCTTCGCTCGTGGGTGGGATGACGCCGCTCTATTCGGCGCCTGAAGTATTTCAGGGCAAGCCGACGATTCATAGCGACCAATACAGCCTGGCCGTTCTGTATCAAGAGATGCTCACTGGCAAGTTGCCGTTCGCGGGCACGACAGCTGCTGAGTTGACTATGCAGCACATGCACGACGACCCAGACCTGTCGCCACTGCCACAGGCCGATCGATACGTGTTGGCGCGGGCATTGTCGAAAGATCCCGGTCAAAGATTTGGTTCGTGTCGCGAACTGGTCAAGGCATTGCTGCAGGTAGATCAGGCTGACAGCGCTGAAAGCGGAGAGTGGAATTCGAGACCCGTGGTTGAGTTTGCCTCTTCGGTGCCGGCAGCGAACGAAGACCTGCGAAAGAGCCGTCCAGGTACCATGACGCAGGTGTTCGAGGACGAGCTGATCGATGATCCGGCAGACGTTTCGACATCGATGCTGATGGACTTGCCATCTGAGCTGGAAGTTCCCTTGCAGGTTGTGCCACCGCTGGATTTACCGGGCGGCAAAGCGGAAGCGGTGCCGACGCTCGTCATTGGCATCGGTGGTACGGCGGGCCATGTGCTGAACCAGCTTCGCCAAAGGCTTTCGACGCAATACGGTACGCGGCAAGCGTTGCCCTCATTGCAACTACTGCTGCTGGATACCGACAAAAAAGCCTTGCTGGAGGCTACGCACAATGAAAGCGATGCTTGCTTAGTGAGTGAGGAGACGCTTGCGCTGCAGCTTCGGCGACCACAGGATTATCGCGACCATGCATCGCGACTGAGCAGTTGGCTGAGTCGGCGTTGGTTGTACAACATTCCGAAGTCGCTTCGGACCGAAGGTCTACGACCGCTGGGCCGATTAGCATTCGCTGATCATGCCCGACGTGTTATACAGCGAATTCGCCTTTCGATTTCGCAGGCAATGGAAGAGGACGCATTGCGAATATCGCAAGAGACCACAGGGTGCAGCTTCAGTAGCGAGGCCGTGAACGTTTATGTTGTCGCTTCGATTTCCGGAGGTACTGGAAGCGGAATGTCAATCGACTTGGGCTACGCAGTCAAAGGTCTACTTGAGAAGTTGGGCATTGAGAATGCCACGACAACCGGCGTCATCTTGCATTCCACAGGTCGTGATTCGCGCTACTGCGACCTTGCAAAGGTCAATGCATTTTCTTGGTTTCAGGAGTACAACCATTTCACGCAGAGTCAAGGATTCTATCCCGGTGACGAAGCCAGTGGATTGCCAGCGATGCCAGTAGATACGCCGGTATTTGATAACACTTACTTTGTAAAACTAGGCGACGGCCTCAGCCCGACGCAGTTAAAGGAAAGCACTGGCGCGGTCGCACAGTATCTGCTTCTTGATTCGCTGAGCAATGCGAGGAAGTTCTTTAAAGCTGGCCGAAGTTCTGCCTCACGTTCGATTAACGGACAGCCGATGTTACGCAGCTTTGGTCTGCACGAGGAGGCGACTCTATCGCGTCAAACGCTTGAAGCGATCACACACAAGCTCTGCCAGCGTGTCGTACTAAGTTGGAGCGGCTCAGTACTTGAACATGAGCCTTCAAACGTGCGCGACAGCGGGTTAGCTTCGAGCGAACAAGAGACGACCTCAGTTAGCGAAACCAGTCAGATAATATCAGGGGCACCGCGCGCGGTTGCCAGTTTGCAGTTGCATTTGGAAGGTATCAGTGCCAACGCTCGTCAGTTGCTAGAAGGACAGTTCGGAACCGATGTCGACGAGATGCTGTCACATCAGCTTGCGGAGCTTTCTGACTCGCAAGGTGATCCACCGGCTGCAGCGCTGCGGCAGATTGATGCTCTGTTTTCTGCAAAAGCGGAGGGCGACTCAAGCGGTGCCAAGTACGTCTATGGTCGTCGACTCGATTCGATCGTCAGTCCATTGGGCATGAAGCTGGCGGCTGATTTGCAACGCTGGCTGCTGAGCAGGCTCGACGAACGGCAGGAGCGACTGGCCGGCGCACGACAAGCCGCAGAGTGGTTTGCAGAGCATCTGAAGCGAGTGGAAGCAGACTCGCAGAGGCTTGGCCGAGCGATCAGCGGAAAGTTAGTCGCGATAGTCAACGAATTCGGAGGCAGCGCCGCTAACGCAACTGCGCCCACAACCAGCCTCACTCCGACGCAGCTCCAGGAACTCGCAGTCCGATACTTCCGACTCCGACTGGACTTATGTGCGTTACAAGCGACTGGGCAGCTGGTGCGAACGCTGCAGTCTGAGCTTAAGGCCCTTCGTGAAGCGATTGTCGAGTTCGGAAGACACCTGCGCCACCTTGCAGATAAGCTTGTTGCCGATCACCAGGATAACTGCCCTGCCGACGGTCTGAGCGACTGTGGCTCGGGCGGAAATCCGGTCTTCAGATCGTTGATGTCCAAGTTGCCAGAGCTGGCGGAATCGGTCGACCGTCATGTCCAGGAACAGTTTATTGGGTCCCATGGCGGACTGTTTCAAACCGTTATGGGTAATCGAAAGGTATTTAACGAGTTGCTGGACGTGGTCAGGAAAATATCTTCCGACGAGCTGTTCGCAGCAAGTCGAGAGCTGACGAAGTCCGGCGCCAGCGACTACGATGCGGACGCCCTTGCCAACTATGTCCAACAATCAACGCCTTCGATGTTAGATCTTGGAGGAGTTGGCAGTCGGCTGTTGGTCATGCCTCAAGAAGATGCGTCGGCAGAAGCGGCAAGTCGATTGCGTGAGCTTATTGGTTCAGAGTCGTCCATACTCGCAGGAGTTGGAGAGAATCTTGTTTTATGTACCGAGGTGGCGGGCGTGCCGCTAGCGAGGGTAGCCATCGATCTTATCGAGTGCCGACGCGACTACGCAGATTTCGCTGCACGTGTGCATACGCGATGCGATATCTCTTGGTCTCCGTTGGTAGCTAGCGGTACCGTTCCTACCGGCGAAGTAAGCACCTCAATGTGCGCAACACACCTCCTTACATCAGTGCAGTAGAAGTCGCGAGCAATCGCGGAACAATCAAGAAAGTATCCAACGGAATTTATCATGTCTATTGATTTACCCCTGACGGACAGCGTGACTTGGCATCTGAGCGGTCAGATGCAAGAGGATGAGCCAGTCCGAACAATTCCGATTACAGCTTTGCCGTTTACGGTGGGCCGTCGTAGCGGTGCTTCGCTGACGATTGACAACCCATCGGTATCGGGCAAACATGCGGAATTGGTAATGGTGGACGATAGTCTCGAAGTGCGTGATTTAGGCAGCACGAATGGCACGTTTGTCAACGGCATGCGGATCACGACGCCTTGCAAGGTCAAACATGGTGACCTGGTTCAGTTCGCGCAGATTGTGTTCCGTGCTGGCATTCAAACCGAGATGCGTGACTCAAGGACGGTGCAAGACGACGCGGCTGATCGCGCGCTCGCTCTGATTCAGTTTGACAAGTTGATGACGGAACGCGCCGTGACACCCCACTTCCAACCCATTGTTGACATGTCGACGCGTCAGGCGGTTGGCTACGAACTGCTCGGTCGCAGTCGCTTGTTTGGCCTGACGAGTCCACAAGCGATGTTCAGCGCTGCAGCGGTTCTCGACCTCGAAGCAGAGCTTAGTCGAATCTTGCGCTACGAGGGTATTCGTCAAGCAGGGCCGCTGAGTAATGAATCGCTATTGTTCGTCAACACGCACCCAGCGGAAATGGCCGAGCCGGGTCTACTTGAATTCTCGCTGCGGGAACTCCGCGAATTAGCACCTAGCAGCAAGATTGTCTTAGAGATTCACGAGGCAGCCGTTACTCGCGTCGCACAGATGCGCGAGCTGCGGGCTGCACTAACCGATATGGAAATTGGCTTAGCCTACGATGACTTTGGTGCCGGTCAAGCAAGGCTCATCGAGTTGGTGGAGGTGCCGCCAGATTATCTAAAGTTCGATATCAACCTCATTCGCAACATTCAGAACGCAACCGCCGAGCGTCAGAGAATGCTCGGCAATCTAGTGCAAATGGTTCGCGAACTTGGCATTTCGGCTTTGGCTGAGGGCGTTGAGTTAGACGAAGAACACGCCGTCTTCTTGGAAGTCGGCTTTGAGCATGCACAAGGATATCTCTACGGAAAACCTGCACTGCCGAAGTCGTTCGCCAAGTCCAGTCAGGGCTCTGGCGATAGCGCACCACACGCGGAGAATGCCGACCAGCCGGCAGCCCCCGTTTCGGGCTAGCGGCAATGGCGAGCCTCATTACAGTTTCCAAACTAGTGTGATTCCTGTCCACGACTGTCGAAGATCGCGTGAGCCTATGCCGGTTCACGGCCGACGGAGCCGGGTGATACCTTGCCAGAAACAGTTCTGGCAGCCCTCACCTGTCCAAATTGCCACATCTGGCAAGCGGTAACTTTTAGGCGGATTGTAGCGATAATCCAGCCGAGATTTCTGCGCGAACAACCATGTGATTCTGGCACTTGGTGTTTAAGATAGAGGATTGTCGGGCGCGCCCTCCGCAGAGTCGTAGATGCGTCCGCAGTCGTGGGGTATGTCTTGGAGATTGAACCTGCCAAACAGACTCGCGTCACTGGGCTGAATTCGCACAACTATCGATGGACAGTTCTTCAATGCAAAACAACATGGCAAACTTCGGGCTCGGCGACTTCGTAACAGCGCTGTTTCGGAATAAGAAGAAAGTCGCATTCGTACCATTGCTAATCCTCAGTCTCGCCGCACTCTTCATTCTGTTCGCGCCGCGCGAATACCAGTCCGAGGCGAAGCTTTTCATGCAGATCGGACGCGAATCGGTCAATCTTGATCCGACCGCAACGACTGGCGATACGATATCTCTTCAATCAACTACGCGCGATCACGAGATCGTAACCGTGATGGAATCGATCAAGAGCCGCGGTACGATCGAAAAAGTCGTCGACCAACTGGGTGCAGACGTAGTGCTCGGCAAAGATGGCGTTGGCGAGAAGAAACCGAATTTCTTGGTCAAGACCTTGCGCACAGGTGTTGGTAAGGTCGTGCAGTTGCTTCAGCAAATCGATCCGATTTCTGATCGAGAGCGAGCTATCATTTTGATCGAGCGCAATCTCGACATCGAAGCGGAAAACGATTCGACACTGATAACTGCCACCTACGATGCAGAGACCCCTGAGTTGGCCCAGCTGGTAGTCCAGAAATTACTTGACGTCTATCGAAACGAGCATCGACGGCTTCATCGGACGAGCGGCTCGCGCGATTTCTTCGCACAACAGCACGACAAGCTGAAGTCGCAGCTTGATGATTGCGTCGATCAATTGCGACTTGCCAAGAATCGTATGGGTGTGGTCTCGGTCGAGTCGCGTCGGGGGACATTGGAGTCTCGCATGGCAAGCATCGAGATCAGCCTCTATGAAAACCTCCAGGAGCTTGCCGCGAATCGCGCCCGAGTCGCCGATATCAAGAAACAGCTGGCGGCGACGCCGGAGCGGCTCGTTTCGGCCGAGACTACGGTGCCTAACACTGGCACGGATCTGTTGCGGGAGCAGGTGTTTGAACTGCAAGTGCTGATGCTGGACCAGCAGGCCAAATACAGTGATGATCACCCGTCGTTGATGGCGACGCGAAACCAACTGAAAGAAGCACAAGCCATGCTGGATGCGGAGTCGGTTGATCGGCGCGAGACTACGAACGACATCAACCCCAATCACAGACAGCTCACACTCTCGCTCGCCCAGGAGGGGAGCCAACTGGCCGGGGTGGTCGCACAGAACAACAAGCTAAACGAGCAACGTGGCACAGTAGCCGCTGATTTGAAGCAACTCAATGACTTTGAGCTGGAAATCGACCAGTTGAACCGCGAAGTTTCTTTGGCTCGCACCAATTACTTTCGCTACGCAGAAAACCTAGAGAAAGCGCGGATCGACGAGGAGTTGGACGAAAAGGCAATTTCCAATGCCATCGAAGCGCAGGCCGCGACCTTAGCGCAGAAGCCGATTCGACCAAACAAGCTACTGATCGCCGCACTTTCCGTGATGCTATCGGCATTTTCGGTTGGGGCATTGGTGCTGGTGAGTGAGAAACTCAGCAACCCGATTTACAAAGAGGAGCAGCTTGAAGAATCGTTGCAGCTGCCCGTATTCGGCGTCCTGCCCGAACAAAAGAAATACATGAAGACTCTCGCTTAGCGTTTCGTCAATCGATTGCATTCCACTCTAAGAGACTTGAATAACGGAATCTGAGTTATGACTGCCAATACGACCTCCAGCGAACCTAGTGCACCGTCCAAACCGACGCGTGCCAAGTGGCAGCACTCAGCCAACCTGCCCACGTTGGCGAAGAAAGACGATTCGAAGCTGACTCAGGACTTTTTTGAGTCGATCCTCTGGCGAATTGATGCCAAGAGCGTGAACAACGAAACGATGGCCGTCGGCATCGTTGGTTGCCAACGTAAATCGGGGTCGACTACCATTGCGTCGAACCTGGCGATGCAGGCTAGCAACCAGCAGCGAGGTCGGGTCTTGTTGATCGATGCCAACTGGCGACCCCCTGGGGTGCTTAAGAGTTTCGATCTTCCAGAGACAACGGGCCTTTACGACATTCTGTCAGGAGAGGTTTCGCCACGCGAATGCGAGCCGCTGTCGGTGACAGAGAACCTAGACGTCATGTGCCGTGGCAAATGGGATGAAGAACAGCCTGCACACGTGCGCCAGGAAATGGTCGACGAGATGCTCAACGATTTGAAGACCGAGTACTGCCTCATTCTTGTCGATCTGCCGCCAGCAGAAGATTTGCGCAGCGCATTGCCGCTAGCACGTCGGCTGGACGGGTCACTGCTGGTCGCACGATTTGAGTCGCTAAAGCAGCCGCAAGCGCGACGTTCACTCCAGCGACTGCAGGAATGTGGTGTTGCCGTCTGGGGCTCGATTCTGAATCGCTACCGCGAATACGTCCCCAAGTGGCTACGAGACCGGATCTAAACCGCGTTGCCGGCAAGCGTCCGTCGCGAGTCGATGCTGCCATGGCAAGCTTTGACGGTTGCACGCAGATTTCTCATTTTTGCGACCAGTCCGATCGATCTACCAATTCGGAGGGCTAGTCTTGCCGGCAAGGATGCTAGCAATACCTGACCGACCTGGTCATGGCCCGCTAGATGTTCGCAATCACTTGCGGGCGAATGCACAACAAGGAAGTTGACTGCATGCGGCCAGAAAGAAATTCATCCAACAGATGGCTGTGGTATTGGTGCGCGGTTATCGTCGCGTCCAGTGGCCTTTTTGGTTACTTGCATGCTGACGCGCCTCAAGTTGCCGCCGAGCGGCCGCAGCCAATTTCGACGCCGCATCATCTGCCGAATCAGGCGACGTTTGAGCAGATGGAACTCACTCTTGCGCAAGCTGGCTGCCCTGGCTGGATGGTACTCGCATCAGAGGGTGAATCGGCGCTAAGACCGGGCGATAGCGCAGCGTCATCCATTGTCGAACAGACTGCTTATCAGACGGCCGCGCGAACTGGAGGCGCTAACAGTCCGCAACATGTCCGAGTTGCCTGTCGGCTGCTAGTCTCACCGCAATCGATCAATGATGCTCAGCTGACGACTTCCCCGGCAGACGCGCCCGATGACCTACTCGACGGAATGCCCGACTTGCTTGCCGAGCCGGCCGAACCTGAACGCCCCGAGCCTGTCGAACAGCCATCCTCCAAGCCTGAGCCCAAGCAATCCGCGCCCGTCGAAGAACCCCAGCTGCCTCTGCTCAACGAGCCGCAGCTAAAAGCTCAACCTGCACGCCCTCCAGCGCCTCGTAGCGATTCACCGGAAACCCGCCTCCAGCAGACACCGAAACCGGACCTGCGGTCGCCTGCGCCTATCCGACCGAAACCCCGTGTGTCGGTGCCAGCAGCCGAACCAACGCGGGTTGCGCCAGAACCTCAACGCAAGCCACCGCAGCCCGCCCAGCCGCAGGCTACCGCGCCAACTTTGCCGATATCAAAGCCGCCACCTCCAACTCCTCCAGTCCGAATGAGGCCGGCCAATCAGACGCCGCAATTGCGGCCTGAACCGCAGCGTCTGCGAGTGCCGGAACAGCTAACGCTGCCGCAGCCAGAGCAGGCAAGCCCCGCGGCACCGGTGCGTTCAAAACCGCAACAGAGTCCGTTCGCACCTCCACCACAGCCGAAACAGTCCCCACCACATTCGATTGGACCGAAGACTGGGGACTCGGTTGCAAAACAGAAAAGTGATGCAGAGACGAAGACTTACTGCGAATATGTGGCGGAATCGCAATATCCGTCCGCGTTTGTCTGCGCGAAATGCCATCAGAAGATCTTTGACGAATGGAGTATCTCGAGCCACGCGTACGCCGCCATATCGCCCATGTTTCACAAGTTTGAGCAGACGATCAACGATCTCTCTCAAGGAACCGTTGGGTACTTCTGCTACCGCTGCCATGTGCCTGTCGGTACCAATTTGGGTGTTTCGCGCGCCGCACCGCTCTGGGATCTTCCGCAAGTCGCTCGCGAAGGCGTGACCTGCATTGCATGCCATCGGGTGAATCAGCGCTATGGCAAGGTCAACGGTCATCGTCGGATTGAACCGGGAAGCATCTACGATCCAGTCTATGGTTCGATCGGCGGTGGCGGCATTGCGGAGGTCGTTGCTCAGAAGGACAAGTACAAGGTCAAGACCTCGCCGCACGACAAGGGCCCCGGCCAAGGCATTCACGTCGTTGGTCAAAAATTCGACCAACTTGGCAAGTCAGAGTTTTGCGTCTCGTGCCACCAGGTTGCCGTCCATCCTGGCATTAAGCTTGAAGTGGTATGGGAACAATACCGCGCTTCGCCTGCGTGCAAGAAAGGTGTTTCTTGCCAAGACTGCCACATGGGTCGCCTTCCTGGCGTGCCGAGCGGATATGAATATGGTGCCGCAGCCGAGGTAAGTGAGAAAGTCGTCAATAAGAACCGCAAACACGCCAACCACGTGTTTTATGGACCAGGCTACTCGATTGCCCATCCTGGCGTTTTCCCGCACAACAAAGACGCGCTGCGTTGGCCGATGCAAGACTGGCTGCAGTTCAATTGGCGTGCTGGTTGGGGCACCGACGACTTTGAGGAGGCCATCGAAGATGGCAAAATTCGCGTTGCCTTCCCGAAAATATGGTCAGAAGCAGACGACCGTTACGACGCGCGCGAGGTGATCGACGACAACTTAGAAATGTTGCAGGTCAAGAAGCTCAGCCGTCAGCAGACGATGGAGAACGGTTCGCACGTTGATGGCCCCTACTTTGACACGCCACTGGTGCGAGGACGAAAGCTGAAGTTTCACTACATCATGACCAACACCAACGAAGGGCATAACCTGCCGAGCGGTTCTTTAGGCGCGCAACCTCAGTTGTGGGCCAACGTCGTGTTGATTGGTCCGAGGGGGCAGCGTCTCTGGGAATCAGGCTACACCGACAGCTATGGCGACGTCGCCGATATCCATTCTGTGGACGTGCGCAACAAACGCATTCCGCACGACTGGCAGCTATTCAACTTGCAGACGATGTTTTTGATCACTGGCGCCAAGGGCACGGATCGCGAGTTTTTCCTTCCTGTGAACTTCGATTTAGACCAGCTGCCTTACCTGAGACCAGGAGCGCAGCCCACCTCGGTGATCAACCATCCCCCGTTCATTCGTATGGAAGGTCGATCGCTGGCACCGCTGGGATCGCGCAAGATTCCGTACCAGATTCCTGCCGAGCTGATGCGCGAACCTGGTCACTATCGGTTGTCGTTCCGACTGCGTAGTCGTGCCGAGCCGATTTACTTCATGCGCTTCTGCGGTTCGACCAAGGAGATGAATCGCGCAATGAATGAGTGGATTGTCGACTTCCACGAGTCTTCCGTAGAGTTCTTTGTGAAGTAGACGCACTTCAGAAAACAATGCAAACTCCGACAGCGCTCGACAACGTACCCGATAACACACGCTTTGCGGCGTGGTTCGTAGTCGCTGCGCTGATTGTCGTGATTGCGTTTACCCCCAGCTCGGGCCAAGCGGCTGGTCCGTTCGTGCCTTATCGTGAACCCAACTGCCAGCCTTCCGTTCCGGCGAACGTGGTTCCGCGGCAGTACGTGCCTCGCCCACTGCCACCCGTCTGCGAGCCACCGCCAAGACTGCGGGATCAGCAGCGAAACGCGCTATTCCCGTTTTCTTCGAACGCCCCTGAAGAATCGGCGCTGTTCGAGTGTCCCAGAGTCACGCGCCCGCTTGTGACGCCACTGCTGCCGAGTCCAGCACCACCGTCTCCGCCCGCTACAAGCTATACGATCTCGCCTGGCTTCCAACGCGACCTGAGTCGATTCACCCTCACCTCGCCTGTGCCGCCAGCGGTTGTCTCTGCTCATGCGCCGCCTTGGGAACAGCTACCTGCGCCTAGCGAGCATAAAGGTCAACTGATGAAGGCGATACCACATCACCAAGATCCTTGTGGCAGTGCGATGCCGTATACGTCGCAGGACTTTTCACCCGAGCCGTATTACTACGACTACGATGTGCGTGAAGAACTTGGCGTGTATGGCGGCAAGTACATCAACCCGATACAACGTCCACTTGTCGAGTTAGGATTGCCCTTCTATTTGAATGGCCCAATTCCGCGGTCGGGTACGCAGCTTGGTGTCACGAATTTGACTCAGCCTCAGTTTCTGGTTTACGGCGATTATCGCACGGCGATCGCTTACAACGAGAATGTTGGCAACGAACAAACGGTTTGGGCTAGCCGGATCAATCTCGACATCGATCTCTGGATCACAGCGACTGAACGTTTTCATATGTTTTGGGGACCGCTTGACGAACGCAATCAATTCAGCGGACTTTTCTACGACGATGGCGAAATCCAAACGAACGATGCTTGGGACGGCTGGGACGAACGCACGGACACGATGTACTTTGAGGGAGATCTCGGTGCGATCCTAGGCGGACTCGGAGGCTTTTATCCAAAGTTAGATTTACCATTCGCAGTGGGACTGATTCCGCTGGTGTTTCAAAATGGTATCTGGATCGAAGATGCCTTTGTCGGCGCGGCGGCGACGATTCCCGCTCGCAATAATCCGGTACTCGATTGGTCGAACTATGATACGACTTTCTTTGTCGGGTTTGATGAGGTGACGAACAACCGGGCGTTCCAAGGTGACAACGACGCGGCCAATATCTTCGGCTTTACGACGTTTATCGAGCGACGGCGCGGCTACTTGGAACTCGGCTACGCCTACCTGGACGACTCAGACAACCAGGGGCGTAGCTATCACAACATCTCTTGTAGCTACACACGGCGATACCTCAATTTGCTTTCCAATTCGGTACGCACGATCGTCAACACAGGCCAAGGTGGTCCGCGCGACAACCGTACTGCCGACGGCGTGCTTGTGTTGATCGAGAATAGCTTTCTCACTCGCAACCCATATAAGGTAATACCTTATGCCAACTTCTTCGCTGGGTTTGGGACGCCCCAGTCAGCCGCCAGATTGCAAGGTCCGTTGAAGAACACCGGCATTAACTTCGAGTCAGACCTGCTCACTGGTTATCCGATTCTCGACGACTCGGCAAACGACACGTACGGTGGCGCTATCGGCATCGACCTTTTGGGCAGCAATTTCGAGCAGCAGTTAATTGTTGAAGCCGCTTTCTTGCAGACCATGAACAACGACGCGTCGCGTGTTGCGCCAGGGGATCAGTATGCAGTCGGTCTGCGCTACCAGCGCCCACTAAGTCACACGCTGCTGATCCGCACCGACGCGATGCATGGCTGGCTAGAAAACAGTGAGGACGTTACCGGTGTCCGCATGGAACTGAGGCGAAAGTTCTAGGACGAATAGCGCAGTGCTTCGCGGACGCGACGCGGTATGGCTAGCTGTCTTTGCGGTAGCCGGACATCACTTTCGATGGATGTGCTGTCGCGTAGCCCTCTTGTCGTAGTTTTTCGACCAAGTCGACGCCGAGAATCCCTTGCGTCTTGACATGCAAAACTGGGTTAGTGCGGAAAAGACTTTTTAGTTCGTCAGCCGGCCAAGCGAGGTACTCGACCGTCAGGCTGGCGATCACGCTCGCACTTGCGTTTTGATCGGTGAGAAACCCCATCTCGCCAACGAACTGACCTGGGCACACTTCTGCTACTGGTCGGCCATCCACTTCAACGCGACCTTTTCCTCTAGCGATTAGTGTTAGCTGATTGACGGGTTGGTGTTGTTTTAGGAGTTCCTGTCCTTCGTCGGCCTTGCTGTATTGCGCGATGGAGATTAGCTTCATAAATTCGCGTGGTGTCAAACTGCGAAACACCATGTTGTAGAGTCTGAGCTCATCTTCGCCCAGAAAAACAGGGCGACGCTCCATGATCAGCATGCCAATCTGAAAGAGGTTCACGGCGGCGAAAAGCGCATTCCAACCGATCGGCGCATACAGCGGGGTCGCAGTACAGCAATAGTAGTATGGCATCATGCTCAGGATGGCGATGACTGTGAGTATGCGCAGCCACAGAATATCGCGGACCGAATACGACAGCAGATACAGGATGTTGCTAAGATGCAGCCATGTGTTCATATCGTCAGACCGTGCGCAGCAGGATAGTATCCAATCGGTCGGCCACTCCAATCGTGACCGGCAGCAGGTGGGTCCGCCATTATTGCAGGGGGACGACGCTCTTTACAGATCAACAGCCGAGGCAGTTGTGTTGCAGACTGAGGCGGCAGCGGCCGATAGGCTCGGTTTGTGTAGCGTTTATTGCTGGTCCCAAAGCCGATAGGGGTCGTCCAGTCGTTGCTGTTCTGCCAGCAAAAGGGCCTCAAGTTCGGCACGTTTTTTCGCGTAGTTCGGATCCTCGGCGAGATCGACTTCGTGCGGCTGCGGAGCGTTACCTGTCAGTTTGATCACGTCCGTTGAATGATGGTCCGAAAGCAACTCGTAAGGATTTTTCCGCAGATCGAAGAGTTGTGTCTCGCGGACCTGTCCCTCCAGCACATCGTATTTGATTAGCTTCCAACCGTCGGTCTTGATGGCACGCATCCCTGGCTTTGAACCACCAGCGTACACGCCATACAGCACGTCACGCACTCGTTCTTGCTTGCCCTCAAGCACTGGGCGAAAGCTAATTCCTTCCGCCACTGTTGGCGTTTCGATGTCCGCGAAATCGCATAAGGTCGGCATCATGTCCATCAGATACGTATAGCCAGACGCGTGGCTGCCAGCCTCGATACCTGGACCACGGACCAGCATTGGCACCTTCCAACAGTGCTCATAGAGATTCTGCTTTCCCATCAATCCGTGACGTCCGACAGCGATGCCGTGATCGGAAGTGAAAAAGACGTAGGTATTTTCGAGCTCACCCATCGCCTGGAGTTTGTCTAGCACTCGGCCGACCTGCATGTCAATGTACTCTATGCAGGCGTACTCCCGGCCTACCTCATTGCGGATAGTCGCTTCGGATCGGTCTTTAAGCACGCCTTGCACTGCAACTTCGTCGCGAAGATTGCGATGCCCATGATGAAAGGGGTGGGCTGGGAGATAATTGATTGGTAACTTCGGAGCGTCAGGTAGCATTTGCTTAGGCGGCGTCTTCGTGTTGAATGCACCGTACTTTTCTGCCAGCTCGTCTTCTGCATTGCGCGGATCATGGGGATGAGAAAAACCCAGGTACATAAAGAAGGGGCTATCCTCGTTAGCAACCTCTCGCTGTTCGAGGTACGCCATGGCCTGATCGCCGTGCCATTCGCTACTTGGAGCATTGGGGCCGCCACGGCTTGATTTATCGCGCCGAATCGCGAAGAGCTTGTTGGCAGCGTCGAACGAATTACCCATTTTGCAGGTGCGGAAAGTGTCGTAGCCGGCAGCGTTGAATATGGCAGGAAGACTCTGCTGGGCTGCCTGCTGAATTTCGACTGGATCAGACTTGTTTCTTTTCATGTTTGGAAGATGCCAGACTGATCGACCGGTCATGATCATTGTCCGAGACGGCGTGCAGACTGCTCCCGACCACGATCCCATGTGGTGGGCGTCTGTCAGGCACATACCCTCTGCGGCGATGCGATCGATGTTGGGCGTATCGCAGTCTTGGTCGCCATACGCATCGAGCGAGTGAGGCGACTGATCGTCGGTAAGGATGAAAACGATGTTGGGGCGTTCAGCTGCGTGCAGCAGGCTGGCCAGGCAGCAAATCACAGAAGCGCATACTGGGAGTAGATTCTTCACGCTTGACGAGGCCTCGGCGGGTGAGTCGAACTGTCAGGAAAAGACGATAATACGATCAGTCGTACAGTTCTGCAAACAGCTCAGCATACTCGGACAGAGCGGCGTCGTAGAAATAGACCTCGCCGCGAAAGCCGTGCTCTCGGTTAGCATCGACCATAGCGCGGATACTCGGGCCGTCGTTGTAGCGTTTCGAGGCCGTACGCACGAGCACCCCGGGATAGACTCTCCGCAGATTCTCCTTCGAGACCTGTTGCGTCGAGATTTTACCAAGCTCGGCGCGATAGCTGTCTAAGTTGTCGCGATAAACCTGTGGGCAAACCTCGTCGACCCAGCCGCTTGCCAGCCACGTGGGCCAATCCTGCAGGTAGTTCTTCTTGCTCCAAGGGTAAATACTTGGTGCGACGGATAGAACCCTATCGGGGTGAGTCGACTTTAGCTCGCCATGCATGCGTTTCATGAACCGGTTCAACCGGTCGGCTCGCCAATCAATCCATTCACCTGCGAGATGATCTGCCGGTGGCGACTTTCCGTTGTGCTGGCTCTTGTAGAGTTTTTTCGTCCATTCGTCGTAGCCGGAAGTGCTTGGGCAGGCCGGCAGTCGGTCATCTCCTTGGACTCCGTCGACTTGGTACTTCGACAAGATCTCTTGCAGCAGTTCCAGCACAAAGTCCTGCACTTCTGGATGAAAAGCGTTCATCCATTGAAAGCCGTTCTTGGTCGCAATTTTCCCGGCAGAATCACGGGCCGCCCAATGTGGGTTCTCGGCGATAATATGACCCCCGTCAGGTTGCTGGTACGAGCAAGAGAATCCGAACTCAAACCACGCGATCACCCGCATGTCCCGCTCGTGGGCCGCGTGAACGATTTCATCTAGCATATCGAACTGGGCGTAACGCGGGTCTACCGTGATTCCGAAACGCTTGCTCATGACTTCGCTGGGGTAAGTCGTCATGCCACGATTCCAGACAACGACATACAACGTGTTCAGCTTGCAGAACTCGGCAAGGCTCACAAACTCGCGCACTTTTTCTGCGCTACCTAATGCAGACGAACCGACATTGGCAACCCAGACTCCTCGCACAGGACCATCGAATTCTGCCGCAGCGACGGTAGAATCAAAACCTAGCGAGAATCCCGCGCCGAGTGAGACTAAGGCGGCAAGAGTTATCGTGAACAGATCACGCACGACGGGTACCCAAAAAGCGGAGAAAGGCTGCCTGTGTTCCGCGGCTATTTCGGAAGCTTGATCTCAGGGCCAGTCATGCGGAATTCGAAAGGCTCGTTGCCTTCAGCACTGACTTCGACAGAAAACCCGCTGGAATCGAACGACGTGTATTTTCTTGGAATCAAGAGCTGTCCGATCGAGCGTTCGCCCATCACAGGCTTGCTCTGTTCTCGCGGACTTTGCGAAGAGTAGCAGTTGATGCAAACCTTTTGAGGGCCCACGGTCGCACCGTCGCCTTTGCGGAAGGACGACATTTCGAATGATCCATCAGGCTGGATCTGCCCGGTTGCGGGTTGGCCTCGTACCGGCTGGAACATTATTGAGCCGAAAGGAAGTGGCTCATCGTTGTAGAACACCTTGCCAGCTGCTGGCACGACCGTCGGACCCGAATCGCATCCTGTCGCAAGCATCACCACGCAGAGTGACTGGAACACGATCAGGTGGGAGAGGTTCACGCGTTCAAAAATTCGTATCAACAACTTCTTCCCCGTTTGCTGTCGCTAGCGCCTTGAGTGTGTCCAAATCGATGTCATCAGCGATTGTGTGGACGCTGCCATCAATGTAGGCCGTCTGGATGACTCCCGGATGATAGCTTCCGAGCGGCAATTGGTTTAGGGGGACGGGAGTATTATTCCGATGCACGCAGATATTAGGGGCAAACTTTACGACTTTCATATGGTAGGGCACATCGCCGAAGCCGCCGAGATACCATGGTCGGACGTTACCCGGGATGTCGGCTTCGAGGACTTGGCCGAATTCGCAATTAATGTGAACGTACTCTGCAATCAACATGGTATTGCTCTGGCCATCGACGATTTCGCCAACCTGCCGCTCGCGGCCGATTGCGGTCGGAAACCGACCGTTGACAAGCCCCTCGCCCATAAGAAAGGCACCGTTGTCGGGAATCGAACCTTCGACCGACGGCACAAGCTCCTCACCCCGGCCCTGCTCGGCGCCGGCAACGCCCGTATAGGTGACGATCGATCCCAGCCGATACTCGTAATTCGGTTCGGAGGTAGTCGTCACCTTATCGTAGGGCCAGCTCGTGCAGATCAGCGCGTCGACTGGCGCGTCGCGGGCGGGGTCTTCGAAGTAGGCCTGGCCGCGATCATAATAGTCGAATACGACCAGATCGTAGGCACTCTGCTGCTCCATGTAAGGCAAGAGTTCCGCGAACAGCCCGCCCTTACCAAACGACCGGCTTGGTGTTAGGGCATCTTCCAACGTTCTACTGTAGCCTTCCGGAAGTGCATCGTTCGCAGCGATATAGTTTTGCGCGGCGATCCCTAGTTGATGTAGGTTGTTGCTGCATTGCGCGCGTCGGGCCGCTTCGCGGGCGGCTTGTACTGCAGGAAGCAAGAGTGCTACCAGGACACCAATAATGGCAATCACGACGAGTAATTCGACGAGCGTGAAGCCGCTCAGTCGCTTGCGGTAGTGCATTCGTTGCATACCAATCTCCTGAATCGCCACAGCGAAGCCGCATGACAGTGTGCCGGACACGACCGAATACTGAGGCAAGTGTTGCTAGGATAGAGTGTCTTTGCGCTATCTCGATTGCCGCCGATCTGCCCCGCCGGCGTCAAATTCAGGTATCGGATCGCGTCAATATTTCACCAACTCAGGTGGTTCTATTTCGTCTGACGTATAGGAATGCGACACACACGAAGGAAATACTCACAGAGGCAGGCTCAGGAATCGCCGACAAACTTGATACTGCTGCGCCGCTAGGATATTCCGTCTGCCATTGGCCAATCAGTGACGGATCGGTTTGTTGGATCAGCAGGAAGTCAGCTCCATCGACGTCGCCATCGTCGTCCAAATCTGCGTCGGCCACTGCACCGCCGACCGAGAAAATATGCACTTGGCTATTCGTTGGGTCGACCATCGCCAGCGTTTGGCTAACCGAATCAAAGTCGAAATCATACCAACCGGCTCCGTCCTCAGGGACAAAGCCATCGATGAACGAGAAGTTCGCGGTCTGAATCGCGCCGCTTGTGTCAGCGACTTTCACAACGGACGAAAACGGCTGGCCCGTGCTATTGGTGTTGCGATCATTGAAAATCAGAAGATCGCCATCGCTGGCCGTATCCAAAAAGGCGAGCTTCTGATAGTTGACTCCTGCGGCGTCCGCATTATCCACGAGCAACGTGTTGGTTGCGCTCTGGGTCGCGTTGTCGCCGGTTCTTACCGACTTGATGATGTTGTTGCTTGAACTAACGTACGTGTCTCCCGTCGCGGGATCGAAGGTGATATCGCGCACGTTTCCAGTCCCAGTTTCATCTGGCAGCCAGATGAAACCGTCGGCGGGCGTCTGAATTTCTGCTCCATTTGCGGTGCTTAGCAAGGAACGGCGTCCGCTATCGAACGATCGCACATAGGCCACGCCTGAGCCAACTGCGGGATCTCCGCCGGGAAATCCCGGATCGAAGTCTACGCCACTGCCCCCCCGAACCGCGAAAGTCCACGACTGAGTATTCGTGGCAGTGTCAAAAGCTTGAATGCCGGTGGTGGTGTTTGCCAGCCCGTCATCAAATGACGCGGCCAACGTGCTGCCATCCGGGCTCAGCGCCAAGCCAGAGTATCCGCGCCCCCCAGGCGTGAATACATCCGTGCCAAATATTGGGCTATATGTCGGTTCAACGATTCCGGTCGATGTCGCATTCGTCACTTCAATAAGACTCGTTGTCCCGAAGCTTGCCGAGTTGTTGTAGCCGCCGAGATATAGCTGCGATCCATTCCAAGCGACAGCGACTGCGTTGACTCCGATGTCGTCATCGGGCGTCGGGGCTTCGGTGTCAATTGTCGTATCACTGATGCTAAACCGAGCGATCTCGGTGAAATCGACGGCATGGACGTCGGCGCTGAGGCCTGCCGCGAGAAAGACCAGCAGTAGAAACTTCGGACCAAAAGTTCTCATTTCCATCTCCGCGGATGTCAGGAATAGATCAGCAATCGAAGCCCTTCGACCGACCGATGGTGTTCTGTTTCTTTGCCGCTCTGAAATCTGCGGCAGAGCAATCTTCGCTCGTTAAACCTGCAGATTCGCAGCCGCGTCATACCGACGGCTGCGAATCTGGTTGTTACTTCATCTGCTAACGCAGCCGACGGCGGCTGCCTAACAAGCACACGGCTAGTCCGCAAAGCATAGCCGTTGTCGGCTCCGGAATTCCTATCACCGAGTTGAAGTCCGTTGCCAATCGAATTTCGTCCCAGAAGACGGTACCCGATTGCCCTGGCGATTCGTACTTCGATTGAGTGAATGGTGTCAGCGAGTCGGTCAGGTTCTGATCGGTGATCGTAACGTCTGCCGGTCCAAGTGGACTGACCGTGCTGGGATCGGCCCAAACGGAAATGGTGTCGTCGCCCGAGGTGTTGACGTCAAGCTTAACAATCACAAGCTGGTTGTCGCTCGACGGGACATCCGAGACAAGAACCGTGTTAACTCCGTTGGAACGCAATACCAAGTCGGGGATGCCATCAATTGCGCCGCCGGAGTTGTCATAGCCTACTTGCAGGCCGTTACCCGAACCGTCTGTGAAGCCACCCACAGCGTAAGTCGCATTTGTTTGATCGCCGGCCCACCCAAGCCGATTAGTTTGGATGCTGAACCACCACTCGCTCGAGCTAGGGGTGGGATTTAGTTGTCGAGTGATGTTGCGATCGAAGGAAGAGTTGCCGACTCCTAGCCAGCGCAAACGACCGCCTGCTTCGTAACCAACCGCAGGAGAATCTTCGCCGAGCGCATCGGGTTGAAAGTTGCTGGTACTTCCAGCATGAGGCACTCCAAAGCCGTCCGGCGGACCACCTTGCCAGCCGAACGCTGCAGCGCCTTGTCCGCGGATGTCGCTTCCAGGTGAGTATTCGCCAGCACCGCGGTTAGTACCGCTCAGGAAAGGATCATTGGCGATCAGAGCCGCATCAGCAATCGGCGCAATGGCAATCGCCATCAGACCGGCAGCGATCGAAAGAGTTCTCATCACTTGCATTAGACTACCTCCCACAGTGAAGTTAACGAAAAGAGTCGAGACGCGATCGTCAGCACGCAACGCCGTCTCGATCGAATGCCTCGCCTGATCGTAATCATTCGCTCGGGCAAGACCAACTGAATGTGCGGTTTTTTTTCCATAATATGCGCATCAGCTCTCCTGTTCGGCCGAAATAGGGGCCTTCAAGAATCGGCAGTTAGCCTTGGTGCAGCTTTTTGCGAAAAGCGAGGGGCGTTTGGCCGAAACGCTTGCGAAAGGCCACGCCAAATTGTGTCGACCCCGCGTAGCCGCAGGTCGTCGCTATCGATTCGATCGAGAGTTCGGACTGAACGAGCAACTCTTTACCCCGCTCCAGGCGTAGATGGCGGATTTCCTCGGCAGGCAGGCGGCCAAAGAACCGTTTGAATTGCAATTCGAGATAGCGACGAGAGACTGGTACCTCGCGCAAGATGTCGTCGACCACAATGCCCTGAAAAGCGTGCGTCTGAATAAACCGCATTGCTTTGACGATCAATGGATCGTCGATGGCCAGCGCATCGGTAGACTGCTTGCCGACGACGCAGATCGGTGGGATGAGTTGCGGCTCGCTAGGCCAAGTCGTCCCCGTGACCATGCGATGAAGGAGCGCAGCAGCTTGATGACCAATTTTCTGGCTTGCCAGCATGATGCTCGATAGCGGCGGACTACTAAGTTCGCACAACAGATCGTCGGTATCGCCCGCGAGAATCGCCACCTCGTCGGGGACAGAAATGTCTTCGATGCTGCACACTTCGGTGAGCTCGCGTCCACGTCGGGCATCAACGGCCAGAATAGCGACGGGACGCGGCAACTTGTTGAGCCAACGCGAGACGCGATTGTGCTGTTCATCGCGGCTAATGCGACGGCTAACGCGATAGCCAGGCTTGTAAACTTGGCACTGGTAACCCGCATCGACGACGGCTTCGACGAACGCAGACTCGCGTCTTTTTGAGTATTCGTTACTGGGAGGAGCGTAATAGGCAAATTGCGACAGTCCTCTTTCGCGAAAGTGATCCAGCGCGAGGTTGGCACGCTGTCTCTCATCGGTTAGCACTTGGCCAATGCCGTCCAGATCGTTGAAGACGTCATCGACGTTTACCGTCGGCAAAGCAGTTTTTTGAATCTCCTCTAATTGCGGTGGCGTGCTAATGCGAGCGATAATGCCATCGCCCTGCCATCGGTCGGGCAGTGCCCAGCGCTGGCCATAGTCACGCGGATCGATAAGCAACTTCCACGGCCCGAACTTGCTCGCAAAGTCGGCAACGCCTTGAACCACGCTGCGGCCCCAGCTGTTGTCGGTCTCAACGAGCAATGCGACTTCAAGCGGCTTGCTGTTCGTCACGGACATGTGTTTTGCTTTGAATGGGAAAAGGGAGTCGTCAGAATCTAACGAAAGCAGCGTCCTCAGCTACGACAGCCTCTACTATAACTGGGATGCGCATATTGCGGAAAAAACTGCGCTAATTGTCAGCTGAGGCGAAATTGCAGTTGATAGACTGAGTGAGTCCGATAACGCACTGACTTAGGACCAGGCATGTCTCGTTCCACGCAATTTAGATCTGTCGGTTTGATCAGCTCGGCTGCCGGGGATGGCGTCGGAGCGGCAGTAATCGACACGGATGGGCAAGATCTCGTTTTGCCGTTGGGCGGAGTCTGGCTGCGTTACAACGAAGAGTTGCGCTGGAGAATACTGGAGGCTACGCAGAACGATCTGCCGACCACGGAGATTCTGCGGCTCGAGAAGCAATTGACGGATCATCATCAAAAAGCCTACGAATTGCTGGCAGAGACCTATCCAGACGCGACATCGCATGCGCAGCTGGTTGGTTTTCATGGTCACACGCTGCGTCATATGCCTCGCGAGGGACTGACCTATCAGATTGGCAATCCGTGGCGTCTGTCGGAGAGTATCGGTCTGCCAGTAGTGAGCGACTTCCGCCGTCACGATATGGCGATCGGTGGCGAAGGTGCTCCGCTGGTGGCGATGTTTCATTGGGCTTTGATGGCAAACGAGCCGCGTCCGGCACTGATGGTCAACTTGGGGTCCGTGGCGAGCGCCACCTGGTTAAGCGAAGAGAATGAGATCATCGCAGGAACGACGGGGCCTGGTGTTGGGCTCTTGAATGAGTGGGTGCAGGAAATGGCGGAAGTTCCCGATGACCTCGATGGCAGGATTGCCTGTGAGGGGCAAGTCGACCAGATTGTGTTGCGCGAGGCGATGAAGGCCCCGTTTTTTCGCCGCGCTCTTCCCAAGGCAGCAGACTTGCATCAGTTCGATCACATCGACGTATCAGGTCTGAGCGTTCAGGACGGTGCGACCACGCTTTGTGCGATCACCGTCGAGGCCTTTATCCGCGTGGTCAAAAAACTGCCGAAGTTGCCGAACGTCCTTTGGCTGACTGGCCAGGGAAGTAAGCATCCAGTGATCATCAAAATGCTTGGTGACCACTTCGATGACGTGAACAACGTTGACGAGAGAAACCTTAACCCACGTACGATGGCGGCCGAGTGCTTTGCTTGGCTAGCCGTTCGACACGTTCGGCGTTTGCCGATCACGACACCCGAAACGACCGGCTGCCGCTCGGCAGATTGTGCCGGCTTTATCACCCGTCCACTTGAATAGCTCGCCACATGCTCAGCAAACGAATCGGCTTTGTTGATTACCGACTCGATAACTTCCACGCGGACGTTTATTTGTCTGCGCTGCGCGGACCGCTAGCGCACCGAGGATACGAAGTAGCTGGTGCCACCGCGATCGACACCGTTGTGAGTGCTGACTGGGCCGATGGGCATGATCTCCCTTTCTACGTCGAGTTAGCCGAGTTGGCTGACCAAGTCGACTGTTTTGTTGTGCTTGCTCCGTCGAATCCAGAACTGCATCTCGGGCTGTGCCGAGACGTCTTTCCCTTTGGCAAGCAGACATTTGTGGACAAGACGTTCGCGCCAAGTATTCAGATTGCTAAGGAGATTTTTGCTCTAGCAGATCAGCATGGGATTGCCATTCAGTCGACGTCCGCCCTGCGCGCTAGCGCTGTGCCTGAGGCAGCAAGTCGTGGTGATTCGCCGCTGCTGGGAATGTTTATCACTTCCTCGGGCCCCAGCTTTGAAGAGTACGGAATTCACCCGGTGGAACTTGCTGTCAGCTGCCTAGGAGCTGAAGTGGAGGGGCTGATGAGATTGGGTTCGGACGATCATCCACGCTTCGTCCTTAATTTCTCTGGCCAACGCACTGCGATCATCGACTTTAACCAGCGCGGTGAGGTACCGTTCGCGGCGACGCTTGTCGATGCGAAAGGTTACAGACATGTTGTGGTGGATGACCAAAGTCTTTTCGTCGATGCGGCTGCTAGTATCCTGGACTTCTTCGACCACGGCGAAGCGTTGATCGATCGCAGCGAAACGCTGGCAGTTCGCCGAATCTTGGACGTTGCGCTACAAGCAGAACTGACCGGTAAGTTCCTTGATCTGTCTGGCAAGACTGGGCCGTCTAATCCGGTGCCGGCGCCGCATTGGGTTGGTAAGAAAGTGCAGCAATCATGAAGCTTGGAATCATCGGCGGCGGCGCTGTCGGCAGAAAACATGCAGAAGCAATACGTGCCGCTGAAGATGAGATAGCGTACGTGGTTGATATCAACGCTGAGGCGGGCGCCCTACTCGCCGACGAGTTTGACGCGGTCTACTCCGCTACGCCCGACCAACTGTGGGCTGACGAGTCTGTCGCTGCGGTCGTGATCGCGGTGCCAAATTTTATGCACAAGCCGATCGCCATTGCGGCGCTGAACGCCGGCAAGGATGTTCTGGTTGAGAAGCCGCTGGCATTGAACTCAACGGAATGCGAGGAAATAGGCACCGTGGTCGACGCGACCGGGCAGTTGCTACAGGTCGGTTTTGTTCATAGGTACACTGGTGTAGGAAAGCAGGCGAAGAGTCTGATCGACGCTGGCGCATTGGGAGAAGTTTATTTCGCTCAAGCGGTGCTGTTTCTCCGGCGCGGCGTCCCGGGATTGGGGCGTTGGTTTACCAACCGTGACTTGTCGGGTGGGGGCACGTTGATCGATGTTGGCGTACATCTGATCGACTTGTCGCTGTATTTGCTCGACTTTCCGGAAGTGGCTGAAGTTCACGGACAGACATTCTCAAATTTCGGAGCGCGGATGGAGGGCTACGCGTATGAGGAAATGTGGTCTGGTCCGCCCGACTTGACTGGCGTTTGCAACGTCGAGGACGCAGCGCACGCCTTGGTCCGATTTTCGAGTGGAGCGGTCCTCGATCTGCACGTCGCCTGGGCGGGAAACTACCCGAACAAGTTCATGCCTACGTCCTGCGTGACTGTGTGTGGACCGGAAGGGGGACTCGCGTTCGAACTGTTCGGCAAAGAGGTACAACTGACGAAGCAGCAGGCGGGCAAAGTCGTCGACGAGTCTCTCGCCGTTGCGGACAACGACTTCTTCCTAGATCAATACCTCGATTTCCGCAGCTGCATCGAATCGCGCATATTGCGGCAGGCGGGCCATCGACAGGCAAGCATCACGCAAGGAATTGTCGACGCCGTCTACCGATGCAGTCGTGAGAATCACGAGGCGACCGAAGTCAATAGACAAGCAGCCAGCCTCGCCGAAAACTAGACTCTTCGAATCAGGGTTTCATGGACTACGCGTCCGCTCACAAGCTGGATATTGCTGTGATGGTGGTCTATTTGGTCGCGAGTTTCGCGATTGGTATCATCGCCAGCCGCATGATGAACACGTCATCTGACGAAGAGGGCTTTTATCTGGCGGGGCGAAAGATACCCGGCTGGATGAACGGTATCTCTTACGCCGTCACAGCGATGAATGCCGATGTCGCGCCATTGTATTGCGGGTTGACAGTCGTGATTGGACTGCCGGTCGCCTGGTACTATCTGTCGCGATTTACGTTTGCTTGGCTACTGGTTTCGCTGCTATTCGCCGTTCGCTGGTGGCATCTCAAGGTTCACACGGGTCCCGAGTTTTACTCTCTGCGATTCGGCGGACGGGGTGCAAAGGCTGTGCGTGTTCTGTCTGCACTTTTTTCGGTGGCAATCAATATGGTGCCGTGGTTGGGCGCTGGTCTGCTCGGTATGCATAAGATATTTAGCCCGATCTTCGGGTTTGAGAGCAAAGCGACGACGCTTGCGCTCGTGCTGCCGGTTCTAATTTCCTACGTGTGGATTTCAGGCTTCGCTGGTGTCGTCATTACGGACGTGTTGCAGTCACTAGTGATTGTATTAGCCAGTATCTTTCTGTTGATCGCCGTTCTAAGAGATTTCGGAGGCCCAACTGGGCTAGCGACGGCAGTTCAGGCTGCCCACCCGGAGGAGCAGAGTGAGATTCTCTCCGTCCTCCCGGTACCCGGCCACGAACACCTGGGGCCGCTGCTAGTCGTTGCATGGCTGGTCATCCCCACGATCGGACGCGGTGGAAGTGTCGACTTGGATGGGCAACGCTTGTTCTCAGCTCGATCGGCCCAGGAAGCAGCCAAGGTCCATGTTTGGGCGGCGTGTGGATTGTTCACCATGCTACTACTGCTGACCTTGCCAGTGCTTGGGGTGTTGGCGAACCAGCCGGAGCTCTATCACGCGACCTCAAGTGAAGGTGAGAAAATCTATGGGACGCTCTTGCAGAACTACCTGCCGGCGGGATTGCTGGGAGTTGCTCTGGCGGCGCTATTGGCCAGCGTGATGTCCACGATTGATAGCCATCTGAACTACGGATCGCAAACAATTGTCAACGATGTTCTGCGTCAGCTTTTTCCTCGCGTGAGAGCCCTCGACCCATCGACGGCCACTTGCGTGTGGATTGGCCGGCTCGTCATGCTGGTTGTGTTGGGTTTTGGCGTACTAGTCATGTTCCAGGCAGACTCGCTGATTAAGATTGCCGTAGTAATTTCCGGCATGTTCGCGTCGAGCGCGGCCTTCTACTGGGCACAATGGTGGTGGTGGCGGGTCAATCTGCAGGGATGGATTGCGGCCATGATCGGAGGCCCGGTTGTCTA
Organism: Planctomycetota bacterium; assembly: GCA_039184115.1. GTDB lineage: Bacteria > Planctomycetota > Planctomycetia > Pirellulales > Lacipirellulaceae > Bythopirellula. Next base: position 6,928 of record JBCDBK010000039.1, on the reverse strand, counting down.
TCTCGGGCTGAGTCGATTACTGCCACTCTGGCCGTGGTGGCAAGAACAGATTGCAGTTAGCACGTCGACAGGCTACGCGATGGACATGCTGCAGGCGGCGATTTCGATCGGCTTGACGACGATTCTTTGGGTTGGAGCGACCTTCTTGTTTCCGCCCGAGCAAGAGGCGACGCTGGACGACTTCTATCGTCGTGCGCGACCATTGGGGGCTTGGGGGCCGGTGCGCCGTAGATTGCGTGAGCAGAGTGGCGGCCATGCGAGTGAGGCGTACCCCTACCTTTTTATTGGCGGGCTGTTGACGGCCGCAATTGGGACGGCATGGATTGCGGCGGCCGTGCTGGCCGTGTCACAGCTTGTCGTCGGCAACTTCGGACGTGCGCTTGGGTTGGCTGCGTGTGCTGCGCTGGGCGGATTGGTGTTTGCTCGATTGTTTAGTTGGCATGTTGGTCGCATGGAAGCATCGCAAGTCGACCAGACATATTCCGACGACGTTGCCATGGACCGCGTTTGAGACTGGTAATGCTATGAATCTACGAATCAACTGCGGTAGTTCCGTCATCTTGCGTCCATCGGCACGAGTGCTTGTCTGGCTAGTAGCAGCGGTCACGAGCTTAGTGCACACTGTCGCGTACAGATCGCCTGCGGGCGTGGCTTACGCGGATGTCCTATCACACGACGATTTCGACGTGGTGATCGCCGGGGGTTCGACCGCTGCCTTCGCCGCTGCCGTTGCGGCCGCCAAAAGCGGAGCGCGAACGGCGCTACTCGAACCGACGGACTGGGTCGGCGGTCAGCTGACGTCCAGCGGCGTTCCTGCCGTCGATGAGGCGTGGCATAAGATCAAGGATGCCGAAACGGGCAAACAACTGCTGAATGTCTCGCAGTGGGCACGTGATCCGCGCAACATGACACCGAATTTTCTCAGCAGCTTGCAAACCATGAGCGATTGTGGCGACTGCTGGGTCAGTAGATTTTGTTTTCGACCAAGGCTCTACTTGGAGACCCAGTTGCTGCCCATGCAGCGTGACGTAGAAAACAACCTGGTCGTTTTTCTGGAGACCGTCGTTAAACGCGTTCAACTCGATGCGTCGGGCTCGCGTCTCGTATCGCTGACGGCTGTTAAGCGGTCGGTCAAGGACGGTCGCGGTTACGATCGGTTACCATCAGAAGACTTGCACGATTGGTACTCGGAATCGGACTCGTCACACTTCAACAAGCGAGTGATCACATTCGGCAGTGACCGTCGGAATCCTCCGGTGTTCGTGGACGCGACCGATTGGGGAGAAGTCTTGGCGCTGTCTGGGGCGGAGTACTTGCAAGGCACCGAGGACGTGGAGGGCTTGCCCGGAGGTGACGATCGCTGCGGACAATCGATCGTGTACTGTCTGATTCAAAAGTTACATGAAAAATCCGTCGAACAGCCAGAAGAGTTTCCCGATGTTCAGGGGTTGGGACTAGGCGACTATCAGGAAAAAGACAATGCCTGGCAGCTAATCTGGACCTATCGTCGGGTGCGAGGCGAAGGGCCGCCAGCGGCCGGCGACTTGTGCTTGCAGAATTGGGGGTACTCTCCGCAACAGGGGCAAGGCGGTAACGACTATCCGTTTGGCTATCTCTTCAAGTCGAGAGAAGCAACCGCTGAAGAAGCAGACGACTGGCGCGGCGGCGTCAACCTCGCAGTACTTGCGGGTGCCGAGCAGCGGGCAATTGGCTGGCATCATTGGTTTCGGCAACACGCGCCTCCACCGCTTCTGCCGGAGCAGTTTTCACTAGCCGGTGACGAACTCGGCACAGGTCATGGTTTGGCAAAGTTACCGTACATTCGAGACACGCGACGATCGATTGGTTTGGATCGGTTTATCCTGAAGTTTGACGACCTCACCGGTCCAGCAAGCGATCGAACGGGTACGAAGTTTGCCGACCGCGTGGCGCTGGGCGCTTACCCTGCTGACATTCACCCGCTGTCGAACTGTAAAATGCCTAAGCACTATTCAGGCAAGCACGATACCCTGCCCTTCCACATTCCGTTTCGTGCGCTGACGCATTACCAACTCGACAACTTGCTAGTCGCGGGCAAGACGATGGCTCAGAGCTTTTTGGCGAATTCCGCCACGCGACTCCACCCGATCGAATGGTCGACCGGCACCGCCGCGGGTGTGGCAGCCGCGTTCATGGCCGAATCGAGTAAGTCAGCGCGCGAAGCTTACCAAGACATTGGGCAACTCCAATCGCTGATTCGGCAGCAGACACCAATCGACTGGACGGCGCCCGACTAACGGGCAATCAAATGCGGCGGCGAATCGCGGCGCTGCCGAGCGCGCAGAGACACAGGCAGATGGTCGATGGCTCTGGAACCGCTGCGCTCGAGGCTCCCACCAATGCGATGGAGGCGGCCGCTTCGCGCTGCCAAATGAGAAAGTCGCTTCCGGTGACTAACCCGTCGCCGTTGGCGTCGCCCAGGGAGGGGCCCGCAGCGGTGCCATAGTTCGCCTCAAGAATCTGCAAGTCCGCGCCGTCAGCGACCAAGTCCCCGTTGAAGTCAGCGATCAGTGCGCCGACTGCGGCGAAAGCGGCCAACAGATCAGTACGGAACTGCCCCGTGTAACCTTGGGCATCGGCCTCGACTTCGGTGACCGGCGACTGGCCGAGCACCTCAACCCAGGTATCGGCAATCGCTTGCAGGTCGGTCATGTCGACCAGATTTGCGTCGATCGCATCGAATGCATAATCGGGATCGATGCTGGCGAAGTCGCCATCGATCCAAGTTTCTTCCGCCTGACCGCCGAGCGTGAAATAGTTGGCCGCCATGATGTCGAGGTCCGCAAAATCGACGAGACCATCGAGGTTGGCATCGCCGGTTTCGATGTCAGTGAATTGCTGTAGTATTTTCACGTCTTTCCAGTCTACCACCACTCGACCATTGGAAAGGTGTTCGAAACGCTGGTCTTCATCGTCAAATACCAACTCTGCGTTGCCATTGAGGTCGAATTTATTGTTTTCGGTTCCGGCTGGAGTACCGCGGGTGGCGAGTGCCGCAGAAAACAGTGAGAAGTCATCGGCATCCACGTCATCGTCGCGATCGAAATCGCCAATTTTATAGGCCAGCACACCCACAGGAGCATCGAGCGTGTCGTCCGTGTAGATGATCTCGGTGACTGGAAAACCTGGCAGATTCGAGGTACGCAATTGCATGTCGAGCACAGTATCGTTACGGCCAACGCCGTTGGCGACTTGGAACTCGTTGTGTTCTGCCTCGCTGGCGATCTTTGCGAATCTGCCTTCGGTGTCGTAGACAAAAATTCCATCGGTGCCGATTTCGTGAAAGTAGAGGTTTCCGACCGCGTCAGCGGTAAGAGAGAGGAACTGCGGAGCGCTGTCACCGACGTACTCGGCAAAATCGCGAAACTCCTGCTCAGTGAACAGCGGCGTCAGCCGCGTCACGGTCGCTTCGCCCGTATCGAGATAAACGTTCACTCCGCCGTTGTTGAGCCCCATCAAAGAACCCTCGACCACGATTTGATCGCCAGCTAGGGTGTTTGATGGATCAAAGTTCCGCACCGAGGTATGCACGACGGCAGGCTCGCTATTGATTCGACTGCCGTCGTCCGTGCTCCGCGTATCAATCCAGATTCGCTGGGCTGGGGTTTCGCCCGTCGCGTCGATGCGGTAGATGCCACCTGTGTTTGCGCCGGCGTCCACCGCGTAGAGCGATTGGCCATCGCTCGACCAGGCGAACGAGCGACCGAAGTTGTCGCTGCCGCCGTCACGCAAGCCGAATTGGCGTTGCCAGGTAACAAAGTCAAAGCCATCGGCTGTGCCGTTGTCGTCGGCGTCGCCCGTCGACGCATCGGCGGGATTGCCGTAGTTGTTCTGCCAAATATCTAGGTCGAAACCGCTCACCTGCACGCTGCCGTTAAAATCGGCAGACAGCGAAGCCGCGACTGCATCCTGTAAGTCTTGCTCGCTCATCACGACGCTAAACGCATCGTTAAAGTCTGTGAAGCCAGTTGCGCCGAAGCTGATCGTATTGCCGAACCCGTCGGTAATCGCTGCGTTGGCAAAGTCTGGCTGCTGATTGGTCGGTCCACTAACGCCGGTGCCATTGGGGTTATCTACTTTTCGCAGGTCATAACGCACAATTTTCTTGGTCGCGTCCAGCAGCGGCGTACCGTCGAATTCGGCAAGCTGACCCATCGCATCACTGATGTACGCGAGTTCGCCAGGTTGATACGTTCGCTGTGTCGTGCCCCCACTGCCCGTTGGAATAGTGATCGTCAGCGGCGCTGGATTGAGCAGAAAACTTGCTGGTGTCCCCAACGAAGGACCGCCCAAGCTGGCGTCCGCCAGGCCGGACTCAAGATCGACGGAACGGTAGAAGAACCTGAGATCCTCGTCGAGCACATGCGGATCGGCAGTCCAGCCGGATCCGTTGTCTGTCAGTTTGCTGATTCGCGGTACGGGAATCGGAGCGACGATCGGGCTGCGGCCGATCACCCAAAAGTCGCCATTAGAATCAAACGTTACCGAACCGATATCTCCGACGCCGGCGGTAGTGCCAGGGAAGTAGAAAACGAACTGGTCGTGTGCCAACGTTTCAGAAATCGTGGCCAAAGCAACAACGAGGACGGACGCCCAGACACAAGACTGGCGACTGCTTCGGCAAGAAAGGTTCATAATCTCTTCTCAGCGAACTGCGCGACAGACCGCTGGCCGCGAAACTCGTTCCGCACTCAAGTGAGAGTTGCAACGTTCCGACGATTACAACTCGAAACAAACCGTACTGACGTACTCGACGTGCCCGTCGAAGAACAGCGTATTCTGACCGCAGCCCGACTCGCCTTGTCTGGGGTGGGGACGCTGAAATAGGTCTTTGTAAATCGGATAAAACGGGTCGTTTGGAGTCATGGTTCGAATCGTTAGTCCGACACCGTCGACTCGCCAGCCGCTTTGCGCAGGCAGGCTCAGCGTATTGCACCAGGCCCACGCAATCTTGGACATTTTTTCGGGGTCTTCTACCGGCGGCTTCAATAGATACTTTGCTACCTTCGCATTATAGGCATAGCTGACGCCCCACATTTCGCTCATCTGAGAAAGATCAGGGCATTTGAAAATACCCGATTGCGGAGCAATATAACCGTCGCCAACCAAGGTTGCTTCCATGCCATATCGCTCGGGTAACGAGCGGTTTGACTCGGGCCACAAGCGTTCGTGTGCGACACGAAAGTTACTGCTGCCGCGGGTAACCGTAACGTATTCCTCGTCTTCGAAGATTGCTTGCTCGTCGTCTTCGAGATCGGCAGGTCGCTTTTTCTGCAATGCGAAGCCACCCAGATCGTCAATCGGATGCGGGAAGCTTCCCTTGTGGGTGTCCCGATACATGATGGTGAGCAGCCCGATTTGCCGCAGATGGTTGGTGCAGGTGACATACCGCGCCGATCCGCGCGCCGCCTGGATTGCAGGCAACAACAGGCCGATAAGCACGCCGATTATCGCGATCACGACCAGCAGCTCGACCAGGGTAAAGCCAAGAGATTTGTTCGGAGCGAGAGGACCCAGTGGATGATGCGTGCGGGATTTCGTTCGCATGTGAGAGACGCCGATGCGTGTATTGTTGATTCCCAGCGGTCCTAAAAACCGCACCAAATGCCCAACACTTCGAGGCTGGCGAATCAGCTTCAGTCGCACAAGATCCCCCGTCGCACGCCTATTTGTCCGAACGATGAACCGTGCGCCAGCGTGACACTATACCAGGTTGTGCGACGAGACAAAACTATTTCGGACGGAGATGTGCAAATTAATTGACATTTGAAAGTCAAGGGCACAACATACAGGCTAAACCGTTCATACATTCTGCGCCGCTCGCTGTGTAAAGGGGACTCAGCGGGCTGCCGCGCACGGGATCGCTGGCCAACTGAGCCAACGCCCAACGTCCCGCCCAAGTCCTCGAAGCAGAAAGACAAGCTCATGAGTTCGACCACAAAGTTCCGTTTCCTTGCGATCGCGTTGATTGCGTGCCTGCCCGGTCAGGCTATGGCGATTGGCTATTTTGAAGTATTCAACGAGGCAGACGCTGCCAACGGCGACGCATCGCTGACTTTCCTGGAGACCGTCGCTACAGACGGCACTACGGCCTATTCCTTTCTGCGTGATACTTCGTCTGCCGATGTTGGCGGTGTCACGGCCTTCAATGGAGCTTTCTCGACCGTATCGACACCGGCGGATTGGGCTCTGACGGGTTCAACCTTCGATCTTGCGGCCGGCAATGGTGTGGCTGTGGTCGGCAATGTGCTCCGCTTCGTCAGTTTCTTCGATAACAACGTCTACGAAATCAACATTGGCACTGGCGCGGTCACCGAAGTCGTCACCGAAGCGGCGATTGATGCTGCCGCCGGTGTTAATGCGAATGTCAGCGCCGTGTTTGAGACTCAAGCCGACGGCACGATCTACAGCATCGAAAGCCAAAGCGATCAGCTGCTGGTGATCTCTCCGAGCAATGCCGTTTCGGTGGAAATCAATACGGCCGACTTGGATGCGTTGCTTGGTGGCACGTCGATTGGCGGTATTGGCGTCGATGGCGATACGATTTACTTGGGTAGCAACTCAAGCGATTCGCTCGTCGCTTGGGACGCGGCCACCAACACCGGTTCGACGGTCCTGACGGAGGCCCAAGTCGAGGCCGCAACAGACGACGTCGACGGCACGGCCGGTTTTGGAGACATCTTCAAAGCGCCGGACGGACTCGTTTACTTTTACGAGACCGACTCCGATTACATCTTGTCGTTCGACCCGTCCGACCCGGCCGGGACGCTGACAGCGGTGATCACCGAGGCCGAACTTGCCGCCGGTCCAGGTTCCGACACCATTAACCAGCTCGCCTACTTCGATGGTCGGCTATCGTGGACCGATACTTCGCTCGGGTTTTATTCGC
>JBCDBK010000038.1:0-42270 GCA_039184115.1 Planctomycetota bacterium | reverse complement strand
ATCGTGTGGAGTTCTGAAACGAAATACTGCTCGCTGCTGGCGTTGGCCAAAAGCGATCCATGACTGAATCCAAGCACGATCCAGTGTGGCCAGTTGTCGACGATCGACCGAGTCCAATTGTGCGAATAGCGACAAGAACGCGGGTCTTCCGGACGCAGTTACTGTCAGCCCGCGGGCCGCGTTTTCTGTCGTCGAATCGCGCGTTTCGACCTTCCACTCTTCGGCTCCGGAGCGTTGATTTAATGTCGTCAAAACCGGCTCAGTGGGACTTACAACCACGGTTTGGCGAACCGGAATCTCAACCGGAGTCACAAGCGGTAGCGAAAACGCGATCAGTTCAGCGACGACCAACTCGGGCGTCGCAATTTCGTATTCCACATCAATGGCGATCTCATTCTGCATTGCACGTGGAAGCGATACGACAACCTCACGTAAGCCACGCACATCTTCTCGATCTTCGTCAGCAGGCAAGGCTGCATCGTCATCCGCGCCAGCATTGAGTGTCAGCGGCAGTTCCTCTCCTTCAAAGCTCAGCTTCAGCGAGTCATTCGACCAAAGTGCATCCGGCACTTGCAGCACAAGCCGTGAGACCGATTGGTATTTCGCTTGATAGAGAATCTGCTGACGAACACGAGTTTGCCAGACACTTACCTCGGCGCTGGCATTCAGCTCAGCAGTCAGATCGAGCGGTCGCCGCGAGATTTCAGCGGCAAACGTGGGTTGAGGAAGAAATGTGTGCAAGCGCAGGCCATCGCCCGCGCTCTCAGTCGCAGAGGCATCGGCGTCTGGTGAGGATGCGGTAGCGATCGCCCCGAGGCCGATCATCCGAGATGGCTGCGGTGAGACCTGAACGGACTCCGGGGCATCCACCGCGAGTTCCCCCTCGACAACGAACGCATCTAGTGGCTCGGGAAGCGGCAGGATATTTTCTCCCAGTTGAGTACTACGTTCAAGCTCGAGATTGACGCTAAACTGCTGCCTGTTTTCGTCGACGAGCGGCAAGATCAGTACACCTTCGTGTCGTTCGACGATGCGCGTCAGATCGACGGCGCCGCCAGCGTCGATCGGATCGTCGGTCAGTTCCCAGCCGTGCAAGTCCAGGCGCAGCGAGAACATCCGCGCACCGGTGAGCTGGTAGTCGTATGCAACGCTCAGTCGCGCCGTCTCGGCGTCGATGGTAAGTTCGTAGTCCGGCTGAACACTTACGCGGCGCTGACGTGGCGAGGTGAACACGACCACCTGCCAAGGAAATCGGGCGTAGCGAAACCGACCAAGGGCAAAGCGATCTTCGGGAGTGACGGCCGAATCGTCAAAGGGGATCTGTTCGATCTCACCGTACAAATCAAAGTAGGCTTGTAGTTGATCGCTAACATGTAACGTGATGGTCCCAGATTGTTGGAACGCGTCTAAAACGTCGAAGCCGCCTAGCCGGCACTCGGTAGTATCTCCGAACGACTCGATCGCCCGCTCAGCAACGAGTTTGACGCTAAATGGCTCGGTGGTCGGTTCAAGCAATCGAACTTCGACCTCCTGATGCTGGTCCTGATCGCCCGACGTATCTATCTGTCGGATCTGATACTTGGTGCCCGGCGTAGGCTTCTTGAGCGTGGAGCCGTGCGGCAGACGGACTCGCAGGCGATCGATTGGCCGACCGAAGCTGTCCACTCGGAGCGTTGCGTCGTACGCAACGTTGCGCCGGTCGACATGTGCGAGGGTTTCCGTTTCGACGGCGATCGCTGTTCTGTCGTCGGTGGCAGTCGCGGAATCGACTGACCAAGTAAGCTGCAACGGATTCGCTTGCCCACGCAATCGTACCTCTGTGCTACCGTCCTCGCCCTCAAGCGTTTCCATGGTCAACTCGGGCGAAGCTTCGAATCGAGCGGTCGAGACCGGCACGGTAGCCACAAACGAAGAAGTGACCGAACGCGGCAGATGCATCTGTAAACTCTGCGATCCATTGCCACGCGACAGCTTAACAATGCCACCGACCTCGACGGATCTATTCGCTGCTACATCTCCGCGCAGCCAAAGGACATAGCCGTGCCGCTGCTGATCGAAAACGAGGCACTCGCCGGCCTTTTGATTGCCAATTCGTACCTTTTGCAAGATGAGTTCTGGTAACTGAATAGGTATATCGATCCACCCAGTAGCCTCTGTCTTGATCTCGAATCGAATGACGGCGTTAACGTTCGAGAGCGTCGCTTCGGCGGTTACGCTCCAAGAATCGACTACGTAGCGGGGCGGCGTCAGCACTTTGCCCCCATCGCCACGTCGCCAGGCGTCGAAAAAGTCCTCGTAGCGGAATCCGAGTACCTTCCGTAGCTTGCCTTTCTTGTCGGGCAGCAGGTAAACGTCTGGAGCAGCTAAGCGTTCGTTTTGAGTTTGTGGAGTGAGAATCGGAGAGATCGGGACATTCGCAGTTCCAGCTTTGGGATCTGTGGTTTCGGTCTGGGCTGAGTTAGTCTCTGACGCATCGCTAACTTGCGAGGAGCCTTCGCCGCTCACGGTCGCCGTAACGCTGGGCTGATCGCTGGCCTGTGCGATGGCCGCGTCGCCGGAAGCTTCTTGGGCATGCCCTTCGCGGAGCGCTGGCAAAGCGCTTAGCGATAGCATCAGGCAGAATGTCAGCGCGTGACGCACGAGTGTCCCATTCAGAGTCAATATGCTCAGAGCCTATCGCAATCGTGCCGGACGAAAGCGCAACCCGAGGCGTTGGAAGAGGTTTAACGGGGCAGGAGCTTCTATTGTAAACACCGCCTCGGCCAATCAATAGCCATTCGTGAGTGGCGCAAGATCTTGGGGAGCAACTCTTAGGAACGGGCACTGATGAGCGGTAGCAGAGCCCTGTGAAGCTCTGTAGTCGCCGCCACCGCGTAGTTACCTTGCTCAAGCAAGAATGGCCCGCCGCGGCTAGCTGTCGCGATTCCGCCCGCCTCACGAACTAACAGCATGCCAGCGGCAGCGTCCCACGGGTGGATGGCGTGTGCCCAGTGCGCGTCCAGGCGGCCGCTTGCGACGTAGGCCAGATTGAGGGCCGCCGAACCGGTTCTCCGGACGGCACGGCACTGGGTGGCAATTTGAGTGAATGCAAGCAGATCTGGCGAATTAGCGGCCAAATCAGGCGGAAAGCTCACAGCGACCAAGCTCTGAGCGACCGTCGTTGCCGAACTGGTCGCTATCTTCTGGCCGTTTAGGTCGCTGCCCACCCCTTTTGCTGCGCGAAAGCACTCATTCCTTAGCGGGTCAAGAACCACACCAGCGACTAGCTCACCGCGTCGCGTGACGGCCACCGAAACCGCGAAGCACGGGAAATCGTGCACGTAGTTGGTGGTTCCATCGAGCGGGTCAACAACCCAGCAATAGGGCTTTTGCAACTGGCTGGCATCGGGATCTTCTTCACCGAGAAACCCGTGCTCGGAATCCATGCCAAGTCCATATTCGCCGTCGATAACCGCCCGAACTGCCGCCTGGGAGGCGAGATCCGCGTCAGTCACGAAGTCTCTGGCGGCTTTCTCTGTGGCGGCAAAACGGCCCCTCCAATCGAGCAGCTCTTGCGCACCCGCTCGCGCCGCTTGCTCGCAAGTGGCCAGTAATTCTTCCGCAGAAGGCATAAACTCTCGACTGTGCTAACGAATTCGCGTGACAAACCGATTGTCGTAACACTAAGTTTAGCAAGCAATAACGACGATTCGACCATTAGCGGGTGCTGAGATTCGTATTTTTTTCGTAAACAATTTCACAGAAAGCTGGACACGGCGAACCAAATGAGTATGATCATGTATGAATGAAAGGAGAAGTGCTTAGGAGTCTGCAAGTAATTCCCGGCTGCTGATTTGCGGCAGGCAATTGCCTAATTTCTATCATCCCCCCACAGCAGACACTTCGGCCTCTTCTCTGTTCCGGCCCCGTCGCGACACCTCGGTGTTCGGCGGGGTTTTTTATTGCGCTAGCAGTTCCAATGGAATTGCCAACGGTCTGAGCTTGGAAGTTCGAGCAGCGCCACGTGCAGTAGGCCGATCGGGATGTCTTGGGCGCTTGTGGCCAGCCTACAGGTGGATCACAATCAGTGCATGGCGCAATCTAAGGATTCTGTTTTCTGGTCATTGGACGGTCACCACGCAAGATTCAGTGCCACTGAGTTTGGGGCGGTCGTTAACCTGCTCGACCCGGCTCATGGTCTCGCCGAAATAAGGATCGGCGACATTAACGTCGAAGGCTTTGCCTTGGGCGTCTGTCCCATCGAACACGTGATTCGTGGCACCGACGAGATCGCAGACGCCTATGTACGCGGCACAGATTTGGTCGTTACTTACGCTCAGACCGACGAACGCCCCTTCGAGTTAGAGGTCTACTGGCGCATAGGTCTGCTAGCTGACGACGTGGTGCAACTCGATGGTATCGTTTCACTGCAAACGTGCCTGCTAGAGACTTTTCCGCAGTTCCACGTGCGTACGAATCTACCCGCACAACTGGCAAGCGGACTGCAAGTGGGCATTTTGTTGCGCGGAACCAACGCGGGGTGGAGCTATGCAGAGCACGCACGGATGAGAGATCCCGGCGCGCTTGCAGTCGATGATTCTGACAACGCGACTCTAATCACAATCACGCGCCAACTAGGCGGACAGTTCTTGGAGAAGGGTGTCATTCGAAGGCTACAAATCCGCGGCCTTTTTTTGCCGCGTGAGAACGACGACACCAATGCGGCGAAGCGGCTGGCAAGTCTGGCAGTCGAAGAGCCACCTCTCACCGTCTAGCAGGTAGAGCGCTAGCGGGACGTGCTGACTGAGGCGGTGTTGGCTACGGTGCGCGCCTAAGTTTTGGTTTCGCCAATTGCCCCGGCTCACTTGCATCTGCATCGCTCAGCAACGGTTCCATAACTCCGTTGGCGTTGAGGATTTCGGCGGTCGTCAGTAGCTCTGCCAGTCCAGCGTTCGCCAGTTCCGATCCCGAGAGGTAGCGTCCTGGGTTAATCCACTTATTCATCAACTCGTGCGATACACCAAATAAATCTGCCAACATGTCGTCCATGTCTTTTTCGAGCTGGCCAAAGTGCCGGGCCCACTCTGCGGCTTCGGCAAGCCCAACGTTTTCTTCGCTTTGCCACTTCATCGGATGGAACAGCAGAATACTATAAGCCGTGACCAGGCGACGTTCGCAGGCTGCGAAGGGCCAAAGAGCAGCCGACGAGCACTCGCCCGTGACGATGCCAGTAGCGCGGATTCCACGGAGCCGAATGAGGGTCATCAGCGACATAGCACAGTACGGACTGCCGCCAGGCGAGTCGAAGTAGAGTGTGCATTGTCCGCCCGGCTCGATGTCGAGTAGGCGATCGGTCAATTCCGATTCGTGCTCGGTGAGATCACCGGTGATTGCAATTTCTGGAATGCGTTCTTCTTGCTCTTGTCGGTCTCGACCCATAGTTGCCCTGCGTCCTGTAATGCTCAATCACTCTGTTAGCCAAAATCGGCGTTCGACCTCACGAGGTAGCGTCAATCGACGCGCGCCCAGTCCTTATTCTAAAGCCATGCGATAAACTCCACCAGTTTTTGAGCCGCAAAATCAACGCAGAAACTAGGGCTTAAATCCCTACAAACGTAATTTTAAAGCGAGTAGCCATGGCCAGCGCTGCTATTACCGGCGGAAAGCGCACATTCCGACCTAGTACGCTCCCTCAGGCCTAGCGGTTCACCCGCGATGCGAGAGCCCACATTCATCATTCTACCAGGACCCGCACGATGGTTACAGGAGCCTGGAGATGGCGGTATGCTACCTGTGCCTGTAGTTTGTAGCCGCCCTTAACCGCCCAATGGACCGCATGGGATACGCCAGTCTCCGCCACTGCGTCGACGATCTCGAGAGCAAAGGCGAACTCGTTCGCATCGACACGCCGATCGATGCGCATCTCGAAGCGGCGGCAATCCACCGTCGGGTCTTCGCAGCGGGTGGGCCGGCAGTACTCTTCACGAATGTGCGCGACTGCAAGTTTCCGATGGTCAGCAACCTGTTCGGAACGATTGAGCGATCGCGACTGATCTTTCGCGATGGCTTGCGAGCCGTGTCTCAGTTGGTCGACGTTAAGGCCAATCCACAACACGCGATGAAGCGGCCCTGGCAGTATTGGCGTTTGCCGCAGTACGCGCTAACGATGCTGCCAAAGTACGTGCGGTCGGGTCCAATCATGGAGAACGAAACGACCGTCGGTCAGTTGCCGCAGCTGCAAAGCTGGCCCGCAGACGGCGGTCCCTTCGTAACGTTGCCGATTGTTTATACCGAGGACGTCAACAAAGGAGGTTGGCAGCAGTCGAATCTCGGCATGTATCGCGTGCAACTCGGCGGCAACGAATACGAACCAGACGAAGAGATTGGGCTGCACTATCAGATCCATCGCTCGATTGGCGTGCATCACGAAGCAGCGATTCGTGCCGGCAAGCCGTTTCGGGTGAATGTCCTTGTCGGTGGACCACCGTCGCTGACGGTCGCCGCAGTCATGCCGTTGCCGGAGGGAATGAGCGAGTTGACGTTCGCCGGAGCACTCAATCGACGACGCGTTGGGTTGGTGCGACGGAGTGACCATCTGCCGATCGTGGCGGATGCCGACTTCTGCATTAGTGGAACGGTCGATCCCGATCGACTGCTTCCGGAAGGTCCGTTTGGCGATCACCTAGGATATTACAGCCTAGAGCATCCCTTTCCAGTGATGACGGTCGACAAAGTTTATCATCGCAGTGGTGCGATTTGGCCGTTTACCGTCGTCGGACGGCCGCCGCAGGAAGACACATTGTTTGGTCAGCTGATTCACGAAATGACGGGGCCAATGATTCCGGTCGTGTTGCCAGGAGTTCATGCCGTTCACGCGGTTGACGCCTCGGGTGTGCATCCGCTGCTGTTTGCGATTGGCAGCGAACGGTACATGCCATTTCTAGATGCTGCTCGACCACAAGAGCTACTGACGCAGGCGAACGCGATTCTGGGTCAGGGCCAGCTTTCGTTGGCGAAGTTCTTGCTGATTGCGGCGCACGGCGATGCTCCGGATTTGGACATCCATAACGAGACCGCCTTTATCGAGCATATCCTGCGCCGCGCCGATTGGACGAGAGATTTGCATTTCCGCACACAGACGACCGTCGATACGCTCGATTACTCGGGGGCCGGCCTCAATGCGGGGTCGAAGGTTGTGATTGCCGCGGCCGGACCGCCTAAATTCGATCTCGAGGCAACGTTATCTGGCGGACTCAAACTTCCTGACGGGTTTCATAATCCTCGAGTCGTGATGCCGGGCGTACTGGCGGTTTCCGGTCCTAGCTGCCCCAAGCCGTCGTTTGACTACGATATCTCGGTACGCGCACGGGTTGATTCTCGCGCAGAAGTCACCCAACCGATCGAACGGTTTTGCAGCAGCCTTCGCGACGACGAGACGATCAATCGGTTTCGCTGGGTGTTGATCGTCGACGACAGCCAATTTGTCGCGGAATCGATCGGCAACTTCATCTGGGCGACCTTTACTCGCACGAATCCGGCGAGCGATATCTACGGAATCGACGCCTTTGTCGAGGACAAGCATTGGGGTTGTCGTGGAGCGTTGGTAATCGACGCACGCGTCAAACCGCATCATGCTCCCGTGCTTGAAGAAGACCCGGAAATCTCGCGTCGGGTCGATGCGCTTGCGGCCAGTGGCGGACCGCTCCATGGGATTGTCTAAGCACCGGTCAGCGATCCGCAGTGTTGCAGATCGGCAAATCTCGCTATCCTGATGGCTGTCGGAATCGGCCTTTCTACTCCACGAGAATTCATCGATGGCGAAAATCACTTTTCATGGGGCTGCCCGTACCGTCACGGGCTCAAAGTATCTGCTCGAGGCTGACGACGCGCGGGTGCTAATTGACTGTGGAATGTTTCAGGGTATCAAGAAGCTACGCAGACGGAACTGGGACCCAACGCCCTTCGATGCGAAGCAACTGGATGCTGTCGTGCTGACGCACGCTCATCTTGATCACACGGGATTCTTGCCGCGCGTCGTGAAAGAGGGTTTTCACAAGGGCGTCTACTGCACACCAGCCACGTCCAAGCTCGCTGAGC
Organism: Planctomycetota bacterium; assembly: GCA_039184115.1. Lineage (GTDB taxonomy): Bacteria > Planctomycetota > Planctomycetia > Pirellulales > Lacipirellulaceae > Bythopirellula. Next base: position 34,194 of record JBCDBK010000038.1, on the reverse strand, counting down.
TGATTCTACTCGATTCGGCCAAGATTCAGGAGTACGACGCAAAGTACGCCAACAAGAAGGGTTTCTCCAAACACAAGCCAGCACTGCCTCTCTACGACGGTCAGGACGTCAAGCAAACGCTCGAGCAGTTTCGCGAGACGCCCCGCGGCGAATGGTTTTCGCCCGCCGAGCCAATCTGGATGCGATTTCATGATGCGGGTCATCTGCTTGGTTCGAACATGATCGAAGTTGAGATTCGCAACCAAGAGCTACCAATGAAGATCTTGTTTTCCGGCGACGTCGGTCGCTACGACGGACCGCTGTACTACGACCCTGCGCCTCCGCCGCCTTGCGATTATCTGATCTGCGAGAGCACGTACGGCAACCGCGACCATCCCGAGGCTGACCTGCTCGAGGCGCTTGAAGGCGTCGTGAATCGATCGATTGAGCGTGGTGGAGTTATGCTGATGGCGTCGTTTGCGATCGGGCGTGCGCAGCAGCTCATCTACTTGCTGCAGCTACTGAAGAAAGACAATCGCATTCCTGACTTGCCGATTTACCTAGACAGCCCGATGTCGTGCAACGCTACAGATATTTACAAGGAACACGACGCCGATCACGATCTGAGCGAAGGTGAACTGGTTGATCGTCAGGTGCTGGGCGGTCCGCGATTGCACCTTTGCAAATCGGTGGAAGACTCAAAGGGCCTCAATCACGTCGAAGGCCCAGCCGTAATCATTTCCAGTAGCGGCATGATGACGGGCGGACGCATTGTGCATCACCTCAAGCGTCGGTTACCTGACAAACGTACGACGGTTGTGCTTGGTGGCTACATGGCCATTGGTACACGCGGCAGGCGGATTCAGGATGGAGAGGAGACAATTCGCATGCACGGGATGGACATACCTGTGAATGCCGCGGTTGAGAAAGTTCCTGGTCTCAGCGGCCATGCCGACCGCGCTGGGCTGCTGCGTTGGCTACAAGATCTGCCTGATCCGCGTAAAGTGTTTCTCACGCATGGCGAGGTCGATAGCGCCGAGGCTTTCGCCGACGAACTCAGCGGCTCGCGCGGTTGGAACGTTCACGTTCCTGATTTAGGCGAAAGCCACGAGCTTGCGTAGCTGGCTCTTATCCACCGTTTTCCCGCCACCCATTTTTAGACTTGCCATGAAGAACGAAGAACAAGCCGTCGAACGCAATCGCCAAGCGATCCTCAACTCGCACAGTTATCGTCTGGCGGAGCTAGACATCGACTTTTTAGGGCGCGGCGAGCAGCGGCCGGTGCGAATGCAATTGGAACTGCAAAAAGTCGAAACTCTGCTTCGCGAAAACAACATCCACTCGACGGTCGTCGTATTTGGCGGCACGCAAGTGGTGCCGAAAGACCAAGCGGAGTCGCGGCTGGCAGTCGCCAAACGCCACCTTGCCAAGAATCCCGAGCAGGAGCGGGCCAATCGCGCCGTGGAACGGGCCGAGAGTGTCCTGGCGAAGGCTCATTTCTACGACGATGCCCGCGAATTTGCTCGTCTGGTCTCGAAAACCTGTCAGAAGGACGGCGCGTGCGATTTTGTCGTCGCGACAGGAGGCGGACCAGGCATCATGGAGGCGGCAAACCGTGGCGCCTTCGAGGTGGGCGCTAAGAGCATCGGACTCAACATCGAACTCCCGCACGAGCAGGAACCCAATCCGTACATCACGCCAGAACTATGCTTTCAGTTCAGCTACTTTGCTTTGCGGAAGTTCCACTTCATACTGCGAGCGGCAGCACTTGTCGTGTTCCCCGGCGGGTTTGGCACTCTGGACGAACTGTTCAACACGCTGACGCTGCGACAAACGGGGCGGATGCAAGAGATCCCGATCATCTTGTACGGCGAGAAGTACTGGAACAACCTCATCAACTTCCAGGGACTAGCCGACGAAGGCGTGATCGCCGACGAACATCTCGACCTGATTAGTTTCGCCGACTCTCCTCAAGAGGCGTGGTCAATCATTTCCGAGTTCCACCATTTGGATTGATGCCGTGGCTAACGATTCAGCGCAACCAGTAGCCTTGGTGACGGGTGGAGCGGTGCGCGTGGGACGGGCAATCGTCGAAGCGCTGGCAGCGCGCGGATATGCGATCGGCATCCACGCAAATCGTTCGGTGGACGATGCCAAGCGTCTGGCGGATTCGCTGGATGTACCAACAGAAGTCGTCGCCGCCGAGTTATGTGACGAACGCGCGACTCGCGGCATGATTGATCAGGTCGCCAGCAAGTTCGGTCGACTGGATGCTATGGTCAATAGTGCGGCGATCTACTATCCGCAACCGCTGGAAGAGGTGACCGGCGACCAAGTGCGAGAGTACTTTGAGGTGAATACGCTTGGTTCGTTTATCGGGTGTCAGCATGCGGGTCTCAAGATGGTCGAGCAAGCGACCGGCGGGGTCGTGATTAATATCGGCGACTGGGCGGTCGCGCGACCCTACACACAATACGCGGCGTACTTTCCGTCGAAGGGTGCGATTCCCACGATGACGCGGATGTTTGCGGTCGAGCTCAGCCAGCGCAATCCGCTTGTCCGTGTGAATGCGATTTTGCCTGGACCTGTCGTGTTTCCTCCTGATTTGTCTGAGGAGGACCGGCAGAAGACGATCGAAAGCACCTTGGTCAAGCATGCAGGCACACCAGAAAATGTCGCCCACGCGGCGGTATTTCTCATCGAAAATGACTTCGTCACGGGAGCCTGCCTGCCCGTCGATGGTGGTCGTACTATTAGCAGTTAGCGCTTGGTAACAAACGGGTTACGTGCGTTGCCACGGCGTTCTTTGCGATCAGATTCTTGTGACGTCAGCGTAAGCTCCGCAGCCTAACTTGCGTCAACCTCTAGGAGCCGCATAATTGTTAAGCTAACCGCAGCTGGCTCAGCCAGACTGGCAATGTCCTTCCGACCAAATTCTCACCTCGCTGCATCGCAAGGGTTCTGTCACTGCAGCGCGACTTCCCCTCACACCCAGGTTCAGAATGTCGATCTTGATCCCAGGCAAATCCTGTCACTGTTCTACGTTTATGTTGCTGCTAGGCTGTTTCGCCTTTGGGCAAACGTACGCAATCCACGGACAAGAAGTCGTTGACGAAGCTGCGGACACGTTTGAGATTCCACAGGATCTGGCCAGCTTTGAGCAGCTCATCGAGTTCGTCCAAAAAATCGACGAGATGGAGCCCACTGGCACTAGCGAGCAAGAACAGCAAACGCATTATCGCAAGGTGGCACGCACAATCGTGGCGGCTGCTGACAAGTTACCGACCAAAGAGCTTACCGACGAGCAGGCGATGCAGAGTTACTACTTCAAGCTGCAAGGCCTGCAGATTCTGAAGCGACTAGGCGAACCAAACACTGGCGAGCTTCTGTCGAAAGCGATCGACGCAGCGTTGGCCGACGAGCGCGCGGATGTCCAATCGGTCGGTGCGAAGTTCATGGTCGAGACAGGGTTCTCGCAGTGGGCAACCTGGGGTGATGAAGAGAAAGCCGCTTTGGTCGATCGCATCACGAAGTACATCACGTCGCAGTCACCGAACTCAAGCCAGATCGACATGGTGATGGCGGTCGTCGATTTTCTGGGCGATATGCGCGGTGAGAAGTTGGCCAGCAAACTGATGACCGATTTGCTTCCCCATTTCAAGAAAAGTGATGATCCGCAAATCCTGCAAAGCCTGGTCATGCTCGAAGGAATCAATCGGCGTTTGCAACTGCCTGGCAATTCGATCCAACTCAACGGAACATTGCTCGACGGGTCGGAACTCGATTGGAAGTCTTACCGCGGCAAAGTGGTACTCGTTGATTTTTGGGCCACCTGGTGTGGGCCATGTCGGGCCGAAGTGCCAAACATTCTCAAAATGTACCAGGCGTATCACGATAAAGGATTTGAGGTGTTAGGAATCAGTTTGGACAACACGCCCGAAGATGCTGAGTCGTACATCAAGCAAACGAGCATTCCCTGGCCCACGATGTACAGTGACAAACAGTCTGAGCGCGGTTGGCGTCATCCGATGGCTGTGCGCTACGGTATCACAGGAATCCCCCGCGCGATTCTCGTAGATCGGGACGGTAACGTGGTGCATATGACGGCGCGCGGCCCGAACCTCGAGCGCGAACTGCGGCGCCTGCTAGGTGAGCCAGTGGCATACTCGCGTCCCAGCGTCGATCCGGCGATTCAGCCGGTCACATTCTCGCCCACCGGCAACTAGACAAATGGGCTAATTCTGGCGATGCTCGGAGAATGGCTTTTACCGAGCGCTCAGACGCATCATTAGAAATCGTGCCCGAGCCCTACCAGGGTGTATTCGCAGAACCTTGGTCGCTGCGTAAGCTGGGCCGTGTTGCGGCAGTATTCGGCCCTGCCGCCATTGTTGCCTCGGTGGCGATAGGTGCTGGCGAGACCATTGTCGTTGTCCGCGCTGGCGCCTGGGCAGGTTACGGCCTGCTATGGCTGGTGTTGCTGAGTGTGCTGGTCAAAGGCGTGTTTGTCACCTATCTGCTGGGTCGATACACAGCGGTAAGCGGCGAGCCCATCAGCCATCGTCTTGCTCGGCTGCCTGGTCCACGCGGCTGGCTGCTCGTGGTGCTCATCTTGCTCGAGATGGCGGCGGCAGGTCCGCTCTGGGCTGCGATTGCTCGACCGTGTGGCGATCTGTTGCATTTCCTATTGTTCAGCAGCGAGGCAGCTACCGCCAACGCATCCCAGGAAATATTCGTCGAGCGTTACCTAACCACGGCGTTTATCATCGCCGCGGCGCTATTTAGCTTGGTGCTGACTTACGAAAAGCTCGAGCGACAGCAAGTGATCATTTGTGGCATCCTGGTGCTCGGCACGATCTTTGGCACCTTGCTTGTGCGCCCCGATTTTGGCGCTGTTCTGCAAGGTACGCTAACTTTCGGTCAGCTGCCCCAGCTGCCATCGTGGGCACCTGCGTCTGCGCGCGACAACGCGGCGCTGACCCTGGTGACGACGTTCGGCTACGTCGGTGGCAGCGTATTGGGCTACATCGTCTATGCGAGTTGGATCTCGCTGCACGGTTGGGGTTTGACATCACATCCTCAACTCGAAGAAATCAGACGGCGCGCCGCGGCGGGACAACCAGGTGACTATCTACCCAACGACCCCGAATTGGTAAGCCGCGTGCGGACCGCACTCGCTCCGCTCAAGTGGGATGTTGGATGTGGCGCCGTCGTACTTTGGGTCGTGAGCGCGTCTTTCATGATCGCAGGCGCAGCGGTCATCTACCCATTGCTCGAGTCGGGCAAAATCGACGACGCGTTTGCCGGCTGGAGTCTGCTGACCGATCAGGCATTCATTTGGCGAAACGTACACGAGTCGCTAATTTGGGTCTACTACTTGTGCGTGCTTATCGCACTCTGGGGTACTTTGCAGGCGTTTCCCGAGATCTACTCGCGTGTGATTGCCGATTTTGCTTCCGCCATCTGGCCGAGTCGAAGCTGGTGTCGCAAACGGATACAAATCTGGTCGTCGGCGTATGTCATTGTGGCTGCGGTAGTAATTATTTGGAGTGATGTGAAGTTCGACACATTGACGCACGTGGTCGCGTTTCTGACGACGAACGTCGCTGTAGCGCTATCGATGGTGGCTGCGCTCTATCTCAACTTTCAGCTTCCGCCTGCCTATCGCACACGATGGTGGATGCTCGTCGGCGGTGTGCTGTCTGCACTGATTCTGATTTGTGTCTCGCTTGTGAGTGGTATAGGTGTTTGGCAGGAACTGTCCGCCGCCCTCTCGTGGTCTTCTCGAGGCTGAGGCCGCATATTTTGCCATGTTCGTAACGCTTTTGCGGATGATCAACAGTTGCTAAAATGCGATGCTCGCGATTTCTAGTCATCCAATTCTCTTAGGGACCTAACCAATATGGCCGGTGATAGTCTGAATGTCTGTCTTATCGGATACAAATTTATGGGCAAAGCCCACAGCCAGGCTTGGGCGACAGTGGGACGCTTTTTTGATCTCGATACGAAGCCTGTGATGAAGGTCGTTTGTGGACGCAATGCCGATGCGGTTGCCGAGTTTGCTGATCGTTGGGGTTGGGAAAACTCATCGTCGGACTGGAAGTCGGCCGTCACCAAAGACGACGTCGATGTGGTCGATGTCTCGACCCCCGGTAACACGCACGCAGAGATTAGCATCGCCGCCGCCGCTGCGGGAAAGCACGTCTATTGCGAAAAGCCGCTCACATTTACTGTCGCCGAAGGCAAGAAGATGCTTGAGGCAGTGCGAAACGCGGGCGTCAAACATATGGTTAATTTCAACTATCGACGATGCCCGGCGGTATCTTTGGCAAAGCAGATGATCGACAATGGCGACATCGGCGAGGTTCGCCACGTGCGTTGTACCTACCTACAGGATTGGCTCGTCGATCCCAACTTTCCCATGAACTGGCGACTGCGCAAAGATGCTGCCGGGTCTGGCGCTCACGGCGACCTCGGTGCACACAGCATCGATCTTGCTCGCTTCTTGGCCGGCGAAATCGCTGAAGTCGTCGGCATGACCAAGACGTTTATCACCGAACGCCCAGCCGAGGGCTCGTCCGATGGATTAACGGCAACCGCCGGTGAAGGCACCGAGGAGGTGACCGTCGACGATACTTCGATTTTTCTCGCGAAGTTTTCCAATGGCGCCACGGGTACCTTCGAAGCCACACGACTGGCACCCGGACGCAAGAATCACAACCGTTTCGAGATCAACGGTACCAAAGGCTCGCTAGTCTGGTGCTTCGAAGAACTGAATTACCTGGAATACTACTCGACAGCTGATGCTGGCAGCCAACAAGGATTCCGCCGCATCATGGCGACCGAAGGCGATCATCCCTACGTCAGCAACTGGTGGCCACCAGGGCATATGCTGGGCTACGAGCACGGCTTTATCCACGCCGTTCACGACCTCACCCAGTCAATCGCCAACGATAAGCCTTGCTCGCCTGACTTTCTCGACGGAGTGAGATGCGTGGCCGTGCTCGAAGCGGTCGACAATTCACAAGCCTCAGGCAGCTGGGCCGCCGTCGAACAAATCGACTAATGGGCAGATCCCTCTCCCCCGTGGGGAAAGGTTAGGTGAGGAGCTAACTACCAAGCAACTAGAATTCATAACGAAATCGAAATGACAAAAATCAACGCAGGCATCATCGGAACTGGTTTCATTGGTCCCGCACATGTCGAGGCCCTTCGCCGGCTTGGCAATGTCGAGGTGGCCGCCGTCGCAGAGCGAGACTCCGACCTCGCGGCAGCCAAGGCCAAGGAACTGTCGATTCCCAGGTCCTACGGCGACTATCGCCAGCTGTTGGCCGACCCGGATATCCAGGTCGTTCATAACTGCACGCCCAATCACCTGCACTTTGAAGTGAATCGCGATATTCTTGCCGCTGGCAAACACGTCGTGTCTGAGAAGCCGCTGGCGATGAATTCCGATGAGTCACGCGAGCTGGTAAAACTCGCCGAAAAGGCAGGCGTTGTTCATGCGATCGATTTCAACTACCGCTACATGCCGCTCGTCCAGCAAGCCCGGCTGATGTGCCAAGACAACGACGATGTGGGGCGTGTACTTGCCGTGCATGGCTCGTACCTGCAAGATTGGCTGCACAAAGACACCGACTGGAACTGGCGGCTCGTGCCCGAAATGAGCGGCGAGTCGCGCGCGGTGGCCGACATAGGCTCGCACTGGTGCGATCTCATTCAGTTCGTTACGGGTCTGAAGATTGTCCGCGTGATGGCCGATCTCGTGACGATTCACCCCACGCGCAAACGACCCAAAGTCGAAGTGGAAACCTACGCGGGCAAGGTCCTCAAGCCCGAAGATTTGGAAGACGTCGAAATCGGCACCGAAGACTACGCGTCGATCCTGCTGGAATTCGACTCAGGCGCTCACGGCGTGCTCACCGTCAACCAATGTGCCGCCGGTCGCAAGAACCGTCTGTACTACGAAATCGACGGCAGCAACTCTGCACTATCATGGGATCAAGAGAAACCCAACGAACTGTGGATTGGCCGCCGCGACGGACCGAATCAGACGATGCTCAAGGATCCGAGCTTGCTGTACGAAGAGGCTCGCGACTACGCTCACTATCCAGGCGGCCATAACGAAGCCTACCCAGACGGGCCGAAAAACTTGTTCCGCAACGTCTACGGCTTTATCGCCGGCGATCGCCCCGGGGGCGACTTCGCCACTTTCGTCGACGGGCACAACGAAATCGCCATCTGCGACGCGGTGCTCAAAAGCGGCAAAGCCAAACAGTGGGTCGACGTCGAATACTAGCAGTTCGTCGTACCGTTCGAATCACAATTTGGCCGATTCGATGTGCTTAAGGTAGAATTAGGGTATGGCTACCGCAGACTATCGCGACTCAGCAGGACTGATCGAAATTCCACCCTCGGCGTACACGCTCGAAGGCTTTACCGAGTGGACTTACTCAGAAGCTTTTCCGGAGCAGGGCCGAATCACGTTCGTGGACGGAAGGATATTGATCGACATGAGTCCAGAACGATACGAGTCACACAGCAAGATCAAGGCTGTGATTTATGGCGTTTTGGTGCCATTTATTTACGAACAGGACCTTGGAGAATTTTATCCAGACGGTGCTCGGTTCAAGAACGAATCTGCAAATATATCAAACGAACCCGACGCATTGTTTGCTAGTTGGCAAACTTTAGAATCCGGCAAGTTGACTCCTCCTCCTTTCGACGTTGTGCCCGAAGGTCAACATATCGATCTTTGTGGATCGCCAGATTGGGTTTGCGAGGTACTCAGCAACTCTTCGGTCACCAAAGATAAGAAGTTGCTTCTCGAGTCGTATCACAAAGCAAGTATCCCTGAGTACTGGCTTATCGACGCGCGTGGGGACGAGATCGATTTTCAAATTCTCGTCTGGCAGACAGACGGTTACGTCGCAGTCAATGATGAAGACGATTGGAATTTCTCACCGGTGTTTGATCGGCATTTTCAAATGACGCGCGACCTTAACCGTGTCGGTCGCTGGCGATATCATCTCAAGATACGTTAATGAGCTTCGCAAGCTTTCGGCCAGTTGTGCTTAGCGGTAATTCAGTCAATTCCGATGGCATCAACCAACGCATAGGACCGCTTTCGGACTTCCGTAATCTTCCCGAAAGGTATTGCGCTTCGTAGCAATCGAGCGTAATGCGATAGCGGGTGACGCCGTGCTTGATGGTTTTAAGTAGACTACCTGGCTTAACGGTGATGCCAGTCTGCGCGCGGACTTTGCCGACCAATTCGTCGGCGATAAATAGTGGACCTTCGCTCTCGATTTCGAATCTCGGAAAATCCCACAGTCCGGCCCAACGTTCGTCCTCACCACACTGACGAACGAGCACTTTGCCGTTCTTGCGCACGACGACGGCCGCTTCGTTGGAGTCGACGAACTTCATCTTCTTCGTCGACTTGGGCATCGCCTGCTGCGTCCCCGCCTGTTTGGCGATGCAAAGCGAAGCCACCGGACACTCATCGCACAATGGATGCGCCGGCTTACATACCAGCGAGCCTAGCTCCATCAGTGCTTGATTAAAGTTGGCGATCTCCTTGCGTGGTAGCACATCCTCGGCAGTCTGCCATAAGATTTTCTGCCCAGCCGATTTGGTTGGGTCCTCGCGATAGCCGATCAACCGCGCGAACAAGCGAATCGTGTTGGCTTCGAGAATCGGTGCACGCCTGTCATAGGCGATCGACACAATTGCCCCAGCCGTGTAACGACCGATGCCGGGAAGTGTCTGCAGTGTTTCGACGTCTTTGGGAAACTTGCCGTCGTGCACCGCGACGATCTGTTTCGCTGCTGCGTGCAGACCCCGCGCGCGGCGGTAGTAGCCCAATCCCTCCCACAGTCGCAGCACTTGCTGCTCGTCAGCAGCGGCCAGCTTCGTTACCGTCGGAAAGGTCTTCATAAACCGTTGAAAGTACGGCTTCACCGTCTCGACCTGCGTCTGCTGCAGCATGACCTCGCTAACCCAAACGCGGTAGGGATTGCTCGACTTGCGCCAAGGTAGGTCTCGCTTGTTTTTTGCATACCAAGCGAGCAAACGGCGTCGGAAGGATTGCTTCCACTTTGCGTCCAGAGCAGACGTCACGCAGCGTTTTTCCATAACAATGAGGAAAGTGTCACACAGAGGCGCGGAGACCAGAAAGACTCGCAGAGTGAGAATCGAAGAGAATCCTCTGCGTCACGGCGCGACTGTGCGATGCCCTTCAGTTCTCCTTCAGCGCCGCAACCAAATCGACGAGCGCCTGCTTACCGTCGCCGAAGAGCATGAGGCAGTTATCGGCAGCGAACAGTGGATTCGGAATGCCGGCGAAGCCAGGGCTGAGGCTGCGTTTGATCATTACGACGGTGCGGGCTTCGTGGACGTTGAGGATCGGCATACCGGCAATTGGACTACTCGGATCGGTGTTGGCGACCGGATTCACGACGTCGTTGGCACCGATGACGATTGCCACGTCGCACTGGGCGAATGTCGGATTGACTTCGTCCATCTCTTTCAGCTGATCGTACGGCACGTCGGCTTCGGCGAGCAGCACGTTCATGTGTCCCGGCATGCGACCGGCAACCGGATGAATTGCATACTCGACGGTCACGCCTGCGTTTTCTAGCAGCGTGGCCAGTTCGCGCACCACGTGCTGCGCTTGCGCGACGGCCAGCCCATAGCCGGGAACGATCACCACACGCTGCACGCCGTCGAGCATCATCGCGACTTCGTCGGCGGAAGTGCTCTTGATCTTGCCTTCGTAAACTTCGTCCGCGGAAGCGGACTCGCCACTTGGTTCCATCTTGCCGAACAGCACATTGGTAAGGGAGCGATTCATGGCCTTGCACATGATGCTGCACAGAATAAGCCCTGACGCACCGACGAGCGAGCCCGCAATAATCAACACGTTGTTACTAATGACGAATCCTGCAGCCGCGGCAGCCAAACCGGAATAACTATTGAGCAAGGCAATCACGACCGGCATGTCGGCGCCGCCAATCGGCGTGACAAGCAGGTAGCCGAGGGCCATCGACAAGACGACGACAAAAAAGTACTCCCAGCCGCTACCATCCGCTAAGCCCCAGGTTAGCACTAAACCGATCGCCAGCAGGGCTGCGCTTACGGGTTGCTGCCCGTTGAAACTCCACGGCTGTTTGAATTGAGGTAGCTCGTGCAGCTTGCCCGCCGCGACGAGCGATCCCGTGAACGTCACCGATCCGATGAGGCCGGTTAGTCCAGCAGCGAAGCCGGCAATCGCGACGTCTGTCTCATCGAATCCTTTCAGCACTTCGGCCGCGGCCACCAGCACCGAGGCGATGCCGCCAAAGCCATTGAACAGCGCGACTAGCTGCGGCATTTGCGTCATTTGCACTTCTTTCGCGAGCCAGGCACCACCCGCAGTTCCAGCAGCAATGCCAATGATAACCAGTGCCCAGCTGACGCCGCCTGAAACCAGAGTGACGATCACAGCCACGAGCATGCCGATGCCGCCGAGCAAGTTGCCGCGCACCGCGGTTCGAGGATGGGTCATCCCCTTGATGCCAAGAATGAACAGGATGGCTGCCACCAAGTAGCCAACATCCCGTAGTAATGGAGCGTTGGGGGCAATTTGGCTTACGACGTCGGCAGTCGCTGATTCGACGACTTCCGACGCTTGCTCAGCGATTTCTGGCACCTTGTCGGCAAGCTCGCCGGCGGCTTGGGCAAGGATAGGAATGCTCAAAAGTTGGTCGATCACGGGGTTTAGTCCTTCTTCTTGAACATTTCCAGCATGCGATGCGTGACCATAAATCCGCCGACGACGTTGAGTGTGGCGAAGATAATTGCCAGCAGCGCGAAAAACCCGCCAATAATTCCTTTGCCGGCCAGCAGCGCTCCGACGAGCGTGATGCCGCTAATCGCGTTCGATCCGCTCATCAGTGGTGTATGTAATGTAGGCGGCACCTTCGTGATGATTTCAAAGCCAACGAAGACGGCCAGTACGAAAATCGTGAGCGCGGTGATGATGTCCATGGAAGTTAGAATGCAGGAGTAGGATATCGGAAGTGGAAAAAGTGTCTCGGCTCACCCTAACTTTGCTCTGCCAGGTGATCGTCGGGTGGAGTGGCGTCAGGCAGGACCAACGGGCCGAGTTCGAGCATGTCACGCAGGCGCCCGTTTTGCACTTGTCCGTCCTTGGCGGCGAGCGTTTCGCGGACGACGTCGTCTTTGAGGTCGATGTCGAGTTTGCCTTCGTTCGTCATGAGTAGCAGAAATGTCGCCAGGTTTTTCGCGTACATTTGGCTGGCGTGCTGCGGTACTTCCGATGGCAAATTTGTCGGGCCAAGGATCGTAACGCCGTGCTCGACGACGGTTTGGTCGGGTTGGCTGAGTTCGCAGTTACCGCCACGTTCCGCCGCCAAATCCACAATCACCGAGCCCGGACGCATCTTTTTCACAGCTTCAGCGGTCACCAACAACGGAGAAGGTCGTCCAGGTATCGCTGCGGTTGTGATGCAAACGTCGCACTCTGCAACGACGTCGCCCAGTTGCTGCTGTTGCAACTTGACCTGCTCGTCGGTGAGCTGTTTGGCGTAGCCACCTTGGTCTTCGGCGTCGCCGGTGTCGAGTTTTAGTTCGACGAATTTTGCTCCCAGACTTTCGATCTGCTCTTTCACAACCGCTCGGACGTCATAGGCTTGCACAACTGCGCCCAAGCGTCGCGACGAAGCGATCGCCTGCAGACCAGCGACCCCAGCACCGATGACGAGCACTTTGCCGGCGACCAGCGTACCCGCGGCGGTCATGAGCATCGGAAACAACTTCGGTAGATGATCAGCCGCCTGGAGTACGGCTTTGTAACCGGCGATGGTGGCCATCGATGAGAGCACGTCCATGCTCTGCGCGCGCGTGATGCGGGGGATCATCTCCATCGCGAATAGAATCGCCTTGGTGTCGGCAATCTCTTTTACCGCCTGTGGATTGCCCAGCGGATCGCAGCAGCCGATGACAACTTGATCAGCTCGCAAGAGTTCTAAGTCCGCTCGTCCCGCTTCGACGTTCGCGCCCAACGAGCGAACTTGCATCACGACTTCGGCTTGTTCGAACGCGGCGCGGCGATCGGTGACGATTTCGACGCCTTTGGCTGTGTATTCTTCATCAGGGAACCCCGCCGCTTCGCCGGCACCAGATTCCAGCAACACGTGCCAACCCGCCTTGGTGAGCGAGGGCACAGCAGCAGGAACCATCGCGACGCGACGTTCGCCAGGAAAAGACTCTCGGACGACAGCAACTTTCATGGATCGCTCTTGGTGATATTTCTGTCGAAGAAGGTGGGGCCATCGGAATCGATGCGATGATTGTGGCACAAATCGCAGCCGCCCAAAAGTGGTTGTGCGGAGAGCGTCCGATTTCGCGTAGAAACCGCGTTACGGGTGATCTGCGCGGTGCGTCTGCCGGGCAATTCAGAGGGCGAAACTGTGCAGTAAGCGAACGATTTGGTTGCCTTCGAAGTCCGCCGGCAAATTGTCGGCAGCGGAGACGATGCGACCAACGACTCCGAGCGAATCGCCGACTTTGAAGTCGTTCGCATCGCTAACCCAGACGGGGATCGCCAACTTAGAGGACGCGTTTTCTAGTTGCACCCAACAGATGGTTCCAGCGTCTGCCGGGTCGGCTGCGACAACCTTGCCGCCAAAAAGAATGCCCGCATTTGGTCGCTCTGCGTACTCCCACCAGCGTCCGGCGATGTGGTCCAAGTTAGGTCGATTAGGTCGATTGCCTATCGTATTGGCGAGCAATTGCTGAGCATAAACAGACTTGGCCTCGACGGTCGGTGCCAAACCAAGTTGCTTGGCGAAATCGAAGTGTTCGGCCAGCTTGCACAGCTTCATATACGCCTGGCCCTTGCGCTTCGTCGATTCCGGAGTCGACAGAGTACTGGTCACGAATTCCGATGCGGCGCCGGCTGCCAGGTCAACGCGCTCGGTAAATTCGTCTGCGCTGATCAGCGGTCTTGCCAGCGGCTGAGTCGCAGATGCGAGCGAGACGGCGTCGTCTTGCATCACCGCTGCGGGTGCCTGTTGTTCATCGAGTCGTTTCTCGATTGGCATTTCCTCGGACGTCGGTTCCATTTCGTCGGCTGTAGCCAGTGCGGTCGTCCTGACCGACGGAGGCAGCACTGACGACGGCAACACGTGACGAAGGCCAACGTAGTCGGCATTGCTGCCTTGCAACCAGAGCAGTCCGTACAGCCCTAGCAGACTGCCAACAACTGGCCCGACGGCAAAGGCAGCAACTTTCGGAAAGCCCCTGCCTCTGGTGCGGCGCCCTTGAATCGATGACGTGGTAACTTCGACTAGCGCGTCGCCGACGGAAGACTCCTGTGCGGTCGGAGTGTCGATCCGTTTGTTAACCGGCGGCGAAGGCGACGGCGGAGGTTCCATCGTTGGCGTGGAGAAGGAACCGGCCATTGGCTTAGCGAGATCGATTTCGGGCAATTCGCGTGTCGTCTGTTCGACGACGGCGGCAGTCGCCTCTTCCGCCGTGTCGACCGCCTCGGCGGCGAATTCCGCCAAGGTCTTCAGGTTTGGCATGGTCCGCGCGTCAGGCGACAGCGGTTCGGCTGCCTCAGCCGGCGGCGGATCTAGTTGGAACTCGAAACTCGGCGATTCGATCTTGGCAGGCTCCGAGGGCGAACTCTGGTTCGTCGTCGGCACTGCCTTCTCGGTCTCCGTCTCGCAGTCGAGGGCGAGTGCTCGCTTTAGACGTTCTTCCCAGTTCTGCTGGGACTTCAATTCGGTGTGCTCGTATCCCGCGTCGACGTCGTTTTCCAAGTCTGAGCCTTCGGCTGACGCCAGTTGCGTTCCTGGGATTTCGTTTGGCGGAATGGGCTCAGTTTGCGGTGCAGATACTAATTTGGCGACCGGCAACGAGACGCGTTCCACCTCGCCCAGCGAAAACTTGGCCTGGCATTCAGGGCACACCGCGAAGTCCAGCGGACCAAATGAATCGGGTAGACCGAGCTGGGCGGCGCATTGGGGGCAAGTGGCGATTTCCGCCATGGTTTTCGATTCCTTTCCAGTACTATCGTCGCCTGAAGCGACCGTCAGGTGCGACCAATTCTAGCAGCTCTAGTGATTGATGTCGGGGCGAATTGCCGAGAGCTGGTTGTGAGGAGCGGAAGAGAAGGTACCCAGGTGCTAGCATTGTGATTACAGGCCATAAATTTCGCCGTACTTCTGCGTGAGCTGGCTGATGAGAGCTTCGTGTCCGAGCGGCGAACCGGTCGTGCGCTCGACGAGTTCAGCCGGTGTATACCGCCGTCCGTGCCGGTGGATGTTTTCGCGTAGCCAATTCAGCAGCGACGAAAACTCGCCCTGTCGAAATGCTGCTTCCAGATCCCCCAAGTCAGCCTGCGCCTGGCGGAAAAAATGGGCCGCGTAGAGATTGCCCAGCGCGTAGGTCGGAAAGTAGCCGAAGAGTCCCGCGCTCCAGTGAACGTCCTGCAACACGCCGTCGGCATCGTTGGGCGGCTTGATGCCGAGATAGTGCTCGTATTTCTCGTTCCAGGCAGACGGCAAGTCGGCAACTTGCAACTGATCTTCGACGAGTGCTTGTTCTAGCTCGAAGCGAATCAAGATATGCAGATTGTAGGTCACCTCGTCCGCCTCGACGCGAATCAGCGAGGGACGGACATCGTTGATCGCTCCGTAGAAGTCATCAAGTTCCACATCAGACAGCGCTGCGGGGAATACCTGCTGCGCCGAGTCATAAAAGTGTTGCCAAAACGCACGGCTGCGGCCGACCTGGTTCTCCCACATGCGCGATTGTGACTCGTGAATGCCCAACGAAACATCTTCGCCAATCGGCAGTCCGTAATGCTCGCGTGGAAGCCCTTGGTCATAGAGCCCGTGACCAGCTTCATGCAAAATGCTAAAGAACGCGTCGGAGAAGGCGTGTTCGTCGTAGCGTGTGGTGAGGCGGACATCGCCTGGACCAAGTCCCGTGCAGAAGGGATGCGCAGTCACGTCGAGACGCCCGGCTTCGAAGTCGAAGCCAATCTGTTTAGCCGCTGCTGTGCCGAACGACTCTTGCGCGTCGGTTGGATAACTGCGTGCCATGATCGATGCGTCGGGGCGTTGAGAGCTGTCTGCAATCGCCTGCACCAGTGGCACCAAAGCATCACGTAAATCGCTTAGCACGCGCGCAACGTTTTCAGTCGTTTCCCCTGGTTCGTATTCGTTCAGCAGTGGATCGTAGGGGGTCGAATCGTAGCCGAGTGCGGCCGCCTCTTCGCGCTTGAGTCGAACGATTTCTACGAGACTGGGTTCAAACTGACCAAAGTCGTCCGCTTTGCGTGCTTCGATCCAAACTTGCTGGCCAACCGCGCAGGCGCGCGTGAGCTGCTCGACTAGCTCCTGTGGCAAGCGGGTTTGCTTGTTGTAGTCGCGTTGCAGGTGGTAGAGGTTCGCGCCCGTATCGCTCTTCGGATCAGCGGCCAGATCGCTACCGGCCAACTCGTCGAGCCATTCGCCAATCTCAGGCGCGGTCCGTTTCTTGTGGGCAAGCCCAGCTAAGTACGCGGTCTGATCGGCCCGATACGCGCCGCCCGCCTTGGGCATCTTCGTGTGCTCGTCCCATTCGAGCAAATGCTGGATTCTCGTGACCATAGCCGCCTCTTGAGCGGCGGCGTACAATCGTTGGCAGGTTTTCTGTAGGTCAGTGCTCACGATTTCCCCCGGATGGAACTTAGCAACACGTTGACGAAGGCCGAGGCCTGCAGGAGATTGGAACCGCTGGCGTCCTTCGCTTCAAGACTATCTCGTTACACGGAAACAGCCGATGATCGACACCAAAACGGTCTCACGTCGCGACCTCTGGTTTAACAACCTCGACGAAGTGGTTGCCGACGCAGAGCGTGCCGTTGCCGCTAATGCCGTAACGATCGGCAATTGGTCGCTTGGACAGATTCTGGAACACGTGGCCGTCGTGATGGAAAAAACCGTCAACGGCTTCGATATGAAAGCGCCGCTGCCGATCCGCCTGATGGGCCGTTGGTTTCTTAAGAACCGCTTCCTCAAGAACGGTATGCCGGCAGGCTTCCAACTGAAAGGCCCCGCTGCCCAAGAGCTCTTGCCGCCAGAGGTTGACGCTAACCAGGCGCTTGAGCATCTGCACAACGCGGCCGAACGACTGCAGAACGAAACGCATCGCGAAACACACCCTTTCTTCGGAGATTTGACCGACCAAGAAGCTTGCCTCATCAACTGTCGCCATGCCGCGTTGCATCTGAGCTTTGTCCAGGAACCGTCACATGCTTGACGTGCTTGTCATCGCTC
The DNA here is from genome assembly GCA_039184115.1 of Planctomycetota bacterium. Taxonomy (GTDB): domain Bacteria; phylum Planctomycetota; class Planctomycetia; order Pirellulales; family Lacipirellulaceae; genus Bythopirellula. The sequence goes on along the minus strand of JBCDBK010000038.1, from coordinate 16,882 downwards.
CGCATCCCGACGACGCCGAACTCGGCATGGGCGGGGCAATCCTGAAGTTTAAGTCCGAAGGTCTGAGCGTCGGCGTCTTGGATCTAACCAGCGGCGAGCCGACGCCACACGGGTCGCTGGAAATCCGCGCTGCCGAGACGGTCGCCGCGACCGAAGTCCTCGGGCTCGATTGGCGCGACAACCTCGGCCTGCCGAATCGTAGCCTAGAACCAACGCTCGAGGCCCGCGAAAAACTCGCAGGCGTTATTCGCCAGCACCGACCGCGTTGGTTGTTTGCTCCCTATTGGGAGGACGCACACCCGGATCATCTGGCAGCCACACAATTGGTCGATGCGGCAAGGTTCTGGTCTAAGCTCAGCAAGACCGACATGCCCGGCGAGCCGTTTCATCCCGAGCGCATCTACAACTACTACTGCGTCCACCTCAAGCTGGCTCCGCAACCCGCCTTCGTGCTCGACATTAGCGCCGAGTGGGAAAAAAAGCTCGCCTCGATCTGCTGCTACGAAAGCCAATTCATCACCGGGCGCCCGACCGAACCGCGCTCGTTCATCGACAACCTCACCCACGAAGCTGCCTACTGGGGAAAAACTATCGGCGTTGAGTTTGGCGAACCATTTACGTGTCGCGAGCCGTTGGGGATGACGTCGATGGCGAGGTTGGTTTAGCTTGGTTGCAGGGATTGTGGTACAATTGAGGTATGACTGACCGAAGCCAATATCCTGAAAAAATTACTCGCTTGTCTGATAATGACAACGAAGTTGATTTGAGCGATCTTTCACCGGGCGAACGTATTGCAATGATTTGGCCGCTAACCGTTAGTGCATGGGCCATGCGAGGGAAAAACATTGCTGGCGACAGACTTCAAAGACATGTTGACTGCGTTAGACGACGCAAAAGCTGACTATCTCGTCGTTGGCGCCTATGCGTTAGGTGCACATGGTCTTGTTCGAGCAACCGGCGATATCGACATTTGGGTACGCCCTACACCTGAAAACGCTCAGAAGGTCTGGGATGCTCTCGTTGCTTACAAAGCTCCTCGCAGAAACCTTACGGTCGAAGACTTGTACGCCGAAGACACGATTTACCAAGTAGGTTTGCCTCCCTTTCGGATAGACATATTAACGTCAATTTCAGGTGTCGAATTTGACTCCGCTTGGCAGCGTCGTGAGACTGCAGAGCTTGAAGACGACCAATTCCCGATCCTTAGCAAAGAAGACCTGCTCGCAAATAAACTCGCCAGCGGCCGCCCAAAAGACCTCGCCGACGCAGCGTGGCTAAAAGATCATCAATGAGACCGCCTCGCTTTTCGATGAAGGGGCTGATTTCAATCTGGACGATCGTGTGCTTATGCCTAGCTGTGTACGCCCGCAAACCAATACTTGGACTAACAATCGGGTGGTTCTTTGGAGTCTACCTCTGCGTGGCGCTGGCTGATCGCTCGGATAATCTGACTGTTCGGTTGGCATCACTGTTGGTTTTTCTTGCGTTAGTGTCTGGTATTTTTCTTGCTACGTTTGGGGTCGTTCCGATCTAGCACGAAGTCGCATTTGCTAGCAAGGCGCCAAATCTTCCCAAGCTTTCCCTCAAGCAACGCTAACGATTGTACCGATAACTCCGACAACGCGCACAGACTACGGTTTTGGCCGGTGCTAGCGTGACCAAACTGAAAGGGGGGCCCCTTTCGTTTTGGATGAACTGCCACCATGGGTGGACGACTTTTCAAATGGTTCTGCTGCCTACCTCTGGTAGGCCTTGCCGGCTGCAGTCTGGTGCTACCAGAGATCTCGCACCGTCCGGTGATTCGTAATCCGTTTCCACAGCTGACCAAAGTCGCCGTCGCGCCGTTCTTCAATCAGAGCGACGAGAAGACGCTCGATGCCCGTCGGTTTTCGATGGGGTACTTTGCAGAACTGCAGCAAACGCCCGGTTTCGAGGTCGTGCCGCTGGGCGTCGTCGAAGAGGCGGTCATTGCCAATCAAATCAATCTCAACGGTGCTGGCGAAGCGCGGCGTTTGGCACAGCTACTCGGTGTCGATGCCGTCGTGGTTGGTGCCGTCACCGACTACGATCCCTACTATCCGCCGCGCTGCGGCTTACGCGTTGAGTGGTACACCGCTAATCCCGGCTTCCACGAGATTCCCGCCGGCTACGGACTGCCCTGGAACACCCCAGAGGAAGAATACATCCCCGACTCGCTGGTGTACGAATCGCAAATGGCGTTGGCGCGGGCACAAATGGAAACGCAGACGCCTGATTGCGAGTCGGGCTGTCAGACCTTGCCGGCGCCGCCGATGTCTCCTGGCAGCGCTAGCAAGGGCGACCCGTTCGACGGCGACGAAGTGCAACTCACGCAAGCGAGCGAGGCGCTGCCACCAGGTCAGTTGCTGGAGCCATCTGCTGGCGAGTCGATGCCGTCTGAGAGCATTGACAGCAGCGGCGAAACCATCACTAGCGATTCGATCGTTGCTGGCGAATCGACCGGCGCAACCGATACATTGCCGCCAAACTGGCCGTGCGAAGACTGCTTTGCGCCGCCCGCTCCGCAAGCAACTCGTCCGCCGTGCGTGCCCTATCACGGGCCCGTGCTTGAACACACGCGGGTCTACAGCGGCACAGACCCTGATTTTACGCAGGCTTTGGAGAGCTACGTCTACTTCCGTGAAGATAAGCGCTTTGGCGGTTGGGAATCTTACATGCAACGCAGCGACGATTTCATTCGCTTTTGCTGTCACATGCATATCTCCGAAATGCTGTCAGCGCGCGGCGGAAGTCGCAAAACGCGAGTGGTGTGGCGCTGGCCTGAAAACCGATAGGGGTACTTAGAAACCCGCCTCTCGCCGGTTTGGGTTTCGATTAGGCCACGCTCGCACGGATGCCCGAGAGCTTTGTCTTCAGCTGGACTCGCTGGAGTTGCCAAAGCAATAGCACCAGGCTCACGCCGCAGCGGCCAACCCGCTACAGCCGTAGTCGCAAGACTGCTGTCAGAGAACCGGCTCTCCGACAGACGAGCTGCTTGAACAAGTGCTGACGCTTGGAGAGATGCCACGTGAACGACGACGATATCAACGTGCTGGCCCTGGTCAAAGGCAACGAACGCTACATCTTTCTGTTTGACGACTCTCAACGTGCCGACGCACTTCGCACGCTCGGACGCTTCGCCTCGAACGCCGACCTTAGCTTCAGCTGGTACGACGCCGCTGTGCTCAGCCAAAAGGTTCGTCAGGCAGGCCCCGCCAGCCAGTCGCTCGACCGCATCACGCTCGGGCAGCCTGAGGAGTAGCGAGTTGTGAGGCGCGAGCTGCGAGCATCTCCTCTCACATCCAACTCGCAACTCAATACTCGCAACTCCCCAATGCAACGCCAACTCGCCAAGTTTCTTGCTCATCTGCATGTCGAGCGCGGATCGTCGCCGCACACGCTGAAAAGCTATCGCGAAGACCTCGAGACCTTCGCCGAGTATCTCAGCGAAGAGGACGGTAGTTGCCCCGATCCGATGACGTTGACCTCCGTCGAGTTGCGCAGCTATTTGTCCGCGCTGCACGATGCCGGTTATGCCAAAGCGTCGATCGCGCGCAAGCTCGCTTCGCTGCGTAGCTTCTACCGCTTTGCCCAGCGCGAAGGTTGGATCGACAATAATCCGGCCAAGGCACTTCGCAATCCGCGCAAGGCACGCAAGCTGCCGCACTTTCTTTCGACCACGGAGATCGGCAAGCTCCTCGGAACGCCGGCCAGCGATCAAGTGATGGGCTTGCGCGATCGGGCCATCCTCGAAACGCTCTATTCGGCCGGCTTGCGCGTCAGCGAACTGGTCGATCTGAGCGATGGTGATCTCGATTTCGAACAGGGCATCGTCCGTGTGCGTGGCAAAGGGCGCAAGGAACGCCTCGCACCGCTCGGTTCGTTTGCGCTCAAAGCGCTGCAGGCATGGCTAGCCAAGCGTCAGCTTGCCGCCAAAGAACCCACCGGCCGCGCGGCTCCCGTGTTCGTCAATCGCTACGGCACTCGGCTCACTTCTCGCAGCGTCGGACGAATGCTCGAAAAACATCTGAAGGCTGCCGCACTCGACAATCGCACCAGTCCTCACACGCTCCGTCACAGCTTCGCGACGCATCTGCTCGACAGCGGCGCCGACATCCGTAGCGTGCAGGAACTGCTCGGCCACAAAAGCCTCGTGACCACGCAGATTTACACGCATCTGAGCACCAGCAATCTGCGCGCCGCCTACGAGAAGGCTCATCCGCGGGCTGGATAGTGGGTAGTAGCGAGCTGCCAGTTGTGAGACGCTGGTTGTCTGGATCTCGTGACAGATGACCAAAAAAGTCATTCGCAACACGCGACGTTACAAAACTAACTTGCTGGTTTGTGTAAGTCGTTGCCTCGCAGCCACTTCGCGATCTGTGACAGACTGCGAAACCAAAAACCGCGTTGCAAAATTACAAAACTCGCCGATGTCGAAACCGCGCGTCTTGCGCAAGTCGCTATTTACCAGGGCATTACCGAGCCGCGCTGGCCTTCGACGGGCGACGTTTTGCAAAATCCGGCCCGCTAAAGCGTTACAAAATCCCTCCCGCCAACCGGCACGTGACCAAATCGGCATCACGTACGGCTATCTGAATTCTACCAGCGCGAGCGGTTGCACTCTGCGGTGATTCTTGGCCGCCCATTTGGAGTCGTCGAGTCTCTTCGATGCGTGTTACCCAAGATCACTGGCAGAGCGGTTGAAGCACATCGGCGCGGCAGCAAACCGTCAGGGGCGTTAACTAGAGGCGAGTTTTGGTTATCATAGGTGCCCCTCGCACTTCCATGCCCATGAACGTAACACTCCCCATCGACGGCCCTTACGATTTGACAGCAACCTTTTGGTTGATGTCGATGGGGAAGGGAAACCCTTGCCTCCGACACGATGGCAACTCACAGCTGCGGACGGCACTTAACACACCGCTGGGACCGGTTTGCGTCGTCGCTCGCCAGACAGAGAGTAGCATCGAGGCGGAACTCGAAGGCAGCGGAGCGGAATGGCTGCGACCGCATCTGACCAGCTTCTTCGGACTCGATTTTCAGCCACCGCAAATTAAAGGACTTCGAAAGCTCCGCCAGATCGCTTACGACCTGCGCGGTCTGCGGCTGGTGCGGATGCCGACGATTTCTACTTCGCTGGTGCAAATTATCTTGCAGCAGCTGATCAGTTATCGCGACGCTTGTTATGGCTGGCGAAAGCTGGCGCAGCGTTACGGCAGCCTGGTACCGGGCTGTGACGACCTCTGGTTTCCGCCCACGGCAGACGCCCTCTCGAAGTTGAGCTCGCCTCATTTCATCGAATGCGGTGTCTTGCCCCAACACGGCAGACGCATTGTTGCCGTCTCGCGCGTGGCGAACGAGCTCGAAGCCACTTGGGATGCCGGGCAAGCGCCAGACGCGATCGGCAAGACGAGCGAACGTTTGCTGAAACTGACAGGCGTCGGCCCCTGGACGGTTGGCTTGCTGCGCGGGGGCGCACAGGGAGACGCCGACGCGGAGGTGCTGGGCGACTACAGCATGCCTAAACTCGTCAGCTACTTCTTTGAAAATAATCTGGCCGCCGCCGATCAAGCCACCGATGAAGAGATGCTCCGCTTGCTGGAGCCCTACCGGCCTCATCGGTTCTATGTCCTGACGCTAATCAACCGCGGTGCCAAACATCCACCGCGCCGAGGCCCCCGCCGCAAGAGCCTTCGCGAGCGGTTTTGAGCACGCAGGGCGTGGGTTTCAAGAAGCAAGGTGCAGAATGCGGCTCAGACGAGCGCGGTGTGTTGCGTTTGATTATCGCGAACCGCACGCACCTCAACGATTCACGCCTTAGCAGATTAGGAAAAGTCGCGAAGGATCTCGGACTGGTAGACAAAGGTGGGCTAGCAGCCTACCTTTCTGAGCTCGGAGGACCTAGATGTACGTGGTATGTGGGCCATTGTTTCAGGTTCTAACTGCCCATGCCACGTAAGCGCCCAGGATGAGCGGGGGGGATCCATTATGGCATTAAATTCGCATTCACTAACTATCTAACCGCACCTTTAACGAGCTCGCATGTGTAGGTTGCGCCTACTCAATGTGCTGAATCAAGTACAGTCTGCCCGCGTTGGCGGCACCTTGCGTGATCGTTATAGACTAGACCCATGCATTTTGAGTATTCTAACCAACCGTTTGGAAGTCTCACATGGGCCAAAACACCCGTAGAGGCATTTACTATTGCCGTTGGATCCCATTTCAATGCAGCTTCATGGCTAACTTCATTTTTCGGTTAAATTTGTTTTTGATTACTTCCATCAGTTGTGTCGGCTTGAGCCGAGCTGAAGTTACAACAATTATCAACATCCCATCCGATCCACCACCAGTCAGCGTTGATTCGCATACACAAGTGAATGTGTTCGAGGGTGGCCTTCTTGACAGCTACTTCGGACTGGGTGAGATAGATGGTTCTACAGAGAATATTGAATTGAACGTTCTCGGTGGTTTCGTTGGCTATGGACTTCATGCATACAGCGGATCGACAGTCAATCTAATCGAGGGGTGGATTGATGGAAATGCGCGAATTCACTCAGGTAGCGTGGTCAATATCTCTGGCGGGTCGCTTGGCTCCACAGCGAGCGCTATGACGGGAGCCGTGGTAAATGTCACTGGTGGGTTTGTCGGTCGTGACTTTGAGGCGCAAGACGGAAGTACGGTCAATATCTCGGGAGGCACCATTCAGCGTTGGTTTAGTGCCAGAGATGGCAGCCAAGTCAACCTGTCAGGTGGTTCCTTCGGTATCATCGAAGCGTGGTCCGGAAGTGAGATTAACGTCTCTGGCAGCGCCTTACTGGACGACTTCAGTGTGTATAGCGGCAGCGTTGTCAATATCTCCGGCGGCACGATTGGCGGTAACTTTAGTATCGGACAAACAGGCAAGGTCATTGTCTCGGGAGGAACTATCGGTGGACGCATTAGCGCCAGAGCCGCGAAGGAGCTTAGCTTCACTGGGCATGACTTTCGTATCAACAACATACCTATTGCGGGCCTTGAGAATCTCGGTGATGCTGCAACGACCTTCATTTCTGACGATGCGCTGTTTACTGGTGTCTATACCGATGGGACACCGTTTGTGTATTCACGGTTTGGTAGTGCTCCAGAACATGACTTGGGCTCAATCAACCTCGTAGCGACTAGCGTGCCCGCGATTCCAACGACGCCAATCGTAGCATCGCGAGAAATTGTGCCACTTGGCATTCGAGAAGGGCAAGCGTTAATCGTCGACAACGGTGCAAGCGTCGCAGATTATTTTACAGCGGCAAGAGGAAGTCGGGTCGAAGTGTTGGAGGGAGGGAATATCGGCTCCCTATTCAAAGCGGTCGGATCTGATGTTACAGTCAACGGTGGAACCATCGGAGCAGGGTTCAAAATCTACGATGGCAGCACCGTCAATCTTAATAGCGGCTCTCTACAAGGACATGCCATAGCTTACGCAGGGAGTACAGTTTACGTCAGAGGAGGTTATGTTGGAAGAACTTTCCAATCTCTACATGGTAGCAAAGTGTACGTGTCCGGCGGCAACATCAGCGATATGCGACTACGCGAAAGCGAGACTGTAATCTCCGGTGGGATTGTTGAATTTCTAGGTCATCGTGACAGTGGTCTCACGATTTCTGGCGGCGTGATCGGACATACACTCAACCTGGACGTCAGAAGTCAGGTCACTCTCCAAGGTAACGATTTTCTCATCAACGGCCTACCCTTAGACGAGTTCGACGACGGTCGGAAGTCGGCTTCATTCGCTGTACCTCCGGATGCGATCATCAGTGGGACGCTTGCCGATGGAACACCATTTGCATATTACAGCCTCGACGCTAACACGAAGTCTCGGACTGGTCGGCGAGATTCTGTCGAGCTAACGCTGCAAAAGGTAGATCTGCCGCCGATCGGTCCACTCCTGCTTTCGTCGTCTAGTGGGGGCAGTCCGCTGGGGATCCGCCAAGGGCAGAGATTACATGCCGACGCAGGAACAGAGATTCCTGCCAACTTTCGTGCTGGGCGTGGCAGTTCGCTTGTCATTGAACCAGGAGCCACCGTCGGGAGCGATCTTCAAGTGGTTAATTCATTCGTGGACGCTAGTGGCGCCGCCATTGGCGATGGATTCCAGGCCTACAACGCAAGCCACGTAATAATGAAAAACACGGACTTAGGAGACAAAGCCGTCATTGACGGCAGCAGCGTAAGTATCGAAGGCGGCAGCGTGAGATATAACCTCAAAGCCCGCAGAGGTAGTACTGTAAGTATTGTCGATGCGTCCGTGGGTGAGGGCTTGCAAGTTTCGGATAGTGAAGTCAACATCTCTGGGGGTTCCATTGGACCTTCTTTTTCACTGTTCAGCAGCACGTTGAATGTGTCAGAGGGTACCGTGGGCGAATCCATCGGTTTGTATGACGGCTCCACCGCAACTATCTCCGGCGGCGAGTTTAGACGATCCTTTTCCGTCTACGAAGATAGCAAATTAAACATCTCCGGCGGCGACTTCTCGGGAGTCCTCAACGTCGATCGAGACAGCGAGGTTCACCTCTTTGGGACCGAGTTTTATCTGGATGGGGTCGATCTTTCCGATTCGCTTGAACAGAACAAGCCATTCCCGCTCTTACGTCCTTCGGGTGCCTTAACGGGGACTTTGGCGGACGGTTCCCCATTTCGTTTTGATCTGACAAATAATCAGTTCGTGGCGTGGGAACTGTTGTTGGATTACTTCGATAGGGACGCAACCATGACAATTACGCTTGTTCCGGAACCAGCAGGTTTTCTGCTAATGATTTCGGCGGTGGGTATCTTACCCGTTACCTATCGCGGAAGGCACGGCTCACCTCGGTGCGCCTAACAGCAGTTAGAATCTGTCCTGCGTACACTTTCTTTGCTTCGGTGAACAGGCCCAAGCACATTCAGCGAATTCTGAACCTACGTCAGCTCATCTTTTCGCTTACATCACTGACGATGCTTAGGGTCCACCAAAACCGTTGGCAATCACGCGAGACCCTCGTTCTGAGACTCCAGCGATGAGCGGTTGGGCAATTCCGCCTAGGCGGGCACACCAATCCGCTGCGACAGGTAGCTGAGAATGTCGCGGATCGAGATGACGCCGGAGAGTTTGCCGTCGGTAGTGATCGGCAGATGTCGATAGCCGCCAACGTGCATTTTATGCAGGGCAAAGGCGATTTTGTCTTTGGCTTCCAACGTGATCGGGTTGGGGGTCATGACCGAGCTGATCGCACGGCCCGACATCTGGGCTGCGTCAGCACCGATTTTGCGTATCGCATCGACCTCGCTGAAGATGCCGAGCAGCTCGTCGCCATCGACAATCATCACACAACCGATCGAAGCCTCGACCATCTGGCTAAGAACATCAGCGACCGTCGACTGTGGCGCCGCGGTCAGGGGCACCTTGGGCGAAAGCGCCTCGATACGATCTTTCATCAGTCCGCGCTCAACCGGAGTTTCGAACGGAGGATGGCTCAAGTCGGTTAATGAGTGCTGACATTCACTACAAACGTCAGTGCCCTCAGTGTTCAATGCTCCGCAGTACGGACATTCGATCATGGGCCAAGTTCCTATTCGACGGTCCAAGTTTCGCCAGCATTGAACAGCGTGTCGAGGTCGCCCTTGCCTTTGTCTTTGGTGGCCTGATCGATCTGATCGTTGATCATTTCGTCATACTTCGGCGCGTCGACTGAGCGGAAGACACCGATTGGCTCTGGAAATCCATCTTCGTAACGCATCCGGCTGAGCAGATAGGCAAGGCTTGGCTCCGGACTCTTTTCGTCGTGGAACAGCAGATCGTCTTCGGTGATGCCTTTGCCAAGCTCGACGACTTCGGGTTCCAAGCCGTTGAGACGAATACCCTTGTCGCGATTCTTGCCGAAGATCAACGGTTTGCCGTGCTCCAACTCGAGCGTCGTGTCCGCTTTGGTCTCGCGGTTCTTCGCATACTCCCAGGCGCCATCGTTGAAGATATTGCAGTTTTGGTAGACTTCGATGAATGCGGTACCGGTATGCTCTGCCGAGCGCTTGAGCGTCTCGGCCAGGTGCTTGACATTGGTGTCGATGCTACGTGCGACGAACGTGGCTTCGCAACCGATGGCAATCGACAGCGGATGCAGCGGATTGTCGATCGCACCCATCGGCGTGCTCTTCGTGACGTGGCCCAGTCGCGAAGTCGGCGAATACTGACCCTTCGTCAAGCCGTAGATGCGGTTGTTAAACAAGACAATGTTGAGGTCCATGTTGCGGCGGATGCAGTGCATCAAGTGGTTGCCGCCGATGGAGAGGCCGTCTCCGTCGCCAGTGATCACCCAAACCTGCAAGTCGGGACGCACCGTCTTCAGACCCGTAGCGACCGCAGGTGCCCGACCGTGGATCGAATGGATGCCGTAGGTGTTCATGTAGTACGGAAAACGACTCGAGCAACCGATGCCGGAGATAAAGACAAGATTCTCGCGCGGCACGCCGAGCGTCGGCATCACCTTCTTCATCTGTGCGAGAATGGAATAGTCGCCGCAGCCTGGGCACCAGCGTACATCTTGGTCACTGGCAAAGTCGGCAGGCTTCAGAACCGGAAGTGGGGTATCGATGCTCATGATTGGCGTGGTTGGTGGTTGGTGGTGCGTGACCAGTGGAGTGTTTCAATGATTGGTTCGGCGCTGTCGCTAGTGGAGGTCGTCGCTCGTGGAGGTCTAGCACAGCTCGTGGATTCTGGCGACGATTTCGCCAACGGTGAACGGCTTGCCCTTGATCTTGTTCATGCCGATCGCGTCGACCAAGTACTCGTCGCGGATGACGATGCTTAGCTGACCGAGATTCAACTCGGGAATCAGCACTTTCTCGAATTTGGAGAAGATCTCGCCCAAGTTCTTGGGAAACGGATTCAGGTAGCGCAGATGACAGTGGCTGACCTTTTTGCCCGCCGTCTGAGCCTGATGCACAGCGGTAGCACAGGCGCCAAAGGGACCGCCCCAACTCAAGACCAGCAGGTCACCGCTGTCGGGACCGTCGATTTCCTGCAATGGGATGTCGTCGGCGATCTTGGCGACCTTTTCCGCCCGCAGGCGGCACATGTGTTCGTGATTGTCAGGATCGTAGCTGACATTTCCCGTGACGTCTTGCTTCTCCAAGCCGCCGATGCGGTGCTCCAATCCGGGTGTGCCGGGAATCGCCCAAGGTCGAGCCAGCTTGTCGTCGCGACTATACGCGTCGAACCCGTCGCCGTTGGTCGGCGCTGTAGGATGCTCGATCGGAATCTTCGGTAGGTCGGCGGCGGACGGAATTCTCCAGGGCTCGCTGCCGTTGGCAATGTACCCGTCGGTTAGCAAGAACACCGGTGTCATGTACTTCACGGCAATCCGCCACGCTTCCTGAGCAACGTCGAAGCAGTCGCCTGGACTTCGCGAGGCGATTACAGGCATTGGGCACTCGCCGTTACGACCGAACATTGCCTGCAACAAGTCCGACTGCTCTGTCTTGGTAGGTAGTCCCGTCGACGGGCCACCGCGCTGCACGTTGATGATCACCATCGGCAGCTCGGTGATAACAGCAAGGCCGAGGCCTTCGCCCTTGAGCGCGATACCTGGACCGCTGCTCGCAGTCACTGCCATAGCTCCTGCAAAGGCAGCACCAATCGTCGAGGTCATGGCAGCGATTTCGTCCTCTGCTTGGAAGGTCAGCACATCGTAGTGCTTGTGCTTCGACAGTTCGTGCAGGATGTCGCTCGCCGGCGTGATCGGATAGGCACCGAGGAACAATCGCTTATTGCTTAGCTTGGCGGCCGCCAGCAAACCCCACGACAGCGCCGTGTTGCCCATGATGTTGCGATACTTTCCGGGCGGTAGCTTCGCCGGTGCGACCTGATACTGTGTGTTGATTGCTTCGACCGTTTCACCGTAGTTGAACCCGGCCTTGAGCGCCTTCGCGTTGGCGTCGGCGACGGCGGGAAGCTTGGTGCCGAACTTCTTCTCGATAAATCGCAGCGTCGGATCCAGAGATCGATCGTATAGCCAGAAAACCAGACCCATCGCGAAGAAGTTGCGACAGCGGTCGGCTTCTTTTTGGCTGAGTCCGCAGTCTTCGACCGCCAGACGGGTGATTTTGGTCATTTCGACCGAGTGCAGCTTGTATTTGGAGAGGCTATCGTCTTCCAGCGGATTACTGTCCAAGCCCGCAAGATCGAGGTCTTTCTTGTTGAAGGCATCTTTGTTCACCAGCAGGACGCCACCGTCGCGAAGATCCTGAATATTGGTGGTCAGCGCGGCCGGGTTCATCGCAACCAACGCGTCGACCGTATCGCCGGGCGTAAAGATCTCGTTGCTCGAAAAGTGAATCTGGAAACCACTCACGCCCGCCTTGGTACCACGAGGAGCACGAATCTCCGCCGGAAAGTCTGGAAACGTCGCGACATCGTTGCCCAGCAGGGCGGACGTGTTGGTGAACTGCGTACCGGCCAGCTGCATGCCGTCACCCGAGTCGCCGCAAAAGCGAACGGTTGCTTCATCAATGCTCGAAACAGGCTTGGAGGGAGTCGAAGTTGCCATGTTGTATCGTGGTTAGTTGTATCGTGGTTAGTGATCAGTGGTCAGTGGGTGCATTTCGTGGAGGTTGTCGCCAAGCGGGTCGGACAACCATCTAGGCACGGAACTAATGATTAAGCACCTTCACGCTCGGCAGGTATCGTGCGCGGATTGGGTGGCAAGTTGTATACCGTTTGCGGAAAATGATCGACCAAATAGTGGACGATGCCATGCACGGTCTCCATACCAATGGGTCTGGACTCAGCATCAATGATTGGCAAATGTCGGTAGCCACCTTGCGACATCAGCTTGATCGCCTCGCCCATGCTCGTATCGGCTTCCAAGGTCTTCAGCTCGGTCGACATCACCTCGGAGACGGGCTTGGACATCAGGTCGGATTGCTGTCCGCTGCTGACAGCGGCTATGCACTTCAGGGCGTCTCGCTCGGTGAAAATTCCCAGCAGCTTGCCGCCATCGGTCGAGTCGCTCTCGCAGACCAACACGCTTCCGCTTTGCTGCGCACCAAACAGTTGGATGACTTCTCCGATGGGAGCGGACGGGATGACGAACAGCGGTTCGTCGGGGTAGGCGGCGGACACCGATTCGGTGCTGAGACTGAGCTGAAAACTCACTGCGAGCAACTCTTCTGCTGAACGCCGCGTTGGGCGAATCTCGCTGCCGGCGCTAGCCAACAGCCAGTTGGACTGGTTATCGGTACGACAAATGTGACAGCGTCTCTCGCCCGTTGCCACAACCCGTTGTCACAAAACGACGGGCAGACTTTTCTATCCCGCAATCTGGCTTCGATTTAAACCGCAGGCGGTCGAAAATGCCGCTTTCGCCGTCACATCAATCCGCCTAACGGAAACCGTGAGCGAACTGCATCCCCGAACTCTACCATGCGGCTGCGGCGTATAGAACAGCAAAATGGGGCGAATTTTACGATTTCGCCAACCGCGCCGATCACGAAGGCTTCGACCCTTCGGGACCATAAAACCGCTCGAGGTTGATGCCTCCGCGCTGCTCTTCCTCTAACAACTTCAGCCGCGACTCGAGTTGTTCGACGCGACGGGCGAGCACCGGCAGCAAACGCTCCTCGGGGTCCGCCTGCTTGGTGCGCGGTACTTGCGGATAGCCAAGTTGCCGATGCAGCGCCGCAAACAGCAGCAAGGGGTCTTTTTGCCGGTTCGCCCAGGCGATTCGACCCTCCTGCCGTCCAAACAGTAGCAACGAGCGGTCAGGTGACCGCGTCGGGTCCAGTTGGGCCATTTTGTCCAGATAGTGCTCGCTCCGCACGTAGACCATGTCTGCTAGCTCGACGATGCCAATCTGCCGCCGTACCGTCAGAATCCAATCGCGCCAGGTCGCGTCGTACGATGGATCCGCCGCAACCGCGTCCAGGCCCTCGTCGTAGCCCAACCGATTGCGGCAGAGTGCCTCGAATTGGTACAGAAACAGCCCCGCCAGCGACAGCCGATCCTCCGTCCGATAGCTGGCTTCCCGCCCCAAGATCTGTAGCCCAATCCGCAAGTCAAAGCGCCGCCGATCGTTCTCTGCTTCGCTCATGATATAGCACTGAAACGGCGTGAAATAGTGCGCCAACCGGCGCATGCCTGCTGCCATCACGCCCTGGTGTTTCAGCTCCGACAGCAAGAATTCGATCGCCATCGGCAACTTGGTGGTCGCCAGCACCTCCTCGCGTACTGCAGCCAGCACCTCTTGGGCAGGCATGTTGTCGATCAGCCGCTCGCCCAGCACCTTGAAGAAATGGACCTGCTCGATGTACTCCTCGCGCGCCAGCGGATTCACGCCCTGCGGATTCGAGGCCCGTGGATTCGAAGCCTGTCGGCCGGTGCCGTCGGCTGGCTCGCCGTCGCTCATGGTTGGACTTTCGCCGTCAGATTCTCGATCAGAAAATTCACGCTCTTGTCCAATGCCGTCCGATCCATCGCGGCGAAGTTGTGACCAATTTTCGGAATCACGTACAACTCATTCGGAACTCCCACCGCGTCCAACGACTTGCACATCGCCTGCGGACTAATCATCGGGACCAGGTTGTCTTTCTCACCGTGGAAGAAAAACATTGGCGGATCGTCGGCCGTCACAAACGCGCGTGGCGATGCCAATCGATACTGCTCACCCACCTCAGCCCGCGTGCCTCCCAGCCAGAATGCCAACCGCTTCGAATCCGGCTCGAGTACGCGAAAGTCGCACGGCACCCCGCCCGCTGCCACCGCCTGCAAACGCGTACTCGGCTCGCCCGCCGGATCGTCGATCCCTTCGAGTCCGTCGTCCGAGTCGGTTGTGCCTAGTAGCGTGACCAACTGCGCCCCCGCCGAGTAGCCAAATCCACCGAGCCGCGTCGGATCAATCTTCAGCTCCGCCGCCTGCTCGCGCATCCACCGCACGGCCGACTTGCAGTCTTCGATCTGAGCCGGAAACTTGTGCACCGGCGCCAACCGATAGCTGATCGCGACTGCCGTCATCCCGTTCTGCGCGAGCAGCCGGGCAACTCCCGATAGCTGCGCGCGCGTGCCGATGTACCAAGCACCACCGTGTACGACGACCACGCCAGGAAACGGCCCTTTGCCCTGCGGCATGTAGATATCCGCCCGCAAGGGCCCCGATTCCCGCTCGACGTAGACTTCCGCATAACGCGTCTCGATTTTGGGTTCGGCGTCTGCGGCTCCTTCGTCCGCCCAACTTGACGGTGTCCATCCCGAAATACCGGCAAGCATCGCCGTTAGCAGGGTTAATTCTCTTCTTTGCAGCACGGGTATCCCCTTAGGCAGGTTGGTCAATCACATCGTCCCACTTATAATATCCGCTACGGCCCGCGAGAACATCAGGTTCTGGCCAAGTGAGGCTGAGAGTGAAAACTAGGAAGCGGTTCGTGCTCGTGCTATTACTGTCGCTAGTTGTCGCGACCGCGTTGTTGCTGGGCAACGGCTGGATGGCCGGGTTTACAATCGGCATGATAGTATTCGTGCCGTTTTGCTTCGGCGCATCGATTCTGTTTGCTCAGGTCATCAAACTAGACCAGCGGGTTCATGAACCCTCTGGAAGCCTACGAAATTCCAGTCAGAGAAAATCTTGAGCACCAAATTTTCCACCATCGACGAAGCCGTCGAAGCAATCCGTGACGGGCGAATCATCGTCGTCGTCGACGCCGAAGACCGCGAGAACGAGGGCGATTTCGTCTGCGCCGCAGAAAAGATCACCACCGAGGCGGTCAACTTCATGATCACCCACGGACGAGGCCAGCTCTGCGCCCCGATCTTGCCCGACGTGTCCGACCGACTGCGTCTGGCTCCCATGGTCGAAGACAACACCGCCCCGCTGGGCACCAACTACACCATTCCTGTCGATCATCACACCTCACGCACCGGCATCACGGCCGCCGAACGGGCGAAGACGATCTCCGCGCTGTGCGATCCGACCAGCGTGCCGTCCGACTTTCATCGGCCTGGACACTTGTTTCCGTTGGTCGCCAAAGAAGGCGGCGTGCTCCGCCGCGCCGGCCACACCGAAGCGGCCGTCGACTTGGCGCGCATGGCGGGGCTCACACCTGCAGGCGCGCTGTGCGAAATCCTCGACGAACAGGGCGACCGCGCCACGCGTGACGAACTCCGCGAACTGGCCGCACAACACGACCTGCCGATCATCTCGATCGAACAGCTCATCGCTCATCGCCGCGTGCGCGAGAAACTCGTCTACCGCCAGGCCGAAGCCAAGCTGCCAACCCGCTACGGCATCGGCAAGATTATCGCCTACGGCGTACACCACGAGGCGCAAGAGCCAATCGTGTTTGTGATGGGCGATCCGCAAAAGGCGGCCGCACCGCTGGTGCGTTTGCACTCGTCATGTTTTACCGGCGACCTGCTCGAATCGCTCCGCTGCGACTGCGGCGACCAACTGCACATGGCGCTCGACATGATTCGTCGCGAAGGCTGCGGCGTGCTGGTCTACCTGCCGCAAGAAGGCCGCGGCATCGGACTGGTCGAGAAGATCAAGGCCTACAATCTGCAAGACAGCGGTCTCGACACGGTCGAAGCCAACGTCGCCCTCGGCCACAAGGCCGACTCCCGCGACTACGGCATCGGCATCCAATTGCTTAAAGACCTCGGTCTCACCAAAGTCCGCCTGCTGACCAACAACCCCAAAAAGACCGACGCCTTCATCTACGGCGGTTTCGATCTGGAAGTCGTCGATCAGGTGCCCATCGTCCCGCCCATCCACGAGCACAACGCCGACTACCTCGCCACCAAACGCGACAAAATGGGACACGAGCTGCCGGCAGAGTAAGTTGCCGCTAGGCGACGTGACAGCCCTTT
>JBCDBK010000037.1:0-43848 GCA_039184115.1 Planctomycetota bacterium | reverse complement strand
CTGATAATGGCGGCACAGGAACAGGCACTGAATACAAGATCCATTCAGGCCAGCATCTATCACACCATCCAGGATGGTAGATGCAGACTGTGCAAACAGGCAAATGAGTCTGTACAGCACATTATCAGTGGATGCTCCCAGTTGGCATCCAAAGACTACACCGAGAGGCACAACCAGGTGGCCATTATCGTACACAGAGCCATCTGTAACCGATACGGCCTCCTGGTTGTGCCTCTCGGGGTAGTCGACCAGCACTTCAAACATGAAACGATCGAGCTGTGCCTCGGGCAACGGATAGGTGCCTTCCTGCTCGATCGGATTCTGCGTTGCCAATACGAAGAAAGGCTGCGGTAGTTGATGCCTCTGACCACCGACGGTCACCTGCTGTTCTTGCATTGCTTCGAGCAGCGCAGCTTGTGTTTTGGGCGGCGTTCGATTGACTTCGTCCGCCAGGACCACGTTCGCAAAGACTGGACCAGGCAGAAAACGAAAGCTGCGCTCGCCCGAAGATCGATCTTCTTGAATAACCTCCGTCCCTGTGATGTCCGCCGGCATCAGATCAGGCGTAAACTGCACACGATTGAACTCCAGCGACAACGCATCGGCCAACGTCCGCACCAGCAATGTCTTGGCCAGCCCCGGCACACCCACTAGCAGACAGTGTCCGCCGCCGAATAATGCGACGAGCAACTGCTCGATCACATCCTGTTGCCCGACAACAACTTTAGCCAGCTCGCGCTGTAGATTGCCATACACCTCATGCAGTCGCTCAACCGCTTGGACATCTTGCTCGTCAGACATGGGCTATTCTTTCGCTGGCTCCGTACTGGCTTGATCGTCATCACTGAGCGGCTGCATCTCGAACACAGACAACGTCGAACTGCCCGCCGCAACCAAGTAATCGCCAACCAAAACCAGATTCGCTCCGTTTCCATTCCCTGTGAAAAAACCATCGAAGTGATTGCTCAAACTAGAAACGTCGAGCGAGTGAATCATGCCTTCGCGCTGGCCAGTGAGGTGAATGTACATCTCTGTGTGCTGCTCGCGCTCTCGAAGTGCCGGCCAACCGAGGGAACTTTTCTGGCTCGTGCCAACCAGCTTGCCGTCGTTTGACTGCAGCGACTTAAACTCTCCGTCCAATAGCACGACGCGCTCGAAATTGACACCAAGCAGTCGACTCTCCTCGCTCTCTATGGGAAATTTCCAGATCACCGCCCCTGTTGCAGCGTCGAGCGCCAACAGTTCCCCTCCGTCTGTCGGCAAGACGAACACAGTGCCACGGTGATACACGCAGGGACCGCTGTTGCGATAGTAGGATGAAATTTTCGATACACCCGAGCCTGCGGAGCGGCGCTCATACTTGTGAATCCATAGCACTGCGCCGTCGCTCGCACGTACGGCCGCAACAGTGCCCAGGCCCGTCGATGCGTAGAGCACACCCGCATCATAGGCGATCAGACGATTCACGATCTCAGTGCCTCGACCGTTCGATGGTGTATTCGCTTGGCAAATCCAGCGCTGCCAATCCAGACGTTCTGTGCTCAGATCGTAGCAAGCGATACCAGCGCGAGCGGTATGACCGTTGGCTTGAACCGGCACATAGGCAAACTGGTCGACGACGACTGGGGCACCGACGAACGCGATCGTCGGCTCGCTGGGCTTGAACTGAAATGCGATCGCACCTTCTCGTCGCAAATCGAGGCTCCACAGCACGCTCGACGATTGGTCTGGATTGCGGCCGGTGGCCAATCCTATGGCGTGAGCAGTGACTCCGTAGACCTTGCCCTGCGCAGCCGTTAGCGTATGCAACGGACCGCCAAACTGGAACTCGGTTGCGATTGGAGATCGCAACACCTCGCCGGTTGCAATAAACTCCGGCTCGCCATCTGCGAGCGACCAAGCGTTAACCGACGCGTCAGTCTGCATGACAACCAGTCCCTCCGCGACGATTGGAAACGACTCAAGCCGTCCGTTTTCGATTGGCTTCGACCACACGAGTTCGTAAGGACGGACGTCGTCGCCAATATCGATCGCGTTCGTGCGTGCATAGTTCGCCGCGAACGTCGATGTCTCCGCATACTTTTCGCGATTGCGAAGCTGCCGCGTGCTGTTAAGCAACTCCGTTAGATGCTCGCCCAACACCACATCTCGCCCGCCCAACCTTGAGCGGACTTCGGGATAGTCCGCTACGAGCAGTGCGAGCCCTGCCTCAGCCTGCTGCCAATCGCCTTCACGAATCCAAGTTAGCACCATTCGTGCCTTTAGTTCGGCACTAAAGACTTCGGCATGCGGATTGGCAGCAACGCGCAACCAGGCATTGCGAGCCGCCTGAAAGTGGCCGCATTGCAGCTCAAGCGCGCCAGTGGCCATCAGCGCATCGTCGCCCCAACTGCTGCATAAATAGTGGTCGACGACCCCTTGCAGCATTGCGACATCATGTTGCTCGATACCTTTCCGATACCAAGACTCCGCAGCTGGATCGACCAATTGCCGATAGCCATCGAGAGGCTCACTCGGCAATTGCTGCAGCAACAGCTGGCAATATCGTCGTAGCCCAATGTAGTAATTCTCACCCACTTCGACGACGCTGGGATTCTCGTCGTCAATCAGTTGTGTCAGCGCCTCGATCGCGTCATCCCACTGCTGATCCGCCAAGAACTGCTCAGCGCGGTCGAGTAGCCGTTTTTCCGTGCCGCGTAGAACGTAGGGTCGAGCTGGCCGAGCCTTCCAACTGCCCGACAAGTTATCTGCTGGAGATCCGGCAACGAGCACAACCGACCAACACACCAACCCACACGCGAATCTGGTCGCGCTGCGAATCAGAGGTGGCGAAGCGGTCGGCATGGCACGCACAATCAGTCGAAAGATCAGAACTTCTCGTGCATTATAGGCCTGACCAGCTGCGGCAGAAAGCGATGTTCCGCCGCGGACGCTGCGGACGGCACATTTGCGGAACAGCTAGAATGACATGACCGCGGTACGCTGGGACAACTAGACCATCGAACCGTAGGATAACGCCGCTGATCGTCTTCTCGCCCGATTCTCCAACAGTCAGGCTGCGTGCTGAGCTATCAAGCCATGTCAAACTTCTCGACTGCGTTAAGTCTGGCAGCTGCCTCAATCACCGCCGCCCACATATCGTTGAAGAAGGTACCCCAATAAGAAAATCCCGACCGCCATGAGCAGGAATTTCAGCATCTCGCCCGTGCCAAAATTGTCAGGATCATTTAGCTGAGAGATGATCGCAAGCGGTGGAATCGCCAAGCCAATCATCTGCAACATGCGAGCTAACGTGTACATGTTACGCACGTTACTACGCCGTCGAGCATTTGACAAGTCTGCGCTCCCTATCCAGGGTCGCCTAACTCGCCTACGATGCGAATAGCAGAGACCTCGATGGAATCACTTGATGTCGCAATCCCAGCCACCTAACACCCTAGTCACGCTCGTCATCCACGGGTTGCGACTGCGCTGTCCAGCGTGCGGTCACGGTAAGATCTTTCGTTCTTGGCTCACGATGAACGACCCATGTGAGAGCTGCGGCCGCAAGTTCGATCGGGAGCCAGGATATTTGCTCGGCTCCATCTACTTCAACTACGGGCTGACGGCACTGATCGTCGTGCTGATGTACTTTGCGATGTACTTCACAGATACGCTCTCGAACAATGGACGGCTAACCGTGCTGGGAATTTTCAGCCTGCTATTCCCACTTTGGTTCCTTCGCTACGCACGTGCACTGTGGATCGCCTTCGACGAAAAATTCGACCCCTGGCCGAATGAGAAAGAGCGGCGTCAACTCGAAGAGTGAGCACTTGCCAAGGTAGGGCTCTCAACGACGGCCGATTCAAGTTTCTGCGCGCGAGCGCGGCGTATCGAGAGATAGGCCGCGCTACCCAACGTTCCCAGTATAAGAAACGGCATCGCCATCATAAACAGGATGCTGTAGAAGTAACCAGCAGCTTGAGCGGCCGACGCTGGATCGTTCTCGGCAAGTCCGTCTTTGCATGTTGGACAGGCCGATGCTTCAGCCACGCAAATCAAGAGCGCGATAATCGCAATCGCCGGCAAGACTTTGCGAATTTTCGTTAACAGCGAGTTAGATTTGCGATTGATCATGACTTTCTCCTCTGACCAATTCTAGATCACACTTCAACCGGCGGCCAGAGGTGGTATAGCATCACGTACACCACGACCCCGGTGACCGACACGTACAGCCAAATTGGAAACGTCCAGCGGGCTAGTTTCCGATGTCGGACTAGCAGCCGCGCACGCGTCTCTTCTGGCAGGTTGGCTGCTCCGCGTGCGCCTGTACCCATTAAGCCGAACAAAATAGTCGTGACCGCCAGGAAAGGGACAGTCACTGCCAACAAGACGTGCGTTAGCAGAATCGTCAGATACACATAACGCACCAATCCCGGATGCGTAAACTTCACACTGCCAGCCATCCAGTGATAAACCAGGTAGCTAATCAAAAACAAGCAGGAAACGACAAACGCCGCCATCATCGTTTTCGCATGGGCATCGCGCCGACCACGCCTGATCAGCACAAAGCCAACGACAAGCAGCACGGTCGCTAGTGAATTCAGTGCCGCATTGAGATGGACCAGCGGGTGCGCCGCATATGCGAGAATCATGTGGACGCAGGCTCCTGGGAGGCTGCTGGCTGCGTGGCCTCACCTTGCTCGTTAGCTGGCAGCGTTTCTGGCTTTGACGAGTCAGCTTCTGCTAAGCATTTTTTAATCAGTGCCACTAACTTTTTGGACTGACTGATACTTGTCGCATCAAACATTCCACGCACTTTGCCCTGCCGATCGATCACCACGGCCGACTCGTTATGTCCCTGATAGGTCACCGGTAGTTTCATGATGTCGCGGCCAACACGTTTGATGTACTTCAGGTCGCCGCGGCAAAATAGCCATCGCTCGGGATCGGCACCGAATCGGTTTGCATACTGCTGCAGCACCTCGACCGAGTCGGCCATGGGGTCGACAGTAATACTCACCCACGTCACGTCCTTGAACTCTTCGAGGTTGTGCATGTACTTGATTCGCTCGTTCAGACGCGTGCAGGGTCCGGGACAGGTGGTGAAGAAAAACGTCGTGACCCATACCTTGCCGTCCATATCCGCCGAGCGAAACTTCTTGCCGCTACGTTCTGGCAGCTCGAAGTCCTGCAGCGGCGGTCCGACCATTTCGATACCGCCGCTGGATCGACTTGCCTCGAATTGCTGCACTTGATACCACTTCCAGCCGCCATAGCTGGCAACCAGCAATACCATCATCGACAGCCAGTACGGTAAGGTAGACGTATTCACAGCAAATCTCCCGTCGTCCGCGTGCCAGCGATCCGCCAAGCAAGTACGAACGTGACGGCGGTAAAGCCAAGGGTCACTAACCAACAAACCGGCAAACCTGGCAGCGCGTCAACGAGCACGGTCGAATCCTCGAATCGCAAATAATGACGCAAACCAGCCACTCCGTAAGTCAGTGGGTTGAATCTCGTCAGCAGCGTCAACCAGCTGCCGGCCTCGTCAGGGAACAAGGCCCCCGATAGCAGCCACATCGGAAATAGAAACACACTCATGATCGCGTGAAATCCCTGGGTCGATTCCATTCGCCAAGCGATTACAAATCCCAGTGAGGTCAGTGCCACAGAAATAACGGCCATTAGAATCCCGGCCAACACCAGCTCGGCAGCGCTACTTGCAAGGCTCATTGTCAGGCAGCCTAGAACCAGAAATAACAACGCTTGCAGCATCGCGATCACCGCGCCACCGACGATTTTGCCGAGCACCATCGCCCATCGCGGCGCGGGTGCAACCAGCACCGACTGCAAGAATCCTTCGCGACGATCCTCGATGATGGAAATGGTCGCAAAAATCGCCGTAAACAGCAGGATCATCGCGATCGTACCCGGGAAAAAAAATGCCGGCCCCAGCTGACCATTGTCACGCAGGCCAACACTGAACAGAACCCAAAACATAATCGGCTGCACCAACGCGCCGATCACCCGATTTCGCTGTCGAAAGAAACGCACCAGTTCGCGCTGCGCGAGCGTCAAGACGACTGGCAATGCCGAAATAGGTTGCGATGCTGCAATAGTCATAGGAAATCTCGGTGATGACTAACTCGCGGATTGCCCAAAAAACACGGACCGCTACGACTCGCCATTCCAGTAGCGGTGGCCAGTCCGTGCCACAAACACGTCTTCCAGCGTCGGTTTGCCCAACGTCACCGCCTGAATGTCGTCGGGAAAAGCTTCGACCAACCGGCTAATCCACTGGTGCCCGTTCGGTTGCTCCAACCGCACCGCCCCATCGACGACCGTCGCGACGCAGTCGAATTGCTCACCAATGCGTGTCGCAAGTACGTCCGGACTGTCTGTACGAATGGTAATTGAGTCGCCTCCGACCGATGCTTGAAGTGCTGACGGCGTATCAAGTGCCGCCAGTTGCCCCTGGTGCATGATTGCGATTCGGTCGGCGCGGTCAGCTTCTTCCAGCAGATGTGTCGTCAACACGATCGTCACGCCCTCGGTGCGCAGTTGTTGCAAGTATTGCCACAAGTCGGCACGTGCCCCCGGATCGAGTCCGGTACTTGGTTCGTCAAGCAGCAGCAACTTCGGTCGATGCAGCATGCCTTTCGCCAGCTCAACCCGTCGACGCATACCACCGGACAACTCTTCAACTCGGTCTGCTGATCGATCCGCCAACCCCAATGCGTCTAACATCGCTTTGCTGCGGTTTCGCAACGCGGGAGTCGAGAGCCCATACAGCCGACCTTGGTGTGCCAAGTTCTCCGACACGGTCAGTTTCTTGTCGAGGCTCGGCGCCTGAAAAACCACGCCCAACAACATGCGAACGTCAGCAACGGCTCGACGCAGATCGTGTCCCAAAATCGTGACGTCGCCCGATTGCAAAGGTATCAGCGTCGAGAGCAGACGAAACAGCGTCGTCTTACCACTGCCGTTAGGACCCAAGAAAACGAAGATTTCGCCCGCGGACACCTCGAACGACAAGCGATCGACCGCGACGCGATCACCATACCGATGCGAGACGTCAGCAACGGTAATCGCAGGCTCAGCGGGCATCGGAGAAATCGTGGGCTCGGTTGGGTGGAAGCGCTAATTATAGACCAGCCAGTCACTAGGCGGCAGGTCGAGCAGCTTCCGATTCGTGCGAATGCCCATCTTCATCGTGATGCTCTCCGGCATGGGCATCACCAGCATGCGCCTCTTCGTCTGCAGGGCGCTCGGCTGCGTAGATCATCCGTTCGTGCGACGCGTATCGCATCCGCAGACCCACATCCGGCACCAAGGCAAACACCAAAAGCGCCGACATAAAAATCACGGGCGCCGTGAGCACCCATTTCCAGTTCGCTTCCCACTTAAGATGCATAAAGAACATGATCACCAGCATCGCTTTGGTACACGACACGGCCATCATAAACGCGCGGCTGACACCTACGGGGACATTGGTTCGCCAGAAATCGAAATACGTCAAGAATGAAAACGTGGTCAGAATGCAGAGGGCAAAGAACACGCCCATGAACAGAGCAGTGTGGCTGTGTTCTTCGTGACCATCGTGGGTTTCGTGACTCATCGTTTACTCGCTTGTGTCTATTTTAAATCGGTTGACGAAAGTCGTCGGCGATTAGAACAGGTAGAGAATCGGAAACAGGAAAATCCAGACCAGATCGACGAAGTGCCAATACAGGCCAACGTTTTCGATAATGCCAGCCTTCGTGCGATCGAGTGTCATGCCCAGCAGCACGACAAAGCAGATCAGACCAACAATCACGTGAATGGCGTGAAATCCGGTCACCAGAAAATAGGTGCTCGCCCACATGTTGCCGCCGGGAATCATAATCGGCAGCTTGAGCCACGGGTGTTCATCATTCAATCCGACGAAGTGCCCAGAGACTGAGTGCCCAGAGTGGTCGCCGGCTTCGCCTTCGACTTCCGTAGCGGCCAGCGAGAATTTGCCTTGGCGTGATTTGGCAGCGTGGGATCCACCGTGGTGCTCGTGAACGCTCGCCCGAGGATAAATCGCGTCGGCCATCTCGAATATCTTCACGCGTCCCGCCGGCGAATCCGGATCGTCACGCATGGCGGTCTCGGCGGGTACGACGTATTTCTGAGTGATGTCGTCGACGACTTCGAGTTGGGCATCCTGCTCCGGCGTGCGTTCTGTGTTGTTCTTGAGTTCGGCAGCGAGCGAATTCAGGCGTATGCGGACGGCTTGAGCATAGTAGACATCAGGCTTCTCGTAGATCTGGCTGTGTGGATGCTGCGGATAAACACCGTGCGAGAATTTGGCATTGTACTCGTACATCTTGATGCCCAAGAAGACAAAACCTAACACGAGCGTCAGCACCATCCAGGCTCGTGCCGAAGCAGCGTTGTTTTTCTTGGCAGCCTCCAAGGCCAGCACAATCGATACGCTTGAACAGATGAGCACAAACGTGTTGGTAGCGCCCCAAATCTCGGCGAGGTGTACGTCGTGAGTGCTCGGCCACGCGATGGCGCCAAAACGCAGTACAATGTAGGTGCCGATCAGCGCGGCAAAGAACATGATTTCCGTCGACAGGAACAGCCACATGAATGTCTTGCCATTGGAAATCGGCAAGGCTTCCTGATACTCGAGTTGCGGGGCGTGCCCGTGTTCGTGGTCGCTCATGATTTATTGTCAATTGAGTGATGAATATTCGTGATTGGACACAGCGTCAAAATGTCACGATTAGCAACATTGCCATCCACGCCGGTAGGTATAGCAAGGTCGACCTCAGTAGGTGTCGAGCTGATACATCGTCACGCACCAACGCGAATCGGACCGCCAAGGCCAATTGAATCGCACCAAGCGCAAGTGCCCACGCCAAATAAATGAGCGGGCTGCCGCTGGTTGGCAAGATCGCCGGTATTAGGCTCACAGGTATCAGCAGCGCGGCTGCGTATACCGCTTGGGCACCGCTGCGGAGCCCCGAGGGATCGACGACGGGCAACATCTTGTGACCGGCCGTGGCATAGTCGCGGCGATACAGCCAGGCGATAGCCATAAAGTGCGGGAACTGCCAGAGGAACAAAACACCTGCCAATGCCAAGGCAGTTAACGTAATCGGCGCACCCGTAGCGGTCCATCCCATCAATATCGGAATGGCACCTGCAACCGCGCCAACAGCCGTGTTGAACGATGTGCGCGTCTTCAGCGGGGTGTAAATCAACACGTAAACGATCCAACTCGCCAGCCCCAAGCCAGCGGTTAACAAATTGGTCTTCGTAATTAGCCAGGCAACACCTATCACGAGCGTCAGCGTGGCCAACGCTACTGCCTCAGCGCTACTAACTCGCCCCGAGGGCAATGGACGGTTAGCGGTGCGTGGCATCCGCGCATCGTTCACGCGTTCCCACCACTGATTGGCAATGCTTGCGCTGGCGGCAATCAGTGCCGTGCCAAACAACGCGTGCAGAATAGCCATCGAATCGAGGCCTCGCGGCATAGCTAGACAAGCCGCTGCACCAGCCACGATTAATTCCAGCACAATAATTCGTGGCTTGGTTAGCTCCAAATAGTCGGCAAGACGGGCGAGAACTGCACCGCCGCGGCGATTGGTTACAAGAACGGAAGCACTCACGATGCGACCTCCGAAATACGGCAATCAGCGGTCGCATAGCGAGGTAAGCGAACGCGAAGCTGCCGACCAAGTCGCAACGCAACCGCCACCGAGACAATTAAGATCAGCGATCCGACAACCATATGTCCCGTGATGATCGCGGCAGAGGTGACGTCCGACTTTCGATTGACCACGTTCCATGTGCCTACAATTGGCATCGCCCACTGCGGCATCCCATATTTCACCACCCAGGTGCTCATGCCAAGTAGCAACTGCGCCCCAACAAGCGTCAGCAGGCACGCACCGCCAAATCGCTGCAGCCCAGTACGCAGGCAGCGCCAAGCAAGCAGTAAAACGTGGCAGAGAATCAATAGCGCCAGCAGAACATGAAAATAAACCGCGACTTGAAAAATCGTGGCCGTCAGCCGGCCAGTGAGGTCTGGACTATGCCGCACAACAGCGCCGACGACCAACTGCCCATAAGCCAAGCTCGCGCAGACTAGCGAGAGACGAAATGTCTTGGCGGCCAGCAGGTTGGAAGTTGCGGCCGTCGAAGGATCGGTCTGACGCCACCAACGTGATGTCACAACGACCATCGCCGCTGTCATTGCGAAGAATAGCGGACCAGTACAGCCGTGGATCAAAGCCAGCGTTCTTTGATCGAACACAACACGCGCCCCGCCGAGCAGACCTTGCAAGATCACACCCGCTAGGATCGCCAGGCTGAATTTACGTACCCAAGACCGGTCTTCTGATGCGAAGCAGGCCACGACGAGGCCGATTGCCAGAAAGCCCGCCAAAGCCCCCAACAGACGGTGACCGTGCTCGATGAACTTGTCGCCCGATGAACTCAGCCAGTCATACCAAAGAAAAAAGGTGCCATCGGACGTCATCCAGTCCTTGAATGCCATCCCCGAATCGGTCGTTGTGACGATTCCACCGGCCAAAATTAACGTCAGAGTCGCGCATGCCAAAAGCCAGGCCATTCGATGTGGCCACGCTGATCGCTTCAGATTCTCGGCTTGCTCAGACATATTTCGACGCGTCTGATTCGATTCGCCAAGCGATCGAATCTACTGGCTCACATCCTCTTGCTTGTCCGGCGGTGGCTGGGTCTGCGGATAGTAGTCTTCCTCGACCTCGGGAGAACCGTACTCATACGGTCCGCGATAAATCACCGGCTGGAAGTCAAAGTTGCCATGTCCTGGTGGACTGGGAGCTTGCCATTCGAGGCCATTGGCCTTCCAGGGGTTCCGCCCAGCACGCGGTCCAAAGAACATGCTGCCAAAGAAATTCAGCACGAAGAAGACTTGCGAGGCGACCAACGCGAATGCGCAGTAACTAATGAACTGATTGAGTGGCAGCAAGTTGCGGAACGTCTCGTAGTGGTAGGGGTCCGCCAACCGGCGCGGAAACCCAACCATGCCCAAAATATGCATTGGAAAGAACACGCAGTTCATCAGCACGAAGGTCAGCGTGAAATGTATTTTCCCCAGTGACTCGTTCATCATGCGCCCAAACATTTTTGGGAACCAATAGTAGATGCCGCCAAACACAGCCATGGCGGTACCGGAGAATAGCACATAGTGAAAATGCGCTACGATGTAGTAAGTATCGTGAATGAAAATATCGATGGGCGTGGCCGCCATGAAGATGCCACTGAGTCCGCCGATAATGAACATCGAGACGAATGCGATGGCGAACAACATCGGCGTAGTGAACTGGATCTTGCCACCCCACATCGTGCCCAGCCAATTGAAGGTTTTGATCGCACTAGGCAGCGCGATCATCATCGTCGATACCATGAACGTCATGCCCAGCATGGGGTTCATGCCCGACACGAACATGTGGTGTCCCCAGACGATAAAGCCAAGGCCGGCAATTCCTGAAATCGAATACACCATCGGCTTGTAGCCGAACAACGGCTTGCGGCTAAACGTGCTCAAGATGTCAGATACCATGCCCATCGCCGGCAGGATCATGATGTAGACCGCTGGATGGCTGTAGAACCAGAACAAGTGTTGCCATAGCAGCGGCTGTCCGCCGCCAGATGCCATCGGATTGTTATTGGTGGTCCACCCTTCGGGAATGAAAAAGCCGGTGCCCATCTTCAAGTCCATCAGCTGCATGAAGCCGGCGGCAGTCAGCACTGGCAAGGCAAATGCCTGCAAGATGGCGGTAATGAACATGGCCCAAATCGTCATCGGCAGACGAAACATCGTCATGCCGGGTGCACGCATCTGAATAATTGTCGTCATGTAGTTGACTGAGCCCATCATCGACGAGATACCGACCAGCGTGAGCCCGATTAACCAGAGGAATTGACCATCTCCCTGGGTGAGTGCAAACGGCGGATAGGCGGTCCAACCCCCTTGCGAGGCACCTCCTTCCACGAAAAAACTCATGCCCATCACGATAAAGGCGGGCCACATCACCCAGTAACTGGCCATATTCAAGAACGGCACCGCCATGTCGTCGGCACCGATCATGAGTGGAATCAAAAAGTTCCCAAAGGCACCAGCCAGCACCGGAATGATCACGAAGAAGATCATGACCGTCGCGTGCATGGTCACGAGCATTGTGTAGACTTCTGGAGCAATCTGCCCACCTTCTGCCGTCGCTAAGAGATTTCCCAAAATCGGCATCGGACGCCACGGGAAAGCAAGCTGCCAGCGAATACCCAACGCCAGCATGCCGCCGACGAAGAACCAGATGAGCGTGCTGAACAAAAACTGCAGTCCGATAATCTTATGGTCGAGCGAGAAGACGTACGTCTTCAAAAAGCTGCTCGCGTGAGCGTGCTCGCCATGTGCAGCGGAATGCGTATCGGAGGTTACGGTGCTCATAGCATCAACAGGGGTTAAAGTTCGAAGAGGATTGGTCAGCGAATCGGCTATAGGGTCTGACCCCGATTCCTCTCATTCTCTACTCGTCGTCTTCCTCGGGGATCTCAGCCCGCATCGTATTTTGCTCGCGCCGCATTTCTTCGAGTTTCATCTCGTACTTCTCACGCGGCAGAAAATACACTCGGCCTTTCATTTTGTAGTGTCCCCAGCCGCACAGTTCGGCGCAAACGATGTCGTACCCACCGGTATCCGTCGCCTTAAACCACATGCTTTGCTGCATGCCAGGAATCACATCCTGCTTCATGCGAAGGTTTGGCAAGAAGAAACTGTGCAAGACATCCAGGCTGGTGATGCGTAGCAATACGTCTTCGTTGACTGGCAAGTAGAGCTTGCCGTCGGTTCGGACGATGTCGTCCTCGGTGTAGAGTTCGTTGTCAGGACCCGGATAACGGAAGTCCCAGTTAAACTGACGACCCGTGACTTCGACCAGCGGCTTCATGTCTGGTGGCTGCATCTTGGCGGAGGCCCAGGCTTCCATCTGATAGATGGCAATAAACAGCAACGTGGCGGCTGGCAGTA
This sequence comes from Planctomycetota bacterium, assembly GCA_039184115.1. GTDB lineage: Bacteria > Planctomycetota > Planctomycetia > Pirellulales > Lacipirellulaceae > Bythopirellula. The sequence goes on along the minus strand of JBCDBK010000037.1, from coordinate 30,815 downwards.
TCGTCCAGACCAACTCGAGTGCGTGGCTACCGTGAGAGAACTTTACGGGCGTCTTGGTCGACTTTTCATCGTACTTCCACATGAAGTAGAACAGCGTCAGCTCCGTGGCGACAAACACGATGCCTGTCAGCCACAAGATGAACATGAACAAGTTGTCGATGGTTCGCCCATGCTCGGACACATCCTTGGGAAACCAGATGTTGTAGTAAGGCGCAGCCACGAAAGTCGCCACACCCAGGATGGGCACGAGCAGAAACAACACACTCCAAAAACGTCTCACAATGGTCCTCCGCACACGGTTGTGCAGGATTGGGGCTCACATAATTCTATCGAGCAATCGCTTCGGTGTACTTCGGCGTCACCTTTTGTGGCTGGCTTGCTGGCTCGTAAGGCAGCGAGAGCACATAGTCGACAATGCTCCACATTTCCGCCTCGGACAGTGCGCTCTTCGCACCGGGTCCAGTCGGTCCACCAGCAGGCATTGGCGAACCTGCGATGCCTGCGTAAATGCGGCGGAAAATGTCTAGTCGACGATTTCCACCACGGTAGACACCCTGGCGAAGATTACGCGGAATGGCGTTACGCAGCGGATAGAGCGACTCGGACACTTCCTCGCGCTGGCCAAGCAATGCGTATTCGTAATCATCGAGTTCGTCTTTATCAGCCATCTTGACCGTTTCGTCTAAGAACTTCTTATGCGCCTTCTGCCAGTTATCGTAATCATCGACCTGGCCATCACCTAAACCAGTCGGACCGTGACAAGTGTAGCAGTTGGCAGCTTTGCCATAGAACAGCTCTCGCCCTTTCTCGACAGAAGCCAATATCTCTTCAGGCGAGCGGTCGTCCGCCGGAATCGATTCTTCCTCCGGTGCGACAATCATTCCGTTAGCTGCATCCCATTCTTCGACCACCTCTGCTAATAACTCCATGACCGCATCGCGTTGGTCGGGGTCGTTGGCTGGGTCGAGTGGGATGCGAGTCACGGTGATCGTCCCATCATCCGCTTCCTCTTCGTCCTCGCCCAACTCATTAAAGACGTATTGGATGAGCTTCGTCTCCATCTCGCCGCGGTAGCTCAGGTACTTTACGTACTCGACAAGCGACTCGACCTCAGAACCTGGTAGCAGCGAAAACGAAGGCATTGCCGTTCCTGGAATGCCATTTATCAGCACACGGTGTAGATCATCGTCAGTCGGCTTAGCGGCATTGAAGGTCGACTTGAACTTGTAGACGCCCGGTCGGTAGTCACGCGGATAAGGATTAAGGAACTGAGCCGTCGCGCCTCGTCCGTCGCCAGTCACTCCATGACAATGGACGCAGTGTTTTCGGTACAACCCGTAGTTGTAGCCCTCCTCATCACTCCAGGCAGCACCGGCCGACTGCGTCAGTTTGCTCTGATCGAGCCCGGTTTCTGGCAACGCAAATGGCTCGTCAGGCGTACCAAACAAGGCACCCAACACATCAGCGATTTCTTGCTGATAGTCGCTGCTGGTCTCATACGAAACCGCCTCGACCATATTCATACGAAACGCAGGCGGGTCGACCGAATCGCAGCCGGAAATAAATGCCGCACTCAGCAAGGCGACCGCTGAAACAAATTGCTTAACGCTGTGGCTCATGATGCGACCACCAAACTCTCTTTGATCAAACTCTCGTTGATAGGTAACACCTTCTTGTGAACTCTAAGCCCGGTCTGCAAGCACACAGGATACACGAAAGCAACTCCATCCGCGATTCGTGGTCGACTGGCGCTCCGCAAATCCGCCATCGCTCAGCCGCCTAACGCGGCCGCAGGCACGCTTATCTCGAGCTCTTTCTCTTCATTCTCAGCAAGCTTGATCTTAAACCGTCCTTTGCCAGACCATTTCAACTCTTTGGCGGCGGGGGTGGTTAGCACCAATGCTTTGCCGGGGCCCGTAGCACTCTCGTGCCAAACCTGAAACTCTAGCGCCTCGCCCGCAGGTAAATTCGGTATTTCGAAACTACCGTCAGGCTTGGTCACTGCAACGTAGCCGTTCTTCCGCGGCAAGAAGTAGGACTTCATCCACGGGTGAATACTGCAAGCGACGCCTACCGGCACTGCTTCTTCTTTTTGTGGCGTGAACTCCGTGGCAGAGTTCGCAGGTATCGTCTGGTTGAATCCGTTCTTACCCTCAATATTCGTGTTATGACCGACAGGATCGCTATTCTTGATCACCATCGTATCACCGAGCACGAAAGGATAGACATGCGACAAGAATACGCACTCTTTCTGATCAAACTCTTGGTTACTTTCGGTCGACGTGGCCGTTTCATGCACCCGCGAAACCTTGCGGACATAAATGGCGACATTGGCCAAGCCACCCGTCGAATCGACAACAACGGTCTCTTGCAGCGGCGCGCTGCCGCCTGGTGCACACGTACCCATATCCTTGTTCGCGCTGTAGGGCTGCATCTGAGGTGGAGTACCGTCGAAGACAAACCGCCCCTTGAGCGTCGCCCAGCCTGTACCACTTGCCGTAGCGCTTTCGCCACCGCTAGAACCACCGCTCGAGCTAGACAGCGCTTCGCGAATCGTGGTCGAAGAGGCCACTGATGCAATCGGTCCCAACTCGTCAGCGCGCTGACAACCAGTCAGCCCCAACGACAAACAGCAGCAACTCAGCAAAAAGAGCAGATCGGCTCGCAACATCGATTACATCCCCAACGCTTTGCCAGATACTTTGACTTCACCTAAATCAAGAGTATCGCCAGCGGGAATCTGCAGCTTAGCGCGGCCCTTTCTGCTGGTCTTGGTACCACCCACCTTTAAGCTCTTGATATTACCATTCGGGCCATGCCAAAAAATGAACTCGTGCTTGCCGGCGGGTAGGTTCTTGATTTCAAAGTTGCCTGCCGAGTCTGTCACGGCCATGTAAGGATTGTTGCGAATGAGCACGTACGACTTCATCCACGGATGGATATTGCATGCGAACTCAGACGGGTACGACTCGGTCTTCTCAAATACTTTCGATAGCGGCTCATTCTGCGGCACTGTATTGTTGAAGCTTGGGTTAGAAAGCAAAGCGCCGGCGTTGGTGTTATGAGCAATCGTGTCGGAGTTTTTTATCTGCATTTCCTGACCAACACGTACCGTCATCGCGTGCGGCTCGAATCGGCAGCCGTTATTATCTAACACCGCTGCCTCTTCGCTTGGGCTTTCCATGTCCGGATGAACTGGGACGGACTTGCCCTTCTTGACGTAAAGATAAACAAACACATTGCTCAGCCCGCCATCGTCGCCGACTGTTAGGCGCTCGTCGACCGGCTTATGCTTACTGCAAAACTCAACGTCTTTATTCACATTGATCGCCTCAGGAGTTCCAGCATCGCCATCAAAAACGAGCCGCCCTTTCAGCGAACCCCAATCTGCCGCGACGACCGGACTCGACGCGGCGAGCATCAGCAAAGCAACCATCCACAGACTTTTCATCGTTGTATCCTCTCGTCAGATTATGTTCGTGGTGGCTTGTTGGGCATAGCGTCGGAAGTTTTCGGTGCCGCGTCCGCGGCTGCCTCGGCAGCCGCCGCCTCGACCATCGGCGTCACCGACGCCTTACTCTTGGCATATTGATCAAAGTTGGACAGCAGGTCGACCAATCCATCAACTTGCTGAATGCTCGTACCGCTAAACAGCGACTGGGCAATTCCACCCAAATTTTCCGCATTAGCCTTGTAGGGAATGTTGACTGGCATACCCGTGTACGGCAGAATCCGTTTCGGATTGGCAATCCAATCTCGCAGGTACTCAGGTCGCAAGCGACGATGGACATCTGCCAGGTTCGGGCCGAAGGTGGTCTCGTCACCTTGCGGGTAGAAGTCTTCGACGCCGTGGCACTTCACGCAGTAGTTGCCGTTGACCACGATGTTCATCGCTTCGCTCAGACGATCTTCATCGTCGGTCTGCAGTCCCGCCAGGTGACTGGCGCTCTGTTGCGATTTGTACTCGTAAGGGAACTCTGCTCCCGAAGCAGCTGCAAAGTAGTTCACCAATTTAGCGGCTTCAGCTGATGACATTCGGAAGTTTGGCATGCGCATCACAACGGCTGGACGAATCGTGAAAGGATCCATCAGGAAGTTATGCAACCAGTCGGTCTGCACCTTGTCACCCTCAGCCATCAGTGGCGGAGGAAGCCAGCCCCAAGCCTCCGAACCCTTAACCTGCGGGTTCTTCTGCTTTGCCTTTTCAATGACTTTTGGGAACAAATAACGAGCGAGATCGCCACCCCAAGCTGGGTAGGCTTTGCCACCAGCCGGTCCATAACCGTCTCGATCGGCGGGAACCATCAAGTCTTGGATACCCACAAGCCAAGGTTGACCTTCGAGCAACGTATCGGACCACAGTTTGAATAAGTAGTACGGATCTGACTCGTCATCATCTTCTTCCAGCGGCAATCCGTCCTCGTCGACGCGCTCTGGCAGTCCGGTTTCTTGGTTGAAGGTGGGATGGCCAATGAGCGTGGCATGGAACTGTCCGCGATTGTCCTTCGCTAATGATTCAGCCACGTCTGTTCGTGAAAAATGCTTGGCGAGGAAGGGGAAATCTGGCACTTCGCTTTGCGAATCAAAGATTCCCTCATCAAATGCCAATTGCCATTCTTCCATGCGAAGTGTGTGACAACCGCCGCAATTGAAGCGCTCCAGAACCTGCCGTCCTTCGACAATGGCTTTCTGTCGCCCGTCAGGCTGATAAACGTACTTCTCGCCAGGTGCTTCGTTCACAAGACCAAGCACAAACGTAATGACCGCCTCGCGCTGCTCTTTGTCAAATGGGAACTTCGGCATCCGCAGCCGCTCGTTGAAGCCCTTATTGCGCGTGGTTTTGTAGTCGTAGCTACGCGGCATCCGCAGTTTCTGCCAGACGAAGCCATCGCGTGAGTGGCTGTTGAGCGACTGCACAAAGTAGCTCGTGTCCGTATCGAAGTCGCCTGGATCCAAATGACCGTGGCCCGCAGCATGCTCGTCGGCGGCGTGCTCGCCTTCGGCATGCGCAACTTCGTCGTCACTTTTGTAACCACCGTCCATCGGGTGACCGTCGTGGTCGTGGTTCGGATTGCCGTGCCCCTCTAAGAACTTATGAATGTTCTCGAACGCTAGCTTCGACGAATCCTTGCGACCCCATTCGGCAAGAGCGGCACCAATCGGCTTGGCATCTTCGTAACCCGGGATGTCGTGGCAACCGAAACAACCATACTTGCTGATCGTGCGCCGCGCCACGTAGTCCGTGAGTTGTTTCTGTCGCGTGGCTGGCTTGAACAGCTTTTTGACGAGCAACTTCTCGTCGGATTTCAGCTTCGGTTCGAGATGATCTGGGATACCGTTCTGGATAAACTCTTTCGCCCGCGCCGTCGGAATCGCGTCGCTAGACAGCCATTCCACTGCCAGGTCGGTGAGCGCCGAAATCTCATCCGCCGTCCAATCGCCCGTCGGCACATCACCGGGAGTCCAGTCGGTCTCGTTGCTCATCAAGAAGACGGCGAGATCGGCCGCCGGGTCAGTGACTTTGCCCGTCGGCTTTCCATCCGGGCCTTTCTCTGCGATCGGATCCAGATACAGATCCGGCATCTTGGTGCGCACATGGTAGCGATGCGGCTGCTTCACCCAGGAGTACAGCCACAAGGCTCCCTTCTCGGTCTTAAACTTGGCACCAAGACGCGACAGGTCGGGCCCTTGGTTGGAGGCGATGCCCAGGAACTTCTCATGGGCATGGCACGCCAGGCATCCTCGCGACTCAAACTGCCAAGCTCCGCGTTCAGCAGATGGCTGCTCCGTCACTTCCGCGGGTGGTTCGAGATACTCGAAGTCGTCGCTATTGCTGAGCAAGAACTCAGTCAGTGCCTTAATTTCGACAGGCTCGAAGCGCTGGCTGGCAGCCAGTTCCTCTGTGTCGTCGGCATCTTGCAGATGCTCGTGCAGGCCAAAGAACTGCGGCATCTTGGTCGAAGGACGGAAGTTGGCTGGCTTTTCAATCCAGCTATACAGCCAATCGGGCTCAACTTTCGATTTCAAGAAACGCAGACTGGGACCCACTTTGCGGTACGATCCCGGGGCTTCGACGTCTTTCAACCCGTCGGATAACTTGTGCGTTTGAGCCGTCATCATCGGTTCGGATTCGGCGTCGGGGCTCATTGCCATCGCCAGATCTTGCTTGATCGCGACAAACAGTTGGTCACGCGTTCGCTTGTCGTCCGGCACACGAACCAGCCTTTCGGCTAAGCCGCGATGATCGTCATTAAGCCCCTCGTCGCGCAAGATTTGCTGGGCGACTTCTGCGTAGTTCGGCTCGAGGCGAACATCGGGACCAATGCGTTCATCAGGACCATTGTAGCCGTTCATCTCGTGGCAGCCGAAGCAACCATACTCCTCAACGAGCGTCCAACCTTCGACCAACTTCGGCGCCGGTGGCTCAGGAAATCTCTCGCTCGGCTCCAAGCCACCTTTTTCGTGATGACACTTCAGGCAGTTGCTTTCTGCGAACCGCCGAGGCTTCATGGGATAAATCCAGTGATGATTGTCGAACCACTTATAGTCGCGGGTCCAACTCTTCTGATGCTCAGCATCGTTCGGTGTGTGCGACGTCCAAGGGAACGCAGTGCCGCTTCCTTGACCATCGTGACAGATCGTGCAGCCGAAGTCCTTCTCCGGGTGCGGGCTGGAATCGCTCAAGAACAGATCAAGCCGCGGATGGGTGGTAAAGGGATGATCAAGACCGCGACGAACTGTCAACGGCGCCGGATCTTCTTCTCCCCAAGCGGTACGCTCGGTGAGCAGATACTTCACGACGGTTGCGTTGTCGTAGACAGGTTGATCGCCCACCAGTTTGATCACATCGCCCGATTGCAAACCCGCCTTCGCCGCAGCGCTGTCGGGCAGCACATAGTGAACGGTCACATCGGCATAGTTGATTTGCCCCTCGTCGGCCAGCACCAAGCCATACGCTTCCCGGACTCCGACGCCATCTTCGGGCTTGGAATCGGGGGTCATCAGCGTGACGACCCGTTCCTTCTCTTCCTCCGGCAAGTTTGGGTAGGCTGGATCCGTCGGCGTGCCTGGTGCCGATTGAGAAATGGACTGGTGACAGGTCTTGCAGCGGTCGAACCGCGCGGGATTCGAGAAGTTGTAATTAATCGAAAGATCGGGCAGCCAGATCTGATCGATACGCACGTTGCCATCGTACAGCGCGTTCAAGACTGGCCACCGAGTCACCCACTCCAGCGGATTGGAAGTGTTCTTGTAAACCTGATCCTCGAGCCGAGCCAACTCCGTCGTATAGGTCGACTTCGCCTTGGCAATCTCTACCCGTTTAGCGTCGGCCTTGCCAATCGCTGCCTGCAAGCTCATTCGATAGTTCTTGGCGGCGGCAATCTGTTCGGTCAGTTCCACGATCTTGGCCGAGAACCCATCGATTCGTTCTTGCGCTGCTTCTTTCTCGCTCTCCGAAGCACCGCCGCCCACCATCAGACCCAGTTCACTGACAGCCGCCGTTTTGTCTGCAGCCACAAACTTGCGGGTGCCTACCAGCACCTTCTCTTGCTGCTTGGCGTCGCCGACGTAACGCTGCATGCGGGCAAGCACCGATTGACGAGCACTGACTGCATTATCGACGGCCACAGATTGCGTCTTGGACACAGCAGCTTCCTCGTCAGCTTCCTCGTCGTCGGCTGCAATCGCCTCGACGGCAGCATCCAAGCTTTCAACCGCAGCATCCAACTTCTTGAAATCGACGTTCGCTTCGCCATCTTCAGACGTACGCTCTGCTTCGGCAGTGACGAGCTGCTTGAATTCGTCGAGCAAGCTCGAATCGATCGCCGCTGCCTGCACTTTTCGCATCTGCTCGTCGTACGACGTCATCTTCTCGTCATACTGATCCGCCAGCGAATCGTGCCTCGCCTGGATCATCCAGGCCTCTTTCTTGCGGTTGTCGAGCTGCCAGTCTTTCCACTCGCGATTGTGGTCCTTCGCCAATAACCAGAGTGTCGCAACCATCATCACTAGCGACGACGCGCCAAAGACGATGTGCATGACCTTCTGATTACGCCAGGTTTGTTCCGTTGCGGGCATGTTGCGTTTGCAAGTTGTCAGACGCTAGTAACTAGTAAATCAACTGCATACGCGGCAGTCGTTTCACTGCGCACCTAGCAAGTAGCGCCTAGCGACTAATCTAAAAGTTGAAAAAATACTCGGGGATCGAAATCAAATACTTCAGGTCGAATACCCACCGCAGCACCATTTTGATGGGCAGCGAGCCCATGAATAGCAACAGGTTGGCCATGACCATAAAACGAATGAAACCCATCCGCTGATAAAATCCGCGGAAAATTGTCAGCGCCATCAGCGGCGGCAGAGCGATGAAGTAACCCAACACCAGCAGCGTTCCCGGCAGCTCGCGCCCGAACAACAGTGAGAAAAACTGCAAGAACGGATCGAGAATGCCATCCAACCAACTCAAGCCGCTCCACCAGTTCGAGGGCGTGAAAATCGGCCAGAGGTTATCTAATGACAGCGTACCAGGAAGCGCTCGACCGAGCGTCTTCTCCCAGAAAAACTCCGAGAGATTCACGTTGTTGAGCGCCTCGACTTTGTGGGCATCCCAATGCTCGTACGGACCAAAGAAGTTCCAGTTCGGCCCACGTAGTAGTGTCCCCAACACAATGAGCGTCACCCACATTTCCAAAAAGCCGAACTGAAAAATAATGTAACTGAACTGCCTCTCCTTGATCGTGTAATAACCGTTGCCGGCTTTATTGAAATCGATGTAAGGAATCGCCATCAGCCCCGCGACGATCATGCTGGGCAGCACCACTCCCGCCATCCACGGATCGTAGTAAACCAACATCTCTTGCAGCCCGAGAAAGTACCACGGCGCCTTCGACGGGTTTGGTGTCTTGACGCTGCTGGCCGCTTCTTCCAATGGTGCGGGAAGCGCGATCGCCCAGAAGATCAGAAATGCTGTCAGGCCGATCATGCAGATCAGCTCGGTGTAGACAAGGTCGGGCCAGACGAGAACCTTTTCGTCGTGGACCTTCTCCATCGGCGGCTCGCCGTTCTCTTTCCGCCGGTCGTTGATCACTGCTTGATAGGTACCCACCCAGGTGAAGAACGCCAACAGAAAAACGAGCATCACAATCGGCACATTATCCGGCTTCGCGACAATCTCGTAGAAGTCGCGATCCGTCATCGACAGACCGAGGAACAACCACATGATATTCCAGATCCACCAAGCGACTGCCTTGTTGACAAAGAACGCCCGGAACACGTAGACCACCACCAGCGCGACACTCGTGATGATGCTGTACCAAACAGGACCGGTGTACTGATTGATCGCGTCACGCCAAGTTTCAGGTAACGTCAAGCCACTAGCCCAACTGCCGCCGCTGCCGCCAATGGCTGCCAGCAACAGAAAACCCATGCCCACCAAGAGCCAAACCAGCCCATTGGTAATCGCAATGCTTTTGCCTACGAAGGGAATTGGCAAATTGAACCAAGTATTGAGCTGATCGGAACGCCATAGATAGAGCGCCGCTAAGGCGTTCATCAACGCCAGCGCAATGTAGTACGGGCCCAGAAAGCTGGACACCATGTCAAAGAATTGGCCGTCGGTCAGTCCGTGAGTCATTTTGGAGAGAGGGGTCAGGGGTCAGAGATCAGGGGCCAGAGAATAACGATGCCCGAGATCTTCTGACCTCTGGCCTCTCACCTCGCCACCCCTAACTCCTACATGGGTCCGCTGATGCCGCCGTCCTTTCTTACCCGCCAGAAGTGAATCGCTAGCAGCAGCGCCACTCCAAGCGGAATCGCTATACAGTGCAGAATATAAAATCGATTGAGCGTCTCTTCGCCAACTTCGCGCGCACCTAGGAGCGCAAACCGAGCATCAGACGCGTTGGTGATCATATCGACGCCACCCAAAGTCAGTAGCTGTTGCCCAGGACCTTCGTGACCCAAAATCGGAGTGGCCCGAGCCATGTTGGAGCCGACCGTGATCGCCCAGACGGCCAACTGGTCCCACGGCAGCAAATAGCCAGTAAACGACAGCAGCAGCGTCAGCAGTAGCAGGAATACGCCCACCACCCAGTTGAACTCGCGCGGTGGCTTGTAACTGCCGGTTAAAAACACGCGGTACATGTGCAGCCAGACAGTAATCACCATCGCGTGAGCACCCCAGCGATGGATTTCGCGCAGGATTCCCAGGGAATGAACGTCGCGCAACATCTGAATATCGGTGTATGCCCACTCGACCGTCGGACGGTAGTAGAACATCAGCAACACACCGGTGACGGTCTCGACCAAGAACAGAAAGAACGTTACACCGCCCATGCACCAAGTGTAAGACAACGCGATGCCTTGCTTCTTGATCGACACGGGATGCAAATGCAAGAAGAAGTTCGTCAGCATCACCACAATACGATTGCGGCGATCGACCGGCATCGGATGCCGGAAAATACTCTTCCAAATCTGCGATTCGCGAATAATCGTGCCTAGATCGGCCATAACGTGGGTTCTTTTATCTCTGTCTGATGTATTTTCTTACTGCGGAGCGTCGGAAAATAACGGGGAGCGAAAATACCTAGCGTACTTCGCGTCTCGGTGAACTCCGTAACTCCGTGGCAACTCTCTTTAATCCCATCTAACTAAACGGACACATAGCAGGCGGGATCTTCCCACTGGCCCATTTCCTCTTGGAAGGTACGGCTCTTGTCGATCTCAATCTGACCGTCATCAGCAATGCGAATCGCACATCGCTCCAACGGACGTGGTGCCGGACCCTCGAAGTTGATGCCGTCCTTGTAAAAGCCACTGCCGTGACAAGGACACTTAAACTTCTGCTCCGCGTCCAACCAACTTGGCGTGCAGCCTAGGTGCGTGCAGACCGACTTGAGAGCATAGATCTGCTGCTGACCGTTGTACTGGGAATTGGAAATCCATACGCCGTACTGCGCCTTGAATTTCGTCTGCACTTGACCCGCCGGATACGCATCCGGGAAACCGACCTTGAACTTACTTGGCGGCTCGCGCCTGACGTTAGGGAACAGGAACTTCAAGGCCGCCAAGGACCACAAACCGCCGAACGCGCTTAGGGCCGCAAAGCCGATCCACAAAAAACTGCGGCGCTCTTCCTCGGCAGCATCTTTTCCTTTCTTCTTTTTCGCTGGAGCCGCAGGCTTCGCGTAGGCCGGCTTGGGTGGCATCGGCGGCACGACGACTTTCGGCTTCGCCTTGGCCTTCGGGTCGGCCTTTGCCTTCGCAGCCGCCTCGGCCTTGCTCATCGGCCCGGCTTTGTTGGCACTACGCGCGGCAGCAAGAATGCTCGCGGTATCACGTGGCTCAGCAGCACCGGCTTTTGCCGCCGGCTTTTTGGCAGCTGGTTTCTTCGTGGCAGGCTTTGCTGGCGGCGCTTTCTTCGTACCGCCGTCTTTCTCGCCGCGAGCCATTGCCAACATCTCGGCAACGCTTGGACGACCGCCTCCAGTGCCCGTGGCCGGCTTCACCTTTGCGGGCGCAGCTGCTGCCTCGTCGGCTTCGACAGCAGCAGGCGCCTCAGGCTCGACCGGCGCGCTCTCAGCTGCGGGCGGCTCACTCGCATCTGCACCACCGTCTGCCTTCCTGGCCGCCGCCAAGATTTCGGCCACAGACATCTTCTTCTTTTCAGCCATGTCGTCCAAACCGTTCGCCGAACGGCTACACAGATCCTTGGTTGCTGCACGCCGCGACCGCATCCCTGCCACAGCGCCAAAATGACGTCAAAAACTAGCCCAACACGCCTGCCATACATCGCGACAAGCCAAACGAGGGCATTGACTTACGACATTTTTAGGGCGGTCAACCAAAGATTGTGACTTTTTTCACAATCTCCTATTCACAGGTTTACGCCCAACCCTAGGGAATGTCAACCGCTCTTTCTATCAGAACGACCAAGAACGGGGAATGACGAATCAGCAAATGTTGCCGTCAGATGGCGTGCAGATGACTTTCTCTTCTACAAACCGAAACCTAGAATCATCCACTTGTCGTACTCACGAACGCACGTGTGGTACTTGGCAGCGGAACAACCGGAGACGTCGGGATGAAGGTTCTAGTGGTTGGAGGCGGAGGGCGCGAACACGCGCTGGCTTGGAAGATCGGTCAGAGCCCACGCGTCGATCGAGTATTCGTCGCGCCAGGCAATGCCGGCACCGCGTCGGACGACGAAGCACCGCTCGAGAACGTCGACATCAGTCAGTCCGACATCCCGTCTTTACTGGAATTCGCCAAGCAAAACAAAATCGATTTTGCACTCGTCGGCCCCGAAGCGCCCCTCGCCGCCGGCGCAGTCGATGCTTTTTCCGCAGCCGGAATTCGCACGTTCGGACCGAGCAAGCAGGCCGCCGAACTCGAGGCGAGCAAGGTCTTCTGCAAGAACTTACTCCGTCACGCGGACGTGGCTCAGGCAGAGTTTCAAACGTTTTCCGACCGCAACAGCGCGATTGCCTACCTCGACGCGCGCGAAGACACTCCTCTGGTCGTCAAAGCCGATGGTCTGGCGGCTGGTAAGGGCGTAATCGTCTGTGATAATCGAGCGGAGGCTATCGATGCCGTAAATCGTATCGCCGGCACCAACGCAGGCGAGAGCGGAGAGTTCGGCGACGCAGGCAGCCAACTGCTCATCGAAGAAAGACTCGTCGGTCAGGAGGCAAGCGTACTAGCTATCACCGATGGTCAAACGATATTGACGATGCCTGCGGCCCAGGATCACAAGCCCGCCCACGACGGCGACCGCGGCCCCAACACCGGTGGCATGGGAGCGTATAGTCCGACCCCACTGGTCACCGAAGAAATACTGAGTAGCGTCGAAGAACGTATTCTCGTGCCAACAGTTCATCAAATGAAGCGGTCGAGACGCCCATTTCGCGGCGTTCTTTACGCCGGTCTGATGATCACCAAACAAGGCATCAAAGTCCTCGAATACAACGTTCGATTCGGTGATCCCGAATGCCAGCCGCTAATGATGCGACTGCAGAGCGACTTGCTCGAAGTGCTCGAAGCCACCGTCGACGGTTGTCTAGACCAGGTAAAACCCATGCAGTGGGACCCACGCCCTTCGGTCTGTGTGGTGATGGCCAGCGAAGGCTACCCAGGCAACTACACCAAGGGTCACCCGATTCGCGGCCTGGATGAGGCCACGAAATTGTCCGACGTCAAGGTTTTCCACGCCGGCACATCGATCTGGGATGGACAGCCGGTCTCGCACGGTGGCCGTGTCCTCGGCGTAACGGCCCTGGGCGACACGATTTCGCAGGCCAAACTGCAAGCGTACAGCGCCGTCAAATGTATCCGCTGGGACGGCGCGTGGTGCCGTAAAGACATATCTGACAAGGCCTTACAGTAATTGACCTGGTGTCGCCGGCGTCCAAAATTTCTATGGCTTTGAAGCCAATGGGGTAATACACTTGAGAAGTAGAGCGTCCCATCAATGGCCGTCCACAACGTCCTTTTTTCGACAGCACACACGACGCGATCGTCGCAATCATGATTAGCCGAATCCTTACTTTTGCAGCAGCGTTGGGCCTTCTGGTGCCGACGTATGCGATGCCCTGCTGCGGCTGCTGCAAGACGCTGGTAGACGATCATGCAACCTCCGTCGAGGAGTGTTCTGCCTGTGCGCACTGCTGCTCGGCTCCAGAACACGAAGCCACCGGCCAAGCGTCCTGCGGCCAGAGCCCAGAAGGGTGCGGTGGCTCCGACTGCCAGTGCGAAGAGCGGTCCGCCCAAGTCGTCGCTACTCAATCCCTATGGCAGGAAACTCGCGTTAGCCTACCGGATCTCGATGGCACACTTTTCGTCATCGAATGTGTCCCTTCACTCCCTGCCCCGCTCACGGCATGCTCATCACCCGACGAAGCCTCTCTCCACGGCAACGGTCTGCGCTTGCACTCCCAAATCTGCGTTTGGCGGAACTAGAAAAGCGTCCCTGACGCGTTTTGTTTGAAGTCTAAGTTTCCCCCAAACCTACTGAGCGAGTCTAGGCACTCGCGGGAGTATCCCATTACATGTCTTTGATTTTAGCGAAGAAAATTGCGTTAGCGCTGGCGGTGGTCGCTGCCTCGGTCTACGGTTTCCAATCCTTATCGGCCAGTAGCGAGTCCACCGCTGGATGTACGGCTGACTGCACTTGCGAAGTCTGCGAATGCGACAGCGAGTCTTGCGCGGACTGCGAGTGCGGCGAATGTAGTTGCAGCGCCGATGCCACGGCAACCACCGTGTCGAAAGACACAAAAACATGTTGTAGCGGCGAGGACTGCAACTGCGAAACGTGCGACTGCGGCGAAGGCGAATGCTGCGGCACGTGCGAATGCGACAACTGCGACTGCTCGTCCTGCGAGTGTGAAACGTGCGATTGCGAAAGCTGCAAGTGCGGCGACTGCGATTGCGAAGATTGCGATTGCGGCGAGTGTACTTGCGAGAGCTGCGATTGCGACGGCACCTGCCCAGTCGAAGTAGAGACAGCATAAGTTCGCGGTTACTGCTTAGCCGATAATGACGCCCCGCGGTGGCAATTGCTGCTGCGGGGTTTTGTTCTGCGCCCAACAAGCCCCAGCGCGTCGGCTGCGATTATCTGGCATAATGCGCACATGACTTCGACTCGCTACGTTCTCGCTAGCCTGTGGCAATATCGTCGGGTTCACTGCGCTGTGGCAGCCGGCGTGGCCATCGCGACGGCTGTTATCACTGGTGCGCTGCTGGTTGGCGATTCGGTGCGTGGGAGCCTCCGCGACCTCGCCGTAGAGCGCCTTGGCTGGATCGATAAGTTGCTGGTCGCCGAGCAACCGTTCCGAGAGTCGCTTGCTCAGGAAATCACCTCCGAGCGAACCGCGACGTTGCTTTTAGTCCCCGGTTCGCTCTCGACTTCCAATGGGCAGAGTTCGCGCAACGCGACGCAACTCTCGATCCTAGGACATACCGACGACTTTTGGCGCTTCCAAGGCTCGCCGCTCCCCGTTCCGCTTACCGGCGACCAAGTGGCGATCTCTCGTTCGATTGCCGCGGAGCTCGGCGTCGCCAAGGGTGACGAAGTCTTGCTACGGGTGCCGCTGCTTGATGGTCTGCCCGCCGATAGCGTCCTTGGCGAAAAGTCCGACACGACCACCTCCAGGCGGCTCGCTGTCGCCGACGTTCTACCCGATCGAGGCCTGGCAAAGTTCAGCCTGCGACCCAGTCAGCAGCCACCCCGCAACGTGTTTGTACCTCTGGCAACACTCCAACGACTGCTGGACCTGCGCGAGAAAGCAAACGCCATCGCATTCGACGAATACCCGTTCCAACTCGAACCTCAACTCGAAGACTACGGTGTCAGCGTGTCCGAAGTCACCCGACCGGACAGCAGCGACTACTTTCGCATTACGGCCGACCGGCTCGTCTTGCCAGCGGCACTGTCCGAGGCGGCATCACAAGCGTTTCAAAGCGGCGATTTACAGCCAGCAGTCACGTATCTGGCGAACACCATCAAGCACGGCGACAGGCAGATTCCGTACTCGACGATCACCGGGGTCGATTCTCAAGCAGGCATCGGACCGTTATTTCGCGACGACGGACGACCGCTGACACTTGCCGATGACGAGATCGTGCTCAATCAGTGGGCGGCCAACGATCTCGACGCAAAAATTGGCGACGAAGTCGTCATTGCCTACTATCAGCCCGAAACGACGCACGGCATCTTGCGCGAAGCGACACCGGTGAAACTCAAGCTGCGTGCAATCGCCAGCCTTACCGACGCAGAAGGCAACCGGACTGCGGCCAACGACCCCAAACTCACGCCCGATCTGCCCGGCGTAACCGACCAACGCTCGATCAACGATTGGGATCTGCCGTTTGAACTCGTCGAGCCCATTCGTCAGCAGGATGAGGACTACTGGGACGAATACTCCACGACTCCCAAAGCCTTCGTCTCGTACGCGCTGGCTAAGAAACTCTGGTCGACACGTTGGGGAACCGACAGCGTACTCAGAATTCCCGCCGCTGCGGAACTGACTGCCAGCGAAGTCGAGGGCCGCGTGCAGCCTGATCCGCAGGCGATGGGTATGGCTTTGTTGCCGGTCAGAGAGCAAGCCGCCGCTGCGTCGAGCGGTACGACGCCGTTTGAAGGTCTGTTTATCGGCTTTAGCTTTTTTCTGGTCGCCTCGGCGGTGATGCTCATCGCCCTGCTCTTCCGCTTGGGTGCCGAGAGTCGCGCAGCCGAACTGGGGATCTTGTCCGCGGCGGGTTGGAACCAATCTCGACTGCTACGAGTTTGGATTGCGGAAGCTGCCATTGTCGCGGTCCTGGGCGGACTCGTCGGAGTGCTTTTTGGCATCGCCTACGCGCGCCTGATGATTCACGGTCTGTCCACTTGGTGGGTCGCTGCCACAGTGACGCCCTTCTTGAAACTTCACATTAGCACCGTCAGCCAACTGGTTGGTTTCGCGATCGGCGTCGCCGTCGCCCTGGCGACGATTATCTGGTCGCTGCGCAAACTGACGCGGATTCCGGCCAGGCAGTTGCTGACCGGCGACGCAACGTTGCCCACAGACCGGCAGGCAAGAGCGAGTGCGATGTTGCTGCTCTTATTGCTGTTCGCAATCGCCGCGACGCTGGGTATCTTCGCAACCAAGCTGGAAGGAGAGGCACAAGCAGGCGCTTTTTTCGGCAGCGGTGCCTTGGTCCTCACCGCACTGCTCGTCTGGCTGCGCCAACGGCTGCATTCAGCAGCATCGAGTACGCCGCTATCGCTCAGCCTGACGGGTCTTTCGGCACGCAATGCGCGGCGATTTCCGTCGCGAACGATTCTCTCTGTCGCGTTGGCTGCGGTGGCCAGCTTCTTGATTATCGCGCTCAGCGCGTTTCGATTGGCACCAACCGAACAAGGCACGGGCGGATTTGACTTGATCGCGACCGCAGACTTGCCACTGCACTACGACTTGAATACCTCCGACGGGCGAGACGAGCTAGGCTTCAGTTCGCGACGCAGCGAGCAGCTTACGGACGCAAAGATTTTCAGCTTCCGCGTCCACGCTGGGGAAGACGCCAGTTGCCTCAACCTCTATCAAACGACGCAACCCGAGATCGTTGGCGTGCCAACTTCGTTCTTCGACGAGCAGAAATTTGGCTGGGCGGCACACGTCGGCAATCAACCGCATTGGAACGTACTCGAAACGGATTGTGGACACGACGATAACGGCCGCCCAGTCGTTCCCGTTGTGCTCGACAAAAATACCGCCGCCTATAGCCTGCACCTCGGCGGCATCGGCGCCCGCATGAATGTGAAGGACGCCTACGATCGAACCGTGACGCTCGAGATCGTGGGGCTGCTGTCCAACAGCGTGCTGCAAGGCAAGCTGCTGATGAGCGACGCGAACTTCGTCCGACTTTATCCCGATAGCTCAGGCCAGCAACTCTTCTTGATCCGGCAATCGTTGGACATAGGTAGCAAATCAGAACTAACCACCCTGTTGGAAACGCAACTCGAGGACTACGGCTTCGACGCCGTCTCGACGGTCGATCGCCTGGCTGGTTTTCTAGCCGTACAGAACACGTATCTTTCGACGTTCCAATCGCTCGGTGCACTCGGTCTGATGCTGGGAACCTTCGGCTTGGCCATCGCGCAGCTACGCAGCGTGGTACAGCGCCGTGGTGAGCTGGCTCTGCTGCGGAGTTCGGGCTTTCGCCGCTCGCGATTGGCGGAAATGGTACTTGGCGAGAATGCCATGCTGTTGCTAGCCGGCGTCGGCATTGGAACGCTAGCCGCCTTGGTCGCTGTGCTCCCCCACTACTTTCTCCAGGTGGCTAGCACACCGTGGCTCACGCTTGTCGGTTTGCTCGGTGCAGTGATCGTCGCCGGTTTGGTCTCAGGCTGGCTAGCGGTGCGTGCGGCGGTCAAAGCACCGCTGCTCGCGTCATTGCATGGTGACTAGCGACTGGCCCAGTTGTGGTTTAGAGTGTCTGAACCGTGCGGACGATTTCATTCTCGTCGGCTCACGACACGTATCGCTGTACAAAGCCCCACCACTTACCCCCACCACGCTCCCTATGCGCAGCCTGCTGTTTGTTGTCGCTTCATTTGCCATCACGATCCTGGCCTGGGGACTGTACGGTCCGGTGCTGCATTGGGGACAGGCCGCAATGGTCACCGAAGCGGGCCAGGCAGCCGGCGAAAAGTATGCGCGGCTCCGACCCTTTATCTGCGTCGGCTTGGCCTACTTCGCCATTGGCGTGATCGTGCCAGCGGCGCTGCTGAAACTGAAAGGGGAGAAAGGCGAATGGACGGCGACCGGCATTATCTACAGTCTGGCCGGCGGTGCGCTAGGTGCAATTGGTGCGCTAGGCATCATCATGGCGTTCAACTTCGGCGGCAAGCCAATCTTCGTCATGCCGCTCGTGTTTGGCGGCGCGCCGGTCGTTAACTCCTTCCTGACGATCTACTGGGCAAAAAAGGTGAAGGAAATCGGTCCGTTGTTCCTCGCTGGGCTGGTAATGGTCTTGCTGGGCGCGGTGACCGTGTTGGTCAACAAGCCGACCGCGCCCAAGGCCGAAGCGCCGGTGGCTGCCGAATCGAAAGAGTCTAGCTCGACCGAGGAAACCGAGTCGCACGTGATGCGCGACTTTGTCCTGCGACTTGCCTCGATCGCCACGGTGGTGCTCTGTTGGGGAGCGTATGGACCCGTGCTGCATAAGGGTCAGGCGGCGATGCATCATAGCCGTCTGCGGCCGTTGCTATGCGTTGGGCTGGCCTATTTCGCGATCGCCGTACTGGTTCCTAATCTACTGCTTGCCACGGCTATTCCCGAAGCGAGTGAATTCAGTTTTGGCGGCACGATCTGGAGCCTAGCCGCGGGCGCCGCGGGGGCCGTTGGCGCGCTGGGTATCATCATGGCGTTTAACTTCGGCGGTAAACCTGTGTTTGTCATGCCACTGGTGTTTGGCGGCGCGCCGGTCGTCAACACGCTGTTCACCACTTTCACCAGTGGCCTGGCGAGCGAAATTAACGCCCTATTTCTCGCCGGGCTGATCTTGGTTATCGCTGGTGCCGCGATGGTCTTGGTGTTCGCACCCAAGGGACCACCGCCGAAAAAGGTCGAAGCGGAGCAGAGCGCAGCGTAAATCGTCAGCGACCCGTTTCGTCGTCGCCGGCGAGTGAAGTCGGGCATCCCGAAATGAACCAGATGCAACAACTCGACGCGCTGCTCAGCCACGTGTGGATGGTGCGCACCTTTATCAAACACAGTGAAGAAGTCGAAGACGATCCCGAACTCAGCGACATTCAGCGAACGCTCTACGACTACATGCTCGCGCTCGGAACCGCTTGGAAAGAACAGGACGAAGCCGCCTATCTCAAGCAGGCACGCAAGAAGCTCAGGAAACTGCGTCAGGCAACCGCAGACTTTGCAGAGCTGCAACCCGAAGTCTCGACGCACATGAACTTTCAAATGGCTGTGCGATCGCTGCAGCAAGCGGTCACCGATATCGACCGCTTATTGGCTGAGGCCGGCAGCTAATTTTCGGGGTCTAAGCAGCAACGTAACAGAAACCTACGCTTAGTACTTCGATCGTCTAAGAAATGGCAAATTCGAGTTCTTCTGAACGGATACTACCTAAGAAATCCGACCGTTTCCCGACGGAGTCGATGTATCCTTCTTTTTCATCCACCTGCACGGGGTAGAGTTCGTCAGCATTGGGCATAGTTGACTTTGCTCCATGAAGCAGGTCACACGGTTAGCTCAGCATAGCAGCGGAGCTTCAAGGCCAGATGGAAGAGTAATTCGTGAAGAGGACAGAGCGAATGCACCGACGTCCACCAAGCTGCCTAGCTTCACTGAGTCGACGCATTGTAGCAGATGGCCGTAAGTACAAATGAGTGACCCTCCGGAGCAGTTTTGGCCAACTCATCCCGGTCGACGCCTCCTGTGCAGGTTGGCGAAGCCGGATTTCTTCTTGTCTTCCAAGCTCCGGCTTAGTGCCAATCTACTCCGCAGTGAAGACACTGCTTTGCCCAACCGGTCTTCAACATCTCTCCACATCGCGGGCATGGTTTAGGAAGTGGGGGTGGAGGCGGTAATGGCTCGTGCGGTCCATCCTGATGGACAAACCACATCTTCGCAAACGCCTCGTTGCATCCTGTTACTCGCCGCAACTCGGACATAGGATTGCTAACGCCCGCAAGTGCGGCAATTCGTTCCGCTTCTTCAGCAGTTAGCTCGGCGAAGTCCGGCATATAGTTCTGGCATCTTGGACAAAAGACGCCGCGATTGGGCAGGTCGTATGGGCCTAGGCTCTGAAGTTCTTCGCGGGTGTATTTACTATCAATCTTCATAGGGCTTTTCTGACGAGTTCCCAGAACATCGCACCGAAGCGTGTGGGCTAAGGTTCAGTTTAGTGCTTCAGCGTCGTCGCCCAACGC
Source organism: Planctomycetota bacterium (assembly GCA_039184115.1). Classification (GTDB taxonomy): domain Bacteria; phylum Planctomycetota; class Planctomycetia; order Pirellulales; family Lacipirellulaceae; genus Bythopirellula. The sequence continues at coordinate 10,390 of JBCDBK010000037.1, read as the reverse complement.
ACTTTCTGGGCTAACGCTTACTGCGTAAGGTGTGACCCTCCGGAGAGACTTGGCGGCTGGCATCCCCTCGGCAGACGGGCTGGCTGCCGAACTCTCCCCGGTCGACGCCCCATTTGCAGGTTAGTGGTCCCGGAATCAGCGTCGATTGCACGCTTGGACAGGATACGGACTGCGGGTCCGTCGGCATTTCGCACCATAGCAACAAACGCCTGGAGAGATAGCGGTCTAAACGCTACCAGTAGATAGTTCTGGCTTCTGCTCTTACTGTGGGTACGTCAGGCAACTTTGAAATGGTTCCCCAGTCCGGGCACCAAAGATTGAGAAGGCGAAACGTACGGTCAAAAAACTTGTCTGCGGGTCGCAGTTCGTCTTCTCGAAGGGTTCGGTGTGTGCTAGGAAATCTAATCTCTTCTCCGTAGTCATCGGAAGTTATTATCTGCCATCCCGCAATGGTGGTATTGCTGTACTCTTCATCTACAGGTCCACATTCGTACTCTTCGACAACTTTTCCGCTCTGGAGTTGTTGATAGTTTGCCCACGATGAGCGGTCATCATGCTGTAGAACCACACACTCAGTCCCCTGTTTGCTAGATAATTCGTCAAGGGACGCGATGCAACGCTGGTCGTACAAAAAGCCTGTCCATTCCGAATTCTCGAATCGGAAGATTACAGACTCTAGACCTGCGGGCGGCTTCTCACCGAGTGGCTCGAAGTATGGTTTCAAGAATTTACGTACTTCATCAAAGTCGCTTCGAACAAAGGCAAGGATGAAACTAAACAACATCTCATCGAGTGAGTAGCCGACACGAGTATTCAATTATCTCACCTAGTGCTGAAGCCCTCCTCTCCGCTCTCCGCCGTGGCGTTTCGCACGAATGATAATCGCAGCGACGAAAGAATCCCTAAATCAAGCCTGGCTGCTGAACGCCAATCGCCGACTGATTCGGCTATTGCCAATCCGCCTCAAATACACCTTTCGAGCATACCACTAACTGCATAAGGTGTGACCCTCCGGGGGGGACTTGGCTGCCGCACCCACCTCGCCGGAGGGGCAGACTGGCGAACTCTCCCCGGTCGACGCCACCTGTGCAGATTCGGCGACGGACCAAATCAGCGTCGTCGTTTCGCGGCTTCAAGAGTGCCTAAGGGCAAAGCCACTGCAGCCATCAACAAAAAAGCCGATGGCTCTGGAATAGCTCGGACGGTTAGCCGGTCCCACTGCACCAAGTCTGTTCCATCTCCGCCGTCATCGCCAACGACTGTGATTATTTGCCCAGCGGCGACGAAGAACGGATTCACAAAGGGCACGGTCGCTCCGATGTCGTCAAATCCACCTTCAACGCTCTCTGAAGAACCAGCGGATAGCGTGATCGTTTCGTTGCCCTCTAGGTTTCCGCGAAAACCGATCCGATAAGAAACCAAGCTCACCGGCATAGAGAATTCAATGTCGAAGCTTGAGATAGGGTCGAGTACAAAACCGCTGGTAGCAAAAACGACGAGGCCGTCAGAATCTGCATCGAAAGTCGCTGGCGTCGGATTCGATAACGTCATCGTCAGGCCCTCAACTGACTTAACAACAGTGCTCTGATCTGCGTCGACACTAGAGAAACTAAACGTAATCAAGTCGGCAATTGCATGGCCTTCAAATACTCCGAACAGAAACGCACAGAAGATCAGAGTTCGATTAGCTAGGATGCACATCTTGCTTGCCTCTTTTTGAAATCGTGGAGCGGCTCACTGATCGCGGCCTGACGTTCCAACCCACTCCTCGCGCCGAATCGTGTCTACCAGTTCACCTTGATCTGAAAACGACTCTAAGGCAACTCTGGGAATCTCGTTATTGGATCCTTGCCATTCAAAAGGCAACCAATCAGGGACGCGTTTTTGCAGTTGTTGAAACACAGGCGGCTCCACGTCAACGATTCTAACCAGAGTTGCACACTTGAATTGATTGTAGTTTGCGTCAATAGAAATCTGGCTGCTGGTCTCGGCATGGAAGTCGACCTCGAACGCGAGATTTGATTCGAAGGTCGAGTTGTCAATAAATAGCCTGCCAGAAGTAGGTTCTTTGAGTTTGATACCAGTATTCGCAATGATGGTGCTTGAACTGATGGTTAGATCGGTCGTGGAATTAGGCTCGTAAGCGATTGCATGACTCTCTGTTCTCAGCAACATACCCGATAACTCCCCGTCTGACCGGAGCAAGTCAATGCACGGACGTGAGGATGCTTCGAACTCACAGTTGTGCAGAAGCAGTTCGGCATCTTCGCACGAAATGAATGTCTCGCCATCGAAACCATTGTCTTTATCACTGGCTGTATAAGCTGCGTGGCTAGATTGAAATCGGACGCCGTTAATCTCGAGGCGGCTATCATTGCAGCGAATAGCGGGTGCTCCCGAATCGAGCTGAAAAGTGATCGTTGCCCGCATGTCTTCGCCCGCGACGATCTGCACGTGTTGCCCGTCGAACGCAAGCGGGCCAAGCACGTACGGTTCGTCGGAGACTACGCGAACATAGAGATACTCGTCGTCTCTGCGCAAGTATTCCATCAACTGCTCTGAAGTATCCGCTTCGAAGCAGGCCTCGTCAGGAATACCTGGGTCTTCAATGCCGAAAATCGCGACGCATGCGAATGCCGCGATGACTGCACCTATCCATAGGAATCGGTGCGCGCCAACGCGTGCTTGGTTAGACGAAATTGGTATATCCGACGTATCTTGGGATCGCAAAACCGCCGCAACAGACTTTGCACTCGATATCCTGTCACGTGGATCCTTGGCGTGAAGTTGCTCCACTAGATCAGAAATCCAGCTTGGAATGCTGGGATCGATTTGAGCAAGGGGAACCGATTTGGCATTTGCGACCTGATTCAACGTCGCAACAACAGAATGACCAATAAATGGCGGTTTGCCCGCAAGCATATGGTAGATCAAACTGCCTAAGCTAAACAGGTCGCAGCGATGATCGACGGGCTCGTCGTTGATCTGCTCTGGCGCAAGGTACTCAGGTGTGCCCAGCAAGGTGCCTGTTTGGGTCAATGAATGTTGGCTGCTCGAGTGAGCCAGGCCGAAGTCAGTCAGTTTTACAGCACCGGATTCTTTGTGAATGAGGACGTTTGCCGGCTTAACGTCGCGATGAATGACATCTTGCTCATGTGCCGCCGCGAGACCCTCAGCCAATTGAACAGCGATATCGATCGTCGACTCGATATCCAACGCTGGTGTGTCGCTTAATCGTGATTCCAGTGACTCACCATCTACGAATTCCATGGCTAGGTATGGTAGGTCGCGGATCTGAGAAACGGCGTATATCGAGACGACTGCAGGATGATTGATCGAGGCAGCTGCGCGTGCCTCGCGAAGAAATCGCTGCGAACTACTGGGATCGACCAGCAAAGCTGGTGACATCATTTTTACTGCTACCGTTCGCTCAAGCTGTTGGTCGTGCGCTTCAAACACGACTCCCATGCCACCACGTCCAATGCAACGAAGAAGTTCGTAGTGCCCGACGCGTCCCAAGCAGGAGTCACTGCTCTCGATCCAAGGCTGCAGGTCCTCAAACTGTCGAACATCATCTCGTTTCCTTGTTGGTCGCTGAGTCTTGAGCCTAGCCATTCGATGTTTAAGATCCTGCGAATCGCTGTCCTCAGCCATTTCTCGGAGCGCTATTGCAGACGCGGAAAGGACGCCCACGAATTCCTCCATGCTCGCTTGGCATGAGCCGCATTGTTCAATATGAGCGATGAACGACGGTTCCAGACAGTCTGCGGCGCGAAGGCAAAGTGATTGCAGTTCAGATTTCGAGGGGCAATCCATGTCTAAGCAATTGCCTCCACCGTATCATCCACCTCCGCAATCTTCTGTCGAATCCGCAAAATTACGCGGCACTTGGCGGCATAGACGGTACCAACTCTCATTCCAAGTTCCGTTGCTACGTCACTCGACGTCTTGTTCTCAACAGCAGTCCGCCAGAAAGCTTGCCAAGTTCGTTCCTCAATCTCATCGCGGACTAAATTGGCTGCCCATCGGAACAGGTAGTTTTGATACTCAGCCTCCCATAATGTTGAGAATTCGTCAGCAGCGGGCTGCTGATCTAAGCGATCGTGAGTTAAGGCGGCGGAGGTTCCGATCTGTTTAGAACGATCGCGGGTCAGAGCGCTCAACTTATAGCGGGCGATGACCATGAGCCAGTTGCGAAATCGCCCCAGGGCAGGATCGTAGTCAAATCGATCGATGCAATGAGACACTTCGGTCAGCACCGTCTGTGAAAGGTCTGCCGCATCGGCGTCCTGAAGTCCTCGGCGACGTCCATAGCGATAGACAAGCGGCCCATAGATATCGACGAAGTGAGACCACGCGTCGCGGTCGCTCGAGTCGCGAATGCGGAAAATCAGGCTGTTTTTGGTGGTAAACAATGACGGTCCTCGGGGCAAGAACTACACCGGTACTCACAGCGTCAGAGAGATCTCCCGCCCGAAAAAAATCTCAAGTCGTGTAAGAAATCAACAAATAGCTGACAACTAGGGGTAGCAGCTTAATTATAGCTACTATTTCCTAGTCGGAGACAGAGATGAACAAGGCACGCCGAATAGGCACTATTGCAAGAAATATGTATCTCACCCACTTGTTGGCCATTGCGTTGGCATGCGGCGGGAACTTATATGCAGAAGACACCTTAAAGATCTACCTGTTGGCAGGTCAATCCAACGCTGGCGGCTACGGCTACACGTACGATAGCAACGGCGGGATCGAGGAGAATGTCACCTCGATTGAGTTTCTATTGGACGTCCATCCACAGGCAGCCGCTTATCGAAACATTCTACTCAGTGAGGGCACCCATACGGTACTCCCACACTTGGACGCATCATGGATGAGTCCTCGCAACGATGTTTGGGCAGTCGCTTACAACTCAAACTCTGGCGAGTCACAACAGATAGCGAGTTCGCAAGTTGCAAACCCCACAGGCCAGCCACTTGATGGGTATCCCAACGGCGTCCAGCCACTCAGCCCAGGTTTCGGGATCGATCAGTTCCACGCCGCGTCTTTCGGTCCCGAACTTGGGTTGGGCCATCAGCTGGGGCGTAACCTGGATGAGCCAGTGTTAATCATCAAGTCATCGCATGGCGGCACTAGCCTGGCTGAGGACTGGCGATCACCAATCGCGGTCGAAAAACGCGGCGGTACACAAGGCACAAGTTTCCACAACACTGTCAGCAGCGTTAAGCAGACACTCGATGCACTAGACGCGGACTTGGCCGACGATGGCATACTCAACGCGTACGACAATGCGACCAGCTATGAAGTAGTAGGCTTCGTGTGGCTACAGGGTTGGAATGACCATCTCGAAGAGTCCTTTGCTTTCGAGTACCAGGATAATCTGGTCGATTTGGTGCAATCTCTCCGCGCTTCGGATACTCGGATCGCAAACGATTTACCTACAGTCGTGCTCGAGTCTGCTGACCAGGATAGCACTCTTAACGCCGCGCGTTCTGCGGCTGTTGCGGAGTTCAACACCAATGACCCAGGTTCAGCGATCTTTGTAGAGACCAACAATCTTATCGGGCGAGATTGGGGAAATAATCGCGACAACCAGCCCTGGAGCGACTCCCTGGACTTTCACTTCGATGGGAAAGCTGAGAACTATCTGGAACTCGGCTGGCGAGCTGGGCAGGCGATCCTTGATAGTGGATTCACCGGCAGCAATTCGGCTCCTCTGGTTTCGTCCGATTTTGATCTCGACGGAGATGTCGACAACGATGACCTCTCAATATGGCAGTCGGCATACGGATTTTCGTCCGTCGGTGACGCAAACTTAGATGGAGTCACCAGTGGAAACGACTTCTTGATCTGGCAGCAAGAGTTCAACGGAACAAGGCCGCTTGCATCCGCAGTGCCCGAGCCGAATACGGCTGCAATTCTGGCGATTGTGCTTGCTCTTCAATGGATGATGCGTGTGTCCCATTCAGCTCGTAGTTGAAGATTTCACGCCCGATCTATCTTCACGCGTCAAACGAATTCCGCGCACATCGCAACTCGAAAGGGAACAGAATGATGTATCACCAAATCAGTCAACGCTTCGTGAGTCGAGTCGTAGGGATGTCGATCGTGGGTATTGGGATGCTGACTGTCTATGTCGGAGCATGTGCCCAAACTTTGACTCTCGACGAAACGAACGTCACTCGGGACGGCTTTGAGATTCGAACGGATGGAATCTTTGCCGTCTGGTGGGACCCGCAAGCGGGGAACATCAATCCAAGCGCCGATGCGACTTTCGCGCTACTGAATGAAGTCCGCAACGACCTCACCCAGAAAATGGGTTTCAGTGATCCGCCCAACGTCGCAGCTGGAAAATACTTCAACGTATTTGTCCATCGCGGTGACGACGATCGATTCCCAGGCTTCTTCGGCAACGGCGTGGGATTTGAGGCAGACTCGGAGCTGCCCGACTTAGCAGTTCCAGAGGGTCTGCACGATGATCGATCGAATATGCTGCACGAGGCTTTTCATATCTTTCAAACTTCCTTGGATTATCAGGTCGTCGATTTCAATCCGAGCGCAGTATGGATTGTTGAGGCTTCCGCAGAGTGGTACCAGGCGTCGCGCAATTCCAACGATCCACGCAGTTTCGTCGTTTCAGGATCGCCTTATGCACTGCCGCACCTGCCACTCTGGTATACGGTCGGCCAGGAACCCGCAGGAGTCGTGCCAAACAATGAATGGCTCTACGGCGTCCGTGACTATGCCACCAGTGTCTTTCTTTACTATCTGACGAACGTCGAGACCGTCGATCCCGCCATCGTCAGCGGAGTCTACACCACCCCGACGCAGCTCACACCTCAGCAGTACATCTATAACGAAGTCGGTGGCGACAACTTGCGGAGGATGTTCGCTGACTGGGCCGTGCGGACCGCGGCAGGGTTTGACTATTTGACTGAGGAGCAAGTTGCATTCACGTTCAGTACCTTGGATTCCGAAACTCAGCCAAGTGACATTCTAAACAACATTCTTGAGCTAAACGCGTCGAACGCAGATGGCAGTTTTAGTCCCGATCCGGTTTTGACACCAGGCGGCTGGGCTTACAATTCAATCAAGATCAATAACGACCAAGACCTCACCTACACCTTTGATCTCATTGGTGATGCGACCGGTTCGGAGGGTGCGCCTGCGCACTTCGAGGCACGCGTGGCAGTCGTCAGCGGCGATTCGATTACTTACCAAGATCTCGTCATGGACGACGATCTTACCGGGCAGTTTGTGCTCAACGCATCATCGTCTGACAGCGAAATCTATTTCGTGGTCGCATCGGTGCCAGACTTTTTGGAGGGCTCTCAGACTTATGACTACACGGTAGACATCAGCACAGCTATTGGGCCTGGCCTCTCAGCCGATTTTGACCTTGATGGCAACGTCGACATGGATGACCTCGCTGCATGGCAATCAGCCTATGGGAGCGCCGCAGGAGGCGATGCGAATCTGGACGGAACAACCAGTGGGAACGACTTCCTAATCTGGCAGCGTGAATTTACCGGCTCGGGAGCTGTTGCGTCGCAGTCGACAACCGTACCGGAACCTAGTGTGATCGCTCTGTTTGTCCTTTGCCTAGCGCGAGTGCTGATAAGCCGGCGATTCTAATGTCAGGCGTTGCGCGAAGGAAAAGTGGGACTAGAACGACAGTCTTATTTGAGTGAATCAGCACGCTAGAGACAAGACTCTAAGGGTGCTAAGCAAAATGCTGCTGTGATATACGCTAAGCGGATTCAATCCGGTCTCGGTCAATGACGTATTCCCCGTAGAGCAGGACGTTTTCCCACTCGATAGGGCTGACGAACTCCAGCATCGAGACATCGACGTTATCCGCAACAGCGTCTTCGTTCGCGATAACCCGCTCAATTTCTCTGGCCTGCCAGTATATAATGCAAGCCAGAATGAGCGTCAGGCAGCTGCAAGTGTTCATCTGCTCCTGCAGGTCACGAGCAGTAATGCGGCCACGTTTGCCGTAGCAAACATCCCGAGCAAGCTGATGTAGCTGCTCGCCCTTGAGCAGCCCTCGTCGTATTCTCCGTCGTAATGGCGACTGCGACATGTACTGCAGGATAAACTCGGTCTTGAAGACCCGCCCAAGTTCCCTGTTAGCCCGATAGAAGAGGTTCTTGCGGCTGTATCCCGCCAGACGCTTCAACGCCACGGACGCGGTCGCATGACCGCTTTCAAGCGAAGCGTAGAAGTGCCCCATCCGATTCCAATGGTCGCGGATGAGCTTCAGATTAATGGTACGGTCCGACGGCGACACCAACGGTTCCAGGCATCCGTAATCGCGTCGCTTATCGATACGGTAAATCCGCTGCTTGTGTATGCTGTGGATTCGTGGGCAGAATCGCTTGCCGAGCATGGCAAAGGCGGCGAAGTTGATTTCGGTGTAGCCGTGCGTGTCGGTGTAGTGCTCTTCTAGGTCCAGGTCGCTTTCGTTGTAGAGCAACCCGTCGAGGACGTAAGCAGCGTCTCGGTCAGTGCATTCAATTGGTGTGCTGTAGAACGGAGCGTAGTTGTCAGCGACGAATGAGTAGAATTCCAAAGCATAGTCGCTCATTCGGTGACTGAAAGTTCGCTGCAGAACCTTCTGTGGAAAGAGGAACCTTTGTCCATCGCTGCTTGATGCCTTGCCTTCACCCCACGCCAAGGATGACCCTAGCGAGCTGATAGCACGCACGACAGCAGTGGAGAAGCTCCCGAGCCAAGCGTTGTACCTACAAGATGGTAAAGCTCGATCTTGAGCGAGTTGGTATCCCCTACAAGACGGCCAAAGGCATCGCAGACTCTCACGCTGCCGGTCGTCACACGCACATTACCGAGCTGCTTCGCAACGGAGCGTCGCTTGTAGAGGCGAGAGAGCTTGCCAGGCACTCTGACATCAAGATGACGATGAAGTACACTCACATCGGCGTAGAAGAGCAAGCAAGGGCATTGCAGAACATCCCTGCGACCGGGTTGGCATCAAACAATGAAGGCTCAGAAAAATCCCGCACTGGGAGTGAAGACGAGTCCCCAGAATCCTGGGAGTGAATCAGGGGTCACAAATGGGCAATCTGTGTCAATGAATGGCAATCAGGAGGTCTCGGTACCTAACGACGAAACCCCTGTCAGTGACAGGGGTTGTGATCAAATTTCGTCGTCTGACAACGGTTGTCAAAAGTGGAGGCGGCGGGAATCGAACCCGCGTCCCGTGGCATCTCCACGTAAGCTTCTACGTGTGTAGTCGGAGGATTTAGTTTCGACGAAGCGCCGCCCTCTCCGGCACGGCTACGCTTAGACTAGCTGGGAACTTGTTTAACCGAAGGCGTGCTCAGCAGTGACCGACGGCGATCCGAATTTGGTGACGGACGTCCAGGCCAGTTCGGCTCCAGCCTCTAGTCCGGGCAGCCTTTAATTAGGCAGCCAAAGCATAATTGCCGTTGGCAACTAAAAGTTTGATCAGCTTTTTACGTGGCCCACTGATCAACCACGACACGCCACTTACGCTTTGGCTACCCGGTCGAACCCTGTTCGCCCCCAAAACGAATGTGCACCTGTATTGTATGTCGCGACCGTCCATCGGAAAAGCAGCCAGCATTTTCTGCGTGCAGCGGGCAGAATTGGCACCACCGATGCCGCGAATGGCTAAATATCACGGCTCGGGTTGTGTCTGCCAAATCTAGACAGTTGCTGCTATAATTGCAATATGATCACACTTTCGGGGCTCGCTGGTCCCATAGCTGCCGATTCTGGATCGACGGACAGGTGGCAGAGTCTGGTTGAATGCACCGGTCTTGAAAACCGGCGTGCCGCAAGGTACCGGGGGTTCGAATCCCTCCCTGTCCGCTCACTTTCTCGCAAGTGACCCCGAAACACGCAGCTCAGGGGCTACATGCAATAGATTAATGTAGTCGTCCCTGATGAATACCCATATTCCATTTGTTTGTTATTTGGTTGATGGAGTCAGGCGATCGCTGCTGGGCTCGTTTCGTTTAGTCGCCCGATTGGTAGGCGAATCGCTGCTTGAAATGGCCAGAGCAGCTCGGAAACGGGTGAAAAAACAACCCAGCGCAACAGCTTGCGTAGGTGGTGGCCTGCGGCGGCTAGCGGCGTGTTGATCCTGATCGCCCGCATTGCCGGTCAGAGGATTGTGGCAGAGCCGAGGGTCACTCTTGAGGTAACCAATCGTGGCTCGACTGCCGCACGACCCAGGAGCATCATGCGAATTGCACGGGTCGCCCGCTTGGGAATCGCCCGTACGACATGCACCTTGGCATCCCCTTGGATTTTTTGCCATAATTCAGAGACAAACGGACCAAAACCTAGCAAATTCTAGCGCGCACTAAATGGCGATCCAACCGCTATTTGTAAATGAATAGAG
>JBCDBK010000036.1:0-44138 GCA_039184115.1 Planctomycetota bacterium | reverse complement strand
GTCTGTTTTCTCTTCCGCCGACTTGTCGACCTTGTAGAGTTTCAAAAACTCGTCGCTGAATTGCTTAATTGCCAGCGCGGGTCGAGAAAGTCCGCAGCTTACAAAAATGCCAACCAGCAGTATCAATAAGAATTTCTGCATCTATAGAACTCCTCTTTGATCTCTGATCTCAGAAAAATGAAACACGAAGCAAATTTGCCGAAGGCAAATACACGTCTTGCAGCTGCACCCAGTAGAACTACGCAGAATTGCGGTGTCAAGCAACCAAGATCAGCTGACACGGCGCGAAGTCGCTACGACCGAATTATCTTATCCAGGTCGATCTCGTCGTCGTTCTCGCCCGACGTATCTTCGGACGGAATCGGATCCGTTGTCTGCATTTCCAGCACGGACGATTCTGGGGAAATCTGATCGGGCGGAGTATAGTTTTCCCAGTCCAAGGATTCAACGCTCTTCTCGATTCCAGGCGAAGTCTCATTGGTACCGTCACCGCTAGACTCGATGACTTCAGCTTTGCTTGTTGTCGATGTTTCGGCTTCGCTGGCCGGGGCGGCGATGTTGTTTTCCTCTGCTGGGGCGGCAGTGTTTGGAAATCGCAGCGGCGCGAACTCGACCTGCTCTCCACCGTCGGGCTGCCAGCTGGTGCGCAGCAGCACCAAGAGCAGCAGACCGGTGATCGGCACCATCCAGGGCAGGTGGGTCATCCAGCTGTCGCGACGTTTCATGCTGGGCTCGGCCGGCAGCGGCGGCAACGACGACGGCTGCTCAATGCCTAACTCAGCAAAAATCTCCTGACAGACTTCGACGATTTCACTCGGAGTCTGCGGTCGCGAGTCGGGTGACTTCGCAAGCATGCTATTAGCCAGCCGCGACACCGATTCCGGCAGATCGGCGCGCAGCTCGGACAGATCAGGTGGCTGTTGGTCTTGATGCTTGAGCAGCTTTTGCACGACCGTCCCTTCGGCAAACGGTGGTCGACCGATAAGCATGTAGAACAGCGTGCAACCGAGCGAGTAGATGTCGCTACGAATGTCTGCTTCTCGTGGGTCGCGGGCCTGTTCGGGAGAAATATAGTCGAACGTCCCTAGAGTCACCCCCGTGTTTGTGAGTTCGTCATCGACCGTGTCCACGTGATGGAGTCGGGCTAATCCCATGTCGACCAACTTGGCCTGTCCTTCCCGCGTCACCAGAATGTTGGACGGCTTGATGTCGCGATGCACCACTTCCTTCTGCCACGCATGCGCCAAGGCGTGCGCTATCTGGCATGTGTAGCTCAGCGCGTCTCCTAGTGGGATCGGACCGTGGTTGAGTACAAGATCGCGCAGATTGACGCCGTCGATATACTCGAACACGATGTAGGGCAGTCCGCGATCTCGCCCCACGTAATGGATGCGTGCGATGTTTGGGTGATCGAGTCGGGCCGTCGATTGAGCTTCGACGAGGAATCGCCGCTGAAGGTCTTCGGTGCTAATCGATTGCGAGGCAACGACCTTGACAGCGACGATCCGATCGAGCGTCGTATCTAGCGCCTTAAAGACGGCGCCCATGCCGCCGCCGCCGATAAACTCTTGCAAGTGAAAGTGGCCCAGCAACTGTCCTTTGAGCGTGAGCGCAAGTTCGCGTGGCGATAGCCCGGTCGGAAACTCGTCGGTTGGCAGCGCCGCTGCGTTCCCTACGACGGTGACGTCGTCATCGCTCACATCAGAAGCCTCGTCCGCTTGCGGAGATGCATTTGCGTGCGTATCGTCCTCGGCGGCGGTCGGTCGCTGATCATCAGCGTCGTTTGCCATAATTGCCCCAAGGATCACTCAGACGAGAATCAGCGTATGTGCCAGCATGCAAGTACAATACGTCCATTCTAGTCGTGGTAGGCGGTCGGTCAATTTTTGCCGCGCTGCCAAGGTCAACCCGCTGGCTCTAGCGGCGTGTAGCCTAGCCAGATATCGCTTGATTAAGCGTTTTGCTTGGTCGCATCGCGGCTTCGGCTTTAGGTCCGTCAGGCAAGTAGTAACCCCCGAGGTCCGCAGGACTGCCCTGAGTCGCGTCGATCTCAGCGAGGATTTTCGATTCGTTCTCAGCAAGCGTGGCTGCAAGTGCACCGAACTTATCCCTCAGTTCCGCATCGCTATCCTGCCCAGCGAGTGCTTGAGCCCAGTAAAGGGCGAGATAAAAATGGCTGCCGCGGTTATCGAGCTGACCGACTTTGCGCAAGGGACTCTTACCTTCGTTGAGTAACTTCGTCGTCGCGGCGGACAGTGCTTCGGCCAGCACAGCGGCCTTCGGGTTGTCTGCCTTCCGCGCGACATCTTCGAGCGAAACACCTAGTGCCAAGAACTCGCCAAGCGAATCCCAACGCAAGTGCGACTCTTGCTCAAATTGTTGCACGTGCTTTGGTGCCGAGCCACCGGCACCAGTTTCGTAGAGTCCCCCGCCTTCGAGTAGCGGAACGATTGACAGCATCTTTGCGCTCGTGCCAAGCTCAAGAATGGGAAACAGATCGGTCAAGTAGTCACGCAATACGTTGCCAGTGACGCTGATCGTGTCTTCTCCGGCCCGGCAGCGCGCGAGCGCGTGTTTGGTCGCTTCGACGGGTGCGAGGATTTGGATGTCCAAGCCGCTGGTATCGTGGTCATTGAGATACTTCTCGACTTTCGCAATGAGCTGGGCATCGTGGGCACGATCCCTATTGAGCCAAAAGATCGCCGGTGTGTCCGTGAGTCGGGCGCGCGTGACGGCGAGCTTCACCCAGTCGCGGATCGACACGTCCTTGGTTTGGCAAGCGCGCCAAATGTCGCCCACGTCGACCGCGTGCTCAAAGATGATTTGGCCGCTCTGATCGACCACTTGTACCTTGCCGGGAGCGCTAATTTCGAATGTCTTATCATGGCTGCCGTACTCCTCGGCCTTCTTGGCCATCAGGCCGACGTTCGCGACGCTGCCCATGGTGGCCGGGTCGAAAGCGCCATTCTCCCGACAGAAGTCGATCGTCGCCTGATAGATACCTGCGTAGCAACGATCCGGGATCACCGCTTTGGTATCCTTTGGTTGGCCATCAGGACCCCACATCTGGCCAGAGTTGCGAATCATCGCCGGCATCGAGGCATCGATGATCACGTCGCTCGGTACGTGAAGATTGGTGATACCTTTGTCAGAGTCGACCATCGCCAGTGCGGGCTGGGTGTCGTAAATCTTGCTGATCTCGCCCTCGACTGCTGACTTTAGTGCCGCGTCCATACTGTCGAGCTTGGCAATTACCTCTCCAAAACCGTTGTTTGGGTTAACTCCCACTTCGTCGAATGCCGCGGCGTGTTTCTCGAACAACGACTTGAAAAAGACCTTCACTCCGTGACCAAAGATGATCGGGTCGGAAACCTTCATCATGGTGGCTTTCATGTGCAGAGAAAAAAGCACGCCTTGTCGCTTCGCGTCCGCAATCTGCTCAGCGAGGAACTCTTCGAGCTTGGCAGCCGACATGCATGAGGCGTCTAGCACCTCGCCTTCAAGCAACTCCAGACCATCCTTGAGGATGGTCTCGCTTCCGTCAGTGGCGACATGTTTGATCGTGACCGTGGTGGCCGTCTCGCAGGTGTGCGATTGCTCGCTGCCAAAAAAGTCGCCGTCAGCCATCGACGAAACATGCGACTTCGAGTCGCCCGACCACTTGCCCATCGAGTGAGGATGGGCCTGGGCGTAAGCCTTAACGGGGCCCGCGACGCGACGATCGGAGTTGCCTTCGCGAAGTACTGGGTTGACGGCACTACCCAACACTTTTGCGTAGGCCGCCTTGTTTGCCTTTTCTTCGTCGCTGGCGGGCTCGGCTGGATAATCGGGGACGTCGTAGCCCTTGCTCTGCAGTTCGGCGATCGCGGCGGTAAGCTGAGGAATCGATGCGCTGATGTTCGGCAGCTTGATGACGTTGGCGCCGGGCGTCTTGCAGAGTTCGCCGAGTTCGCCGAGTGCATCGGGGGCCTTCTGCCGGTCGGTCAGATGATCGGGGAATTGCGCTAGGATGCGACCTGTCAGAGAGATGTCCTTTAGTTCGACGTTAATGCCCGACTCACCAACGAACGCACGAATGATCGGCAGCAGGGAGTAGGTCGCCAGGGCCGGGGCTTCGTCCGTCTTGGTATAGACAATGGTCGGGGTGGTAGTCATGCCGGTACCTCGTGCCTGGCGAATAGCCTATTGCCGTCGATGTTCGTCAAAACGTGCGATTCTCGACGGACCAACCGAACGGGTCAATGGCTCCGCTTCAGATTGCCACTTCTGGAATGGTTTACGCTGAGCCCACTTGGCACTTATACTCTCAATACTGGCCTGACCGGTCAGCGGCTCGTCGAAACGCAACCACTACTCTGCCCTAGGTGCCAAGTCATATGTCAAACTCCAGAAATCGCCGTGAATTCATGGCAACCACAGCCGCGACTGCGGCCGGAATCACGTTAGGTACTGCCCCCATGTCATCTTCTTTCGCTAACTCAGATCAGAAGCAACTGTTCAGAATTTCGGTGGCTGGGTACTCGCTGCACCGATTGATGGCTGCCGGGGAACTCGATCCTCGCGACTTCGGCCCGTTCTGCAAAGAAAAATTCGATGTCGATGCGGTTGAACACTGGATGGGCCCGTTCAGCGACAAGGCCAAGGACGCCGCCTACATGGACGAAATGCATAAAAAGTCCGTCGACGCCGGTGTAAAGGAGCTGCTCATCATGGTCGACATCCATGGTGGAAAGGGTGATCTAGGCAATCCGGATACGGCGGCCCGAAAGGCGGCCGTCGAGGCCCACTACGAGTGGGTCGAGGCCGCGAAGAAGATGGGCTGTCACTCCATCCGAGTCAACGCTCGCTCCAAAGGCTCCCGCCAGGAGCAAGCAAAGCTAGCAGCCGACGGACTACGGCAGTTGTGCGAATTCGCCCAGCCCTACGAAATCAACGTCCTGGTCGAGAACCACGGAGGACTTTCATCCGATGGATCGTGGCTCAGCAACGTGATTCGCCGAGTTTATCGCGGTAATTGCGGCACTTTGCCCGATTTTGGCAACTTCCGCATCGGCAAGAACGAGGACGGCACCGATAACTGGTACGACCGATATCAGGGCGTCAAAGAGCTGATGCCCTACGCCAAAGCCGTCAGCGCCAAGAGCCACCAATTTGACGAGGAAGGGAACGAAACGAAGTCCGACTACTTCAAGCTCATGCAGATCGTCATCGATGCCGGCTACGATGGCTACGTCGGCATCGAATGGGAAGGTGGCACGCCCAACGAAATCGAAGGAGTGCTGCTGACCAAGAAGCTCCTGGAGCGCGTCCACGAGCAACTTGTCTCCGCCTGATCCAGACTTCAAGAAATCTGTGGAATAGCGTTAGTCGGCCCCTCCGCGGGCCGTCTTTTTTTGTGCGCAATCCTATTTTTTAAGGCCCGAATGCGTATCGATCCGCCACAGCCAGGCAGCTGGACACCTCGCATTCCGGGACTCGACTGCTGCCCAAAAAACAGGCAGGCCGGCAAATCACGCCCGAGGCAGCCGCTGCCCGAAAATAGGCAGCCCTCTGCAATCGACGTAAGTGCAAGCACTGCAAGGACCTGCGTGATGCACTTGCCTGCTAGTAAATAAAGGAGCACACGGAGGCCGTTGTTGGTGCTTCGAGACAACCTCTCAAGCTGTACGCGTAAGGAGACATTAGCCGTGCTGACGCAAACCCCAGAGAAGTATCGGGAAATCCTACAAGTTGCTGAAAACCTTTATCGTCAAGATCCCGATTGGGTAACCTTTTTCCGCGAAGTCGTCGGTATCGACGGTGCGGTTCGCAAGAGCTTCCCTTCCTTCGAAGAGCTAACCGCCTTCGAGCAGAGCGAAGAATTCGAAGCGATCCAGAAGATGCTGGTGAAGCTCCGCGAGAAGCGCGCTTCCGCCGATCCCGAAACCGAGCCCACCCGCGTGATTACGGTTCGCCTGCCTAAGAGCATGCACGAGTATCTGCGGACCGAAGCCCATGATCTGCGTACTAGCATGAATAAGCTGTGCATCTCAAAGCTGCTGCAGGTGATCGGCGAGGAGATGATCCCCAACGAACGGACCGCATCGACCAGCAGTTCGACTGCTAGCACCAAACCAGCTCCCACACCAACACCGACCCCAATCGGCGCGACAAGCCTGGGTCAACCGCAGCCGCAGTTGCACCAACCACCCACTCAACAGGCCCCGTCGCCCTTCAAGCCGACCCAACCGCGGTTCTAATCGCGAGAGTTAGATAATTCGAAAACGCGTCAGCGGCCGTCCCCGAGTGCAATTGGGGGCGGCCTTTTTTTGTCGCAGTCACTTTCTAGCAGTTCCTGGCAGTTCAAAGTTGCACAAGCCGAGGTAGCTTATGCTAGAAAGCCAACATGCCCAGGTGGGTCACTCTCATTTGCACTTGCGGCCATCTGCTAGAATGCGTCAAACGATGAAGCCGATGCAGAGAATCTCTCCATCATGTAGACAGGTGATTAGATGGCTAAATCAGACTTATTAGAAATACCCGGAATCGGTCGTACCTTTGTTAAAGACTTTGCACGAATCGGCATCTTTTCGATAGACGATTTGAACGACCAAGACCCAGAGCAGCTATATCAAGCCTTATGCCAAGCGAATGAAGCTGTCGAACATAAGACCAACAAGAATTACTTGTACGTGCTCCGCATGGCTGTCTACTACGCGAGCGGTGGTCGTAATGAAACGAAATTGAAATGGAACGCATGGAAAGACTAGTCTGAAGGTCCTTGGTAACGGTGCTGCGGCACCAAACGGGCCAGGAGGCGTCGGCTTGCGGAAATGAGTAGCTCAGCAGGCGAGTGAGGAGGAAGAGGGTACAACATGAACGGATTCTTTGCTGCAGCCTGCCTTCTGAGCGTGATAGTTGCTTGCATCCACACCTTCATTGGTTCGCGAACTGATGTCGAGCCTTTTCTGGTCTCGTCCGTTCCTGAACCGGTCAAATCGACGCTTTACTTCTGCTGGCATATCACAACCATTACGCTCTTCTCGATAGCCACTGGCTTTGCCCGGTCTAGCATCGCAGTCTCTAATCGCCTGCCAGCAACGATGGCGACGGTACTAAGCCTCGCGTTCTGCCTGCTTGGATGGTTGATTGCGTTCCTCCGAAAGCGTTCACCGGTGCGTGAAATGCCGCAGGGCTTTATGTTCGGTGTCGTAGCTATTCTCGGTGTCTTGGGTTTGCTATTGGCGTGAAGCAGCGACGGTGATTCCGCGTCCGCCAAGCTGCACAGGTGACGTCGTCCTGGGCACTTGGCCAAGTGCCCAGGACGATCGCTCCTCTGAACTTGCGAGCAAACCAAGAGACGCATCGAACCAAAGGCTACACTGAATACTCACAAGTCTCAGAACTTCCATTCAGATTCGAGCGTTTTCCGGAAGCTAGCGACAGCACCTTTGCCAATAGTTCTGGCCAACCCTCTCTCAAGGTTAACGAAGATTCTATTTGCGTCCGCAGAGACCCTTACTCCCTTCTTGGTCAACTTGATGGTTTTTAGCCTTCGGCTCTGGTCATCTTCCTCCAGTCGCAGGTATCCGGCGTCTACTAGTTCCATTACCGTTCGATGCACGGCTTGTCGCGATACGCCGAGACGCTTGGCAATCTGGCTCGTGTGGCCGCAGCCTGCTGCAAGCTCACCAAACACTAACGAATGGGCTCTGTGCAAACCTTTCCACCCGGCTTCCTCGAGCCGGTGAAGTAACTCTTGGTCCAACTGCCTTTGCTTCTCAAAGAGAAGGCCTATCAGCGGCTGTGCGTCGTCATTGGCCATGCTTTTATTGTCAATCATGTTGACAGAATTGGCAAGCCCGCTAAACTGTCAACAACATTGACATTTTAGTGGAGTTACAAGCTCATGTGGAAGCACGAATTCTCAGAATACGCCGACCTTACACCGGAGGAACTGTGGGAACCGCTCACGGATATCGCAAATTGGGGCAATATCGACCAACAAATCGAGTGGGTAAAGATTGAGGGTCCACCGGTCGAAGGGAAGTTGTTCTACCTGAAGCCAAAGGGCGGGCCGAAGTTAAAGCTAAAGGTCGAGTTGCTGCGGAAACCGAATGAGTACGCGGACATCTGCTTTCTGCCGCTAGCTAAGATGAAGACCACACACAGTCTTTCACCGAGTAGTGACGGGACTGACATCGGGGTCTGCATCGAAATCACAGGGCTGCTTAGTTTCATGTGGCAACGTATTGTCGGTCACCAGCACGCCGCCGGACTCAGGAAGCAGACTCAGCGTCTTATCGAGGTTGCCTCAGCGTGAGACTTCGACGTGGATTCTGCGTTCCGCCAACGTGCACAGGAGGCGTCGTGCTGTGTCACTAGCTGGCCTCCATAAACCTGCCTTGGCGTGAAACGCCGAGGCAGTTTTGGCGAGATCCTAGGTAGCAAGCGTGTTCCTCAGGCGAAGGTTCACTGGTGCCCGGCTTGTTGTCATACTTGCCATACCGCCCAATAGCCGGGAGCGTGAGCAAGAGGTCTAAGCCAGTTGGATTTTTGGTTGCCAGATCCCAATCACTTGCAGACAGGGTCGTTTTGCTTTCTGTCGCTGGGTGCCACTTTGCAAATAGCGTAGCATTTACGAAAATTTACTGGCGATTTCGTTCTGCCCTAAGTACACTGCGTTGCTGGGGTTGGTCTGGTTTCTGTTCGACCGCCTGGGGTTCGCACGGGTGCGATGATTGCTTCACGTTCCACTAGTTGGAGTTCGCACCGTGAGTTCACACCAGCTTTTCGTTGCACTTTCTCTATGCCTGTCCGTTTCTCTCGAAGCAGTTGCCGTTGATCGAGAATGGCAAGGCCAGTCACCACCGAGCTGGGGCTTTGCGCTTAATTGGACGCCGATTGGCCTGCCGCAACTGGGCGAAGAGATCCTGATTGGCGATTTTCAACATCAGGACGTCGGGTCCGAACTCAATGCAGACTATACCATCGGTGACCTCACACTTGCATATGCAGCGAATGTCGATACCAACGGACATACGTTGACTGTTGATGGCGAACTCTCAATGCGTGGTGATCAAGCTGCAACGACTTCGCAAGTATTCGTCCGTGAACACAATTCAGGCCCCGCAGTCAACGCACTCGAAGTAGAAGAGCTCACCTTGTTGGTCGATAGCGAATTTATTCTCGACGGCGGACGCATGGTTGTGGCAGCTCCTGGCACGGATCACGGTGACATAAGCGTTGTTACGACATCCAGCACGTTCGGCGGGTACGGAGTGCTACGCTTTCAAGATGCGCTTACAACTACAGTTGATCAACTAAGCAACTTAGGAACCCTGCAAACCTCACGACCTCAAGGTGCGCCCGCCTCTCAGCGATTCACGTTAAGGATTGAATCGACTGATCCCACGGATTCTCGGATTAATCTGGATGCCACTGGAGTCCATCGCTCGGTTGTGAATCTGGCTTCCATGACCACACTCGACATCGATACGCAGTTTCGATCAAACGGAGTGAGTAATTTTCACGGCACGATGAATCTCGCGGCCGGATCGATTTTTGATACGTCCGATTCCACGGTTGCGAACAACAAATTCGTGATCGATTCGGTCGGCGAAGTGAACGTCAATGCGTTCTCTGCCAGTGCAGGCGTGCCGAACACGGCTACCTTTCGTGGGCCAATGTTGGAACTTGAAGCCGAGGCCGATCTGAACATCAATTCCGGTACGTTCATCCTGGAAAATGGACTCACAACGGCCGCCACGTCGACGATCGACATCGGACCAAACGCTGGTTTGCAAATTGATGAGCCTTCGAGTATCGACGGCGACATCAATTTCAATTCCACGGGAACTTCGCTGGTGGTCAACGACTCGCTGACAATCGACGACATGACGTTCGATTGGGACGGGAGCGAAGATGGCGTGACGACCGTTAACACCGGCGGCAGCCTAATGATCACCGCGGACAACATCGAATCAGGAGCAGGCAACAGCCGCTTCGATGGCACGATCAATCTCAACGAAGGCTCGTTGCAGACCTTTGTTCCTTCGGGTTGGACGATGGCGGGCGACTGGAACTTTACGAACGGCGGCGACTATTTCTTCTCCACCGGCACCGTGACGATCACCGGTAACGTCCACGTATCCAGCGGCAGGGCTCAAATCGCAGGCGAGGCGGTGTTCGCCAGTGGCTCGACGACAACGATCCAAGGCACGAACGATAACCTTAGTGTCAACGGTGAGAAGACCATCGAAGCGGGGGCTCAATTCACGGGCAACGGGGTTTTGCAAAATACTACCAATGGTGACCTGACACTGGCGGATGGCGCTAACGTGCAAGTCCCGTTCTTAAACGATGGCGCCCCAAGCGGAACTTTGCCCGACCTGTTCATCGCAGATGGAATCGGTCAGGCAAGACTCCTGACGTTCGATCAGACGAGTCGCGGTCAGGTGTTCTTCGAACTTGCCAGTGCCACGCAATACGATCAGCTCAACGTCGATCTCACGGCGATTATCGACGGAATATTTAATGTCGAACTGTTAGGGAACTTTAATCCACAAGTCGGCGATGAGTTTACCATCCTTAGCACAGGCGCGGGCGTTTTCGGTCAGTTTGATAACGGCGTCGCGACATTGCCCGCGTTGTTGAGTGGACGCAAATGGTTTATTGACTATGGGAACGACGACGTCACCCTGCGCGTGCTGTACTCTGCCGATGTGGACAACGATGGCGACGTCGACGGCGACGATTTCTTGATAATTCAACGACAGATTCCGTCACGGATTCCAGAATGGCAGTCACAGTACGGTATGTCCGTCGCTTCACTCGCTACTGTGCAGGTTGTGCCCGAACCGCAGAGCTGGATATTGCTGCTCTCGGCGCTAGTACTATTCACACGACGGCTCCGCAGCTAGGACCCTAGATCGTTCGCTATTCATCACTCATCACTTATCATTCATCGCTTCAAAAAACGTCCCAAAGAGGACCTATAAGCCGGGTCTTGTTCCTCGCACAAGTGCGAGGCGGCAATCATTCCTCTAGGACGACGGTTGCCCGTCGCCTCCAGCAGTCTACCCGAGAGTCGTCGCGAGCCGGGCCGGCTCTGCTCTCTGTTTGACCTTGCACCAAGTGGGGTTTACCTAGCCAAGCGAGTCACCCCGCCTGCTGGTGCGCTCTTACCGCACCATTTCACCCTTACTGGGAGAGGCGCTAGTTGTGAGTTGCCAGGCGTAAGTTTTCGGCGTTCGCTTCCTACGCGATTGCCGAACAATAACTAGCGCCTAACCACTCGTAACTAGCGCCTCCCCCAGCGGTATCTTTTCTGTGGCACTTTCCCTAGCCTCGCGGCCGGTGGACGTTATCCACCACCCTGCCCTACGGTGCCCGGACTTTCCTCTCGCCGCGGCCCCATAGCAAAAACTATAAAGCCGCAGCCAGCAATTGCCCGGTCCTCTTTGGGACGTTCTATTGTATCCATCAGCGGACACGTTTGGCGAGCCGGTCGCCTGTCAGCCCAATCTTCGGAGGTTTACGATGTTGCGAGCCATTCTGGTCACTGGCCTACTGACTCCCACCCTATTGCTTGGACAAGAAGTCGGCCCCCTCGGTTCGCCTTGGGTTTCGCTGTTTAATGGCCAAGATCTTAGCGGCTGGCAGAAGATCGGCAACGAGAAGTGGGTCGTTGAAGACGGCGCAATCTACGGCGAGGGAATCACCGAAGAATACGGCTATCTGGCGACGGAAAAGGATTATCGCGACTTTCATCTGTCGCTGCGATTCAAGTGCGAAGCTGGCGGCAACAGCGGCGTCTATCTGCACACCAGCTTCAAACCGGGCACAGCAACTGTCACGGCGGGCAGACAAGTCGAAATCGATCGCAACATCGGTCGCCACACAGGCGGCATCTACGGCGATGGCAGGGGGTGGATCGTATGGCCAGCACCAGAACTGGAGACCGTAATCAGACCGCACGATTGGAACGACATGCTCATCAAGGTCGAAGGCCGCCGGTATGTAACGTACCTAAACGGCGTGCAGATGATCGACTACACGTATCCGTCGCCCAAAGCGGAGAGCGGCGTCATCGCGCTTCAGCTTCATTCGGGTGGTGAAGGGAGAATGCGCTTCAAAGACATCTGGATCCGCGACCTCTCGAACTAGGGGCAAACGGGGTTACGCAACGCAGCTGCGATTCCAGCCAAATTACTTGGCGGGCTCGAACTGCGCCAGTGCCGCCCAGACTTTGCCTCGCAGCTCGCGCACCGGCCTATTCGAACCGATGAAGCCATTGGCTAAAAGCGAAAACGCGAGTTGCCGACCCTGCAGCGTTTGCAAATAACCCGAAATCGTCGACACGCCGCTCATGCCGCCTGATTTGGCACGCACCAGGTATTGCGATTCGCCGCTGGCGGTTTTCACTTGATAAGCAGGCAAAGCTTTGAAGAAGACCTGATAGTGCTTGTGCTGCCGCATAAATGCCAACAGATTGGTCGACGAGTCGGCGCTGATCAGATTGTAACGCGACAGCCCCGAGCCATCGTCGAGCCGGAAAGATCCTTTCGCAAGTCCTGCTTTTTCGAGCAGCCACGTCGTGATCAGTTTCGAGCCGTCGGCCCAAGTCGGTCGCTTTACTCCTTTCGCAATGGCAATTTCGTGCAGCAGCACCTCACCCACGGCGTTTTCACTCACGTGGTTAAAGTGCCGCAGCGTCTCGTGTAGCGGTGTACCATCGTACGTGATCGTTCGCTGCTTGCCTGAGGTGCCCTGGGCTTCGGAAGTCTCGAATTCGACACCATGTTGACGCAGCATCGCTGATAGCTCTGAGGCAATCCAATCCTCCGGGTTCGTGACGGCTCGACGCACCGGGTCGCCATCGGCGTCAAACTTGCCAGGGAGTTTCTGCACGTTGAAATCGACCATTAGCGGCGTCACACGCATGTTGAAGTAGTACGGCTGATCGTCCCACATCCAACCAGGGCCAAGTCGCACGTCGCTGTAGCGTGAATTGTCAACCACGACTTGGCCGTGCACGTGCCTTACGTTCCAATCGTTCGCGACCCGAACTGCCAACAGCCGCAAGTCAGCTGTCGACAGCATCGCATTACCGCCACCGACGATAGTCACATCACCGACGACCGCCTGTTCGCCGTCGTCGACTCGCCCTACGATGCGTGTGGGAAAACTGTGCTCTGGTCCAAATAAATCTAGCGCACAGGCTGACGTGTAGATTTTTAGGTTCGAAGCCGGAGTGAATAGACGATCGCCAAACCGATCGTACAGCACATCGCCTGACTCGAGGTCGACCACTTTGAGCGACACGGTCGTGCGTCGCGCGGTGACGTCGGTGTCCAACACCTGATCGAGCGCGGCGACCAGATCCTCACGATCCATTGCACAAACGCTAAGCGTGCCGATAAGGCTCCCAACAATCGCAATCGAAACTCGCACGAATTTCATAAACCTCTTCCTTCGCCACGTGCTATTTGGCAACCAAGTACTTGCTGCCCTGCCAGCTGTCGCGGCGCTCGAGTTCGGATTCGATGGCCAGCTTGACGGCAGGTTTGTCGAGACACCAATCGGGTCCAACGAAATAATCTGGCGGCGCATCGCCACTGATGCGTTCGACGATCATCGCCGGTGGTAATAGTTCCAAGAAATCGACCACCGTGCGCACATATTCTGCTTGGCCCATGAGTTCGACTTCGCCGGCGGCGACTTGCTCCGCGAGCTTGGTATTCTTCACGCAGTACAGGTTATGTATCTTCACCGCGTCGATGTTCAGTCGCGCAAGTTCCCGTGCTGTCGCCAACATATCTGCATGTGTCTCTCCGGGCAGACCGAGAATCGCGTGCGCACAAATCTCGAAGCCGCGTCCCCGACTGCGCTCCACGGCATCGAGAAACGAGTCGTAGTGTTCGCCGCGATTCATCCAATCAAGCGTTCGATTGTGGATCGTCTGCAATCCGTATTCGACCGACAGGTAAGTCTCTTCCGCTAACTCGGTCAGCAAGTCGAGCACCTCATTGGGTACACAATCGCTGCGCGTCCCAATTGCCAGGCCGACCACCTGCGGATGCGAAAGTGCCTCGAGATAAAGCGGACGCAATTGATCGACGGGTGCGTAGGTGTTGGTCGCAGGCTGGAAATACGCGAGGAAGCTGTCGCAGTTCTTGTATCGATTTCGCATGCGGGCCAGGCTCTGATCGATCTGTCCCAGAATTCCCGCCCTTGGCAGCCTGCGACTCGGGCTAAAACTGCGGTTGTCGCAGAACGTGCACCCCCCCTTCGCGACCGTACCGTCCACATTAGGACAGGTGAAGCCCGCATCGAGGCTTACTTTCTGCACACGACACCCAAATCGCTGTTTTAGTGCGAAACTGTAGGCGTGATAGCGAAGTCCCGCATCGCGCCATGCGGGCTGTAAACCACTGCCAGCTAGGTAGTTAGTTGACGACACAGGTTGATTTGCCTAGAGTAGAAAGTTGGCCAGGGGAGGTCATTCGAGGTGGCCAGTCTTGTATGCCCCGCTGGCAATAGGGCCGTAATCTGGCCAAGGAATAATTGTTTAGCTTTCATATTCTTGGGGCAAGGTTCCTACTACGCAAGAGTGTATCCCAATGTACGGTGAACTCATTCCACAAGGCGGTGGAGATCCAATTCCACTTTTGAAAAAGCAGCTGCTCGTGGGACGGCGAGAGAGCTGCGACATCGTGCTTCGTTTCGCGAACGTCTCGGCGCATCATTGCCAGTTCCACGTCAACGGTGGTTACTGGTACGTCCGCGATATGCAAAGCCGCAACGGGGTCAAGGTGAACGGCATCCGTGTGCAAGAAAAGCGCATCGGACCTGGCGACAAGGTGTCGGTCTCGAAGCACAACTACACGCTCGAGTACTCACCCGCCGATCTTGGCGCTGTCGGTCCGCCACCACCAGAGGATCTGCCGACGGAGATCATGACCGAGTCGCTACTTGCGCGGGCCGGTCTAAAGTCAAGCAAAGCCAGTGCTGACAAGTTGCCTTCCAAACGTGACAAACGCAACGACAGCGGACTACGCAGGTACGACATTCTCGATAACAGCGCTGGCCAAATCGATTCGCCTGATAAACCTGTCTGATTAGCGAGCTGACAAGGATGGCGGAACCGACCGAACTTCAGTTCACCAGCTCGTGTCATGATTGATGACAACAGAGCGAATGCCACGAGCGTTCGCTCTTTTTTTATGGGCGGGCCACCACGCGAGTATGGCAAAGAAGAAACGTAAGCTGCGAGCAAACTTCCGCAAGAACCGCAATGTTCGGACGCGGAGCAATGATCTGACGCGCAGTTTCAACGCCGACGCCGAAGCCGCCGAAGATCTCGAGAGTGGCCAAAGCGTCACTGGCAAAGGTGAACTCACGCGCAAGCGCACGCTCGCTGGTGCAGAAGTCGCGACCGACGCCAGCGGCGAGATCGTGCTGCCGGCCATAGATCGCGACGTGTGTCAGCCAGGCAGAGTGCTACGCGTGCAAGGTCTCGTGAGTGTTGTCCAACAGCAAGATGGCAAACTACGGCAGTGCGCCACCCGCCGGTTGCTCAAGACGCTTAGCACCGACCAGCGGCACGTCGTTGCGGCAGGCGACGCGGTTTGGTTTCGGCCGGAGGGAACGGACGAAGGCATCATCGAACGTGTCGAACCCCGACGCGGCGTACTTTGCCGCACCAGCCGTGGGCGTCAGCATGTGCTGGTCAGCAACGTCGATCAAGTACTAATTGTCGCAAGTGCCGCGGAGCCGCGGATCAAACCCAACCTGATCGATCGATATCTGATCACCGCCGAGAAGGCGGGCATCTTACCCATTCTGTGCATCAATAAGATCGATTTAATCGATCCCGCGACACTGCAGCCACTGATCGGTGTCTACAGCCAACTCGGCTACCGGGTGCTGCCCCTGTCGGCGGAGAGTGGCTGGGGGATCAAACGTCTGCGCGCTGTTTTGCAAGATCGCGAGACGGCTGTTACCGGGCAAAGTGGCGTAGGCAAGTCGAGCCTGCTGAACGCAATCGAACCAGGTCTCGACTTACGCGTTCAAACCGTCAGTAGCGAATCGGAGAAAGGCCGTCATACGACAACCACGTCGGAGCTCATCCCGCTGTCTGGCGGCGGCTTCGTGGTCGATACACCGGGGATTCGTCAATTTCAACTCTGGGATGTCATTCCCGAGGAGGTCGCCGGTTATTTTCGCGAATTGCGACCCTACGTCAGCCATTGCCGTTACCCCGATTGCACGCATACGCACGAAGAACCGTGCGCAGTGAAGGACGCGGTTGCCGACGGATTCATCGACGTGCGGCGTTACGAGAGTTATCTCAAGATTCATTCCGGCGACGACGATTAGCACACGCTCGGCTATTCTGAAGCGGGTTGCTGATAGATACGCACGTAGTCGACAAGATACCGCTGGGGAAAGATCGAATCGTCGATTCCTTCCTTACCAGCCCACTCGCCACCGATCGCGAGATTGAGAATAAAGAAGTGTGGCTTATCGAATGGCCAAGCATCGGAGCCCGTACCATCGTCCACGAATGTGTAGAACTTCTCTCCATCAACGAAATAGTCGATGCGATCTATGTGCCATTCGATTGCGTAGACATGAAACACGTCGGACGGAGCTTCGACGTCGATTCGTCCGCTTTTTGCAGTCTTATCCGCGTGGTTATACTTCTTGCAATGCGCGTTCACATGAATCGTATTCGGCTCGTAGCCGACGAACTCCATGATGTCGATCTCTCCGCACTTCGGCCAACCTTCCGTCTGATGTCCGTCGCCGAGTAGCCAGATTGCTGGCCAGATTCCATTCCCTCGAGGGAGCTTGGCACGCACTTCAAATCGGCCGTACGTCCAACTGGCAAAGCCCTCGGACTTGATGCTTGCTGACGTATATTCTGCAACGGGAACGTGGCGTAACCAACCAGGTACATGCTTTCGGCTAGGATCGTACTTTCCGTTCTTCCAGCGTTCCTTGCGGGCCTCAAGCACCAGGTGACCGTTTTCTACGCGGAGATTCTCTTGGCGAAGCTTTGTGTAGTATTGCAGTTCGTTGTTCCGCAGAAAGCCGACTTCGCAGCCCCACTTCGAAGCGTCAGGAAATCCGTCGTTGTCGAACTCGTCCGACCAAACCAGCTGCCATTGGCCGTGCGATTTGGCGACAGGACCGTCCGCCCTGGACTGCTGTTCAAGCACAGCAGGTCGAGTTAGTAGCGCGAGTATTACGGCGGCCCATAGACGCATGGTTCAGATCTCATCGAGGAGTAAAGTCAGCGTCACTCGTTAGCGAACTTGCAAAAGTCGACAGCAAGTCTGCGCACTTATCGATATCCTGTAGCGAAATCATCTCGACCGCGCTGTGCATGTACCGGTTCGGCACACTGACTAGGGCAGCAGCCACGCCAGCGCGCGAGAGTTGAATCGCATTCGCGTCCGTCCCTGTACCGCGGCCGATCGCGCCCCATTGACACGGCAAGTCGGCATCGTCGGCAGCAGTTCGCAGATGCTCAACGACAACGGGGTTCATGTTTGGACCGCGATAAATCACGGGCCCGCCGCCCAGCTTCACGTCACCTTCCTGATTCTTATCGATCGTCGGGCAATCGGTCGCGTGCGTCACATCGACCGCGATGCCCACTTGCGGATCGATGCCAAACGTGCTCGTATGTGCCCCACGTAAACCAATCTCCTCCTGCACCGTCGCGACCGCATACAGCGAGACATTCAGTCCCTTGGCCTTCGCCCGACGCAACGCCTCCACACAGACCCAGAGTCCGGTCTTGTCGTCCATGCCCGGCGAATTGGCCAAACCATTTCGCATTTCCTGATAGCCGAGTTCCAGCGTCACGGGATCACCAATGCGGACTAGCTTGGAGGCCTCGTCTTTGTCTTTCGCACCAATATCGAGCCACAGGTCTTTCGCCTTGACGACCTGTTTGCGTTCGTCTTGATCGAGTAGATGAATCGCCTTACGCGCGATGACGGCTGGAATCGGGCCGCTCTCGGTGTAAATGGTCATACGTTGACCGATGAGTTGCTGCGGGTCCCAACCACCAATCGTGTTGGTATAGATGAAGCCGTTGTCATTGATGTGCGTGACGAGCAAGCCAATTTGGTCCGCGTGCCCGGCAAACATCACACGCAAATCAGCCCCAGGATTACAGCAAGCGATCACATTGCCGTGCAAATCGGTACGCACCTCGTCGGCGAATTCGCCGACATATTTTCGTACCAGTTCCTGCACCGGCTGCTCGTACCCTGAGGGACTCGGGGTTTCGAGAATCTGCTGAAAAAACTCTTTGGCCGCCGCTTCCATAGCTTTGCTTTCGTTGAAGTTTCAGAATCCAAAGCAGTACGTCACTGCTCGATATCGCTTACTACCATGTCCGCGACCGCGGGCCATTCGCCAAGTTCGATGACGTGACCGTCCGGGTCCTGGAAAAACACTTGCCGATATCCGGTGGCACTTTGCCGGTAGTCAGGCAAAACACGCTCGACCGTCTCGATTCCGTGCGCGGCAAGCATCGCCAAGTCGCCGGTGATATCTTGCGACTGCATCGCGAAGTGATGTCCGCGCGTGTTCATCGGCTCGCTCGTCGCGTGGTGATTCGCATCGTGGATCAGATGAACCATTACGCCGGCCTCGGCCCGATACAGCCACCGACCATCAAAAGAGAACTCCGGCCGCGGCACCAGCCGAAACCCTAGCACCTCGCAGTAAAACCGCGCACCGCGTTCAGCATCGGCAGTCGGTAACGCGATGTGGTTGAAATGACCTGGCTGGAGGCTTGGTGCTGGCATGTGTGTCCTTGCCAACACGGAGCTGCTAGCTACATGCCCCGTGTTAATCTGTGCCAATTCTAACGATTTTATGGCCAGCTGCGAACCGGCCCGCCGATAAAACTGTGCGAGTACTGCACCGCGTTTGATGCAGACGCCTTCGTGTCGTTGCGCTAGCCTGGAGCTATCACTACCATGTCTCGTCGATTCCTACTTGCCCTGATCGTCATCGTTTGCACCGTCGGTCAGATCGGATGCTGTTGTATGAACCAATGTGGATGTGGCATGGGTGGCATGACCTACGATGGTTGCTGCGCAAGCTGCGGGGTCGCCGACTGCTGTGGCGATTGTACGGCGAGCTGCGGATGTCCCGAGGCTTCGTGCTGCTGCCCCGAGCCAGGTTGCGCTTGTCCCGAGCCTTCGTGCTGCTGTCCTGATCCGGCGTGCGGTTGTCCAGATACTTGTGGAAGCGGCGTTTGCTGTGGCTCGCCCGTCATGGCGCAGTGCCCACTGCTGCATCGGATGCGACGTGCTCTGCTGCGTTGCTGCACAGGCGGCTGCTGTGGGCCGGCCTACGTAAGCGAGTGGAGCGATTGCCCACCTTGTGCCTGCGACGCCTGCGATCAGTACGGTAACTACACCGGCGGCCAGTATGGCAGCCCGCATGGTAGGCGTGCCAGAATGGCGAACCGCTCTCTAGACTTCGCGCCCGGTGATTCCGAAACGATTTACCGCTAGTCCGTTATCGTCCGCGAGGACTAGTCGACAGAGATTCCAAACAGCTTGTTGGCATTTGCGGTTGTTAGAGCCGCCAACTCTTCGAATGAAGTACCGCGCACTCTCGCCAGACACTCCGCCGTGTGACGAACGTTGGCCGGCTCATTCGGTCGGTTGCCACGCACAGGTTCGGGTGAGAGATACGGGCAATCGGTCTCGACGAGTAACCGCTCGTCAGCAACTTTCGCGGCACACTCGCGCAAAGCTTCCGACTTCTTGAAAGTGACCATGCCTGCGAAGCTGATGTGCATGCCCATCGCCATGCACTCCGACGCCATCTCCGCGTCGCCAGTGAACGAATGCATGATGCCCTTTAATGGACCTCGCTGATATGCGTCGCGCAGAACCTGCATCATGTCGGCTTCGCAGTCACGCATGTGGACAACAAACGGCAGGTCGTGCTTCGCTGCCAGTCGGATGTGGCGATCGAAGAACTCGAGCTGCTGCTCAAATGGCGTGTCGTCCCAGTGACGATCAAGCCCGGTCTCGCCGATGGCCACCACCTTGGGCGCCGTCGCGAGCTGCTCGATAATCGTCCAATCTTCAGGGGCCGATTCCGCCGCATCATTGGGATGAATTCCGACGGCGGCGAATACGCCCTCGTACTCGCCAGCCAGTTCGACGCATCGACGGCTGCTTGTGGCTGTGCAACCTACAGCGACCATTCTGGTTACGCCCACCGCCGCGGCATTCTGAATCAGCTCGGCGCGCGCCTCGTCGAACTTGGGCTGATCGAGGTGCGTGTGCGTATCGAAGAGCATAGTGCGCCTCGTCGGTCGCAGACGAGCTATCCGTTGGCCGTCGCCTCAGGCAACAGCTCGAGGAGCGAATCGAGATGGCCTTTGGTCATGCCCGAAATTTCCTCTGCCAGCGACTGAGCGGCGGGAGCGAGTCGCAGCTCATCAACAATCTTGCCAATCGACGCGATGTCCTGCTCTTGGTAGTCCACGGCCATACGCATCAGATAGTCGATGTCTAGATCGTGGAGGTCGGTGTAAACAATCGGAAACTCACCGAACCGCGGCGGCGTCTTCGAGTCTATCAGCTTCTGGCTGAGCCGCTCGACCATCACATTCTGATCACCGACGATCGCGTCGATCGTCTCTTTGACGCTTGCGCGTCCCGGCGGAATATAGGGACGCGAATATTGCAGATACTGTGGAAACGAACGTCCGACGATCGCCAACAGACGATTGAGCAAGTGGTTAGTCGCAGGCTGACCCATACCGTTGGCAAATCTTAAACGAGAGTGGAATGATGAACGTTAAACAAAAAACTGCTGCGCCGCTGCGTCAGCCCATCGGGCAACCCATTCCGGCAGCAACCCAAGAATAAGCACCGGCAGCGACACCACCAGGACGTACGCCACAGGCAGAAACCCTAACGACACCGGACCACGTGAGTCAGGCTCGGGATCAATGCACATGGTCTTGGCAACGCGCAAATAGTAGATGAGCGAGATCGCCGTGTTCAGCCCCGCTACGATCAGGGCAGTGATCATTAACGTACCACCTGCCTCGTAAAGCGATTGCAGCACGCGGAGCTTGGGCCAAAAGCCGGCCAGCGGCGGCAGGCCGATCAGGCTGACTAGCACGGCAGTCATCATTACGGCAATCACTGGTGCTGACCGTACCAGCCCAGCATAGTCTTCGATTTCCTCGCTTTGCATCGCGTTACGCAAGAATGCAATAATTGCAAACGCGCTGAGGTTCATAAACAGATAGATCGTCACGTACAGCAAGAGGGCCGACACAGCCGAGTGTGCTTGCGTAATGTCGCTGCCAACCAGCGCAATTGCAGCAGCCACGGCCATCATCATGTAACCAGCGTGAGCGATGGTCGAATAACCCAGCATGCGTTTGATATTCGTCTGTCCGTAAGCGGCCAGGTTGCCGAACGTGCAAGTGACCATCGCGACGATGGCGATAATTGTCACCACAAATTTCCGCACCGGCGACAGCGGCTCGGCTTCCGAATCGGCTTGCTCCGCGACCAGTGCCACCGGCTTCATAGCGGTCCGCTGTGTGACAGGCGATTCATTCGACGCCACGAGCTTGGTTGCTGCCGGGGCAAGTGCGACGGCCTCCTGTGGCTCGGGCGTTACATGCGTCAGTCCCAAGCCAACTCGCAACAGCAGCGCCAAAGCAGCAGCCTTCGAGGCAACCGACAGAAAAGCATCGACTTCGGCGGACGCACCCTCAAACACGTCTGGGCACCAAAAATGAAACGGCACGGCAGAGAGTTTGAACGCCAGGCCAACACCCAGCATCAAACCACCAAGGGCGAGCACCATCAGCTTCGAACCCTCTTCGCCTGCTGCAATCATCGACAGTATATCAAGCGCCGACAGCTTGGCGGCCATCGTCGGCAGATGGGCAGAGCCGAGCACTCCGGCCAGCAGACTGACGCCATAGAGCATAACGCCCGCAGTCCCCGCGCCGTAGACGGCGTACTTCAGTGCCGCCTCGCTACTGCGGCGGCGACCTTTTACAACGCCGGACAGCACGTAAGACGGCACGCTGGCCATTTCGACACCCAGGAATACGGTCAGCAAGTGATTGGCTGAAGCCATCACACACATGCCTACGGTCGCGCCC
The DNA here is from genome assembly GCA_039184115.1 of Planctomycetota bacterium. GTDB lineage: Bacteria > Planctomycetota > Planctomycetia > Pirellulales > Lacipirellulaceae > Bythopirellula. The sequence continues at coordinate 21,973 of JBCDBK010000036.1, read as the reverse complement.
AAGACGAGCGCGTAATAGTCTTGTCCATCTTCGCGATCCGCAATGCCCGTCAACTCGGACAGCACGATAAACAGCACGGCGAACGCCATCAGAAACAGCCGAATATAGGCCGTCAGCGTGTCGTGAACCAACATGCCGGTGAACAGCTCTTGCCGCTGCAGCTCAGACCATGCTGCCAGCCCTTCCGTCGGTAGCGCCAACAACAGCGCCAGAATCGAACCGCCTAGTGCCAACACAAATGACGGCAGGCGGCTTCCACCGGGAAACACACGCACCACGAGCATCAGCACGATCGTCGCGCACAACACCAGCTCTGGCCGGAACAGCGGTAGGCTAGTCTCTAGCGTATCGTTGAGCAGCGATTCGACGAGCGTATGTAAGTTCACGGGAATTACTCAGAGTTTCTTGTTCGTTTCCAAGGTCGACGCGACCAGCAAAACTTAGTCGCGTGGCAAAACGGCTAATTGCCCATCTCGAATCACTTTCGGCTTTGCCGCGGTCTCGCGTTCGTCATGCTCTTGCGTCCAAGCGGCCAGCTGATCGATCTGCATGTCGACCGACGGCTGCATGTAGTCCAGCACAAGCTTTGGATAGATGCCAAATAGCACGGCCAAAAACATGAGCGGCGCCGCGATAAAAATCTCACGCATCGTAATCGGAGTCAGTGCCTCTTCATGCGGGCCCTTGTACTCGGCTCCCAAGTACACACGCTGAATAGCCCACAAGATGTAACCGGCAGTCAGTACCACCACGGCTGCCGAGATCACCGCCAGCAGAATGCTGTATTTCCAAACGGAAAGCACCACCAACACCTCGCCGATAAAACCGCACAGACCTGGCAAACCGAGGCCAGCGAAGAAAATCCCCACCGCGAAGCCGCTGTAAATTGGCATCTTGGCGAACAGTCCGCCAAACTCGTTGAGATTGCGATGATGCACGCGATCGTAGACGACGCCGACCATGAAGAACATGCCAGCCGAGCTAATGCCATGACCAATCATCTGATACATCGCACCGTTGACGCCCATTTTCCAGTAGTCGGCGTTGTAGCCGGTGTCACCAACGGCGCTCCAAACACCAAACCCGAGGACAACGTAACCCATGTGACTCACCGAGCTATAAGCGACCATCCGCTTAAAGTCGGTCTGAGCCAGCGCCGCGAACGCACCCCAAACCATGCTGACCACGCCAATCGTGCAGACGAAGTATGCTAAGTCGTACGCCGCCTGAGGACAGATTGGGTAGCAGATGCGGATGATGCCGTAGCCGCCCAGTTTCAGAAGGATGCCCGCCAAAATCATGGAGATCGGTGTAGGGGCTTCGACGTGCGCGTCGGGCAACCAAGTGTGCAGTGGCACGCTAGGCACCTTGATGACGAAGCCAACAAAAAGCAATAAGAAGGCCCACCACTGCAAGCTCTTGCCCCAGAGTACTTCGCTATCGAACAAATCCGTATGCTGGCCCATTTGCTGCAGCGCCAAGATATTGAACGTGTGAAGCGGCTTCCGCTGGGTTGGATCGGCCTCGGACGAGTACTCGACAAATTTTTGAGCGAGCGCCGACTCGCCTGACTTCCAGCTTTCGAGTGCTTGATCCGCCGTTTCGCCTTCGGCGATTGCGATAATTCCTGCGTCAGCCAACTGCTGTGCATCAAGCCGCGTCAGATCGCTGTTGAAGTACAACATCAGGATCGCGATCAGCATGCCGACACTACCGAGCAACGTGTAGAGGAAGAACTTGATCGCCGCATACTCGCGGCGCGGCCCACCCCAGATGCCGATCAAGAAATACATCGGCAGCAACATCACTTCCCAGAACACGTAGAACAGGAAGAAGTCGAGCGCCAGAAAGACGCCAATGATGCCGGTCTCGAGCAGCAAGAACAGCACGCAGTAGGCCTTCACATGCTTGTTGATCGGCCAACTCGCGCCCATCGCCACGACGCACAAAAAAGTGGTCAAAATCACGAGCGGGAAGCTGATGCCGTCGATGCCCATCAGGTACTGGATGCCAAAGCTGGGTATCCAATCGACGTTGAAGAGGTTCTGCATCTCGGCCACGCCCAGCTCAAAATGCACTTCATTGCCGGATGAGAATAGCCACAGCGAGAGCATAAACGTAACGATCGTGCCGGCCAGAGTCACCAACTTGTAAGCTTCGTCCGTCAGGCGAACTGGACTCACGGCCAGAACAATACCGACCAGCGCCGGCAGGAAAACAAGCAAGCTCAGATAAACCGCTGGTTCGCTGAGATTCATAATGACGCCACTATCTTTCGGAGGTTAAGTACTATGTCTTTAACCACAGAGCCACGGAGGGCACGGAGAATGAATGCTTTCTGCAGTGAAACCCAAACTATGGGCCAGTGCTCCTTGTCCGTGTTCTCTGTGTCTCCGTGGTGAAAAAATGCCTAAATGTTTTGCACAAAACTAATCGCCACGAACAACAAGATCGTGCCCACAGCGATAAACATAACGTACTGACGCAAGCTGCCTGTTTGCAGCCTTTTGAGCCACACGCCGGTGTCCCAAGTGCCCTTCGCGAACGTATCGACAAAGCCGTTAACAATCTTGTTGTCCAGGAGCACGGCAAACACCTGCGACACCCCTTTGCTGATCGCCGCCAAGCTGTGAATGATGAAGTCAATCACTCCGCGGTCGAACCACGAGATGCAGCCTGAGATAACTTTCGTCGGCTTGACGAAGATCCAATCATACAGCTCGTCAAACCACCATTTGTTGGTTAAAAAACCATGGATCGGCTGAAATGCTTTCTTCAGCTCCGCCGGACGCGGCCCAAACTGGACTAAGTAAATCAGCGTCGCCAACAACACGCCCGCCGAGGCGGTCAGGAAGGCCGCCCAACCGGCCGGAATCTTGAACTCCGGTTGATGACTAATGTGTTCGTCAGGAACTGTCAGCGCGGTGAGAATTTCGCCGCTTGTGGTCGCCTGCGTCCCAACAGGGCGGGCTTGCTCAAGCAGATTAACCACGCTCAGATCGGTACCAGGCAAACTCCAGCCAACACCAATCGCGAATACCGATAGCAGAATCAAAGGTGCCGTCATCACCCGCGGCGATTCGTGAGCATGATCGTAGCGGTGCTTGTTGCGCGGTTCGCCGGCGAACGTCATGAACCACAGTCGGAACATGTAGAACGCCGTGATAAAGGCACCTGCTACCGGAGCCCATTGCAAAATCCAATGGGTTGGATTCGCGGAACCAAAGCTAAACGCTTGCTCGATGATCGCATCTTTAGAATAGTAGCCTGAAAAGCCTGGACCAATAATTGGAATGCCGGCACCGATAATCGCCAGACAACCAATCAGCATCGTGTAGGCGGTAATCGGCATCTTTTTCCGCAGACCGCCCATCTCGGTCATGTCGTTGGTGTGTACGCCATGAATCACCGAGCCAGAACACATAAACAGCAAGCTTTTGAAGAATGCGTGCGTGATCAGATGGAACATTCCAGCGACCCAGCCACCCAACCCCAACGCGAGCATCATGTAACCAAGCTGACTGACCGTCGAGTAAGCTAACACGCGTTTGATGTCCGTCGCAGTGATCGCGATCGTCGCGGCGACGAACAAGGTAATGCAGCCAATGTAGGCGACCACCAACAGTGCCTCGGGCGACAGCACCGGGAAGAACCTCCCGACAAGGTAAACACCGGCGGCCACCATCGTGGCCGAGTGCACCAGCGCCGACACCGGCGTCGGGCCTTCCATCGCGTCGGGCAGCCAGACGTGCAGCGGGAACTGGGCACTCTTGCCCACGCAACCACAGAAAATGCCGACGCCTGCGACCAACAGCAACCACCAACCTGCCTTGTTGGGGCTCTCTTCTGTTTCACCACCCTCGGCAGCGGACTCACTGGTTGCCGACTCGCCGAAGCGTCCGCCTTCCAGCAACATGCCTTCGGTCGGCTGCAGGTGATAGTCGTTCTCTTCTGTGCGAAGCAGACTGAACATGCCCTTCTCTGTCTCGCCGTCCGGGCCGGTCATGTCGCCAAACGCAAACGTGCCTAGGCTCGACCACAACGCCATCAAGCCAATTAGCATGCCAAAGTCGCCCACGCGGTTGACGATAAAGGCCTTGTTGGCAGCCGTCGAAGCACTTTTGCGTTCGATATAAAAACCAATCAAGAAGTACGAGCAGATTCCGACCAGCTCCCAGAACACAAACACCATCGCAATGTTGCCGGCGATCACAATGCCGAACATGCTGAAACAAAACAGCGACAGATACTGGAAGAACCGATAGTAACGTCCTGGACGCTTGAGATTTTCGCCGTTTGAGAGCGTTACCTCTGGGTCGGTAAAGTCATGCAACTCGTCATGCATGTAACCCATCGCGTAAAAGTGCACACACGAGGCAATCAGCGACACCATGCAAAACATGCCAACCGTCAAAGCGTCGATGTAGTAGCTGATCGACAGCTTGAGCGAGCCGAACACGCCCAACTCGTACCAGTCGGCGGTGTATGCCTTGTAACCCTCAGGGCCATTGTTCGCGTGCTCACCGTGATGGGCCTCAGCGCTGTGTCCATCGGCGCTGTGTCCACTTTCGGCATGTTCGCCTTCCGCCGCCACCAGCTTCATGGGCACTGCGAGCGCCGCATGGCCTTCATCTTCGTGAGCCGCTTCGTGATGGTCGCCGCCGTGATGCGATGCGTCATGCACCGGATGATTCGGGAGCCAGACGGCAAACAGCGCAGTAAAGCTGCAAACGCCTGAGAACACGATCGCCGATGTCGCGACCAATCCCGCATTCTTGCCGTGTGGGCCCAAGTGTTTGCCTACAAATAGGATGAAGACAAACGAGAACAACGGCACAAGCCATGCCGTTGCGAGCAGAAATGGTAGCCAAGAAGGATCCATGTGCGTAACTGTCTTCTATCCCTGCAGTTGGTCGGCACGGTCGACATCGACCGAATCGGTGTTGTTGTAAAAATTCAAGACAATCGCCAACGCCACCGCCGCCTCGGCCGCCGCGAGCACAATGACGAACAGAGAAATCAGCTGACCGTCCAGTCCCAGCGAGTTGGCATCGTTGCGTAGGTAGCGGCTACCGAACGCGATGAAATTCATGTTCGCGCCGTTTAGTACCAGTTCGATGCCCATCAAGATGCCCAAAGCGTTTCGCTTGGTCGCCATGCAAAGCACGCCGCAGGTGAACATGAAGGCTCCCACGACGACGTAGTGAGAGACACCCACGGGCTCAGTCAGCAAATTGGCGAACATTGGATTCATCACACGTTTCCGATCAATCGACCTCGATCACTCAGTGAGATTCACTCGTCGTTGGCGGCTGTGCCGCCTGTCTTTCGCTTAGCTCGGGCCAGGTACGCGGCACCAATCAGCACGACCAACAAGTGCACCGACACGATCTCAAAGTGGAACAAGTAACCAGCCATGCCGTCTCGCTTCACCTCATCCGCCTCGTCAAGTTGGTCGACACGTGCACCCAGCAAACCCATCGCCAGTGGCGTGACTGTCTTTTCAACCTCAACCGCTTCGGCCGTTTCGCGATCCAACCCTGCCCAGGCGTCGACCCCGAAGGCTGCCTTGCCAAGTGTGAATAGCAGCATCATGCCGATAAAGAAGGCAACCACCCACTCACCGCTGGAGGTGCGCATCTCGACGAATCGCTCTTGCGACGTCAGCATCACACCGAAGATCAGTAGCACCAGCGTGCCACCAACGTAGATCATTAATTGCATCGCACCAACAAAGTCAGCACCGGCCAAGAAGAATAGCCCCGCCGTCGATGCCAGTGAGATCACCAGGTAAAATGCCATTCGCACGATGTTCTTCGACAGCAACACGCCGAGAGCAAATACGCACGCGATGCCACTAAACAGCAAAAAGAAAAACGAAGGCCAATAAATGCTATCCATCGTGACTAGCGTCGCCCTTCCGCTGTAGTGATTCGCTCGGCCACACGCTCTTGTTCGCCGCTCTCTTCCTCGACCGTGCCCTGCCAGCCTTCGCTGATTTCGAACACCGAGCTAGCGACCGGCTGCACCCCGAAGAACGTCCGACCCGGCAGTTTGTATTGCCAGAAAGTTGCGCCCAGAAACATAGCAGCAGCGATCGGCGTGCAGTACTTTAGGCAAGTGGCCATAACCTGGTCGATTCGCAGTCGAGGCAATGTCCAACGCACCCAGATCATCAAGCAGACGCCAATAACGCCCTTGAGCAGCACGTTCGCCAGTCCGATGGCTTGCGCAAGTCCCCAGGCGATCGAACCAGCTTCAGCTCCCGCCAGACCAAGAATCTGCGTCACAGGCACTGGGCCATGCCAGCCGCCGAAAAACAGCACAGCTGCCAGAATACTGACGGCAAACATCGAGCCGTACTCGGCCATGAAGAAAAAGCTCCAACGTAACCCCGAGTATTCAGTATGGAATCCAGCGACCAATTCACTTTCTGCCTCAGCCAAGTCGAACGGCGCACGATTGACGCTCGCCATTCCGCAAGTGAAGTAGACCGCCGCCGTGATCAAAGTGAACGGATCGTGGAAGACGAGCCAATTGGTAAACCAGCCCGCTTGTCGATCGCCAATCACTACCATGTCGAGCGAGCCAGCAATCATCACCGGCACGACGACGCACATGCCCATTGGCACTTCGTAGCTCACGACCTGGGCAGCCTCGCGCATCGCACCGAACAGTGACCACTTCGACGCCGAAGAATACCCAGCCAAGATCACGCCGAATACTTCCAAGCCCATCACGGCTAGCACAAAAAACACACCCGCGTTCAGGTGCTGAGCAATCCAAGGATACGCGCCACCAGCGAACGGAATGGCAATGAACGCCGCGATCGAGGCACAGAAGCTCACATACGGAGCGATGCGAAACAGAAACTTATCAGCGCCATCGGGGCAAAGGTCTTCTTTTTGAATCAGCTTGATGCCATCGGCCAAGGTTTGCAGCCAGCCGAACTTGCCGCCGACCCGCGTCGGACCAAGCCGATCTTGGATGCGGCCAGAGATTTTGCGTTCGAGCCAGATGAACACGAGTGCGCTGACTGCCACCAGATTGATGATCAGACCTACGTGCACCATGCCGGCGACTAGGTACGCCAGCCAAGGCCAAATGTACTCGGACAAATATGCGGCCACGGTTGGTTTTTCCTCAAACCATCATGCGTTGCTAACAACCGAACTACCACCGAGGCAGCCCCACGAAGTGCCGCTGGTAACGACCCAACATGTTCGCTGGACGACAGTTATGACGGTCGCCAGCTAAGATCGTGAAATATTGCACAAGGGGTCGAAACTGTATACCCCTGCCAGCGAAATTTCACGGGAATCGTAAGGCCGCAGCGAACTTTGCGAACTTTTGGAAGCCGGCCTCAATCGCTGCACAAGCCACTCGCCCTCAGCGATGGTACGAGCGATGTTGCAAAAGGCGCCGCTCGACAATGCGCATGGAATTGTCGCTACCGATCGATCTCGCCCATCACGATGTCGAGTGAACCCACAATAGCCGGAATGTCAGCAATTAGGCAGCCACGGCACAGCGGCTCAGCCACTGACAGATTGCAAAATGAGCTACTGCGAGCGCGGGCACGCCACGGAATGTCACTGCCATCGCTTACCAGGTAGAAGCCCATCTGGCCTTTGGGGCACTCGGTTTCCAAATACACTTCGCCCTTCGGCAATTTCGTCTTGAGCTTCATGGGCTCTCCGTAGCCGTCGTCGGCTGCGTGGTAGCGCTCGATGCCCTGACGCACTAGGTCGATCGATTGCATGACCTCGAGCATACGGACATAAAACCGATGCCAACAGTCACCCAGCACCGCCTCGTGTGGAACCTGCGGATAGTCGTGATCTTTGGGATAATGGCCGTTCTGCTCGGCGATGACCTCGAAGGCATAGCCATCGTACATGGCGGTGTAAATCTCTTCGCCGTCTCGACGCAGGTCGTGGCTGACGCCGCTGCCTCGCAGCACGGGTCCGCTCGTACCGTAATCGATCGCCATCTCCGGCGACATCACGCCAATGCCCGCCGTGCGCTTGATGAAAATCGCGTTGGTAGTCAGCAGCGTGTGGTACTCGGCAATCACCGGCTCGAACTGCTCCAGGAATTCCAAGCACTTCTGAGTCCAACCGGTCGGCAAATCCGCCGTCGCACCGCCCACCGTGATGTAGCTGTAGGTCAGTCGAGCACCACAGACTTCTTCAAACAGATCGAGAATCTTCTCGCGCTCGCGGAACGCATACAAGAACGGACTGAAGCTACCCAAGTCGAGTCCGTAGGTACCCATTCCCACTAAGTGGCTGGCAATTCGTCCCATCTCGGTAATGATCACCCGCAGGTGCCGACCTTTTTCAGGCGGCTCGTACTTGAGCAACTTCTCGACGGTCAGGGCCCAGCCGAGATTCATATTCATCGCCGCGAGGTAGTCCATCCGATCGGTATACGGAATCCACTGCCGAGGCGTCAGGTTCTCGCCGATCTTCTCCGCACAGCGGTGCAGATAGCCCATGTGCGGCGTAACTTCCGAGACGATTTCGCCATCGGTGCGCAGGGCCAAACGCAATACGCCGTGCGTACTTGGGTGCTGAGGCCCCATGTTGACGAGCATCTCGTCCGTACGGACATCAAACTCAATGAATCTTGGATCGTCGACAATGCTCATGACAATTTCGGAAGTCAGAAGCCGGTAGCCAGCCAGGCGTAGCACACGCCTACTTTGCCTTTCGCTTTCTGAAATCTACCTTTCTATCTATCTGCCGCGTATGCCGTGATACTCCAGCGGCATTTCGTAGTCTTTACGCATCGGATGTCCGACCCAATCTTCGGGACAAAGGATGCGTCGCAAATTTGGATGGTCGGTGAACTTCACGCCTGAGAGGTCGTAAAGTTCGCGCTCGTGCCAGTCGGCGGTACTCCACACGCTCGACACGGAGGCTAGCTCAGGAATGACGCCTTCTTGGTCGTCTTTCCAGCGCGGCAACATGACTTTCAAGACGAGGCTGTGCTTGTGCTTCATGCTGAACAGATGATAGACGACCTCCATGTGCGGATCCCAACCCGCTTTGGCGGCCTTTTTTTCATCGGTGTGCAAGTAGTCGACGCCCGTGATGCTGTTCAGATAGTCGAACGCCAGACTTGGCTCATCGCGGAGATACTTGCATACGTCCACTAGACCGTCGGGAGTGACGACGATCCACGGATCGATGTTCTCAAAGTTCGCATCCGCAATCTTGTCGCCGAACTTCTGCTTCAACTGATCAACAAACGCTTGTCCGCTCATGATGGCATAGCTTACGTGGAGATGTGGATAGCAATCGACCCGTGGCAACGCACGGGAAAAAAACACTAAGCCGACAGAATCGATCCTACCGGCTTCGTCGAAATGGGATCGCCCTGCGAAGGTGCCCGCTGGACGGCTTCGCCACGTTGGCTCGCCACGGCTCGCACCCAATCGAGATCACCTCGCTTCCAGACGTACGCAAACCCAACGAGCAGCACTGCAAAGAACACACAGATGTCGGCAAACGAGGTGATCGCCAACTGGCCAGCGGTTTCACCGATCAACGCAGTATCGATGCTGCCGACATCGTTGACTCCAAGCTCTCGGAATCGCAGTGCCGCGGCCGTCGAAAGCCCGCCTTCAACCGACTCAATAGTCATCTCTGGAGCGGTCAGCTGAGTCGCTTTGCCGAACACGGTCGCCCAGGGAAAGAAGAACGCGACCTCGACATCGAAGATAATGAACAGCAGAGCAACGACGTAAAATCTCAGGTCAAACTGAACGAAACTCGAGCCGATCACAGGCTCACCGCACTCGTAGACTTCCAGCTTCTCCTCGTTCGGCAGATTCGGTCGCAGGAAGCGCCCTACGAGCAAGTTAACAAACAAGAAGATCGCCGCCACTGCGGCGAACAATGCCAGGTAAGCAACAATCGCGGTCGGCGTAGCCATTGAGTGTGCAGTTGGAGTCGGGGTGTGGTGGTTAGAGACTAGCTTGGTCGAAGAATAATACAACGCGTTGCTGAAACCAACGGGCTGCTGAAACCCACGTCGCTAGGATCACTGGTTTGGTCCGCCATGAACGGGCTCGGTAATCACCTTCGACTGTGCGACGGCCGTAGGATTGAGCGACGCCCGTCCCCAAGCCACATCGAGTGGCAGCCGCGAAAAATCGACAATCGTGCCATCGCGACTGTAACAGCTCAGGTCATGAGTGGCACCCATAAAAATGCAGTCGACTGGGCAAGGTTCGACGCACAGAGCGCAGAACATGCATTTGCTATAGTCGATTGCATATCCGGTAATCTTAAAGCCCTTGCTGCCTTCGACCCGCTCTTTGCCAATGTAGATGCAATCCACCGGGCAAGCTTTCGCGCACTGATCACACGAAATGCAAGTGGTCAGATCGAAACGGTGGAACCCGCGATAGCGCGCCGATACCGGCACGGGCAACTCAGGATACTCGTAGTGCTCCGTAAAGGTCTTGCGATCTGGATCGTAAGTCTTCAACCAGATCCGCAATGTTACCCACATGCCGTTGAGTACGGTGTAGACCGCCTCCGCGACGTTCCCCAGCCAAGGGAAGACTCGCTTGAGCCACGCAATCATTTTCGCAGGGTATCCTCTCTCTCAACCATACAGACGGTCGAGCAGCCATTGTTTCTTTCGTCGCATGCCTTCGAGCCCAGTCGCGCGGTGGCCAATCAATTCTGTGGCCAATCAATTCTGTGGCCAATCAATTCTATCGCTGCCGCGCAGCCTGACCGAAAACAAGCCTTGGATTATAGAATGCTGCTATCAACCCGCAACCGCTGATCGCCAATTAACGCGGCATCTTTGTTGGGCTAGACGGGTGCGTTGCATCTGACCCGCGGTTCAAATCTGCCAAACATGTTCACACCTAAGCCGAGCCTCCGTCACGACCGTTCAGGCGAAGGCGACATCGTCCGCTGGCGGCATGACTTCGGCGCGCAGAATGCCCTTTCGATCGTGTAATGGATAGTCGGCAATCGTATCCGCTGCACAACAGAACGGAAAACAGGCATCAGTCGGGGCACGGCGCCGCGACATTCTCATAAGCCCCTCCGCTCACCAGGTGACCAGTCGGAGCGGACAAATAATGCGGGAAAACGTAGTTTCCGTCATCTATTACCAACTGTCGAACAAGTACCTCTCCCAGACTATACGATCCGCCTATCCCGCCCAGCCGCAAAAGCCACAAACCTCTGGGGAATAAAGAGTTAGGAGTCACTTTCAGCGTCGGATCGAGTCGATTTCCTGCTTGGGAAGTTTGGGACCAATGGGCAATCAAGGGCAATTCGCCGTCACATTGGCGATTTACGGCAAAAAACGTACCCTGACCATTCCTGATTGCTTGACTATGCCCCAACAGCACGTAGAGTGAAATGAATAGCGTTTGTGTAACGCTGTAGTTACGCCCGCGTCGCAACACCACGGTACGCAACAAGAAAACAGTACTTGGGGACGCAGCAGGCTTGGTTCGGAGGCCGGCACCGGTTATTTGGAGGCAATACCGGCCACTGCTCACGAAGGAATCGCCATTATGTTGGTCCTATCGCGAAAAAAGAACGAGAGTATTGTCATCAACGATGACATTACGATCGTGGTCGTCGAAATTCGCGGCGACAAGGTTCGCCTGGGCATCGAAGCCCCGAAAGAGGTACCCGTTCATCGCAACGAGGTCTACGAAGCCATTCGTCGCAACGTCGATGCCGACCGCGGTGCCGACACGAGCAACGCAGCCGAGTAGTCTTAGCTTCCGAAGGTCGGTCCCCTTTTCGTTACCCGCCTGCGCACTGACGCAGCCATTCTCTCTAAGCGCGCCACGACTGACACTGACGACTGCTCCGCTGTCGTTGGACGTTTTGACTTCGGCGTGCCCACTTGACGTCGATCCCCGATGACGTAACCCTATACGCTCGCAGTCAGTTAACTGTCTTCGCCTGTTAACGGTCTCTGCCAGATCGGGCATTTTGCTTGATTTCGGCCCCTACGCGGTCGAAAAGAGAATAATGCCTGCAGACGGCCCCTTCGTCTAGCGGTCTAGGACTCCGGCCTTTCACGCCGGCAACACGGGTTCGAGTCCCGTAGGGGTCACTTTCAGCAATGGCCGAATGACCAATGCCCGAATGACCAAAGGGTGACAGAGTCAGACACGGTTGAGCCTTCCCTTCTCAACATGTTGGTCATTCGGGCATTGGTCACTAGGTCATTTTTTTGATGGCAGCTTCTTACGACGCAATCCTGTTCGTTTCGTTTGGCGGTCCAGAAGGCCCCGACGACGTCATGCCCTTTCTCGAAAATGTCCTGCGTGGCAAAAACGTGCCACGCGAGCGCATGCTCGAGGTCTCCGAGCACTATCAGCACTTCGATGGTGTCAGCCCGATCAACAAGCAGTGCCGGCAGCTCATCTCTGCGCTCGAATCCGAACTCGCCGAGCATGGTCCGCAGCTGCCGATCTACTGGGGCAATCGCAACTGGACGCCCATGCTCACCGACACGATGCAACAGATGGCCGACGACGGAGTGAAGCGGGCACTCGCCTTCTTCACCAGCGGCTTCAGCTGCTACTCCGGCTGCCGGCAATACCGCGAGGACATCATGCGCGCCCGCGAACAGGTCGGCGACGCCGCCCCCGAAGTCGATAAGATCCGCGTCTTCTTCAATCACCCTGGTTTCTTGCAACCAATGATCGACTCGGTGCGTGAGGCGCTCGGCAACATCGCGGAAGATCAGCGCGAACGCACGCCGTTAATCTTCACCGCGCACAGCATCCCGATGTCGATGGCCGATAACTGCAAATACCAAGTCCAACTGACCGAAGCCAGCCGCATCGTCGCCGAGCAAGTTGGCCACGACAACTGGGAACTCGTCTACCAAAGCCGCAGTGGACCACCCCAACAGCCGTGGCTCGAGCCCGACATCTGCGATCACATCGAAGCCTTGCAAGAAAAACACCAACAGCAAGGCCAGCCGCTCGAGCATCTGATGATCTTACCGATCGGCTTCATCAGCGATCACATGGAAGTCCTCTTCGACCTCGACACCGAAGCGGAAGAGATCTGTGAAAAGCTCGGCATCAAACTCCAACGCATCCCCACCGTCGGCACCCATCCGCGCTTCGTGCAAATGATCCGCGAGCTGATCACCGAACGCATGACCGACGAACCCGAACGCCTCGTCCTAGGAAACATGCCCCCCAACCACGACGTCTGCCCGCAGGACTGCTGCCTCTACACCCCGACGCGCCCGCCGGTAAGACACTAAGGCGCACCGATATTGACTGAGCCGCCAGCTGCCGAGACCGATGCTTGAACGGCCTGCCAGTACTGGTCAAATTCCTCGGGATCGTAAGATCCCGCGTTTCTAGTTACCGAAGCGTCAAAGAGAAACCCATCCTGTTTTTCTTCGACCTGAGTTTGCCATCGCAAGAACTTCGACTCACCGCGTCGCACGAGCTTGCCCGCATTCTTCAGCTGCATGCCTGCCGGCAGTTGGAAATTAGTGCGTGAGAGCACCACCATCTTTAGCTTATGTTCAAAGGGAGTCACCCTCAAATCGTCTGGTTCGATTTCCAAGACATAACGTTCCCAGACGGCGGGCATGACGCCCACGAATCGTTGATCGCCATTCGCCACTCCAACGTGATTGAGTCCCTTTGCGACCGAATACTCGAGGTGCAATACAAGGTCCTTGGTTGGCTCTCGAAGATTCTCGACACTTAGCCGGTTCACACGCACTTTCTTGACTTCGGCAATGAGATCACGGATGGCATCGCGCCGGTCCCGCGGTGCATACGCCTGTAGGTAGCCTCGCAGCCCGCGGGAGCAATACGGATTGAGCGTGACTTGCTCATCGACTGAGATCGTGGCGACGTCTAATCCTGGCGAGTGGTCCATAGTGACCCGGCGCTCGACTTCGACCTTGCCAAACGCGCTTCCGTAGCTCGGAGTACGTTTTAGGTATGGCCGGCCCAAGTCCAGGATCAACGCCAATTTGTCGACGAGCGAGGGAGACCTTGGGACCATCGGTGTTGTGTACTTCTCCGTGGCGTCGAGGAAAAAAGATTGGCTTCCCGCACCTTCCTCTGGCACATACACAATCATGTGGTTGAATTGACTAAGCGAGGGAAGGCTCATGGAAACTGGACTGGATGAACTTATTAACGCGAGTTGCGCAGGCACACCTGCAGCGTCCAACAGCTGTTTAAGCAATACTGAATGATCCTTACAGTCGCCGTATCCATTTTTGCGAACCTGTTCTGCAGAATTGGGTACTTGGGACCGAATTCCAAACTCAAGCGCCTTGTAAGTGCATTCCTCCTGCACGTACTTCGTAAGCACCGCAATCTTTTTCGATCGCGAGGTCATACCCTCTGTCAGCTTGATTGCCAAAGCAATGGTAGCGGGATCTGAACGCAGCTTAGGCTCAATCCTAATGAGGTATTCCCGACCCACGTCCTCCCACTGTCTGCGTGCATCGGAGATCCGGAGATACGGCAGAAAGTCTTCTAAGGTCACTTGCAACGCCTCACTCTCGTAGACGTCCGGAGACTGCGTGTACCAAATCCGGAGTTCAGGGTCGACCAGTTCGGAATCCAGCTTGCTAGAAGAAGAGGCGACATCCGCAAGATCACCTTGGAAGTACACCGCTCCAAGACGGAGCGGATTTGCGGCCACCAGAAACTGTTCCTCGTACCCGAATTCGTCGGGAACGCTCGTGTCTTCAACCGTGACAGTCAGTTCGACGGAGTAACCAGGTTTCAGATTAGGCACCGGCAAATACACGCGTCTGTCTTGCGAAGCCTGAGCTGACGCGGAATCGTCAAGAACGTAGTAGTCGTCTTGAGCACCCTCTGCAACCAATTCGCCTTCCGCATTGAAGACAGCTAGCCGATTGACGAAGAGTCGCTCGAAAAGTGGATCAAACGACATCGACAGACTACTCAGTTCTTCGACTCCCGCCTGCGAATTTGCTTTGATCTTGCGATACGTGGTAATCTTGCGGTGGTCGTCGCGCCCATAAGAGATTCCAACCACCTTGTAAATGTCAACCGCATCAAATTCGTTCTCGCCTTCGGTCGTCACTTGCGTATCAGCTCGGTCCACAAGCATTTGCACAGCCGCTGGTATGGGTACGGGAAGTACCGGCTTGCTGATCTGCTTACGATCCCCCCGTCCCAGCAGCGCCGACAAGTATTGACTGTACTGGTTCGCCTCGTCGTTGCCTGGGTATCGGTCAATTACTTTTTGGAACGATGCCTGCGAAGCGGAATATCGCTCCAACTCGAATTCATTTCTGCCCTTGAGCAGATACAGATTCATCTCATCAGGATGTTTCTCAAGTAGCTTGTTACAGACCGCCAGAGACTCTCCAAATCTGCCTGCCGTTTCGTAAACCTCGCCAAGCGTAATCTGTGTATCCAAGTCATCTTGGTTGGCATCAGCGATTTCTGACATCTGGCGAATTGCCCGTTCATGGTCGCCTTTGCGCCCGTGCATGACAGCTAGCCAGCGCAGTGATTTGAGCGACGAGTATTGCTCGTTAAATGTCTGCAGTACAGAAACTGCCGCCTCGTAGTCTTCAGATTCCGCGGCCAGGTTCAGGTAAGTCAGTAGCTCCTCCTCATCGTCATATCCATCGAGGAAAAGCTTCTCGTACACCGTCCGCGCCGAGTCGAAATCCTCACGATGCTGGCAAAGCGCCGCCTTCAAACTTCGCAGCGCGAAGTTGTCTGGAAGATTTTCTAAGTACCCGTCCAACTTCGACTCGGCTTCTCGATACTTCTTAACTTCAAAATACGCATCCACGAGGTTCTCCACCATCTGCGGATCATTGCGATTTTCCAAAGCCGCTTCGAAATAGGCAATCGCTTGCAGATAGTCGCCCTTAGAATAGGCATTAATACCCAGTTCGTTCAGCACCAGCGCAACGGCATGTGACCGAGTCTCACCAGGCCTGTCGATCGTGCCTTGTGGGGACATAAACCCGCTAGTGTCGAGCATCTTCTGGACGACTCGGTCGGCGCTACCACACTCAGGCGGCCACCATCCGGCCATCAGATAGGCACGCTGATTCTGCACGATCAGACGCATACGATAGCCAAACTGTGCCCGACTTGAACGCTGAGTCCCCGCGACTTCGCTTCCCTTAAACCAAATCCCATCGTACTCAACTACCTGCTGGCGCAACCTACTCTTGTTACCCATGTTGAACAAACTGGCTGCCATCACCGCAAGCGTCTCGGCAGCATTCACGTCAGGTGTCGGCAGCTCAATGGGTATGACTCCAAAACTGACCTGATATCCCTCAACAGTCTTGATGCCGATCATGTCGGCGGCTTGAACCTCAAACGTGTCACGCGGCGCAGCCACCCAGCCAGAATCGGCGGAAAAATCTACACGATATCCCCAAGGCTTCGACACGTATTTGCCGAGCGCGTCGACTCCCTCGGCATGAGCAACTCGGCCTGGATCAATCAGCCGAAATTTTCCGCACAATTCAAGAGCCGCTTCGTGGAGGGATTGCCGATTCATCGATTGCGAAAACGCGACAAGCTGATAAGCGAATCCGTTATACGTTGCCGACCAATTTGAATAACTTAACGATCGACCATCGACATTGGCATCCGCCTCGAAACGAATTCCGTCTAGCCCTGCAACTTGCTCACCTCGCTTCTTGCTAATTCTGACTTGGGACGCGCCAGCTCGTAAATTGGCTTCGGCAACTTCTGCCAGCGCTTCGTTGCCGAATGCGTTCTCCGCGCCAAACTTCTCGGCGATAACCATGAACCAAACCTCTGGCTTCTTGCGAACAAAGGCAAGCGACGCGACTGGATTGATTCGCTCGACTGACAACGCTACCCAGCTCCGATCCGGCGTGGAGAACTGGAAATTGAGATCTTCGAATCGTTGAGCACCGCCGTCGGACTGAATCGATTCTTTTTCTTCTGCGGCCGCGATCTCGTTGATCACTCGATCCTGTTCCAATAGCGTTGTGACGAACGTGAAACAGATAAATAGTAGCGCAGTCGAGCTGAGCAAGAGGCCCCAGATTGCCTGCCCTCGCCCCTGCAAGTAGCGATCCGATTTCTGTCGGTACTCGATAAGCCCTATAATTGCCAAGACGAAACTCGCGACGTGAAGTATCGTCAACCCAATTGCAAACAGTGCTGCTCGAAGTCGCGTCTGTTCCATTTGGGTAAACACCCCGCTAAACAGACACGCTGCCAAGAACAGCGTAAGCGAAGAAACGCAGAGGGTACTGGTTGTTGGTCGACGCGAGATCTGAATGCACTTGATCAGACCGGCACCGATTAAGACTAAGATCACGATCGCGCTTATTCGCTCACTGAGTTCCTCTGGTCGCGGTTCGGCCAAACCAAGTATAGGGGCAATATACGCAAATATCAGATGAGCTCCCACGAATCCCACCAACTCCAAAGTAATCACGACGCAGACCCTACTTCCAATTCGTACCAGAAAGCCTCGGAGATATCTTCTCGCACCAGCTTTACACACTATATCCGCGTCTTGCGACAATTTTCAATGAAGATTCGAGGCTTCACCCCAATATCGTTTGCAGGCCTGTCGTCTGCTCAACCTGTCTTTTTCCGACACATGCAAATGCACGGGAGAATCACTTGGCGTTGGCCAAAAATCTTGCTCGCCTCACCCCGCCGCATCTGCACAATGGTGGTTGCCGACTCCACCGTTGGCTACGAGACCCATTCAAATTGGCGTCGTTTGGCATCGGTGTTTTGTAACGCGCAGGCGGGCCGTTGTTGCGAAACTACCGATGGTCGGGCTTTCTTCTTTCGCAGAAAGCGCTACGATTCGAGGCTCGCCGGACTTGCAGCGAGCGTGAATCAGGCGGAGTATTGAAAAGAAAAACGAAAACCGTTTCAAAATTCGTCCGTTACATAATTGCCGCCAGTATCTTGGCGCTACCGCGGCTAGGACAGCGGTAGCGAGACAAACCAGGCGCTGAACTCGCGCCAGAGCAGCGTCGTGTAGATTTCGGTCACCAGAATGCGTGTGACGATGCAACCGAGGCACATCAGCGGAAACACGAACCGTTGCCGATGGGCACGCCAATCCCAGATCGACAGGGCCGCGAGTGTTAGAATAATGGCCGGGTCGATGATGTGCATCGGCATCGGCGTGCCGTCGATCATCGGCAGTTTATCGGTAAATGGGTACACGTAGAATCGAAAGAACCGCGTCAGGATCGGACCTATAATCCCGGTAAACACCGTGCAGACCATAAACCGGGCATGGATCGCCGGCTGACGGACATACCAGATCGCCATGCCGTAGGCCAAAGCAAACAGCGGCGCATTACTCAGCAGATTGAGCGCGATAAAGAACAACTCGAAGTCGGGCAGATCGGTTCCAAATCGTGACGCTTGCAGGTGTCGCATGCTGATCATCGATACGATCACTGCAGGTGCGAGTACGTACGACAGCTTGCCGATCCGGCGGTGCATCTTTCGATAATGCACCCGAATCAGCCAGCCTTCGGCCACGAGCATCATCACCCAGCCGGTCATGATCGCGGCGTGAATGTGATGGTGTAACGGACGCTCAAAGAGCATCGAATAGTAGAACCGCCAGAAGGCCACGAACGAGGCAATCAGAACCGCAGCGAAGAAGAAGACGCTGTAGCGATAGATCGCTCGGGTTAGAGAAGTTGGCCTGGCCATCGGACGCGACGGTACAAACAAGGATCAAAACGTTAGAATAGATACTTTTCATTTTGCTGAGAGCGTAATCATCTTGCCAGCTTGAGCCAGTCGCGAAACAAGACTCTGGCTGAGGGACAACCCGTACAGTCCGCACAATCGATCGAAGTCCTCCACGGCACGGCGGCAAACCACACAGGCGGAACGCACTACGCCCTAGCAGGTCGATCGACTCGTGACTTAAAGGCTTTGAACTATGCATCGACAACTCGGCAGCAGCGACCTGCAGGTCTCGCCGGTGGCGTTTGGCACGTGGCCGATCGCCGGTGTGACGTCTTTGGGCGTGAACGACGACGACAGCCTCGAGACCCTGCGAGCTTGTGAGGATCTGGGCATCAACTTCCTCGATACGGCCTACTGCTATGGCCCGAACGGGGAGAGCGAGAATCTGATTCGCCGGGCACTCGCCGATCGTCGCGACGAGTTCGTCGTCGCTAGCAAGTGCGGCATTCATTACAACAATCAAGGCAAGCAAACGAACGATGCGCGACCTGAGCAGATCGCGCGAGAATGCGACGAAAGCTTACGGCGGCTGGGCACCGACCGCATCGAGCTCTACTACCTGCACTCGCCCGATCCGGCAGTGCCTTTGGCTGATTCGGCAGGCGCGATTCGTGACTTAGTCGACGCGGGTAAGGTGCGCTACGCGGGACTGTCGAACCATCAGCTCGAGCAGATCGAAGCGTTCCACACCATCTGTCCGCTGACGGCGGTGCAACTGCCTTACAACATGCTGCAACGGGATATCGAGCAACGAACGCTTCCTTGGTGCCAGGCCAACAACGTGGCGACGATCGTCTACTGGCCGCTGATGAAGGGGCTGCTAGCCGGCAAGCTTCGTCACGAGAAGGATTTGGCACAGGACGATAACCGTCGCGGATATCCGATGTACCAGGGCGACGAGTGGACGAAGAATCAGGCGTTCGTCGACGTGTTGCGTGAGATCGCCGCTCAGTGTAGCCAGTCGGTCACCGCCGTGGTGATTAGCTGGACAATCCATCGCCGTGGTATTACCGCCGCGCTGTGCGGTGCCAAACGTCGCTGGCAACTGGAGGAATCGGCAGCGGCGATGACGTTGGAATTGACCGAGGGTCAGCTGCAGACCATCGACCAGGCGATTCAAGCGCGCGGCAAAGCGGCGGCTAAGCGATTGTTTACGTGATGCTCAGCGGCCCGCGGCAAAGTCAGCGGCCTGCCGTTTGCTTTTGCAGCTGGGCGGAGCGCGTTTGCGGACGAAGTACTGGCAAGACGCGCTCGGCGAATTCCTTGGGCGGCAGAAAGCCTTCGACGAATTCCAACACGTCACCTTTGGGCGAAATCAACACACTCGAGGGATAGCCGCGGATGCCAAGCTTTTTGACCAGCGCGTCGTAATCGTCCTTGTGTGCTAGCACGGTCTGCGTGTTGGGAGCGAGCATTTGATAGATGGCTGGATGGCCATACGTTTCTGCTAGCATTTTCTTGCAGAATTTACAGTTGTCGGAAGTGAACATGACGAGCATGGGCTGTTGCTGGCGGGTAGCCTGGCTCCAGCCTTTTTCGATGCTGGTCTGAGTGAACAGCGCAGGACCCTGCATGGCGGCAGGCTGACGAAATTGCGCTCGGCTCGTCGAGGCGCAGCAAGCAAGCGCAACAAATAGTAGTGTCGAAGTGCGATTGAACATAATAATCCCGAACTTGAAGTGCATCGCGGACAACGTATGACGCCGCCAACACCAACATCATCGTCCGCCAGACCCGCAATCATTTGTGAACAAGTGCACAGAAAGCAGTAAAAGGCGCGGAGCACGCGCCGCAACAGGTATCGCCGTCAGAGTTCGTGTGGTGTCCGCTAGGCTGTTGATTACGAGTCTCAACGAGTCGCTGTCGCAGCAGTAAGTCTGCTCGACGAGGCGATTCCGGTTTGAAGCCGGCGCTGAAAGGCGTTGGCGTCGGCGTAGCCCTCGATCACGTCCAAAATCTTGTTGTTCGGTCCGACCAAGACCGTCGTCGGATAGAGTCGAATCTTCAAACTCGAAACGAGTTTCGGATGAGCAAATCGATCCGCCTTGATGGTCTCGAAAGAGCTTGAAACGAGCTGCTTGACGCGTGGCTGCTGATAGACTTTCTGCTTCATCTTGACGCAGTAATGGCAATTGGGCATCGATACGAAAACAAGAATCGGTCGATTGCTCTCCTGAGCAGCTTTCCAGGCCGCCGGATAGCTCTCGTGCTGAAAGAGTGCTCGAGGTTGGACGGGTTGGACGATTGCCGCGTCCGCAGATTTTGCCTCAAGGTCGCTGCCTTCAGATTCCGATACCACTGGCTCGTCAGACACTCGACGGTCGTCGTCTTCAGCGAAACTGGCACAAGTTGGGGCGCAAATCACGCTGACTGCGAAAGCAGCCACAAACAGAATCTTCTCCATAAAACGAGCCATACCCCGTCCTCCAGTCTCGGTAGCGGCCTTAGCCTTTCCGGTTCGCGCCTTAGGAGGATATCGGCGATGCCAGCATCAGAACGCTGGCAGAAACTTGTCGAAGGGTAGAGTCCGCAAGATGGCCGGAGTCTCGCAATTCCGTAGCAAACCCCTGGTCGTTACAACCGGGCGCAGAAATCCACACGCTAAAGTTGCGGCGTCAGAACTTTCAAGGGCACGCCAGTACTAGACAGCTGTGCCCGCTTCGCGTGCCTGCTTGACGCCAACGAATCCTGTATTGGCTTTCAGGCAGGTCTGACGGAAGGCTTGCGGATGCGGAACACCAGCGAGGCGAAAAGTCTCGATATCACCCAGTTTGAACAGCAAATTACCGGCCGGATACCACTCTTGTCCCGACTCAACTTCCACTTCAATCGAGTCGAACCGATCGAGCGATACGCTCTGCTGCTCGCCGCCACCAAAGGGCTGCTCGACGATCACGCGTCGGTTGGTCAGCCGGTATCGGCGGCAACTCTGGTTTGGAATACCGATGACAACGAACGGCAGCCGCGGAATGAGCATGTGGAAGTACATCGGCAAGATTGCCGGTACGGCGAGCAGTGCTAACACCGGCACACCAAATACCCGCGGTCCGCCGATGAATCGACGCCCCCACCAACGACCGTAGGCGGTGGCGCCTAGCGACGGCCAGACGGTCATCACGGTCACTTCTTTTTCGGTATCGGGGACAACCCCGGCGATGGCTTGAGCCATAACTGCGTATCCGCACGGTGGACGAATTGGTCACTACCAGAGCGGAT
>JBCDBK010000035.1:0-46143 GCA_039184115.1 Planctomycetota bacterium | reverse complement strand
ACGAGGGGCCTGCTATCGACTTCTCGATTATTCAAGAGCCGGTCATTGTGCCGGCACCACCGGAACCAACGCCGGAGCCTCCAGAGGAAGAAGTGCTCGTCGAAGACACTGTTGAGCCACCTCCACCAGCAGCCCCTCAGCCTCCGCGGCCAACCACTGGTCGGCTGGTGGTTTATCTCGAACCGGCAGATGCTTGGCTGGAGATAGACGGTGAACGTCGGCGAGTCGGTGATGCGTTGGTGTTGCCCTACGGGGAGCACCTGGTGATGGCGGGTAAGTGGGACCGCATTCGCGAATCAAGGCGCGTACAAGTCGAGCGTGGCCGAAGCCAAGTGGTTTCGATCAACCTAGCGCAGCGTACCCCCACGCCTCGTTACGAGCCTGTGCTGGATGTCAACTATCCGGGCGCCAGCGAGGCCGACGATATCGTACGGACGCTAATTACCGAGTTGTGGACAGAGAACAAAATGACGCTAACGCTTAGCAGAATCAAGCGACAAGCGCGTCAGGGGAGTACCAGCGGCGTGCGCCGGGATGCCAGAATTCTGCATGCCATTGCGGTGCTGTCTGCAGGGCAAGGAGATGACCTCGACGAGGCGCTCGAATGGTATTCACTCGCCGCCCAGGCTGCTCCCGCTCCCTACTCGTGGCCAGACAAGGGCGAGATCAAGACGTTGCTCATGCTCGATCAGAAGAGCGCAGCGCTACGAAGGTGCAAAGAATTTGTCTACGATGCCGCAGATTGCGCGGAAGGGCTGCCTGAAAGCCAGCGAGCGCGGCAGTACCTGGTCGATACGGCGGCCTTCGTGGGTCGGATCATTGGATTGGTCGAGGTCGTGTCTGGCCAGCGCGAGACCGAACTGGTATTCGCTGACCTGCGCGAGTATCTGACTTTCGCACCGTATGCGCTGGACGGAATGAAGTTCGCTTATCAGCAGGTTCAGGAACGGTATCGTGAATCCGCAGCACCTCCAGTCGTCAATCTGCCACGGCTCGTACGCGAGTATCTTGGCGAGTCACTGACCGAAGAGCGTCGGGCGCTGCGGAACTCGATTGGACGGCGAAACGCCGACGCGGGTGAGCCCCGCACACGGGTCAGAATCCCAAAAAATACGAGAAACCGAGAGAGTTTTCCCAGTCAGGTTACCGGAGACAATAACTCCCGGAAAATCTCGGAAATCTCTGGCCGCTCTTTGCACGGACTGGAATTCCCAATGTAGCGGAGCCTTCCGCCTCCCTCTCCCCGATCTCGAACCGGCAAGGAAATCGCCATGGCGTTGCAACTTCGCGTGGTCATCGTACTTGCGGCCGCTATCCTCTCAGCCGCCGTTCATCATCGGTACTTGAATCAGCAGCTGCAGACAGCTGAATTCGTTGTCATCAATCGTCCGTTGCGAAGCGGTCAAGAGATTACCAAGCGCGACGTCGCCAGAGTACGACTCGGCGGTGACATGCGGGCGCTGAGAAGCACGTTGCTCAGATGGAACCAGGTCGAATCGCTCTACGGTCTCGAGACTCATCGTAGCTACAAGGGCGGCGAACTGATGTCGCTCCGAGATGCCGAAGATCGACCCGACACGCCGTATCGGGCGAGACCGAATGAGTTCGTGTTTTCTATCAAAGTTCGCGACATGACTGGCTTTAAGGATGCCGCACGTATCGATCAGCAAATTGGTTTTCTGCTTGGCCATCGTGACAAAGACGATGGTGCAATCACCTACGAGAAGTGTGGTCCGTTTACTGTGCGTCAATTGGGCAGTCTGTCGATGCCAGTAGATCGCGACACCATCGACAAGTTTCCGACACGGACAGTCCGATTGTCGCTACCCGAAACCCCAGGTCGCGATGTCCCCGCGCAGGCTGAAAAATTGCTGAACGCGGTGAGTGGCAGAAATGGCTGGTACATCGCGAGTTTTCATTAGGCCAATGGCCGACCAAAAGGACTTTACGCAAGTTATTCAGGCGCTACTCGCATCGGATCAAAAACAATGATTCTCTGGCAACGTAACAAATACTCGGAAGAGCGCGCTGCCCATCGTATTACCGGCCACCATGCTGTTATCGGGCGTGCGAACACTTGCGACATTCGGCTACCTAGTGCGCTAGTTGCAGACGAAGCGGTTTCACTGCACCGGTCCGGCCATGACTGGAAGTTGACGGTGCTGGCCATGAATGGCTGCCAGGTTGGCGATCGGAACGTGGCACGAACGCGAGAGCTGGGTCTGCAAGACGGTTGCGAAATTGAACTCGATCCGTACGTGCTAACGGTCGATCTATCTGAGCAAATTGTGTCTGCCCAAGTTGCTGATGACCGTCAGTTAGACGAAGCGATTGCCGATCTCATCCGCACGATTCACGTCCAACTGTTGGACGGTTTTCCGCGTTCCGAAACTGACAAAGCTAGTGAGCATGGCGGCGAGCACTTATTGCGGTTAGAAAAAGCCATCGACGAATTCGCGGTCGAAAACGGACTCGGCGCCGAACAACAGACGCCCCTGTTGCGACGCTTAGCGGGGCATGCCGTCCGGAATGCGATTATCGATCATATTATCGGTGGAAATGCGAATGCCGACCCGTTATTTGCTTCGCAGCGCAAGTGGGTGGCGCTTGCGTCGGCGGGCGAAGAACGCGAAGTCGAACTTCGACAGCTCGCCAGCAAGGTCGAACGTATGCTCGGATTCAGCACCGATCAGAAGGTTCAAGAGCGGATGTCGACCCTCGATGAACACTTCTGGTCGTGTTGGACGAACCGCATCAACCTGGTGCAAGAGTTCTTCGAGTACCTCGCCAAGCATGAGATCAAGAAGCAAGTCAAAGACCTCATCTTCGGTTATGGGCCGATCGAAGACCTGCTGCGATTGCCGACGGTGTCCGAGATCATGGTGACCGGTCACGATCAGATTTACGTCGAGAAGCGCGAAAAGAGCGGCGGCACGATCGAAAACAGTGGTCGGCGCTTTGTCTCGGAAGAGGCCACGTTGGGCGTGATTCGTCGGATTGTCAGTCGGTGCGACCGACGAATCGACAAATCGGAGCCGCTTGTCGACGCCCGCCTCGACGACGGTAGCCGCGTCAACGCAGTGATTCCGCCGATCTCCGTCTCGGGTCCCACGCTAACGATTCGACGTTTTCCTGAGCGTCGATACCAGATCGAAGACTGGATCGAGTCCGGCGGACTCTCGCCCATTGTTGCGCAATTTCTCGACGCGGCAGTTCGCGCACGTCGGAACATTATGATCGCAGGTGGCACGGGTGCAGGTAAAACTACGCTGTTGAACTGCATGACCGATTGGATTCCGGACCGTCAGAGAATCATCACGATCGAAGACACGGCGGAGCTTCAGCTTATTCACGATCACGTGGTGTCGATGCAAACTCGGCCAGCCAACGCCGACGGTAGCGGCGCGGTGACCACGCGTGACCTCGTCAGAAATGCTCTACGGATGAGGCCTGATCGCGTCATTGTTGGCGAGTGCCGAGGTGGCGAAGCACTCGATATGCTCAATGCGATGAACACTGGGCATGCGGGTTCGATGACGACCTTGCATGCCAACTCGCCCAGCGAAGTTCCCAATCGACTTGAGTCAATGGTCAAGATGGGGGCCGACTTTTCAGAGAAGGCGATTCATCAACAGATCGCTTCGGCCATCGATCTCATTATTCAGGTCGCGCATCGATCCGACCCGGACGAAAAGAATAAGAAGCGTCGATTCGTCAGTTGCGTGTCCGAAATTCGCGCCATCGATCCCTATACCGAGCGAGTGCAGGTCGTTGATCTGTATGCGATCCCCTCGGGCAGCGAAGATCACCAGTTGCGTCCGACTGGGCATCTGCCAACGTTCAGCGCCGAGCTGGCCGATGCTGGTCTGTTCGATCTGTCCGCTTTCTGTCCTGAGTTGCTTGAGCGCGAGGCCCAAACATGTTAGTTGCAGCGCTAGGCCTGGCACCGCCGACACTGCTGGCCGCCTTTACGGGCGGACTGGTCGCGATGACGCTGCTGCGAATCGCGCCGCGACGCATCCGTTTGTTTACTGGCCAATTGGCACGCATGACTTGCCTCGGTTTCGATCCAGTCACGGTTTGCTTGGGCTTGTTCACCACCTTGGTCGCAGGCGTTGCCATCTGCGCCTACTTGGCGGTGAACCAAGATCAGCCAATCATTGCTGCGGCCTTTGGGGTGGTCATTTATATGGGCGTCTCATGGTCGCTAGCTTTTATGATCCAGCGGCGCGAGCGGACGTTACGCAATCAATTGGCCGACTTGGCCGCAGTCATGTCGGGTGCGACGCGGGCCAATATGTCGCCGCCGGCGGCGCTCGATCATGCGTTACGCGAGTCATCAATGCCGCTGACCGGGTTGATGACGCGTGTGGTTGACGACTACGAACGCAACATCGACCTACCACGCTCGCTAACCGCCCTGGGAGCACGACTCGACCTTGACGCGCTAAACCTGTTCACGACGGCCGTCAGCGTCACGCTAGATCTAGGCGGTCGCTTAGAAGTTGCGTTGGAGCGGATTGCCGAGAGCATCCGCGATCAGCAGCGATTGGAAGACAAGCTGGAAGCACTGACGGCCAACGGACGGAACGCTTTGGTCCTACTGGCGATGTTTCCATTCGCGTTCGCCGGTTTTTTCTACTTCATCGATCCGACGGGCTTCGACTTGGTGCTGGCAAGCACGTATGGACAGATCGGAGTCGGTTTGGGGCTTGGGCTGGTGTATTTGAGTGTTCGCTGGGGTAAGGCAATTTTGGATCGAGTTGGGGCTTAGCAACTGCTTCGAAGAAATGATGACCTCACCAATTCTACTATCTGCCACCACGACCGCGTTGGTGGTCTGGCTCGCCGCGAGTATGTGCTTGGGCGGAAAATCGACAACAGAGTGCATCACTAGTCTCGAACGCCGTCGCCGTCGCGCGCTCGAAGAAGGTAATGCTGTCTACTACTTCTGTGGGGCGTTTGTCCGTCGGTTGGCAAGCTGGCTGACGACGCGCTCAACCAAGACCATCGCCGAGCTAGAAGTGCTACTCGGCCGCCAGGGCGGACCGCTGAATTGGAGACCTGCTGAGTGGCTCGCGACGACAGGAATAGAGTCGGCAGCTTTCGGCTTGGTAGCTATTGCTGTGTGGGTCGGCTGGCTAGGTGGTGGAGTTGGCGCGATGACGATGATGCCGTTGCTGGCGGCCTTTTGGGGATGGCGATCGTGGCGCCGCTTGCGGAGTCAGGGCAACCGACGAGTTGCAGCGATTCGCGTCCGACTGCCGTTCGTAATTGATTCGATCGGCTTGAGCATGGAGGCGGGTGCGAGCTTCGCTGAGAGCCTCGAACTAGCCGCGGATTCGTGCCCCGGCACCGAAGTCGGCCACGAGCTCGCCTCGATCGTCTCGGACGTCGACCGCAATCAGTCAATGGAAGTTGCGCTAGAACAGCTGCGAACGCGTCTACGTGATGCCATGATCGACGAGTTTGTCATGGCCGGAAACACCACTTATCAGCTTGGCGCTGGCGTGAGCCACCTGATGCTCGACAT
The DNA here is from genome assembly GCA_039184115.1 of Planctomycetota bacterium. Classification (GTDB taxonomy): domain Bacteria; phylum Planctomycetota; class Planctomycetia; order Pirellulales; family Lacipirellulaceae; genus Bythopirellula. The sequence goes on along the minus strand of JBCDBK010000035.1, from coordinate 40,610 downwards.
GTCGAAACGTATGCGCGAGCGACGTTCGCACGAAGTCGAGGCCGAGGCAGGACGCGCACAGGTCAAGTTGTACTACCCGGGTATCGTTCTATTGGTCGTCGGCATGATGGTGGTCGTCGGACCGTACATCTTTCCGCTCATTGGTTTCCTCGATGGTAATCCGTAAAAGGAAATAGCAAATCATGCCTGCCCAACTTCGTATCTTTCCGAATGGCGGCCAGACCACCTGCGTCTGGATTCAATCCGACGTCGTTCGCGTAGGAGCTAGCTCAGACTGCGATATCGAAATCCAAGGGCTTGATTCGCACCTCGCGACGGTTGTTTTTCGCGAGGGTCGGTACCTGCTGGTCAACCGTTCGCAGCAGCCGCTGCTGCTTGATGGTCAGGAGATTGCCCCGGGCGGCGAAGCAATCTGGCCCGACCAGGCGGTGTTGAAAGCCACGAAGGAAATCGACATCGCGCTAGTCTGCCACGCTGATCCGACGCCCGTCGCTGACGAGCCCTGGCGCAGTTTGCCCAGCTACTACGAGCCCGACCGGCAGCGGGAAGCCGCCAAACAACGACGCAAGGAACAAATCTGCTATGCGGTGTCGCTAGTTGCTTTGCTGCTGACCGCAATGCTGTGGAAGATGCCGAAGCAGCCAAGCAACCAGGTACAGCTTTCCCAAATGTTACAGACCTACGCAGATTCACCAGCGGGCGCCAGACAGCAATGCAGCTCGGCACTGCGTTGGATCCGAAAAGCCTACCACCGCCAGCAAAATGGCGAATTGCAGCGCGCACGTAACTGTTACCTACAAGCCCGAGAGCTGTTGGTGAGCATTCCTGCGCAATCCAACCAGCTACGAAATCTAATGCTCGACTTCGTGAACTCGGAAGTCGCTAGGATTTGATCCAGAGTGGGGCTTAGTACCCAGAAAACGACCAGTATAGACCTATAGGTCATTCATTTCATCGCCATCGAAGAAAGCAAGGAGAATTGAATCATGGGCACCGACCTGCTACGATCTAACGCTATGAAGAGTCGACGAAAGGTTTCGCGAACTAGTCATCCCCGCCACGCGTCCGAGAGTCGCCGTCGGTTGAGCGACGTTCGTCTCGTCGGAGGCTCTTCGACGCCGCGCCGCATAGACCAATCGCATGCTTCTGGAAACTCACAAGCTGCGGGCACTTCACAGTTGGTCGCGAATTCGGCGTCGAGCGGTACCGGGTCGGTCAGCATGTGGATTCGCGAGCTACAAGAAGTCGCGGATCAGCGTGCGGCCAACCAACTCTATCGCCGTTACTTCAGTCGGCTGGTCACAAAGTTGCGTGCACGCATCAACCGTCAAGTCAATGCGATCAACGACTCGGAAGACGCCGCCCAGTATGTGATGGCCGAAGTACTACGCAAGCTCGAGAAGGGAAAGTATCCCAATCTGACCGATCGCGAAAGCTTGTGGAACTTGATGCTCGACATCGGTGACAAGCGGGCACGAAAGGTTTGGCGCTACGCGACCGCCAAACGTCGCGACGTCCGTCGGCAGGTAGATCCGGTAGCCAATGCGATAGACGGTGACACCCAACCGCTCTACTTCGATCCCGAGGGTCCCGGCGTGACGCCGGGCATGGAAGTCGAAATCCAGGACATCATTCAGTACTTATTCGACCACATGTGTGACAAAGAACACAGCGATCTACTCGTCTGGGAGCTAGAAGGCTACGCACCTGGCGAGATTAAGAGCAAGCTCGAAGAAAAGCTCGGTCGCAAAATCACCCCGCGCACTTTCCGCCGCTGGCGTGCAGAAATGAAAGCGAGCTTGCAATCAAAGTTCGACGAGTAGCGACGAATTTCGACCGACCGAGCTGATAGCGATCAGCATTCCCGCGAACGCGACCACACAGCTGGACGATTCGGGGACTTGCGCTGCCGCTGCCGATTGAATGGCAAGCGTTGGCACGGCACTAAAGGTAAGACCGTGGCTCAATCGCCACACGTCGAGGTCGCGTCGATCGACCACACCGTCGAGGTTGCCGTCTCCGTTGCTGTGCTCGGTGCCGGTACCGAGGCTGCGCTGCCAGGCGAGATAGTCTTGCCCGTCGCCAAACTCGTCTTCGGTAAAGTCGCCTGTTAGCAATGCATCAATTGGCAACGCGGCAAAGGCGTCGGAGCTGAAGTTATTCGTGCCAGTAATTCGTCCGAGACTAGTGCCCAAACCCGACCCCGGGTCAATTTCAACGAGCTCCGGAAAGCCTTGATCGTCTTCGTTGATCGCCCAGAATCGGCCACTAGGGCCGATTGTGAAGTCGCCGATGTTCGGGAACGCCTCAAGCTCGCTATCGCCGATCACGTTGACATTGGACGGATCGAGGTGGTCGATTTGCACGAGTTCCTCTTGTTTGACTCCGCTCTGCAAATCGTTGAAGCCGTCGATGCCAAACAGCACGCCATCTCCGTCGAACTCGAGTCCGACCACGCTGTTACCGTCGACGTTGAGATCGCCGATGACTTCGGTGACTTGGCCGCCATTGGCCGTCTGACCGGCACCGGTGCGGAAGATCTTGGCGAGACGGTCTTGCGCGCTGCTGTTTGGGCCACGGTCGACGTTGATAATCAACGTATCGGTCGCTGGATCGACGGCCAGCCCCGTGGCATTACCGATTGGTCGATCAATAAAGCCAAGCGAAGTCTCTTCGCCGGTCTGGAGATCGATCTCCAACAGTTTCGCGTCTTGGCTGTTCTGATTGTTGTCTTCACGGCTGATTGCCAGCAGTGTGCCATCGTTTCCGAATGCGAGCGCCTTGATGGTCGGAGTTAGGGATTGACCTATGCCTGGTCCGATGAGCGTTGCTTGCCGGGTCGCGGTGTCGATGCGGTAGAGCTTGCCATCGTCCACAAAGGCGATGATTTGGTCGGCTGGCGGTGCGGGATCTTCGACACCGCCGAGGAACATGGTTACCCGCGAATCCTGCGGCGTCAACGACACACGCGTCGTCGTCTCGCTATCAGCAAGCCAGGTTGGCAACGGACCGCCAGAGATGCCATCGACGTCGATCGCAACGCTGTGAGCGGTGTCAAACAGATAAGGATTGCCGGACGTCAGCTGAACGGTGCGCTGGTGCCTGATCGAGACTTCGAAGCTGCCATTTCCAAGATCGACGGTAGAGATCGTCGCGTCGTTTTGCAGGTCGGGGCTGAAGTCGAGCCCCGACCCGCTGACGTTGTTGGTGAGGCTATTGAATAGCGTCACCGGCACCCCAGGATTGTTGAGATCGCCAATCGCGTAGAAGCCAAACGTTCGTGATAGACCAAAATCGACGTCCGCCGGTGGACTGTCGGTGCGGAACGTCTGCGTGAAGTCGATATCGAAACTTACCGAATTTGTGACGCCATCGGGCAAGACCGGGGTGAATACCAAGTCGCCGATCGAACCGGTGAACGCGTCGGCGTTGGTCAGACCGTTTGTGCCGTCAGGCGAAAGTTCCAATCGACTGGTGTGTCGATGCATGACGGCACGAGCCTTGGCGCTAGACCCAAGTTTTATCAACTCGACCGAAGAGGCGAACGGTTCGACGATGCCACTCGGCAGTCCGCCAGCAATGTCGACTGCGCTATCGAACGTAGCGTCGATCTCGCCGACGGCACCATTAAAGTCGATGAACGTCTCGTCTGCTGCATCTGTAAATTCGAATGTGCCAAATCCTTCGGCGCAGCCAACTGTTTGCGAGAAGTTTTGAAAGACAAACTCCTGACAAGTGTTCTGCGCGTGAGCTGATGACGCGACGATCGACAGGGTGATAAGAGTAGCGAACGGCTTCATCGATTTCTCCGTAACTGCATTGAGATAAGACCAGCGATAGTGACTAGCAAGCAAGTCGAAGGTTCGGGAATTGGAACTTCAATCAGGTTGATCGTGCCGCCACCGACAAATGGGTTCTGACGATATGAAAAAGAGGTCATCGTACCGTCGGCATAACTTACGCTGAGTTCACCTTCCTCCACGTTGAGTTCGCCAGACGTGACCGGCTGGCCATCTAACAAGAATGACGTACCAAAAATATTCGCTACCGGCCCTTCTCGAATGTCAAAGCCGCTGGTCCCCCTTGTCAGCGTCAGCCTAAATCCTTGGCCTTCGAACCAATCGCGTCGATGATGTCTCCACTGTGAAGGTTCAGAGTCGTGGCTTCGCGCAGCTCGATGGCCCCGTTGATGCCAGCGGTGGCAACGCTACCTTCGATCACGCCGCCAAAGATGTTGATGATTGAGCGATCTTCTGACTGAATCGCTGCCGCGCCCGCCTGGGTTCCGCCGCCGACGAAGCCGCCGAAGACATTGACAACTGCATTGTCGAACGTGTCGATCGCGACCGCGTCGTTATCATTCGCGGCGCGAATTTCTCCACTTCGCAGGTTGACGGTCGAATCGTCAAACGCCACAACCGCGCGGCTGAACCCATCGTCGCTCGCCAGAACGCTGCCGCCGTCGACTTCGAGGACGCTTGAGTCAAACAGTCGTACCCCCGCCTGAGAAAGCGGACCTAGCGCGGTAATGGTACCGCCAGCGACGATCTCCAGTGTTGTTGTTTCGGCGGCTGCGCTATCGCGGACTTCGAAACGATTGCTTTGGGGCGTACTTATCACAGTCGTCAAGCCATCGTCGAGCGTGGTTTGTGCTGCAACCTGCTGGTGCAGGCATAGTGAGACGGTAGCGAGTACGATCGAAGCAACAGTCATCGTTTGCGTTAGCTTCTTTTTCTTCATCGTTGCAATCCTCGCGGGGGAAAGAAGACGCGCTTGCGCACCCAACGGCTTATGTTCGCAGTGTGCAATTCTCTTGCGGAGTAGGCAGAGAAACTTGGAGTTTTTGCTAGGGACCGATTCCTAAGCGCGCGGAATCGCCTGAGTGCCACTGTAGAACATGGTAGTAGAGGTGAACGGCATCACAACTGTCGGAAACGACAGGTGATCAGCTAGGTACGGATGAGTCCAAGCTGTATCGCGCGCGTCACGGCTTGCGAACGACGTTGGCAGCCAAGTTTGTCTCCAGCGTTCTTCAGATGAAATCTTACCGTTCGTTCGCTGACGCCAAGGGCGGCAGCAATCTCATCGTTGGTCTTTCCTTGGGCGCAGATTTGCAAGCACTCGGTCTCTCGAGCGCTGAGAATGGGCTCGGTCTTGGCGGCTTGTCCGTAGCCGAGCTGTTCGGCCCGCAGCATAGCCACCGCTGCCGCGTACCGCAGCAGCGGGCCATCTTGTACAATGCGTCGTTCAAAGTCGGCAGGACTTTCGCGCGTGAATAAGACGGCACCTCGGCAATAGTCAGCCGTTGAGAGCGGGATCATCAGCGCGTCGCCCATCTGATGATCGTCAGCGTACTCTTTGATCGATTGCTTTTGCGGCGACGCTTCGAAGATCGGTTCGATCGACGACTTGGTGTAGGGCAAGTAGCGAGTGGCCATCAACTCGAAGACTGGATCGAACGATTCCATCTGCTTTTCGCGGTACTCCTCTGATGCCGGAGCTGGCATAGTCGAGTACATATCGGCACCTGTGCTATCCACCTTGCCACGGCGCAGTGGCGCGAAGCCGAACGTGAATGCATCGAACCCATAAGGTTTGATAAACTCATCGAATGCGGAGTAAACTTTCTGCAGATCTTCGAAGCCCGCAACTTGTGCTTCAAAATCACGGATCTCTTGCAAGGTAATTCTCCTGGTCGTCACATGCACAACGGTGAAGTCCTGGCAAATTGTAGAGCATGCACGGACCTGGGTCTGCGGGGACCATGAGCGAATTCTTCGCCCGCCGCACAGTCAACAGATGGGTACTGCGTACTTATCGAGCGCATGGTTCGATTTAGCGACACGAAGCGCGGCCCGTCGCTGATGAGCCTCCCATTCATCCTGCCGATGGCGTGGTTTGTCCTCGCTGGCGATCTTCGTTGGAATGGTTGTTTCCGTGCGCATGAGAATCGTCGATTTTGCCTACCAGCAGCCTCAGAAGGCGCCTTATGTCTCGACCACGGCGGGCAAATTGATTGTAGAAGTCAGGATTCTCGGGTGATCAACCGCAAGAAGCGCGAGTGATTGTGGCGGTAGGTTCGACTTGAGTGATTGAATAGCAGCTGACGCGCGCATTCGCGACAGAGGTTTTCTTGAGGCAAAATCGCCCACTTGCGGGATGCGTCTGGTAAACTGGAAGTTTCTGGAACACTCCCGCCGAACGCCTTCTAAGCGATGAAACGATTTCTCAAATGGTTGGTCTCGTTGGCCATCGTGTGCGGCTTGGCGTTCGCCGCGTGTCGGCCGATGCTGGGCAAGTTTTCCGGCGGCGCTAAGACCAACTGGCGGACGGCGCAAGTTAGCAAGGGTCGGATACTGTACGATGTTCGTGCGACTGGCAAGTTGAAGCCAGTCTTGGAAGTTTCGATCGGCGCATTTGTTTCCGGTCCCATCACCGATCTCTACGTCGACTTCAACCAAATTGTCAAAGAAGGCGAGCTGCTAGCGCGAATCGATACGCGTCTCTACGAGGCAGCAGTCGCCCGTGACCAAGCTTCGTTAATCACACGGCAAGCCGACGTCGATCGCGTCAACGCGCTGTACCAGCAAGCGGTTCGCAACGAGCAGCGGGCGATCGCGCTGCGTGAGGAAAACGAGGATTTTATCTCGCCGCGTGAAATGGACGGTTTCCACTTTGAGCGAATGTCGTTGGAAGCGCAGCTCAAGGTGGCTAAAGCGTCTGTCAAACAAGCAGAGGCGGCACTGGAGACTTCGATGGCCAACCTCGGCTACACCGAGATTCGCGCGCCTGTCGATGGTATCGTGATCGATCGTAAGATTTCGCGCGGACAGACCTTGGCATCGCAATTCCAGACGCCGGAGCTATTTATCATGGCGCCGGACCTGGAAAAGAAGATGCATGTAGAAGCAACCATCGACGAAGCCGACGTGGGGCGAATTATTCAGGCAAAACAAGTCGGACTGCCCGTCGAGTTCACGGTCAGCGCCTACCCTGACGATACGTTTTACGGCGAGATCGAACAGATTCGCAAGAACTCAACCACCACGGAGAACGTAGTTACCTATCCGGTCGTGGTCGCGGCACCGAACCCCGATCTAAAACTATTGCCCGGCATGACCGCGAACTTGTCGTTCCAGGTCGACGAACGAACAGGCGTCATTCGAGTGCCGAACTCGGCGCTCCGATTCTATCCGCCCGATCGCAATCAGGTGCGCGAAGAAGATCGCGAAATCCTTGACGGCGATGACGAGGAAGAAGATGACGAAGAAATCAAGGACACACACTTATCCGACGAGGAGAAGGCCGCGCGCAAGAAGAAGCGTGCGACCCGTTATGTATGGGCAAAAGACGGTGAATTCCTGAAAGCGATCAAGATCGAAATCGGCCTCGTCGGCTGGAAACACTCCGAGCTCGTGGAAGGCGATCTCAACGTCGACGACGAGCTCGTCATCGGCGAGAAAATCGGCGGCTAGAACAAAGCAGAGGAGATCAGACGATGTTGGGCTTCAGCGACTTGCTTGTCATTGAGAGCTTGAGAATTTCTTACGTGCATCTCCCTAACTCAACTCCACGCGATCTCCTAAACCAGCGACTATGAACGTCTTTGTCACTGTCCGAATTGCCGTCCGCGCTCTTGCCAAGAACAAAATGCGCGCGAGCTTAACCGTGCTGGGCATTGTGATAGGCATCGCTGCCGTGACAACGATGGTGTCGATCGGACAGAGTACCGAGCAGCTGTTTCAAAATGCTGTTGAGTCGTTTGGTACCAATCTTCTGATGGTCCGCCAGGGCAGCCGGACGGTCGCTGGGGTGCGTTCTGCGAGTGCGCCGACACTGACTGCGAGCGATGCTGACGCGATCGTCGAGGAGTGCAGCGAATCGATTCTCGCCACCTCGGCCTGCGTTTGGACGAGGGCACAAGTGATCGCCGGCAATGTGAATTGGAACCCCAACGAAATGATCGGTGTCGGCAGCGGCTACCTGACCGTACGCAACTGGCAGCTGCGACGTGGGGAGTTCTTTAGCGAACAGGAAATCGGCTCCGCCGAAAAAGTCTGCGTTATCGGTCAAACGTTGGTGGCGAATTTGTTTCAGACAACCAATCCGATTGGCAAGTCGATTCGCGTGCGCAACATTCCGTTCCGCGTCGTCGGCGTGCTCGAAGCCAAAGGCGCGAACATGGTAGGGCAGGACCAAGATAATGTACTGCTGATGCCTTACACCACCGTACAAAGGCGACTGCGTGGTTCGCTTTTTAACACTGTTGATGCGATTATGATGTCGGCCCGTTCGCCAGAACTGATGGATCAGGCAGTATTCGAAGTCGATCAGCTACTGTACGAGCGACATCGCATCCCACCGGGCGACGATCCGGACTTTGTAATACGCAACTCCAAAGAGTTCTCCGAGTTCTTGACCACAATCACCACGTCGATGACGCTGCTCTTGGCAGCGATCGCCGCTATCTCGCTACTCGTGGGCGGTATCGGTATCATGAATATCATGCTCGTCTCGGTTACCGAGCGCACACGCGAAATTGGAATTCGTATGGCCGTTGGCGCACGCGGACGAGATATTCTGAGCCAGTTCCTCGTCGAGTCGGTGATCCTGTCGCTAATCGGCGGCGCCGTCGGCGTCGCTCTGGGCATCAGCGCCTCGGTCGGCGCGACCAAGGTCATCAGTTCGCTTGCCGGCGACTCTGACTGGCCGTTGGTGATCTCGATGCCAGCCGCTGTGGTCGCGATGCTGTTCGCGGGCGCGGTGGGAGTTTTCTTTGGCTTTTATCCTGCGCGACGGGCGAGTCGGCTCGATCCGATCGAGGCGCTGCGATACGAGTAGCTAATTTTGGGTGAAGTTCATGCGTTAGGAGTTCACGGGCACCGGCAGAATTCCCACCGGTTGCTCCAACTCAAAGGGCTCGATTGGCTCCGACGGAGGCGGTGGGTTCAGCGGCGGTAGCAGATCGCGGAGTTTTTGTTGACGTGCACGATCGTCTTGGACGGGGTCGGTGAGGTCAAAGAACTCCTCCGAAGGTTTGTCGCCGGGCGGATAGAGATTGGCGTTGTCGGTCGGTGGTTTCGCGCGCGGGTAGCACCTCGTTTTGCCGACGCAGCCGAGTGGTCCGAGCGAGGCGTAACGTTCTTCGTAGAAGAACACGTCGTGTGTTTCGAGGATCGTACCCGTTTCTAGCTCGAGATTCGCCTGTTCGATGTTGTAGAGCGTGAGCAGCTGCGCTTCGCTACTCACGGCATCGCCCCACGAGACAATCGCTTGCAGAACGTTGATGTACTGCTCCAAACCGTTGCTGTAGCGCGCCAGTTGATAGTTGAGATTCTCCTTCGCCGCGACGCGTGTTTCTCGGGTGGCACCGTACTGCTCGAAGAACTGATCGAGATTTCGCAGACTGGCGGCGAGCAAGTGACTGGCGGTCAGCAGTTGCTGCGAGAGATTCGCGCGGTCGCGGGTGATTACCAATTGGGCCTGTCGCAACTGGGCGCGTGAAGCTCGCAGTCCGAGCGGTACCGAAAAGTTAACACCCAACGTCCAATCCGTGTTGTCGCCCAAGGGAGACGACACCGTGGTGCCGACGGGCAATTGCCCCTCGAGTCCATTCCAACTGTAAACGCCAACCGCGTCGAGTTGCGGCAGCGCCAGATTGCGGGCTTGAATGAGGCTCTGCTGATCGGCTTCTAACACGAGCTTCAGCTCGATAATATCGGGCCGATATTGTTCGGCCAGCGACACAATCGAAAGCCAATCGAGCGGCAGACGTTGTTCGTTGGGCGGCGTGACAGGAGTGATGCGTTGCGGATCGTAAGGCGGCAGACCCATGATGCTGCGGAGCCCAGCCTCGGCTTGCAAGACATCGGCCTTGGCTGCGATCAACGTTGCCCGAAAGTTGGCTAGTGATACCCGCGGTTGAGCGGCTTCGGCTGGACTAATCTGATTTGCGCGTACTTGACCCTCTGCTTGCTCAAGTGCAAACGCGGCTTGACTGACCTGCTGCTCACGCGCCCAAAGATTTGTGCGCGCCGAAACAAGGTTCCAGTAGGCGCTAATCACATCGCGTACGAGCTGCTGAACGCTGCTTTTGTACTGAAAATAGGATCGCTCAGTATCGATGCGGGCGAGTACAATCGGCACCTGGTTGGCGGCACGGCCGGCACCTTGCAGCAAGGGTTGGTCGTAGCGGAACGCCAGAGAGGTGCTCTCTCGCGGATTGAGTGGAAACGGACCTGGTTGCAGACGCGTCGCATCATCGGTTACGCCAAAGGTCCAGATGCCGCCTGCCAGGTTGGCCTTGGACAGTGCGAAGTCGAGATCGTAGACGTCGGACTGGAACGCATCATTCGGATCGGGCAGCCCTGGTGTCTCGCCATGTCGCCAAAAGTTGTCGACAGAAAACACTGGGTCGAACACGCCTTGTGCCACGTCGATCGCCGCGTTGGCGATCGCGACGTCGTAGATGGTGCTGCCGCTACGTACGGCCGTTGCGCCGCCCAACACGCGGATCACTTCGGAATTGGCCAGCGCCGTACGAATCGCGTCGTCGAGTGAGATTTCGCGTAGCGGTCCGTCCCATTGCAGGTCGGAAACGGTTGCCGGTTTGGGAGTTTCTGGAAGCGCGATGTGCGGCAGCTGGCTGGGGTGACGGACGCTGATCTTCCGCTGCTCAGGCTTGATCCAAGGCAAATACGACTCGCCGACGGCGCCGGAAACAGCGATCGTCAAACCGACGACGATCGTCAAAGTCTTCCAAAACCATGCGCGCAGCGATCCCATAGGGTGTGTGTCGACCGGATCGCACGGTGTGTGACAGATTTGGCTGTCTTAGCTGTCCAGCTTAACTTTCCGCCTCGGTCGCGGCGTAAGACTGTAACGATTGCATCGCCTGCGAAAAATCTGACGTGTCAGCGATCACGTGTCCATCACGCAGCACGATGTTGCGCTTCGCGTTGCGCGCCACTTCCGGATCGTGCGTAACGAGAATGACGGTCAGACCTTGGTCTTCGTTGAGCGACTTGAACAGCTCGATCACTTCGCGACTGGTGCGCGAGTCGAGATTACCCGTGGGTTCGTCGGCGAGCAGGATCGAGGGTCGATTAATCAGCGCGCGGGCAATCGCGACGCGCTGCTGTTGGCCGCCGGAAAGCTGACTCGTCGTGTGATCGAGCCGATCGCCGAGTCCGACCCGCGTGAGTTCTTCGGTCGCCCGCTGGTGGCGTTCGACGGCAGACATCGACGGGGCATAGAGTAAGGGGACTTCGACGTTTTCGATGGCCGACGTGCGATTGAGCAGATTGAAGCTCTGAAATACGAAACCGATCTGCCGATTGCGAATCCGCGCCCGCTGGTCGAGTGACATCTCGACGATCGCCTCGCCGTCGAGCAGGTAGCTGCCGCTGGTTGGCCGATCAAGGCAGCCCAGCGTATTCATCAGCGTCGATTTGCCCGAGCCCGACGGGCCAATCAGAGCGACGTATTCGCCTTGGTGGATGTCAAGCGAGGTGGCTCGCAACGCATTGACCGTGACCTCGCCGAGGTCGTATGTCCGCGTTACGTCGGTGAGGCGGATGAGTGGCAACTTCTCTGTCATAGAGTTCTAGGATAGCAGCTGGTCCTGTTCGATGGCAGTTTCGAACCGCCAAGAACGCCACGAGCGCCAAGATACTGTCAGAATTTCGTCACCTATAGATCCATATCCTTGGCGGTTCAACGTCGTCATTCTGAAATTTTTTTCACCCATCCCACAAGATCATCGATAGAACGGCGAATCGTCAGGAATAGCGACTTCGCTTTGGCCTATTTCGGCTGATTTGCAGCTCACGATCTGAACAAGGAGTCCACGCATGTCCCCTATCTCGAGATTTGTCCTCAGCCGCTTCGGCTGCCCCGCGACCGCGATCGCACTGGTGATGTATAGTGCCGTCGCTGCCAGCGCTCAATCCGCCGATGTAACGCAAGCATCAACCGTTGGCCGACTGGATTTCGCCAAGGCCAACTTGCCGCCTGCGACGGTCGAAATCGAACTCGGGCCTGGCATGATCGGCGACCTGCTAGGACTGGGCAAGGCGGCGATCGGCGGAGTCGCGCAGACCTTGGTCGAAAGCCCCAACGGTACCGACACCACCAAGTTGGCCGCCGAACAACTGGCCGCCGTGCAAGAGATTGTGCAGATTTCCAGTGAGGTGGTCAAAGAAGTTCGCGTTCGCGTGTACGAAGAGGGACCGACCGACTTGGATGCGAAGTTCGCCGACCAATTACAGTCGTCCAACTGGAACACGATCGTCAAAGTGCATGATGGCAACGACAACGTGGCGATCTCGCTCGTGCGGCAGGACGGCGCGGTCAAAGGCGCATTTGTTGTTGCGGCCGATGGTGACGACTTGGTGTTGGTGAACGTTGTATGTGACATCTCGCCAGAGAACGTAAAGACGCTGACTGCCAAAGCGACCCAAATTGGGCTCGACAACGGCCTGCAGCGCGTATTGGAGCAAAAGCTGCAACACCTGCATCACCATCACAGCCATCGTTCTGCCCACAGCCAAGCGTCGCACCGTGATGGCCATCGCCCACAAGACGACTCACGCGGCACGTAGCGTCAATGCACTAACGGATCTCCCCGAGCCACTGCCAGCGATTCGCAAGGACCGACAAGCGAGAGGTTGCTGGCAGTGGCTGTTTTTGTACATCACGTTACAGCACTCATTCTGTAGGAAGCCTTATGTCGACCCCCAGATGCATCTTCGTACTCTGCATCGCATTGCTGGTTGGTTGCCAACGTGGCAGCAAAATTGAGCAGATTGGCGCGGGGATGAAGAATGTTGAAAAACACGCCAAGCAGATAGAAGATCATGCGAAACCGTCGAGTTAGCCTGTGCGACATCGAATTCCCAACTGTCAACTCTGATGTCACTCGGATCGCAAGCTGGGAGACCTACGTGGCGTTGAATTGCACGAAGGCAACCGACTTTGTGCCCACTGAAAGCACGTAGCGACGCTATCTCGGTCGAATGTAAAGGCGTCGCGGAGTGATGCGTGAAGTCACGACTTCGGTCGAACAAAACCGGCGTAGACGGACATCATCGCCAACATCACTAGCGAACTCGGCTCAGGCACCGCCGTCGTCTGACTAGTCAAGGGTGCCGCGTCCGTCAATTGCTGCTGCCACGCCAGGAAGTCGTTGCCGTCGGTGTCGCCGTCGTTGTCGGCGTCGCCGGCAGCGGTCTGGCCGAGAGCTGACTGCCAGATGGCCAGGTCGAGGTCGTCGACGGTGCCGTCGCCATTAAAGTCGGCTGAATCGTCCGCGGCTAGCGCGAAGGCGATGTACTCGTCGGCGTCGAGATTGCCATCGTTGTCCAGCGAGCCGGGCAGTTGCAGTGTAAACAGCAGCTCGCCACCGTCGCCCGATTCAAAGATGGCCACGGCCAGATAGATTTCGTCGGGCAGCTCGCCAAACTCTTCGAGCAGGTTGATGGTGCCTTCGAGCACTCCGCCGTTGGCGCCGGTGGCCGCTTCGACCGACGCGGAAACGTCAAACCAGCCTTCGTAATCGTTGTCGTTTTCGTCGGCGAGAAAGGCGTCCCAGGCAGCGACTTGTCCCGACTTGGACCAATTGGCGTCGGTGAGAGAGCCGGGGTTCTCAGCGAGATAGATGAACACGTCGCCCACTTCGCCCGCGTCGTCGGTTGCGAGGTACAGGACGTTTCCTTCGACGGCCGCGTGCAGCGCGATGCCGCCGGCAGCGGCGATTTCGACTGCCTGCGGATCGAGTACTCCGTCCATTACGAATCCAGCGGGCGGTTCACCTCCCTCGACCGCGAAGTGCCAGTCGGCACCGCCGTTGTTGTCCCACGTGCCGGCTCCATCGTTAAATACCAAATCAAGCTGTGACGCGCTCGATAGCACGGGGACCGTCAGGTCCCACGACTCGGACGTCGCGTTCCAATTCATCAGCGCGTCGGGATCGATCACCGTCGACCAATCGTCGAAGCCCACGTGTGCGAACACTTCGCTGGCATTTGCCAACGGACCACCAGCCGGATCGTAGCTGATCGTGACCATCTCGCCGGCGATCGGCATCGCAGGTCCGAGCGTCACTCCCGACCCGCCAGTCGGCAAGTCGGCTGTGCCGACGAACACGTGCTGAATGTCGGTACGCTGTACATTTCCGTTCGCATCGACCGCTTCGACGTAGTAGTCGACCAGCACGTCTTCGAGCCCCTCGATCATGGCGCCGTATCGCAACGCCCGATAGGTGGGGTCGAGAATTCCGCTGGGCGGCGCCACATCGCTCGATGCCATATCGAGTGTAATCCAATTGCCGACTTCGCTGCCGCCAGCGTAGGTTTCGTTTTGAATCGAACTGAGCGGATTGGTGCCATCGCCGTCGACGCGATACTTGAGCTGCACGCTGTTGAGGCCGCTGACGTCGTAGGCGTAGGTCCAGATTTCGAAATCGGAGGGCTGTGTCGTGCCAAACTCGTCGCCGCCCGGGTTGTACGACTCGCGCTGTGGAACGAAGACGGACGGCGCGGTCGTTTCGATGCCGGCGTAGCCGCTAAGCACGCTGTCGGCGTGGGCGACAGCTTGGTTCGAGCCAAGCGTCACGTTGCTGTCCCACACTTCGGTCCCATCCCAGTACCAATGGTCGGAGGCTTGGGCCTGTAGCAGCGTATGCCATGCACGTTCGGTGCTAGTGCCGGTGCCGTTGATGATGTTGTTGAGGTTCGTGGCCGGTGCGATGTCGTCGGCGGTGAACACACGATTCTTTGCTGCCGTCAGCACTGCCCAGCTATTTCGGTCGGGGCTCCAGCCAGTGTTGGGGTCGGGATCGCCGAGCCACTTTTTGAACTCAGGATCGCCGTTGTCCGCACCCGCCCAGCTGCCATTTTCAATGTGTACGACGTCGTTGGGATCGACCGGAAAACGATCGAGATAGTCTTGCACGGTCGTCACATCATAGTTGCCATTGTTCGACGCCCAGTTGACCATGTTGTTGAAGTTGCCGTGGTAGTAGGCTTCGCTACCGCCGCCAAAGTTGTCTCCGTCGTGGTGCAGCAGCACAAACATCGGATGGTTCGGGTCGGTGTTGAACTGACGGTACTGATCCATCACCTGTTCGTATTGCAGCGCACCAAAACCGCCGCGTCCATCTTCGTTACCCTCGTAGCGCGCGGCAGGCACGGCGACGATCTTGCTGATTTGGCCCGTGTCGGGATCGACGTGTTGCACGTTATGCGGACGATAAGCAAACGGGGCGGCGACCTTGCTGGGCGCCCACAGATTGTTCAGCTGTACCCACTGGTTGTCGGGGATCGCGGGATTGATTTGGTCGGCCCGATTCGGTCGGTACAAATTTGATGAGTCGGTATGCGGATAGTTCTCGACGGCGCGCTCCAAGTGAATGCTGTCAACGATTGACCATTCGATCCCTTCGGCAACCAGCGCCGGAATGATGCGAGTGGAGAAAGCGGTCTCTGGCGGAAAGATGCCTTTGGAAAATGGCACGCTCGCGCCCCAGGTCTGCGTGTGGATATGCTTCTGCAGCTTGATTTGCATCTGGATGTCGCGTGTGTCGAGCAGCGGCATGAGCGGATGGTTGAAGCCAAAGTTCACCAGATCGAGTCGTCGGTTGCCTTCGCTTGTCTGCCAATTGGCCGCCTGTTGGTAGGCACCTTCCCAATTGCTCCACTGCCCGCCGTTGACACCTGCGTTTTCCAGATCGTTCAGGTTGCGAATTAGCGAGCCAGAAAACGATACCTGCGCACCCAAGTGCGGCAGGTTCAGCCCCGACTGAACTGCGTCACGTGGCCAGCCTGTGTACGGACCGCCACGCTGGTTATGCACGTCAACGACACTAAAGGAGAAGTCGCCCGAGTTCTCGGTCTCGAAGATTGTTTGACCTGGACGATAGGTCGGCTGATGCATGTGCCAGAGAAAACCGACGTTGATGGGCTCTTGAGCGTCGATCGTCAGCGAACTGCAGACGTGTGCGAGCATAAGCAGCAAAGTGTAGAGGAATTGTCGATGAAGCGTCGGCATGGAATGTTTGCTCGAGGAGTTTTGGAGAATAGAGGCCAGTTGAGACCTTTGTTTCCTGTTAGTTGTCTGGACGCGAATTCTGGTATCAAAAAATGGTGATTCCGCAGCATCGATCTTGGCACGGCGGCAAATGCACGAACAATAGTGTCTTGAAAGGTCACTCGAGATGGAAATCGCGGAGTATTTGGCTAGTCGATTGGGGGTGTCCACAAGGCGAGCGGAAGGTGGAGCAGGCCTACTGCTGCAGCTAGCTGAACAGCGATTGCCTCGGGAAGCGTTCGTTCGGCTGGCCGATTCAGTTCCTGCAATCTCGGACGTTATTGGCAAAGCACCTCAGCTAGCGCAGAAGCCGGTGGGGGCTGCACGCCAGACGATGAGTCGCTGGCTTGGCGGACTCGGAGGATTGCTGCCAGTCGTGGAAGGCTTCGCAAAACTCGGCTGCGATCGAACAACAGTCCGTCGCTTTGCCGAGGAACTTGCCGAGTTTTTCCGCGAACAGGCCGGCGACGACGTTGCTAAGCTGTTTCGCGACGCGTTGAGGTGAGTGCCAACGCGTGGCTGTCTCTGTTGAGTCGCACTGGCGGTTCCGACTAGAATTCCGACTCCTAATTTTTTTGCACAGTTACGAAGAGCACGGAAGAGATTGCGGATGCGTTGTTCCTCCGTGCTCTCCGTGACTGTGTGGTGCAGACTACTTCGATGAAATAACGTATGGCATTGCCCGATTACGAAAAAACCGGTTCATTTTATCTTGGCAAAGAGCACGATTTGTCATCCGACGAAACGTCGGGTAACAAGTTGCTGTACGACAGCAAAGACCTGACGACGCACGCCGTTTGCGTTGGCATGACTGGCAGCGGCAAGACGGGATTGTGTCTGTCGCTACTGGAGGAGGCGGCACTCGATGGAGTGCCAGCGATCTGCATCGATCCAAAGGGGGATCTGGGCAATCTCATGCTGGGATTCGCTGACTTCGACCCGGCAAAGTTCACGGAATGGGTCGACCCGGCTTCTGCACAGCGCAAGGGACTGTCGGTCGAACAAATGGGCGCGAAGACGGCCGAGCTGTGGAAGCACGGACTCGCCGACTGGGACCAAGATGGAGAGCGCGTCCAGCGCTACAACCATTCGGTCGAGCGGTTGATTTTTACGCCTGGTGCCAGTCACGGCATCCCGATGACGGTGCTGAAAAGCTTCGACGCGCCCCCTAAGCAACTACGAGACGATGCCGACGCGTTTCGCGCGCGGGTTTCCTCAGCCGTATCGGGACTGCTCGCGCTGCTCGGGATCGATGCCGATCCGGTCCGCAGTCGCGAACACATATTCTTGTCGAACATCATCACGCACGCTTGGAATGCTGGCAACGATCTCGACGTCGGTGAAATGATTGCGGAAATCCAGTCGCCGCCGTTCGACAAAGTCGGCGTGATGGACTTGGAAACCTTCTATCCGGGAAAAGAACGCACGAAGCTGGCGATGGATCTCAACAATCTGTTGGCGAGTCCTGCGTTTGCCGGTTGGATGACCGGGCAGCCGCTTGATGTGCAGCAGCTTTTTTTCTCACCCGAAGGAAAACCGCGGCATTCGATCATTTCGATCGCGCACCTCGACGATGCGCAGCGGATGTTCTTCGTGACGATCTTGCTTAACGAAGTGCTGGCCTGGACACGCAGCCAATCGGGTACCAGCAACCTCCGAGCCTTACTTTACATGGACGAGGTGTTCGGCTACTTTCCGCCGACGGCTAACCCGCCGAGCAAGCAGCCGATGCTGACGCTGCTGAAACAAGCGAGGGCTTTCGGACTGGGAGTGGTGCTGGCGACACAAAACCCCGTCGACCTCGACTACAAAGGCCTTTCGAACACCGGCACCTGGCTGCTCGGTCGCTTGCAAACCGAACGCGACAAGATGCGCGTTATGGAGGGGCTCGAAGGCGCTTCGGCCGAAGCGGGTGGCTCGTTCGACAAGCAAGCAATGGAGCGCACGCTGGCCGGTCTTGGCAGCCGCGTGTTCTTGATGAACAACGTCCATGAAGATGCTCCGCAGGTTTTTCATACTCGTTGGGCGATGTCGTATCTCGCCGGCCCGTTGGCGCGCGATCGTATCAAGCAACTCATGGACCCGGTACGCGAAAAGTTTCTACCTCCTCCGGAGCCTGAGAAGAACCCCAGAGAGAAAGCGAACCCGAAAGCAGAAGATGCGGAGGCCGAAACGCAAACCGTCGACGCAGATGAGCCGGCTGCTCACGAAATCGCGTCAGCTTCCGACCGAGCGAAAATCGAAGCCGGGTATGCATCGAAGATCGACAAAGCGCTGACACGAGAGAAGAAAGCCCACGCGTACTATCGAGAGCAGTTTTGGCAAGTCCCTGGAAAATTGTTCGCGCTGGTGTTTCGTGGCATTGCCCTCCTGCTGGCGACCATCAGCGGCGGAGCGACCAAGCGCAAAAGCAGTTCGGCAATGGCGGCATTCGAACGGACCGTAGCAGAAATTTCTCAGGCGAACACGGCCTGGGGCAAATTGCGATCGGCTCAGGAGAGCTATAACGAACTCGAAAGAGAAAAACACGCCAAACTAGGCGGTGAGTCTTCGCCAAAGCAACTTTCTGTATCGCTATTGATGCATCCAATGATCTGGATATTGATACTGGTCGCGGTCGCTTTGGTTGCGGTTATCGCTGGTGTCGCGCTAGTGGTGGGATCTGGTGGCAACAACCCGCCCGGTTAATCTTCGACAGGATAAGGCGAAATTACTGGTGCCTGTTGCCGGTGACCATTGGGGCAAACGACGCGACGTCGGCCGCATTGGTCAGACGACGGGGCGACGATACAATGTCGACTGACCCAAGGTTCTCTCACGGCGGCTGGTATGCGTTCAATTTCAATATCCCATTTATGTGTCGGTTTGGTGTTACTTTGTGCGTTGGCGGGATGCCAGCAACGTGCGGCAAGCAAATTGCAAGGTCGCTGGGAAGGCAGGCCCGATTCAGTCACAAAACGCGCGGAGCGTGATGCCGAAAAATATGGTGATCAACCGGATTCCGGCAGCGACAAAGAGCCGTCAGATGAGGATTCGTCCGCGCAAGTGACCGACTGGGAAAGCTACGACGTCACGATCGTCATAGACTTCGTCAGTGCCAATCGTTTGGAAATGTCACTCGACGGCGGTCAGGCAGTGACTGGTCAGTGGAAGATTCTTTCCACGACGCCGTCAGGCTGTACCATTGAGGTCGAGAGCGAAGCGCCGACCCAAGGCGGCGAAGCGAAACGGCAGCGTCGGCGGTTCGAGCTGCTGCTCGATGAGCGCGAAGGAACTTGTGTTGGCTTTCAACTGACCGAAGCCGGTGCCGACGCGCAGCTCGGCGCACTCTATTTCCAGCGGCAAGGCGGCACAAGCTCGCCTGCACCTAACTAGCGAAATCTCTAGGAACACAACTATGTCAGAGCGCGAGCGTTGGATTGTCTATCCGCTATTGTTCTTCGCCTTGGGCGCCGCAATCCGCGACAAGATCCTCCATCGCGTCGATGCAAAAGAGATCTATTGCGAGAGCTTAAAGATTATCGATCAGCAAGATCCGCTTGGGCAAGCATTCGTCGAAATCAGCATCGAGCGAAACAACCCAACCGACCCCACCCAAATCGTCGAACAGTTCGGGCAACTGCGGATCATCGATCGACAGGGCACACGAGTTTGTCAGATGGATAGCAAAAGCCTACAGCTTGTAAGCATGCCGGAGCGAGGTAAGCAAGCGATCGCTGAACTTCGCGTGCTTCCGGCTGGCAGAGTCGACGCGGCGGATGCGATAGGCGAGGTCGGCGTGCTGCGACTCGTCAACAGCGAAGGAAAAGAAGTCTGTCTGGTTGACAGCAATAGTCTGCAGCTCGTGAGTCAACCCGAACCGGGCAAACAGGCCTTTGCTGAGCTGCGCATCAAGAAGGCCAATTCGAATGATCCGACAGCACTCGCCGACGAAGTTGGAATGCTGCGATTGGTCGACAGCGAAGGGCGGGTTCTGTCAGCGTTAAACGAGAAGGCGTTCTTGCGACGAGTGATTAGCGAGCAGGTCGACATTGTCGATCCGAATTATCAGCGACGCGTATTGATTTCGACCGAAGAGAGCCCTGATACGATTACGCCTGAAGGCGAACCTGCTTTTACATCGCAAGGTGTGATTCTTCTGAACAATCCGCGCGTAGGCCTGAAGATTGCGCCACCGGCACGACCCCAACCGACGGCTGAGCTACCGACAGGATCAGATTTGTAACAGTCGTTGCGAGGTGTCGTCATCCTTGCGAAATGCGTGGGTGATTCGCAGGTTGCACCGGGACTGCGACGTCGAAAAACCGGAAAACTTGCGGTTTGAGCCTACCAATGAGTTGCCATCGACCGCGCTCACAAGCTACTCTACTGTCTGCACGATCCGGCATTTTCCGCTTGCGAGGGCGATGCTGTGTCGGATCGCGCTGTCGGCATCGATCTGCTACGAACTGACAAGCAGTCGGTAACAACTCTTGCTTGTCCGCGCTTGGACGACTATGCACGGCAATACTCCACACCAGAATACTCCACGCTATGACGACGAGGTCACTTCGCTGGCAGCGCTGTTAACGCTGCGGGCGAGTCAGTTCCCTAAGCGACGCGCGTTCGTCTTCGAAGACGAAACGGGCGCAACGGTTGCATGGACGTATAGCGAGTTAGATCAGCGTGCCCAAGCGGTTGCTAAGTGGCTTGGCGGTCAGGCGGAACGTGGCGATCGGGCGTTGTTGGTTTATCCGGCAGGACTGGATTTTATCGCTGCTTTTTTTGGCTGCTTGTATGCCGGCGTATTGCCAGTGCCAGCGACCTATCCCAAGCCGCGTCGGCCATTGCCTCGGCTTGATTCGATCGCCGCTGACTGCAAGCCGAGTGTTGTGCTGACGCATAGTTCGGTGCTGAGCGGGCTGTGTCTCGACCAACAGTCGCCGGCGGTGGCTAACCTAAATTGGCAGCCGACCGACCTGCTGGAGCCGATAGCTGGCGAGCGTCCTGACCAGAAATTTGGCACCGATGATTTGGCATTCTTGCAATATACGTCAGGCTCGACGTCTGAGCCGCGTGGCGTGATGATTAGCCACGGTAATCTGCTGCACAACCTCGAGACGATCCGACAGGGTTTTGAGATTGCCCGGGCAGATGCTGGCGAGCCGGTACCATCTGGGGTATTTTGGCTGCCAGCCTATCACGACATGGGATTGATCGGCGGCATACTCACACCAATTTTCGTTGGTGGTACCAGTTATCTGCTGGCACCTACGACATTCTTGCGTCGTCCGCAGCGGTGGGTGGAGTTGCTCTCAGAAACCGGCGCCCAAATTAGCGGCGCGCCGAATTTCGGCTACGAATTTTTGGTGCAGAAGACCGATCAGCAGCAGCGGGCGCAACTGGATCTCAGCAATTGGCGTCTCGCATTCTGCGGAGCCGAGCCGATTCACCCGTCGACGTTACAGGACTTTGCCGAAGCATTCGCGGTCTCCGGCTTTCGCGAAGACGCGTTTTACCCATGCTACGGAATGGCCGAGGTCACGTTGCTTGTGTCGGGCGGCAAAGGTTCTGATGCGGTTCGGGTGCTGCATGTCGATCGCGATCAGCTTGGCGAGCACAAAGCCGTACCAGTCGAGGTGGCGAGTGAACAGTCTCACAGCATGGTCGGTTGTGGTGCGTCGCTGGATGGTCAGCGAATCGAAATCGTCGATCCGCAGACGGCTACCGCCTGCGACGACGGCCGGGTGGGTGAGATCTGGGTCCGCGGACGATCGGTATCGCGCGGCTACTGGCAACGCGACGACGTCAACCGTGAAGTTTTTGGAGCTTGCCTGTCAGATAACGGCGACGAACCGTTTCTGCGGACGGGCGATCTGGGCTTTGAATGGGACGGCGAACTCTATATCACCGGTCGCCTGAAGGACGTGATCATCATTCGCGGTCGCAACCATTATCCACAAGACATCGAACGCACAGCAACCAAGTCGCATGTGGCGGTTGGCATGGGGGCGGCGTTCTCTGTCGAGACGTCGCGCGCAGAGCAGTTGGTCGTAGTCCATCAGATCGAACGAGAACATCGCAAGGCCGACCTCGACGAGGTCATTCGGGCCGTACGCGCGGCGATTGTCGAAGAGCATGAACTCGATCCACATGCGATTGTGTTGATCAAGCCAGTCAGCTTGCCGATCACTTCCAGCGGAAAGGTGCAGCGGCAGCGCTGTTATCAGCAGTATCTTGCCGGGGAATTGGCTATCGCCGCCGAGTGGACTGCAGAGCCAAAGCAAGGCGAGGTCGACGCTGCGGAATTGCCTCGGCCAGAGTTTCTGAACAACGTCATTTCGCTCGAGACCGATAAGCTCGTCAGCGAGATTGAAGGTTGGTTGATTCGTTGGCTGACGATTCGCGCCGATCTGAATCCTAGCGTGATGCAGCCGGATACGCCGTTTGCCGAACTTGGCATCGACTCGCTCACCGCCGTCGAAATCAGCCAAGACATGGATCAGTGTTTAGAGCTGCAATTGCCGCCGATGATGATTTGGAGCTGCCCGACGAGCAGGGCGCTGGCGAGCTACTTGGCGACCGAGTTAGTGGCCGTTCGCAAGGGCGAGTCGACGACGGCGTAAGCCAACTGCGTTATTCTTCGATAGCCGGTAATGCAATCAGTTCGGCGTTGCTGTAGGACGTCGGTTCGATGGCGGTGTCGATCTTGATTTGCGCTGGACTTTCAGTTGCGGTGTCCGCCGATGGCAGCGCCCGCGTGATTGGTACCGAAGGTACGGCCGGTTGCCAACCGACGGATTGCTGACTGGTGGAGTTGTCGGTCGCGCCCGTCGATACACTGGTGCCTCGGTTGACGGGCTTCGTCTCTGTAGTCTTCGTGTCAGTCGCGTTCGCCGTAGCAGCCGCAGTCTCAGCGGGTGTTGGTTCAGCTGGCGTTGATTCAGCCGGTGCAGGCTCGGACGTCGCTGGTTCTGGCAACGGGAAGGTGGCTGGAATCACTTTGTCTGGTTGCTGGTCGTACGCGCCATGGCTGACTCGTGGAGCGTGGAACGACGAATAGTTAAGCGGTCGTGACCGTCCACGCAGGCTCTCGCGTCGCACGGCGTCTTGGTGTGCCATACTCGGCCAACCGCCTTCGCTTAGGAACACGCCGTCGTAGTCAAGCAGCGTGCCTTTGGAGAAGTGGACGTTTTTGACAGAGATCGCGTGCTCTGCCAACGAGCGGAAGTAGCGGCTTTGGGCATCGGCAAGTCGTCGCTGCGCGTCGAGCAGCAGATCGAGCGGTGCCTTTTCTGCTTCGAAGGCCGCCGTGACTGCCGCGAGCTGATTCTGAGCCGCGTCTAAGCGATTGAATGATGTTTGCGAAACCACATACGCCCGCTGCATCTCCGCGACTGCGTCAGACACGTCGTGGATGGTTTGACGTTCTTGCTCACGTAGAATCGCCCGAGCGCGGTGCAGTTGCATCTCGGCATGGCGTTTGGCGGCAAACGCGCGTCGGTAGCCGATCGGCACAGTCAGCTCAACGCCCAGCTGCCACTCTTGAAAGTCTCCGCCGGTGAGGTTTTCGTAGGCGTTGTCGAACGGCGGATTGTTGCCACTGCTATTGAGCAGATCATCGCCGAAGCCACGCCAACGATAGCGTCCGACCGTGTCGAGTCTAGGTAGCAAGTGATTCTTGCTGGCGATCCACTCCAGCTCGCGCCGGCGCGTCTCGAAGCGTTGCCGGCGAAGTTCCGCGCGTCGAATGATCGTTTCGCTGGTGACCTGGGGCCAGTCAAAATGAATCTGTGCCGTGATCGGTTCGCTCGAGGGACGGATCAGTCGGCCATCGCTTGGCGGTAAGCCGATGAGGCGACGCAATCGGCGTTCAGCCACGTGCACACCGCCGTTGCCGCGAAAGGTGCCACCGCCGCTGCCATTGCCGGTGCGCGTGCCGTCGATCAGCCGACCACTCAACGCGTTCTGCACTTCTTCTTGGAACCGGAAGAACTGCTCGCGTGCTTGGGCTTCTTTTTCTGCCTCGCCACCGCGACGGCCCGCTTCGTACAACGCATGGATGCGTCGCCACGTGTCGAGTGCCGCGTCGCGAGCTGCGATCTTCGCGTCGAGGTCGCGATACGAGAAATAGAGGTCCCAATAGGCGTTCTCGATGTTGCTGACCAAATCGCGGACCGACATTTCGAAGTCGGCCAGCTCGATATCGGTGTTCACTCGTGCGATGAGCACGCCACCATAGAGCCCAGGAGTTTGGCTTGGTCCGGCGATACGGTTGAACTGCATGCCGGAGCCTTGTAGCAGCGGATGACGCACTTCAGTTTCAATGTTGGTGTTCCAGACACTTGCGAATAGGTTGCTGGGAGCGTTGTTCTTGTCGTAGTCGACATTGTGTCGGAACGTGAACTCCGTGCCAGTGACGGCTCGTTTGGTCAACTGTTGCTGCAACACGATGGCGTCTTGCTTTAGCACGCGTGTGCCGCCGCCAAAGAACTCGTTGTTAATTGCGCGGTCGTTTTTCTCACCAAAAATGCTCGTCGAAAATTGGGCATCGAAGGCACTAAGAGCGGCATCCACGCCGAATTGCGGATCGGTATCCTGCAACGCCGGATCCCAATACGTCTGCACCGAGGAAGGCGATTGTAAAATCGTGCCGCCGAGGTCGCGCAAGATTCGCGATTGGGATAGCGCGAGCTGAATAATCTGTTCGAGTTCAACGTTCCAGTACTCGGGGTCATCAATCGAAGTGAGCGAAATTGGCTCGAGACTCCCCCAGTCTTGTGCTGTGCTGCTTTGACTGCCGCTAGGGTATTCGATCTGCGTGGCAATCGCGTGGTACCGATCGACGTCGCTG
Organism: Planctomycetota bacterium; assembly: GCA_039184115.1. Taxonomy (GTDB): domain Bacteria; phylum Planctomycetota; class Planctomycetia; order Pirellulales; family Lacipirellulaceae; genus Bythopirellula. The sequence goes on along the minus strand of JBCDBK010000035.1, from coordinate 15,691 downwards.
CTGGCACGAAAATCGCCGACGGAGCGAGAACGGCAGCCACACGTCCATGCTTGCAACAAGCAGAGTGCCCAAACCAGTGGGAGACGAGTATTGAATTTCTTACGCATGCGGGACGTCTTCGACAGTGATAAGCGAAAACTAGCGAAACCTCCAGGTGCCTGGGCAATTCCTGGCTCGGCTCCGTGGAACGCGGGTCTATGAGTTCCGTTCTCGTTTTCGGCACGTCATATCTGGCAGAAGTACGATTTCCGTCACAAGCGTCAAACTTTGCGCAGTCTACCAATCCGCCGCGAGCCGACGTGCTAGCGACGCATTCTGAGCGAGCAAGCCGCGTGGGCGAGCAGTTTTCGAGACACCTTGGATATACTGGGAGGATGATGTCGAAAACCGATCCTCATCCTGCCTTCGACTCTGGACCTGATTCCGGATTGCGCGGCGCTGCGTCATCGACAGATGATTGGCATCAATTCGAGACCTTTGTTGATCAGCTTCAAGAACTCTCTCGCGCGCCGATTGAAGCCGGCGAGTTCTATCGCGAACTATTAGAAGGTTGCGTGACATTGCTAGCAGCCGACGGTGGTGCTGTTTGGCAGCCGCATACCGACGGGCGATGGGTGCCAATTCATCAGGTCAACCTCGACCAGATTTTGAGGAATGACGATGCTGCGCAGCGCTCTAGCCACGACGAGTTGCTTGCCAAAGTCGGTCGCAAGCGCGACACCACAACACGACAACCTCACAGTGGCACGCCTGATCGCTCGGACAACCCAACGGCTTCTGTCGCGATTCTTGTTCCTGTCGTCGATGCGATCGAGGTGGCTCCCAACCGCAACGGCTACGCGATTGTCGAGCTCTTTATGCGCCCCGGTCTTGGCCCGGAAGTGCTACGAGGCTCGCGTGAGCTGCTCGAGACCATCGCGACCGTCGCGACCGACTTTCATGTCCACGAGCAATTGCGCGCGCTACGTGACGAACGGGGTCTATACGATCAGTCGTTAGCACTGATCCGACGAACCCAACAATCGACCGACTTGCGACAGACGGCGTACGCGATTGCTAACGAAGGGCGCACCTTTGTCGGTGCCGATCGACTGAGCGTTATCGTCAGACTGGGAGCCGACTGGAAATTGATTGCTGCCAGCGGAGCCGACCGTGTGGAGCCTCGCGCTGACGTGACTAAGCGACTGCAAGAGCTGGCAGCGGCGACCTCAGAGTGGGGCGAGCCGGTTGAGTATTGCGATGCGGACGCGCCGTCGGACAGTAGCGAGCTACCGCCGAAGCTCGAAGCGATCGTCACCCGGCATGTTGACGAGTCGCAAGCGCGAACGCTGGTGGCAACAGCGGTTCGATCAAACGATTCGTCGGATTCTGACCCAACCGATGTCTCACCGGTGGACGCAGTGCTGGTCGCAGAACAATTTACTAGCGACGACCTGAATCTGTCGAAGCAGCATCTGCTGGAACTCGCCGTCCTATGCGAGCCCGCGCTTCGCCAAGCGGTGCAGCTGAGCCGCTTTCCGATACGTGCCTGTCTGCAGTGGGCAGATCGATGGCAGCGGCTGCGCGACCACTGGGGGATCACAAAACTGACCGCATCTGTGGCAGTGGCAATCTTGGCAGTCAGCTTGCTGATATTGGTTCGAGTTGACTATGAAGTCGAAGCACAGGCAACACTGAAGCCGGAGGTCGAACGTGATGTCTTTGCGACGACGGATGGTAAAATCGTGGACGTGACAATTGTTCACAGCCAACGTGTTCAGGCCGGTGACGTGTTGGCCTTATTGAGCGATCCGCAGCTCTCACTCGATACGCAACGAGTCGAGGGAGAAATTGCAACCACGCGCAAACGACTCGAAGCGATCGCCGTCGTACGAACAGACCGCCAAGTGCGTGAGGAGGTGAACAACGACAAGATGCCACTGTCGGCTGAGGCTGAACAACTAGAGAAGCAGCTCGCCAGCCTGCAACTGCAGCTGAAGATTCTCAAGCGGCGGCGCGATGGGCTTAAATTGCGTAGTCCAATCGACGGCACCGTATTGACGCTTGATGTGCAAAACCTGCTGCAATCAAGACCAGTGAAACGAGGTCAGCTGTTGTTCACGGTGGCCGACACATCGTCAGGCTGGCGACTGACAGCCGACGTGCCACAGGACCGTATTGGCCAAGTCGTCGCGGCGCAGCGGCAACACGATGGCGCTCTGCCGGTGCGATTTCGCGTGGCGGGCGAAACCGGGCAGACTTTCGCCGGTCATGTCGAGTCGATCAGCACGGCAGCTGTCGTCACCACCGACGATCTCGATCAGCCGAGTCCACCGTTCGAAGTGAAAGTCGACATCGACAGCGCCGAACTACTCGCTGCTCGTCCAGGGATGGCCGCGCAGGCAAAGATCTACTGCGGCCAGCGGTCGCTGGGGTATGTATGGCTGCATGACATTTGGGAGACTCTTTACGGTTGGTTGGTGTTTTGATGGGCGTTTGGCTAACAAGAATCTGCGCGGCAATTTTGGCGATGAACGCGCCGAGCGTGACGATGCTTGTCGAAGCGTCTGCCGTGGTGCGCATCGATTCGGTTGTGCTACGTCCGCTGCGTGCGGCGGAAGTTCCTGCGCAGCAAACGGGTGTGTTGCAGAATGTCGCCGTCAACGAGGGGCAGCAGGTCGAAAAGGGCGCGGTGCTCGCGACGCTCGATAAACGTCAAGCGGAACTGGCAGTCGCTCGTGCCCAGTTTGAGCACGAGCAAGCGAAGGCCAAAGCAATCAACGAAATCTCGATTCGCTACGCTGACAAGGCACTTGAGGTGGCGAAGGCAGAGCTGAAACGCTCTAGCGAGTCGATCGAACAGTTTCCCAAGAGTATTTCTCAATCGCAACTCGACGTCGAGCGGCTCACCATCGAGAAGCTCACATTAGAACGCGAGCAGGCTGAGCACGAGCTGGTGCTAGAACGATTTGGAGTCCAGCTGAAGCAAGCCGAAGTCGACACGGCGCGGCTGAAGTTGCAGCAACATGAAGTGACAGCACCGTTCGCCGGTCGCGTTGTCCTCGTGCGTGGAAGGGTCGGCGAGTGGGTGGAAGTGGGCGCGAAAGTACTGCGTCTGGTCGCTGTCGACAAATTGCGTGCAGAAGGGTTTCTACCTGCTGATCAAGCCGACGCCGCGATGGTTGGCAAGTCTGTAACGTTACGCGTAACCGCCAATGGCAAGGCTGCCGAGTTTCCCGGCGTGGTCCGTTTCGTGAGCCCCGAGATGGAGCCCGTCACACGTCAGGTGCGAGTGTGGGCCGAGATATCAAACGCCGCAGGGCTACTTCGGCCCGGTCAGCAAGGCGCGTTGGAAATCGAGCCATGACCGTCGATCAAGCTTATCAGCGCAGTTCGATCGATCGTCCGTTAGTGCTTCGCGCGCGGGCTGACATCCAACGTGCGTCCGTGCAGTTCGCATCGCAGACCAACTATGTGCTGAAAGATCCGCTGACGCTCGAAATGTTCCATCTGTCGGCGGAAGAGTTTTTTCTTTTCGATTCGCTCAAAGCGTCGATGTCGATCAAACAGCTGCAGCGCGCCTTCGAGTCTCGCTTTGCTCCGCGCAAGATCACCTCAGAACAATTGCAGCAGGGTGTCAATCAGCTCTACAGTCAGGGGTTGCTGCAAAGCGTAGCGTCGGGGCAGGGTAGTGAACTGCTGGAACGAGATCGCCGCCAGCGCAGTGCCGATCGATGGCAGAGCTGGTTAAAGTTGCTATCGTTTCGACTTGGCAGCATCGATGCGACACGGCTGGTTGACGGATTGCACCGGCGACTGCGGTGGATTTACTCGCTACCAGTGCTCGTGTGCGTCATGATCGTAATCGCTCGCGCGCTCTCGATCGCGATTGGCCAGGCCGACGAAGTGGTCGCTAGGTTGCCGACTCTGGCCGAGTTGGCTCAGCCTCGCTATTGGCTCGTCTGGTTGGCGTCGGTTGCCCTCGTGAAGATCGTTCACGAATTTGCCCATGCCGTCACCTGCAAACACGTTGGCGGTCGTTGCCACGAGATCGGTGTGTTGCTACTCGCGATGATTCCCTGTCTTTATTGCGACGTCAGCGACGTCTGGCGAGTGCCCAGCAAATGGCGACGCATCGCGGTGTCGTCAGCGGGAATGATTGCGGAACTAGTGATCGCAGCCGTGGCGATAATTGCCTGGTGGCACACGCAGCCCGGTTTGCTGAACGTATGCTGCCTAAGCCTGGTTGTCGTGTGCACTGTCGGTACGCTACTCGTGAATGCCAATCCGCTGCTGCGCTACGACGGGTACTACATTTTGTCTGATCTGGTTGAAGTGCCCAATCTGTCGGGCCGCGCGCAAGGCCTGTTTCCTGCTGCTTTGCGCCGCTGGCTTCTGGCCGAGCAGACGACGGCCGATCCGATGTTAACCGAGCGGCAGCGACGGGGCCTTGTCTTCTATGCGTTGGCGGCGCGAGTGTACCTGACGCTGGTGCTGATCAGCATATTCGCCTTGCTGCTCGCGTGGGCGCGACCGTACCGCCTCGAAAACCTCGTCTACACAATCGGCGTGATCACCCTCGCAGGTATCCTCTTCGCACCGGTGCGCGCGGCGTGGCAGATGTGGCGAAACCCAGCCACGCGATACCGAGTGCGAAGACCAAGGCTCGCAGCAGCGTTGACCGTTGTCTTGGCAATGGTCGCTGCCGGATTATGGTGGCCCGTCACGTATGCGGTGCGCGGACCTGCGGTGCTCGTCGCCCGGAGCAGTTCGCCTGTCTATGCCGTCGCCAGCGGCGAGTTAACTTTCGCGTTGCCGGCTGGTACGCGTGTCAGCCGCGGCGACGTGATTGCTCGACTGGAGAACTATGACGCTGAACTCGCGTTGACGCGACAGCAAGGTGCGTACGAAGTCAGTCTGCTCCGTCAGCAACAGCTCTCGACAATGCGTACCTGGAACGAACATGCGGCCGAGCAGCTACCAACGGCAGTTGCTGAATCGCGAGATGCACTGGAGCAGCTTGGTCAGTTGCAGGGCAAGGTCGAGGAGCTTACCTTGCGCGCTCCACGCGACGGCGTGTTGATTGCTCCGCCAGACGTCTCGCGCGATCAAAGCGCTGAGGGCGTACTTTCAAACTGGACGGGGACGCCTTTGCAGACGCGTAATCTTGGCAGTTGGGTGGAAGCTGGAACGCTAATCGCCCAGGTTGCCGATCATGAGAAGTTTGAGGCACTGGTAATGATCGATCAGGCGGATGTCGAAGACGTTCGCACGGGGCAGATCGTGCAGTTGCGACCCGAGTCGTCGCCTTGGCACTTGCTCGAAGGAGAGGTTATTCAGGTCGGACGCCGGTCGACCAATCGTCTGTCGGACGATGTGGCGATCGACCCGGGCAAATACCACCTGGCACAAGTGCGATTGACCGCCCACGATGCCCCGGTTCTGGTTGGCACACGCGCGTCGGCCAAAATCGAATCGCGCCGTTTGACGCTTAGCTCAATTGTGCAAACTGAGTTGGGTAGACTGTTGAAGCTTCCTTGGTAGCGCCGAGGTCGTGCTATGGAATTAGCAAAATTAAACCCGCGATAACACCGGTCTCGACGGCTGATCCTCGCAAGCTAAACGGAGGGCGATTGCAACGGCGCGGGACACAACTACCGGGGCGATAGTAGCCCAGCGTGTAAACGCAGTCACGCGGACCATCGACGGCCATCTTGTAAGGCAGTGCCGGGATGGTTGCAAAAAAACGTGCCGCGGAGATTACAGGCTGCAATGCGTAGCTGATCGTGTAGCCATAGCGCTCGGCGTTGATTTCTTCAAAGTACAGTGGTCGGTGATGCATGCAGGTGGCCGACCAATGGTAGTCGACGCAGGCCCAACCGCCGTAGAGTCTCGCGTCGCCGGTTGGTGAGGTTTCGCCAGCACACAAGGTCGCCACGTCGGTGGGTAGCTCGCCGTCCGGCAGCGCAATGCTAGTCGACAGTTCCGTCAGTGCCGGTGCGCGGTAGCAATTTGTCTGCGCAGAGGGCTCGCTTGTTGCTGGCGGCGCGGTGATTGTGGACTTGGTCGGTGGAGAAATCAATTCAGGGTTTTCGGTTGCCACTTCGATCGCGAGAGCCGTCGGAGCTTTGGTGACGACTTTCTCAGCATCCGCGGCTACCGGTTGGGATTCTTCGCTTAAGGGTGTGCTCGCAGCGGGAGCATCCACCACGGGAAGTGGCAAAGTCGAATCAGCAACTGGCGATGGACTGGGCTGTTGCTGCGTCGACGAAGCTTCCGACTGTGCTGGTTCTTCTGCGGCGGGCGTTCGCAGTTTTCGACTGCCTGTGAGATTAGTACGCCACTTGGTTGCAATGCGGACGGTAGCCGGTGGTGTGATTAAGATATCCGACTCGTCGTCAGGCCACGGCTGCATGTGGCTGGCGGGGTCAACGAGGCGGTAATCCAGGAGTTCCTCGGCGCGAAGTGACTCAATGGCCGTGGTGAGGCTCAGCTGGCTTGCGATGCAAAGCATCCACAAGCTCGCGGAAACCGTCTTGGCCATACGATGCGGGCAGCGCGGGGTGTAGGTTGCAGAAGACATGGTTTGCATCCGATCGCGGTCACAAAAACGTTCGAGGTGGCGGCGGCGGGCGCCGTCGCTGCTATGGGTTTTCGACGCGTCACAATCGTTGCCTGCAGAGGATTCGTTGTTGCCCGCAGGACTGCTACGAGCGTAAAAACCGACAGGGTTTGACTAGTTTGACACTGGCGTGAGCGAATTCCCGAAGAATTGGCGTTTTCCCACGAGTAGAAGTGTCCAAATGCATGTCTACGGGAACCAGCATTAAAGTTTATCTAATTTGACAAGAATGTAGTTTTCTCGGGATAATAGAGGTTTGGCGCATCGCTAGATGACTATGCAGTAGATCGACAACAATCGTTTTTTGCGCTTTTCTTTGGGTGGCAACGTTTATGGGGTTATTCGCTTTGTTCGGCAGTAGGCTGGGCCGCTACTTCTGCGCGCGTCGCGCTGAAGATTCTATGCGCCGGTTTACCGCTGCGCCACTATCGCCGCGTCGGTTGGAAAAGCGGCGGGTATTGGATGCCAGCGCTGCCGAACTGTTGCTAGGGCCCCTATCCGACGGCGGCGAGTATGTGCAAGTTGGCGAGGGATTCGAGCCTCCGCCCGGCGCCACCGGCGAAGGTGAGACACAAGGTCCTAGCAACGTTGAGTTGTTTCTGGGCGAAAGCGAGATCTTCGAGAACGAACAGCTACAACTTGCTGTGATGTTTGAGAATCCGAACTTTGAAATAACGCACAAGATACTTATCGACTGGGGCGACGGTTCCGAGACCGAGACCTACCTGCTAGAGCCCGGTGTCCGTTATTTGGGTACCAGCCATCAGTATCTCGACGACGGCCCCACGACCGCCGCGGTGGATGTCAACACCATCAAGGTGCGCGTCACTGATGGCAACGGCGACAAAGCGACCGCCTCTGCCGCAGTGACCGTCAAGAATGTCGCGCCGACCATTGAGACCTTGCTGATCACTTCGCCGATCGAAGAAGGTGAGATCGCCACGCTGACCGGCACGTTCACCGACCCGGGTACGCAAGACACCTATCTGCTCGACATCGATTGGACGGGCGACGGCCAGTTCGACGAAACCATCGAAGTCAGCGGAGGCGAGTTTGAGGCGTCTCGCTTGTTCCCAGACGATAATCCCTCGAACAGTCTGTTCGACACGTTCGATGTCACCGCCCGTCTGCGCGACGATGACATGGGTAGCGACACCAAAAGCGTATTGCTGACGGTGGCAGACGTATCGCCGTTTAATGTGCAGATCGAACCGGTGGAGATGATTGATGAAAACGGCTTCGCGACGATTCGCGTGACGTTCGAGGACACGGGGCTCGAAGATACGCACTTCGCAAGCATCAACTGGGGCGATGGCACGCCAGTCGAGCGTGTCGACATCGAACCAGGCGCGCGCTCCGTGACCGCAACCCATCAGTATCTCGACGACGATCCGACGGGCACCCCGAGTGATAGCTACACCATTCGAGTTGGTATCATCAACGACGATCGTGGGCGGAGTGTGCCGCGCCCCACGACCGAAGTGATTGTGAAGAATGTCAATCCTGTGCTCGACGTGGCCGTCGATCAGGAAGTTGACGAAGGTGCCCTGCTCGATCTGACGGGGGGCGGACTGGGGGCGTTTACCGATGTCGGCACACGCGACACGCACACCGCGACGGTCGACTGGGGTGATGGCTCACCGGTCGAAACGGTTACCGTCAATCAGTCCGAAGGATTCGGCAGCCTCAGCGGTAGCCACATTTACGCAGACAACGGCGTTTATACGGTCACGGTCACGGTCGCAGACGACGACCTTGGCGAGACGGTGCAAACCTTTAGCGTCCGTGTGAACAACGTCGATCCGATGCTCGAGGGTATCGAGCCAATTCCGACCGTCGACGAGGGCGAATCATTTACGTTGGCCGACTTGGGTGTGACGCTCAAAGACCCGGGCTTCGACAATCCGCTCAATCCCAATTTTGACGGAGAAGAAGGCGAAGACATCGGCAGCGTCGAAACGTTTACTGCTGCCACCATCAACTGGGGAGACGGCACAGCCATCGAAGCGCTGGGCGTCGTCAATCGCGTCAGCGGCGGGCCGGGTATGAACACTGTCGCCGGTCTCGATAGTTCGGCCCACACGTACGCCGATAATGGGCTGTACACGGTGACCATCACCGTTGGCGACGATGACGGAGGGTTTGTGGAGCGGACCTTCCAGATTCAAGTCGACAACGTCGCACCGACGTTGGTACTGACCGAGCGCGAGTTGATGATCAGCGAGAGTGAGACGCTCGACCTGTTCGATCTGGGAGAATTTTCGGATCCCGGCTTCGACAACCCGCTCAACGTTGGCGGAGAGGTCGTCGAGACTTTCAGCTACACCATCGATTGGGGCGACGGCACCGTCGAGATGGGCCAGCTGCCTGCCGAAGTGCTCAGCGGATCGGTCGGTGTCGAAACCCTGGGCAAACTGGTCGATAGCCATCAGTACTTGGACAATGACGCTGACAACCTCTACACGATCACGGTCACACTCAGCGACGATGATGGCGGTACGGTCACACGCAAGATTACCGCCAAGGTGCTGAATGTTGATCCCATGCTGGTGCCGATTATCTCAGCGACCGACGTGAACACGCGGGGCGAAACGACCATCGTGATCGAATTTGAAGATCCAGGTACCGAGACGCTAACCGTCTGGGTCGACTGGGGCGACAAACTTGAGTTGCCCCCAGCCGATCGCTTCGTCCCCGAGACAGCCGTCGTTGGACCGGGTACCAACACACTTTCGCTAGACCACACCTACGATGGTCCGCCGGATCCCACCTCGCCTGCGTCCGACATTCTAATCTCGGTGTTTGTCCGCGACGATGACTTCGGCATGCCGCTTGTGGTCGACCCTGGCCAGAGTGTGACGCAGGCGATCGCGATTAGCAATCCAGGTGTTGGCGGCGATCCGGTGGTGATTGATACTACACCCACGGTGCCGAGACTTATCTTTCCGCAGCAGGATGACGGCGTGATGTTCGTCGGCGCAACTTCCAGCGATCAGGGGAATGTCCAGACGATCGATCTGCGTACGGCGGTGGGCGACATCCAATCCACCACCGATCGCTACCTCGAGCTACGCGTCATCGATCCCGCGACAGGTGCTGAGAGCGAAGGTTATCGTCTCCGTACCGAAGTACTTGACGATCTACCTGGTTTGTTCCGCACGCTGCCCGACAACCGCTATCGAATCTATCTCGTCCGTACCGAGACCAACACGCGGCGTCTGGTCATCGAAGTTTATGTGCGAAACGGCAAGGTCATCGATCCAGGCGACGATTCGGAAGGCACACGCGATCGACCGCCCACGGACGAGTCGACCCAGGGCGAAGTTGATGCGCCGGTGATCGAGGAGCCAGTCTTGCAGGCTCCGCAGACGAGTACCGATGTGGACGATAGCGAAGCGTTGCCTGCAGGTTCGGACGATCGTGACGATCAGGCGAACGCGTCTTTCCCGAGTGACAACGTTCGGCGTCGGATTCAGCTGGGTGGGTCGCTGCTCGGTACTTCGTTGCTTGGACTGACGGCATCGAAATCGGGACGCGACTGGGCGGAGCGTGTTGAGAAAGCGCTCGCGAACGCCAGTGAGCAAAAGTGGCAGAAGTTGCGGAGGCGGCTGCATAAGCGTGATAACGCAAACAATCGGAAAAACGCTTAGCTGGCTCCTATTTTCGCGCCGCCCAAATTACAATCAAGGTTGATCGACACCACTTCTCTATTGCTTGACGCGGATCATCGATGCCTACCTGTCATGCCTGTAACGCTGAGGTCGACGCGAAGTCGCTGGCGCTAGGTCGCTGCGGCAAGTGTGGCGCCGCCCTGCGCAAAGTTCCGCAGCGCAATATCCAAGACATTCGCGATACGCTCGAGCAAGACTTAGCAGGAGCTACGGACGCAGCCGACCAAGCAGACGACGCGAACGTCAGCGAACTTGATACGCTCGATCCGAGCCAACACGACGATACGACGCCGGACGTCAATCCAGACACCATCCAGACGATGGAGTTGCCGACGCAATCGTCTGCTGCTGACCCGCCGTCGCCACCTTCGTCCAAACCAGGGACCGTCGCCTTTGCCGGCGAGCAGACGATTGACTTCACCGACACGAAGTTCGGCGACGGATCAATCAACATCGATGTGACCGACAGCATGGTCACTGCTCAGTGGCTCGACAACGTGGCCGGTGGCGAAAACGACCCAGATGTTACGATCAAACAAAAGGAGACAATCCACGGCGAAATGCAAACGCGTTCGTCGCTGGTCGTCAAATCGCGCCAAGTGCGCTCGCCGAACGAGACCGACATCCCCGTAACTTCGGCTGCTGATGCGCCCGACTACGAGCTGCTGGACGTGATTGGCGAAGGCGGCATGGGTGTGGTGTATGCCGCCCGGCAATCGGCCATCGCGCGCACCGTCGCGGTAAAGATGCTCAAAGGGACGGACGAGCACACGCTTGAGCAGCGCGAGAAATTCATCTCCGAGGCGGTCGTCACGGGCGAGCTCGACCATCCGAATATCGTGCCCATTTACGATCTCGGTTCCAACGATTCGGGTGCTTTGTTTTATTCGATGAAGCGCGTGCGTGGCACCCCGTGGGACGATGTATTTCAGCAGAATACGCTGGAAGACAATCTGAATATCTTGCTGCGCGTTGCCGACGCGATTGCGTTCGCGCATGCTAATGGCGTGTTACATCGTGACTTGAAGCCAGAGAACGTCATGCTCGGCGACTTTGGCGAAGTGCTCGTGATGGACTGGGGACTGGCGCGCATCAGTGCCGAATTTCCCAACGCCGATGCGGTCAGTCAGTCGGATGTGATGGGTGGAACACCTGCCTACATGGCCCCCGAGATGGCAACCGGGCCGGTCGATCAGATCACCACGGCCAGCGATATCTACTTGCTCGGTGCGATCTTGTTTGAGATTGTGACCGGCAAGCCACCGCACTCAGGCAAGACGGTGATGGCCTGTCTGTTTGCCGCCGCGAAGAACAAGTTCGTCGAAACCGAAGCGTCGGGCGAACTGATGGATATCGCGATGCGGGCAATGGCTACCAAGACCGACCAGCGCTACGCGACGGTGCAGGAGTTTCAGGCCGCCGTGCGTCAGTACCAGTCGCACTCGGAGAGCGTACTGCTGACCGATAGCGCCTCGAAGAATCTACAGGCAGCCATCGATGCAGACGACTACGACCTCTATTCGCGTGCTGTGTACGGATTTGAAGAGGCCGTAGCTATGTGGTCGGGCAACAGTCGGGCGCAGGCCTTGCTAACTGCCGCGCGCGGGGCGTATGCCCAGTCGGCGCTAGAACGCAGCGATTTTGATCTTGGCATTTCACTGCTGGACGAAAACGAACAAGAGCACGCCGACTTGCTGGCCAAGCTGGTTGCGGGGCGCGACGAGCGCGAGTCGCGCAATCGACGACTGACGCTCATGAAACGCGCTGTGGCTGCGCTATTGGTGGCCGTGGTCGGAATTGTTTCCGCTTCGTACTTTGCCGTGCGAGCCCAGCGAAACGAAGCGATTGCCCAACGTGACCGCGCGGACGAGAATTACCAGAAGGCCGAAGCCGCTCGCGAGGCGGAAGAAACCCAGCGAAAAGTGGCGGTCGAACAACGGAAAAAAGCCCAAGAGCAAGAGCAGATTGCAACAAAGAACGCAGCTGAGGCTCAGCGGCAGAAAAGGCTAGCGATCGATGCCAAGCAGGCAGAAGAATACGAGGCCTACGTTGCGCGGATCGGCCTGGCGAACGCCAAGATTGAAGAAAACGCGTTCGACCGCGCGTTCGAGTTGCTCGAACAATGCAATCCCATGCTCCGTCATTGGGAATGGGGCCGCTTGTCGCACCTTTGCCGGCTCAGCAAACGGACTTGGCGCGTTGACGGACCCGTGGAGGCGGTGGCGATTTCCGCTGATGGTCGCTACTATCTCAGCGGCGATTGGGATGGCAAAGCCAAGCTCTGGGACGCCGAATCGGGCGGCGCACTGCACACAGTTACGCACGGCGAGTACGTGCATGCGGTAGCGTTTGATCCAAGCGGTGGGCGCTTCGCCACCGCCAGCAGTGATGGCACAGTTCAGCTACATAGTATTGAGAGCGGCGAGCTACAACAGACTATCGCAGGCCACGAAGACGCTGTTGTGAGTGTGCGGTTTTCAAACGACGGCAAGCAACTGCTGACGGCAGGTTTCGACAACAACGCCAAGCTCTGGGACGCCGAGACCGGCGAACTGACGCAGACGCTCAGCGGACACAGCTGGTGGGTGTGGGCGGCGGAGTTTTCTCCCGATAACGAGCGTATAGTCACGATCAGTCAGGATGGTACGGCGATTGTTTGGGCACGCAAGGATGGTCGCTATCAATGGCTTACCGAGTTTGCCAAGCACAAAGGTCCGATCTATGCGGCACAGTTCTCGCCCGACGGCCAGTCAGTCGCGACGGCTGGCTACGATCGTCGGGTGCTAATGTGGAGCCCAGAAACGGCGCAGCCGATCGATATCGGTCGGAGGCTCAATCGCGAGACCGATCCACCGGCCCCGTTCGTCGAGCTGGCACAGCATGATGGCCCGATTCGCACTTTAGCCTTCTCGCCCGACGGGCAGCAGCTTGTGTCGGGTGGCCAAGACAACGTACTGCGCGTGTGGGACTTCCGAAGCGGCGTCGAAAGCGAAGTCATTCGCGGTCACGCTAGCCACGTTCGCGATTGTGCGTTTTCGCCGGATGGCAAGAAACTTCTTTCGGGTGGGCGCGATCAGCTCATTAAACTCTGGCAGCCAAGTGCCTACGGCGAAGCGCTCGTGCTTGGCGCCGGGAAGGCCGGCACTCAAGGCGACGCGGTTCTGGCGGCACGTTTCTCTCGCGATGGCCAACGGATTGTGACAGCCAGCCGTGACCGCACAGCGACTTTGTGGGACGCGCAGCGACGAACACCACTGCAAGTATTTGCCGAGGGCCATGATTTTCTGGCGTCCTCAGCTATCTTTTTCGCCGACGGCGCAAGACTGGCAACCGGGGCCGGTGACGGCACGGTGCGGGTGTGGGATGTAGCCTCCGGCACCGAAGTCTTGCAACTCGAAGGCACCGGCCGCACCGCGGCGCTGACCATCTCGCCCAACGGACGTTGGATCGCGACCGGTAGTGCCGGTACCGAAGCGCTAGTGTGGAACGCTCAGACGGGCAAACAAGTCGCGACGCTCTCGGGTCACGACGCGCCGGTCACGGCTCTGAGCTTTGCTGACGATGGGCGGATTTTGGCGACCGGCGACGACCTGGGACGGTGCCGACTGTGGCAGCTGGCCGACGACGACGCGAGTTGGACGGAATCGCATTGGCTGCGTGGACATAGCCGTTCGATTACCGCGATGGCGTTCGTCCGACAAGGAGCGCGGCTGGTGACCTCCAGCGGCGACAACACGTGTGGACAATGGGATGTCGCGTCGGGTCAAGAGATTACCGAGTTGGTGCTGACTCATCCGACTTGGGTCGCCGACATGTCGGTCTCACGCGATGGCGAGCGCGCGCTCACCACTTGCGACGACGGAAAGCTACGACTGTGGTCGCTGCCCGACGCGCAGCTGCTACGCGTGATCGATCCGACGGACGACGAAGTCGCCTATACCTCGGTCGATCTCTCCGCAGACGGCAACTTCGCCTTGGCCGCTTCTGCCGCCAAGGGCACGGCACAAATTTGGGATCTCGCCACCGGCGAAGAGATCGTCACCCCAGGCGAATCCGTGTGGATGGATTTCGGTGAAGGCGCTGGCGTGCTGTGGGCCGCTCGCTTCAATCCTGGTGGGGATGGAGTGCTGACGATCGGTGGCAACGACGCACGAATGTGGGATTTAGACTCGCGAGAGATGACCGTGCGATTTAGTCCGCATGGAGCGGTCGCCGCTGCTGACATTTCGCCGGACGGCAAGCTGCTTGTCACGGGCAGCTGGGATCAATCGGCCAAGATCTGGGATATCGACACGGGCCAGGCGCTGCGCAAGCTGGACGGATTGCACGAAGGCTACGTCAATAGCGTTGAGTTCTCACCCGATGGCCGAACGATTCTGACCGGCAGCGATGACGGTACCGCACGTCTTTGGGATGTGATTAGCGGTCAACCTAGCGACCTAGTTATGCGTGGTCACTCGTCACGCGTGCGTCAGGCTCGGTTTAGTGCCGATGGCACGCGCGTACTTACCGCCTCGAGCGACAAGACCGCGCAAATCTGGAATGCTGCAACCGGGGAGTCAATGCAATCACTCACCGGACACGAGTGGGGTGTGCTGTGCGGCGAGTTCTCGCTCGACGGGACGCGCGTGATCACCGGCAGCGAAGACAACACAGCGTTGATCTGGGATGCTAGCACGGGCAAGCCTTTGCAGAGGTTGGCTGGTCACACCGATAGCATTACGAGCGTCGCGTTTTCGCCTGACGGTCAGCGAGCCATGACGGCTAGCCAAGACAACACGGCCAAGCTGTGGGACGCGAACACGGGCAAAGAGATTCTAACCCTGCTCGGTCACGATCAAGAGCTGACGTCCGTCAGTTTTTCTCCTGATGGCAGCGCCGTCCTGACCAGCGGTCGCGACGGTGCGACTATTCTCTGGCCGGCGGTCGATTGGCGCACTGACCCAGCACGGCAAGCGGCCAAAGCTCGGTGATAGCGTTGTGGGATACCGTAGGGTACTACAACCAAATCCACCCTCAAGAGTTACCTAGACGTCACCGATACTAAGGACAGGCCGGGGCTCTGCGCGACGGTTCTCGTTATCGTTATTTGCTAGCACGACATCGTGGAACCCCACCAGGTCGAAGCAATTCTGTCGAACAAGGATGATCGACGTGTCAAACCTACGACGTACCGATGGCTCAACCTATTTCCACCAGCGCACTGCTGGCCAGGTGGCGAGTCAGGAACCGATAGTCTTGGCGCGCTTGCCCCGGATCGGATCGCCCAACATCGCAGCGACTGTCACGCCTGTTGCTCAGGCCCCAGCTCCACCACCGGCCGAGACCCTGCCTCAGCTCGAGTTACGCGACCAAATTAACCAGCGCATCAAGTTGCATGTGGCCACCGCACCGGCGGAGCCTGGTACTCCGCCGAGTT
>JBCDBK010000034.1:0-46284 GCA_039184115.1 Planctomycetota bacterium | reverse complement strand
GCGACTCATGAGTCAGGCATTCGTACAGCACGCAGGCGAGACTGTAGATATCAGTGGCTGGTTGCAGCATGGGATCACACGCGACCTGTTCTGGCGACATGTATAGAGGGGAGCCCTGTCGGCCCCAGCTATCTTCTAGCCGCTCTTCTTCAAGCTCCGTTTCCACAGTCAAAGCCGCCAGCCCCCAGTCGATGATTCGAATCTTGCCGTCTGTACCGATCACCAAGTTTTCGGGTTTGACATCGCAGTGAACCACGCCCAGCTGATGGGCGTGATGCAATACCTCGCCAGCATGCAAGACATGCGCGACAAGTTCTAACTGAGTCGCATCGGCGTCGGCGGAATCAGCCGCTGCGAGTGCTGCTTCCATGAGGTCGCGCAGCGTGCTCCCTTGAATTAAGGCCATCGTGAAATAGGGTCGTCCATACCGGTCTCGACCAAGGTCGTGAATCGGAGGAATGTGCGAGTGATCGAGAGTCGCCATGATGCGGGCCTCTCTCACCAGCATCCGCTGCTCGACCGAACTCTCCATCAACGAGTAATGCAGCACTTTGAAAGCAACATCGCGCCCCAGCGTGACATCGCGACATCGAAAGACCTCCGCCTTTCCACCTTGGCCAAGCGGGCGAAATTCTTCGTAACGCAGCGATCCAGTCAACACATTCTTGGGTAACTCGGTTTGCAGTTGACCAAGGTTCCAAGTTGGCACTTCAACGGCGCAGGACATCATGGAGTCATCCCCGGGGCGGCAGGAAATCACTTCAAATCGCACGCAGAGCGTGATCGAGAAGATTGGAAAAGGATAGTATCGAAAAGGCCTGCGGGGAGCCCAAGCTACGCAACCCTAGGTCATGAATTTCGCCATGGCAAGAAAGACTGGACGTTGGCAGGTCAGATGCTTTGGCGACTGCAACTGTCATCTCGAGAGGCAAGTCATGTCAGAAAGCTGGGTCGGTTTCTGCTGCTGTGTCCACCGTTAGAACCTCTATGTCCGATAGATACCGACCTCGCTGCGTCGATTTTCTCGAATCTAATGGGCTCTTGGTATACCGCATCAGCGTCGGCATCCTAGATTTTTTCAATCACCGACGCAGCGTTTAGCCACGAGAACTAAGGCGATCTCCGTGGTGCCGAATACCGATGCCCCAGGTAAGTGAGGAGAAGCAAACATGTCGAGTGCCACGTTAGATGGGCCCGCCGTCGACAGCGAGAAATTTGAAACAAGCACAGATTCGATCTCCTACTACATCGGAAATCTGTCCGACACGCTTACCGAGGCGATCGAACAGATCAACGATGTGAACTCCAATACGCATCTCCTGGCCTTGAACGCTCGCATCGAAGCGGCTCGTGCCGGTCAGTCAGGCGCGGCATTCAGCGTTGTCGCGCAGGAAATGCAAACTCTGTCGGGTAAGACCGCTGATATCGCCAACTCGATGGCAAACCAAACCAAGTCCTCGATTGACGATTTGCTCGAGGTGATCGGTTCGCGAGTGCGCGGCGGACGTCTGGCAGATATGGCGCTGACGAATGTCGATCTGATTGACCGCAACCTGTACGAACGAACGTGCGGCGTCCGTTGGTGGGCGACCGACAGTAGTCTGGTCGATGCGCTGACGAGCGGCACTGACGAAGCGTTTGAATACGCGTCGCATCGTCTCGGTGTGATTCTGAGTGCCTACACGGTCTATCACGACCTTGTGCTGTGCGATCTGGACGGTCGAATCGTCGCGAATGGCAAACCTGCCGAGTTCCAGTCACGCGGAAGATCGGTCGAGTCGGCACAGTGGTTTCTCGAAGCCAAGCAGACGCGAAGCGGCGACGAATATGGCTTTGAAACCGCACATCGCTCCAACTTGGTAAATGGTCACAGTGTGTTAGCCTACTCATGCGGTGTTCGCAAAGATGGACACGCCGACGGTCAGTTGCTAGGAGTACTAGGTATCCTGTTCAACTGGGAGGAGTTTGCTCAGGCGATCATGCAGCAAACGCCGCTTTCGGATGCGGAAAGGACGCGAACACGCTGCTGCATTTGTGATGACCAGGGTTTGATCCTTGCCGATTCGGCGGGACATCAGCTTGATGAGCATCTCGAGCTTCCCAATCGCGATACGGTCTTCGCCGAGGCAAAGAACTACGTTCTCGGTAGCTATGATGGCAAGCCGGCGTGCGTTGCCCACGCTCAAGCTCCTGGTTTTGAAACTTACAGCACGGGATGGCATTCGCTGGTGGTCGAGACGCTCTAAGGCTGAGGTTGAGGGGCCAATGCGTTCGCCGGAGCGCCTGCAAAGGGGGTTTTCAGAGCGTCGTCGGCTGCTAGTCGGCGGAGAAGACCCGTTCAACAAACGTCGTATCGATGCGGCCTTCGACAAACGCCGTGTGACTCAAGATGTCTTGGTGGATCGGCTTGGTCGTGTGAATGCCATCCACCCGAAGCTCCGCCAACGCCCGCTGCATGGTGGCAATTGCCTCCGCACGCGTCGGCTGGTGGACCAGCAACTTACCAATCATCGAGTCGTAGTATGGCGGCACCGTGTAGCCGCTGTGGGCATGCGACTCCCAGCGAACCCCAAAACCGCCGGGTGCGAACAGCCGTTCGATTCGTCCCGGCGATGGCTGGAAATTGCGTGCCGGGTTCTCTGCGTTGATGCGACACTCAATTGATGCCCCGGTCTGCTTGATCTCTTTCTGCTTGAACGGCAACGGCTCACCGCTGGCAACGAGAATTTGCTGCTTGATGAGATCGATGCCGGTAACCATTTCGGTCACTGGATGTTCGACCTGAATGCGAGCGTTAACTTCGATGAAGTAGAAATTACCGTCTTTATCGACGATGAACTCAACAGTCGCCGCATTGGTGTAATTGGCCTGCTTGATCATCCTGCAGGCCGCATCACACATTGCCAAACGGGTTTTTTGATTGATGCAAGTGCTTGGGCTTTCTTCGATTAGCTTCTGATGGCGGCGTTGCACGCTGCAATCGCGTTCCCAAAGATGCACCACATTGCCATGGTGGTCAGCGATAACTTGCACTTCGACGTGCCGTGGTTGTTCGACATACTTTTCGAGATACACGGCGCCGTTTCCAAATGCAGCCTCGGCTTCCGTCTGCGCCTGCTGTAGCGCCGATTTCAGTGCTAGATCATTTGCCGCGACACGCATTCCCTTGCCACCGCCGCCGGCCACGGCTTTGATCAATACGGGGAAGCCAACTTCGTGGGCGAACTTCAGGGCCTGGTCTGTGTTTTCCACGAGGCCATCACTGCCGGGAACAACAGGAACGCCAGCGGCTTTAGCCATTTCGCGTGCTTCGTTCTTGTCGCCGAGCTTGGCCATTGCGTCCGGTTGCGGCCCGATAAAGTCAATTTTGCAACTGCGGCAGATTTCGTTGAAGTGTGCGTTCTCAGCCAGGAATCCATAGCCTGGATGAATCGCCTGCACATTGCCGACTTCGGCAGCGCTGATCACATTGGCAATCTTCAGATAGCTGTCGACCGGTCGGGCGGGCCCAACGCAGAAGGCCTCGTCCGCAAGCTCGAGGTAGTGCGCGTCTTTGTCTGCTTCGCTGTAGATGGCAACCGTCTCAATGCCAAGGTCGCGACAGGCGCGGATTACCCGTTGAGCTATTTCACCACGGTTGGCAATGAGAATTCTTTGGTACATAGAAGCAGTTAGCGTGCGGTGATGAAAGGGTATCAGACGCGATGCGCTTTTTCGCGAACGAATCGAGAGGGCGTATCAACTGGCCTTGATTTCGAAGAGCTTCTGTCCGAATTCGATGGCGTCGCCATTCTCAGCGAGGCATGAGACAATCGTGCCTGAGCAGTCGGCAGGAATCTCGTTGAAGACTTTCATCGCCTCCAGAATGCATACGGTCGTGTCAGCGTTGACGCGGTCGCCAACGTTGACGAATGCCGGCGAGTCGGGGCTGGAAGACTTATAAAAGGTGCCTACCATCGGGCTGGTGATAAACGTTGTGTCCGCATCATTGGCTGCCGATGCGCTGCCGGGACTAGCTGTGGGCGTAGCAGCTGGCGCTGCTTTCGGAGGCGCTGCGGCCACTGGCGGAGCGACTGCTGCGGGCGCTGCTGCCGTGATGACGGGCTCGCCGCCTCGTTTCAGCCGGATCCTGTGATCGCCTTGCTGGAGGTCGACCTCTGCGAGTTCGTACTCCTTCATCAACTCGACAAGTCGACGCACCTTACGCACGTCAAACACATCGCTGCCGCCTGCTGTCGAACCACCGTTAGCCATCTAGTTCTCCTAGCCGTACCGAAACTCAATACGTTCTTAGCGATTTAGCCACCACGACACGACCACCACGACACGATATGACGGCCAATGAATCCCGCGATTAGCCCACGAGGCATTGATCGAGCTCTTTCGGCACCGATGTCAGTACCTCGTACCCGCCCCGCGTAACGAGGACATCATCTTCGATTCGCACGCCTCCCCAACCGGGCAGATATATCCCAGGCTCGACCGTGACAATCATACCTGCCTTAAGCACAGTCGATTGCCCGCTGCCGAGACGCGGAGCCTCGTGAACCTCAAGCCCAGTGCCATGCCCCAGACTGTGCCCGAAGTGCTTGCCAAAGCCGGCTTTCTCGATCACGCTTCGGGCCGCCCGATCGACGGCGCCAGCCGTCACGCCCGGTCGAATTGCCCTGATTCCAGCCAGCTGTGCCTTGAGCACAATGCCATATATCTTGCGTAGTTTGGGCAAGATTTTACCGGTGACCAAAATTCGCGTCAAGTCACTCGCGTACTGACCTTCGTTCACACCCCAGTCGATTAGCACAAAATCGCCGGCACCTAATCGCTGGTCTGTAGGGCTCGCGTGAGGGAGTGCCGCACGATGACCAACCGCAACGATGGAAGGAAAGCTCATGCATTTTCCGCCGAAGCGACGAGCCTGGTATTCCAGGTCAGCGGCTACCTGCTGTTCGGTCATCTCGGGTGTCAGGGATGCACGCACCACTTCGAACGTGCGCCGTGCGATGTTGCAGGCATTGCGAGTGCGGTCGATTTCGCTGCGATCTTTGATCATCCGCAACTGCTCGATCAAACCATCGGTGGGAAGTAAGTCGCACCTCTCCAATGCTGACTGCAGCGCGTTGTGCAGGGCGACAGTCATCGAGTTTGCTTCGATGCCAACGGCGCGGATCTTCAGCCGTTTGAGCAAATCGGCCACGCTGGAGAGCATCTTTCTGCCCGGTCCACGTATCTCGAAGGTGAGATCTGGGCATTCCTCTTCGAGTTGTGTCGTGAAGCGTTGATCGCTGAGAACGATGCACTGGCCGAGCGTCACGAGAAGGTAGCTGTCTTCTCCCGTGAAGCCAGTTAAGTAGCTAACGTTCGTCGGATTCGTGACGAGTAACGCTTCTTGCTTCTCCCTACGAAGCATGCTGATCAGCTTATCACGACGTTTGGAAAATTGAGTCATGAGGTGATTGATCGAAGGCGTTTGAGGTCGGTAGTGCGGTGAACGTCTTTGTTGCGGTCGGTTGCCGAGAGTGGGCAGCTTACCACACAGCTTGGCTCAAGCCACGACCAATTCGGCCGGCTACTACTGCTGTGGGATTCTTGCAACCATTGGGCATTCTGCTACGCTGATCTAAATGGAGCTGCGAACGGTAACGTCTGAACCAATTGGCCTAATGCTCAGTGGAGGACTCGACAGCGCAGTTCTTTTGAGCTTTCTTCTCAACCGCGGTCACCGAGTTCAACCGTTTTACGTCAACACCGGCTGCCGTTGGGAAAGCGTTGAACTCAGCGCCGCGGATCGACTTATTTGTGCGTTAGATACCAATCAAATCGATCCGCTCGTTACTTTAGACATGCCCGCCGACGATCTGTATGGCGAGCATTGGAGCACCACGGGCGATTGTGTTCCTGGCGCCGACTCTTGTGA
Organism: Planctomycetota bacterium; assembly: GCA_039184115.1. Classification (GTDB taxonomy): domain Bacteria; phylum Planctomycetota; class Planctomycetia; order Pirellulales; family Lacipirellulaceae; genus Bythopirellula. The sequence continues at coordinate 40,370 of JBCDBK010000034.1, read as the reverse complement.
CAGCGCTGTACAGCTTCCCGCTCGCAATCCGCTGCTGTTGCTAAAACCCCTAATCTGGTGCGGACAACACGGGGTGGCAAAATTGGCAATAGCGACGCTCTTCGACAACCCATTTGACGACGCTACGCCAGAGTTCTTCGATCTATTTCAAGCCTCAATTACTGTCGGCACGGGAGCCGCCGTCGAAATTCTTCGTCCATTCGAAAACCTGACCAAGGCCGAGGTTCTCGAGCACGAGACTGAATTACCTCTGCATTTGACGTTTTCATGCCTCGCGCCCCAAAATGGAATGCACTGCGGAGATTGCAATAAGTGTGCTGAGCGCGCGCGGTCGTTGCAGTCACTTCCTTTCGGCGATCCAACGGCGTACGCCCGCGGCGTCGCCACGACCTAACTACGAGAAAGCGGCAACCATGTTTCGAGTGACGCGCGAAATCGATTTTTGCTACGGCCATCGACTACTCAACTACGACGGCAAGTGCCGTCACTTGCACGGGCACAATGGTCGAGCTGTAATCTCGATTGAAGGTCCCAAATTGGACCACCGTGGTATGGTTCTCGATTTTGCCGACATCAAAAAAGCAGTGAGTACCTGGATCGATGAAAATCTCGATCACCGCATGATTCTCAATAAGTCCGATCCCGTGGTTCCGATCTTGCAAGATATGGGCGAACCGCTGTACCTCATCGACGAGAACCCGACGGCAGAGAATATCGCGAAGCTGATCTACGATGCGAATCGTTCTGACGGCGTCCCGATCGTAGAAGTGCGACTGTGGGAGACACCTCGCTGTTTCGCGACCTATTCGCCGTGTTAGAAAATTTGCACGTAGAGGTGTAGATGTTTTGTATCCGCCGAAGAGGATGACGCGATATGTCCGAAGCCGAAATCGTCTTGGCGGATTTAAACGACCTTGGCCAACAGCAGGCAATACTCGACCTGCTTGACGAGTACTCGCAAGAACCAGTCATCAGCGGAAAGCCGCTCGCCAAAGACGTGCGCGAACGACTCATCGGCGGGTTGCAACAGCATCCGACGACTCATGTCTTGCTAGCATATATCGGCGAGCGAGCCGTCGGCGTCGCGGTTTGCTTTCTAGGATTTTCGACCTTCGCCGCCAAACCGCTGCTCAACATTCACGATATCGCCGTCGCGGCGGAGCATCGCGGGCAAGGTATCGGTAAGCAGTTGCTGATCGCCGTCGAAGCGCAAGCACGCCGACTTGGCTGCTGCAAGCTGACGCTAGAAGTGTTCGAAGAGAATTCGCCGGCACGCGCTGCGTATCGTTCGGCCGGATTTGACCACGCTGGTGGCGCTCAGTCAGCAATGCGCTGCCTTTTTCTTGCCAAGGCGATCAGCTAACGTCCGTCCGCGACATAAGTGGGCTCTACAGAATAAACGCAGCCCGGACGAGATCGAGTCGCCCGGGCTGCTAGCCCCCCTGGGTGTATTCAGTCCGCGTGCGGCGTGTTGCGCTGGCGGCTATGTGCTGTGCTCATTCACTGAGTAGGCGTAAGGTTTATCGACGGATCGATGCTGCGGCTTCGGCAAAGTTTAACAATTGCCGAAACATTGCCAGCGGCTTGCGGGTATCCGGAAATTGACCAGCGCGATCCTGCCCGTGTGTGCTAGCAGACGGCCGCTTTTTGCCAAAACCCTTCATAAACTTTGCCGCTTGCGCCGATTGTATGGACAGACGGTACCGCGAAATCGGCATGCGCCGGGCTCGCGCCGTGGTCAACTAGAAGCGTTGTGAAAGGATGCTCACCGTGTCTCGCGTTACTTCCTTTTCTGAGTGGTTGCTGCGTCAGGCCTTTATCTGGGGAGGGCTTGCATGCCTTGCGTTCTACGCCCTCGTGGTTCGCGGCGCTGACGACGGATCGTTTTACGCCCGTTACTTCGCAGGACATACCGTCGCTTATTGCACGACCGGGTTGTTCTTCGTTGGCGCAGCCGGGCTTTTGATCAAGCTGCTGGGTGTACTGATGCAGTTCGCGTCAGTTGATCGAGTGAGGCTATCGCCGCCCGGCGACTCCGGTCAATCACCGTCAGATGCTCCCGCGCTGCTGGCGCAACTAGAAAACGAATCTGCCGCCGTACAGGACAGTTATCTAGTCCGCCGATTGCGGGAAGCGCTGGATTACGTACAACGCACAGGGTCAGCGGACGGATTGGAAAAGCAACTCCATCATTTGGAAGAAGCTGATTTCTCGCTTATGCATCAAAGCTATGCCATGACGAGGATCATCCTTTCCACGATTCCAATCTTGGGTTTTCTCGGCACAGTGATTGGCATCACGCTCGCCATTGCCAAACTTAATCTGTCTGGCGAAGCGATGGATGAGTCGTTGCCAGCTGTCATTTCAGGGTTGAGTGTTGCCTTCGACACCACAGCACTAGCACTCTCGCTCTCGACCGTATTGCTGTTCGCACGCTACTGCGTCGAACGCGTTGAAGTGCGTCTGCTCGCCCTCGTCGATGCAAGCGTAGCGAGACAGCTCGTGGGTCGCTTCCGACAGTACGGATCGGAGAACGATCCACATTTGGCCTCGGTCCGACGAATCTCCGAACAGCTGCTCCATACCGTACAGACGGGCATGGTCGAACAGGCGGCGCTCTTGAAGAAGTCGTTCGATCGATCGAGCAGGCAGTGGTCTGAGATTCTCTCCGATACCGCGACAACGCTGGACGAGGCGCTTTCTGGTGCCGTGCTGGAGGGAATGACAAGGCACGCAGCCGCGCTAAATGACGGCGTAAAGCAGCAGACTGCCGACTTTGAGGGCACGCTAATTCGGCACGCCGAACTACTCAACGAAGGGCTTGTCGCACACTCACAGCAAATTAACGCTGGGTTAGATCGACACACCGATGCCATCAACGAAGGTGTCGCGATGCATACGACGGCGTTGACTACCGGATTAGAAGATCATCGCGTCGCGCTCACCGCAGCCGAGCAGCAACTCGCCCAGGAGAATCGCCGACATTTGGCCGATGTCGAGGCAGCTGTCGCCGAGGCAATGCTGGTTGCGACCAATCGACAAGAGAAGCTGATCAAGCAGAGCGAACTGCTGCTCAAAGAGATGCAGACTGCGCTAGTCGAAGCGGCTGGCACAACGGTCGCCCAACAGGAACAACTCATCAAGCAGGGCGACATCATGCTGCAAGTGGTTGAAGCAACGGGCCAAGTCAAACAATTGGAAGACGCACTCAACAGCAATCTCAAATCGCTCGCCAGTTCCCATAACTTCCAGCAGACAGCCGCCGGACTGTCGGCAGCGCTGCAGTTGATGAGTGTCCATTTGGTGGGCAAGCCGTTGGAAACGGCAGAAGAGATCGAGCTGGCCCACGCGCAGCAGTCGAGTTCGCAGAAAAGTAAGGCAGCATGAAACATCGTGTAACCAGCGCCAGTGGGAACGCGGTCAGCTTATTTCCGTTTCTTGCCGTGTTGCTTTGCACTATGGGGGCGTTGTTGGTGCTCCTGGTCGTGCTGTCGCAAAGAGCGGGTGAGCGTGCGCTTGCTGAAGCTGAGCAAGAAGAGCCGACGGCAGTCGAGAATGCCGTCTTTGAGCAGCCTACGGCGGAAGACTCGGAAGCGGTCGCTGAGCTCGTTGCTCGCCTGGCCGAGGCCGAGCAGGCGCAGGAGAAGCTAGCGGAGCGTCGCAGCCAAGCCGATAAACGACTGCGCGACGAGCAAGCGAAGCTGACGCACCTCGAAGAGCATACGCGGCGGTTGGAACACGAGCTCGCCCGCATGAGCGTCGCCGCCGAGCAGTTGACTGCTGCTGAGAATAAACAGACGGTCGATCAGCAGCAGGCAGAGAATGAACTCCAGCGTCTGCAATCGCTTGTCGCAGAAAAAACAAAGGCAGTCGAAGAGCTGCAGGAGGCAAACAAGGGAAAGCGATCCTACGCAATCGTCCCGTTTATTGGCAAAGACGGAAGCGTCGCTCCGCGAATCTACATCGAGTGTTCAAGTGCAGGCGTCATCATTCAGCCCGAAGGTACCGGTTTCGAGCTCACCGACTTTCTCGCCGGCGATTGGCCGGGCAATCCACTCGCCAAAGTCGTCCGCGCAACCCAACAACACCTACAATCGAAAGCACAGCAAGCCGGACAGCCAACTACCGAACCGCTGCCGCTATTAATCGTAAGACCTGACGGCATTCGGGCTTTAGATCTTGCGCGGAAGGCACTTGAGGCTGCAGAAATCAGCTTCGGTTTTGACTACGTGGGTGGTGAGCAGGCAATTACTTATCCAGTCGCCGTTGATCCGTTGCTAGCCAGGACGCAGCATCAAGCGCTAACAAACGCTAGGCATCAGTACGCTTCTCACATTGCTGCGGCGCCCAGAAAGTACCGACCGAAACTTGAGAGGCACGGAGTTACTGTAACGGATCTCCGCGCCGGCCGGCCCGGTCGTGGGGCTACTTTCGGCGCTGTTCGTTCGTCGCGAAGAGGTTCGTCGACGCTTGGCGATGCCAATAGCACCGGCAGTGGCGAAGTCCAATTTGGTGCAATGCAGAACGAATCAGGTAGCCCATCAACCACCTTGGGAACCGTTACTGAAGCCGAAGCTCGGAGCGGCGTCAGAGGCACTGCAAGCGAAGGCGATAATGTGTCAGATGCTCGTGGTGCTGTGGGCGAAATGGCGCAATCAGGAGGACAGGCAGGTCCAGATGAGTTCGTCATACAACAGCAAATAGCTGGGGCCGGGTCGGCTGCATCACCGGAAGGTCTTACCGATCCGCATGGCAGTGGAAACGACTCGCTAGCAGCAGGTGTAATCACCGCTGGACCTGCGGAAGCGAATCGAATGATTTCGGCAAAGCAGGATTTGCCGCAGGAGCACAGTAATCGTGTTGGCAGTCCTCGAAGGAAATCCCGCAATGCGGTGCCACTGCAGAGGCCAATTCAGGTTGCCGTACGCAAAGACCATTTCGCTCTACTTCCCAGCCGGCATGGCGTGTCAGGCGACGCAGACGGCGGCGTCGTGATCTCGATGAACCAATCCGCAAAGCAGATTGGCGAAAAACTGAAGGTCGGATTGCTAGAACGCATCGACGAGTGGGGTATCGCTGGGCATGGGCTGTATTGGAAGCCAGTGCTGAACTTGAAGGTAGGTCCGGACGGAGCCGAAACTGCACGACGGTTGGCCAAGATGTTGGCGAACAGCGGCTTGGAAGTTCGTTTGCCTAAAGAGCTGCGAGTAGGCCGAGGGGAGCAGACGAATGCGATACGATGAGGATGACCAAGCGGAGTTCGCACAAGATTCATTTCTGGACGTGGTCGCCAACATTGTCGGTGTGCTGATCATCTTGGTGATGCTGGTCGGGGCTGCGGCCTCGGGCGGGCTACTGCAAAGAGCGGAGCTGGCGAGAGCTGATTCGACGAAGCTGCAGATTCAGAGCGAGACCCGACGACGACCAGAAGCGCTCAAACGCCAGCTTGAGAAGGTTGAAGAGCGCTTGGTAAAGAAGTCGAGCGACTTTCGCGAAACGACGGCGCGAATCTTAAGAATAGGCCATCAATCGGCGCGGCAGGAACAGCTAAGGTTGGAACTGGCAGTACATCGGGCGGCGATCGAAGAGGATCTACAGCGGCGTCGCGCCGCGTTATCGGCGGAAGACCGTCAGTCCTACGACGTACAGAATCAGATCTTTGAAGCGAAGTTGGAACTCGATAAGCTGTCGGATCAACAGCTCAGCCTGTTGGCCGAGCCAGGCGTGGTGAACGAAATTGTAGTCGAGCCTACGCCCGTGGCTCGCAAAGTCACTGAAGACGCCATTCACGTGCGGCTCAAGGGCGGTGCCGTCTGCAAGGTGCCGTTTCATGAATTGATGGAGGAAGTCGAGTACGAGGCCGTGTCGATCAAGCGAGAGCTTAACAGTCACGATGGCGTGAATCGGGTGGTGGGACCAATCGATGGTTTTCGGCTCCGCGTAACCGTGGACAGACGAAAATCGAGCTCCGCCCTCACGGGACCGATCGCAGGAAACATTAGTGCTCGCACGCGCTACGATCACTTGTGGGAATTTCACCCAATCGCCAAAGTGCTTGGCGAACCAATGGAACAGGCATCGTTGGCGGATTCGCGATTCCGCCAAACTCTCGAACTGGCAAAGCGACGGAGTTCGGTGGTAGTTGCCTGGGTTTACAATGACAGTTTTGACGACTACCGCGTGCTTCGAAAAATGCTCGCAGACATGGGTTTCTCGATCGCCGTATTCAATCTCGCTGACGGCGACCTGATTTCTGCATCACCCCGCGGGCGTCGGGCTCACGCCCAATAGCAATCGTTGCGGCATGACGCAACAGCTCACAAAGTCTATCTGCGGCCCGTCATGAGCAGTCTAATCAGCTGTGCCAATGCTACTTGGGTTTCCGCTTCTGATCGCTATCCTGTGGTTTCGGAGGCATTTGATTTGGCTTTGGATTGTGCAACTCCGAGAGCTTAATCTGGCCCAAGCTTTGGCAATACTCGGCGGTAATTTCGGTAAGCACGCTCAGCAGCTTCTCTTGCGCACTGGCGGGCAGGCTGTCTAGCGGCGGCAGCGAAGGTGTCATCGGACCGTCAGTCGCTTCGAATATCTGCAGCAGATTGATCTGCGAAACCGGGCGTGCCAGCGCATAACCTCCGTCGACTCCGCGCGTCGAGGTGAGGATCCCGTGGTTGACCAGTTGGCGGAGGATCTGAAGGAGAAAACGTTCCGGCATCTCGCCAGTCTTGGCAAGCTGACTGCACGGGACCGGTAGGTCAGGCGGCGCATTTGCAAGCTGCAGCAGCGCACCAACCGCGTACGCCGTTGATCGCGACATCCGCATGGCCACTCACTTTTCGCCCGACTAACGCAGCATCTTGATTTGCGGTGAACGCGAACCAATATGCCCGCCTAGCGTCGCCAGAACATCATTTTCCCAAGAAAAGTCAACTGGACTCAAGCTGCCCGTGAATGATTGGCAATGCGTTGGGAAGGCCGCGAACCAACCGCTAAATCTAGGGCACCTGAATACGAATCACAGAAGTAAAGCAAGAGCTGTGCTAAGAGTTTGGCATTGAATGATAGCCTGTGTCAACGGAATTCCACTTTACTTGCAGTGAATATAGTCCGGACTCGCTGTGGCTGTGTGCACTGTGTTGGCGGTTGCCACAATGGAATCGGCAGGAGCTCACCGTTAGCTATGTGTCCAGTTGCAGTCAAACCTATGAAAAGAGATAGTGTGATCTGCCTAGGTGATTTGCGGTCACTGTGCTGAAGGCTCAGTCAGCTAAGTTGTTATCACGAGATGAAGCGGTGTGCGCTTCAATGGTCGGCGCGAAGAACAATGCTTGAATCATCAGCGCGCAAGCGCCGCCCACAAGGAGCATGTCCGCGATGTTAAAGTTGGGCCAGACCCATCGCTCGTCCCACTGCAGTAAAATCCAATCGCGGACCGCATAGACGTCTTCTCCCTCTCGCGCGGGATTGAACGCGTCCCAGCCAAGCCCCGGCAGGCCTAAGCGGTCGTAAAGATTACCTAGAATGCCACCTGTAACGCAGCCCAATGCGAAATTGAGCCAGCGATCGTGTGCGGCTCGAAACCCAAACAGCCAGACCGGGATCCCAATCAGCGCTATCGCCGAAAACGCGGCAAACAGCCAAACTTTCCCTTGCCCCATCCCAAACAATGCGCCTTCGTTCAGACTCTTCTGAATGCCGGCATGGCCTTGCCATAGCCACCATTCGCTGCCATGGAAGAGTTGGGGATGCTCAAATACCAGGTGTTTTGAAAGCAGGTCAGCAGTGCATCCAAGAACCGCGAGCGCCAGAAACCACCACACACGGCTTCGCGGCACGGGCAGAGAATCTTCCATTTTTTGGGAGGCCGAGGTAACTGGGAGGATTGAGCGGGGCGCGTACTCTAACGCGCGTGGCCAAATCTCCCAACCCTCATCTGGCTGCCGATCGTCAGTTTGCGCATAAGGGGCGGTAAGTGCCGACGGATAGCTCTGGCGGCGAATCAACCCGCGAGGTGCTGCTGGTCGCGGCTGGATGCGCACCTCACGCACAGCGGCGTGTATGGAAGGGCGTTGAGACGGGTTTTCGGTATCGTGGACCCACAGTCCAAGCAAATTCCGTAGGTGCCATCTTCGATACGCTGCAGTGCCAGCTCAATCATTTCGAGCGTGTCTTCTTCCGAGGCCATCAGGCTCAGGGTGAATTCCTGCTCAAAATTCTCGCTACCCAGTTCCGCCATGTGAATTGGCATGTTTGAAGCTTCCGTGCCTTCTCCCAAGGCCGCCTCGGCCATCGAGGTGACGTCTCCTCGCAATCGAGCGCGTAAATCAAGCAACCGTTGCTTGTAAACTTTCATGTCAGCTTTCTTCATAGTTTTCCTCAATTCTGCAGCTTGTCGGGCCCTGTCCTATCGGCGTCGTTGGGCAGAGGCCAGACTCGCCATTGTATTATCAGTTTGACAGCTAGTCAAACGTCTGTGCGTGTCCACCGTTCGTTCTAAGTTGTTTGCTCGCATTGCTTTGGAGCATGGGATTTGGCGCTGTAGTTGGGCGCGGGGCGGCCGCTAATGGCTGTCGAGCCCAGCCCTGACGAACCGAAGTAATTGTAGGCGAATCCAATGAAGGAACGGCGAGCGCGATGATTATTGAAACGAACACACCCTCGAGTAATCAGTCGCGGTCGAGATTGTGTTCTCGCGATAGCGAGCGAAAGCCTGTGGTGTTCATGCGGTATCCTGTTGGTTGCGGCTGTCGACGGAGCAAAGTAGACTAGCTATAAGTTGTTTTGTCGTTTGTGCTTACCTTGATTCTGAGCGTTTCCGGAGACTTTCGAAGTGGCAACTTCGATGCAGACTACGACCGACCAAGCGTTTCAACGCTGTTTGGCCCCGGCATGCGGGGCTACATACGATGTCGGCGAGGTGCGCACGTCTTGCGGCGAGTGTGGCGGCATGCTCGATGTCGCCTATGACTGGGATCGCATCGAAGTCCCCGACTCATTGGCTTGGTTTCAGCAGAAATGGGCCCGACGCAACGAGCCGCTATGCCGCAGCGGCGTGTGGCGATTTCACGAGCTGCTGCCATTCGCTCCACCGGAAAAGGTTGTCACGATCGGAGAAGGGCAAACCATGCTCAGTCCCTCCGATGGCGTTGCCAGGTACGTCGGCGTGAATGCCGGCAAATTGTATTTGGAGTACGAGGGTCTCAACCCCTCTGGCAGCTTCAAAGACAATGGGATGACGGCGGCGTTTACGCACGCCCATACCATCGGCGCCAAGCGGGCCGCCTGTGCGTCGACTGGCAACACCAGCGCATCGCTCGCGTTGTATTGCGGCGTTAGCAAGTTGATGAAGGGCATCATCTTTATCGGCTCGGGCAAAATCTCCTACGGCAAGCTCTCCCAAGCCCTGGACTATGGTGCATTGACGATTCAGATTGCTGGCGACCTCGACGATGCCATGCAGCGTGTGAGGCAGGTAAGTAAGCAACTTGGTATTTACTTGGTCAACAGCGTCAATCCGTTCCGCTTGGAAGGCCAAAAGACGATCATGTATCGCGTCTTGGAGAGCCTGGATTGGGAAGTGCCCGACTGGATTTGTGTGCCTGGTGGCAACTTGGGCAACAGCAGCTCATTCGGGAAAGCGTTTATGGAAATGCTGGAGCTAGGACTGATCGATCGAGCTCCGCGTTTGGCGGTCATCAACGCTGCTGGAGCCAATACGCTTCACGAGCTGTACGAAGTGCATGGTCAGCGCTGGAACGGCGGCCAAGTCGATCATCAAACGACCAGTGGTTTTTATGACGAGATGGACAGGCACAATCGGCGCGCTTCGACGATTGCAAGCGCAATCGAAATCAATCGGCCGGTCAACTACGAGAAATGTCTGCGAGCGCTCGACGTTTGCGATGGTGTCGTCCGTGAGGTCAGCGATCAAGAGATTCTTGATGCCAAGGCTCAGGTGGGTGCGAACGGTCTCGGTTGCGAGCCAGCCAGCGGCGCAAGCGTCGCCGGGGCGAAGAAGCTGCGAGAGGAAGGAATTATCGCACCGTCCGACCGAGTGGTGTGCGTGCTGACAGGTCATCAGCTCAAAGATCCGACCGCGACGGTTGCGTACCATACGGCCGATCAAGATGAGTTCAATCGCGTACTCGCCAGTCGAGGCGTGCAGCGGGCCGAGTTCGCCAATCGAGCGGTCGCGGTGCCAAACGAACTCGACGAAATCGTGCAGGCGATTCAGCTGAATAGCTGATTTCTATCGCGCACCGCCCGCACGTATGGCTACATCGTCGGCCGGGCTGTATCTTAAGTTCGCAGATAAGTTCCGCGGTACAAAGGTAGGAGTCGTCACAGATGAAGGTTGCTATTCACGGAGCTGCCGGGCGGATGGGCCAGCGCCTGATTGCGTTAGCATCAGCCGATCCATCGTTTGAAGTGGTCGCGGCGCTAGAGTCGGCCACACATTCTGCGCTGGGTCAGGATGCAGGTACGCTAGCGGGCATCGGCGAAATTGGCGTACGGTTGGCAGTGGTGAGCGAATCGGCTGCCGACGTTGTGATCGACTTTTCTGTGCCGGACGCCGCGGTTTCGGTCGTGGCGCACTGTTTGGAACAGGGCAAGCCGGTGGTCATCGCCACGACGGGCTTTGACGAGAAGCAGGAGGAATTTATTCGCAGCGCGTCCTCGAAGATACCGATCGTCTGGGCACCAAGCATGAGCACGGCGGTCAACCTCGTCATGAAGTTGACAGAAATAGCCGGCAAGGCGCTTAAAGATCTACCATCGGGCGTCGACGTCGAGATTATCGAACGTCATCATCGCTTCAAAGAGGATGCCCCCAGCGGCACCGCGATAAGATTTGGTGAGATCGTTGCCCAGGCGATGGGGCAAGACGCACAGGCTCATGGTCGATCGGGTCGTCCAGGCCAACGACCCCGCAACGAAATCGGCTATCATGCCGTTCGCACCGGCGACAACCCGGGCGAGCATACCATCATTTTCGGCATGCTTGGCGAGACGATCGAGTTGCGAGTCGGTGCAAGCAATCGGGACTGCTATGCCCAAGGCGCGCTCCTTGCGGCCGAATGGCTGCATGGCAAGCCGAGTGGACTCTACAGCATGAACGATGTCCTCGGGCTCTGACACAACTCATCTTCTGGCCTCTCGCCCCTAATCCCTCACCCATGGCTAAATGCGACGAAGGTTATCTCTGCGAAGTGTGCGGCCAAGACGTGGCGAATCTGACCGAGAGTGATCTCTACCTGCGTTACGTCGTGGGGATGTTGGATCCCGAGGTATTGCATACCACGCCCGAACGCCACATCCGCTGTAACCCAACCTTGGCACAATACATCGTGGCCGCGGACTTCGAAGCCGTGACGATCGATGGTCCGTTTGACAAACGGACACTCGATGTCAAGTATGTGCGCGAACAAGAGGCGTTACTGACACGCGGCTGGCATCGACTGAATGAAGTTGCCGGCGAAGAGCTACGAATCGTTGATTATCCGCTGCCCGAAGTCATCGAATCTCTGCGCAGACGTTCGCCCGGCGTGTAGCGACCGCGATTACTCTTGTGGCACGGTGCTGCGGAATCCATAATCGCTCGCATGGAATACACGGACTCAGCGACTAGCGATATGCCGGCTGACGACTCCCCGGCCCTGCCCACGCTGTATGCCGACAGCAGCTTCTGGGGTATGACGGTCACGCAGTTTTTTGGGGCATTCAATGACAACCTGTTCAAGCAACTGATTTTGCTGCTGTCGATCACGGTATTGGCCGATGGCACTACCGTCGATCAACAAGGCACGGCCACACTGATATTCTCGTTGCCTTTTCTGGTGGTGACGGGCATCGCCGGCTACCTGTCCGACCGCATCGGCAAACGCGGCATCATCGTCTGGTGCAAGGTTGCCGAGATCTTGATTATGGCGCTAGGCGGACTAGCTTTCGCCTACTATTCGCAATCGACGAGTCTCGTCTTACTGTATTGCGTTTTGTTCCTGATGGGCGCCCAGAGCGGTTTCTTCGGCCCGGCCAAGTATGGCATCTTGCCGGAGATGCTACGCGATAGCGACCTCCCGCGGGCCAATGGCTTTATTCTGATGACGACCTTCGTCGCGATCATCTTAGGGACGGTGTTTGCTGGCGTGCTGTTAGACTATTTTCCTGGTCGCCCTTGGGTTGGGTCCATAGCCTGCGTTGTGATCGCCGTCGTCGGCACGATCTCTTCGTTGCTAGTGCGCAAGGTACCTCCGGCAAATCCGCAGCTCGAGCTACGCAAGTCTTCTTTTCTCGTGCCGCCCGACATGGTGAAAATGCTGCGTAACGACAGACCCCTGATGAAAGCGGTCGTCGTGTCGAGTATTTTTTGGCTGCTAGCCGGCATGTTTCCAGCAGCGATTAATTCGCTGGGAAAGATCGTCTTTCAGGCAGACGACAAAATGACAAGCATGCTCAATGGCGTTGTAAGCATCGGCATCGCGCTGGGATGTATGCTTGGTGGTATGATTTCGAGGGGCAAGGTCGACTTTCGTGTTTTGCGTGCCGGAGCCATTGGCATGATGACATGTCTGGCTGTCATGGCGATCCCGGCAGCTGGCGACATCGCATTATTGAAAGATGCCGAGGGCGTGATGACGCGAATGCCTGGAATCGGCGAAAGCCGGCAGTGGCTCGGTTTCGGAGGCAGCGTCGTCACGTTGATATTTACTGGCATGTTCACAGGATTTTTTGCCGTACCCCTACAAGTGTTCATGCAGACGCGTCCACCAGACGACAAAAAGGGACGTATGATCGCTCTGATGAATCAGGCGAACTGGGTAGGCATCGCGATTTCTGGCGTACTGTACAACGTCTTTAGCAGCCTGATCGAGGCCCAAGGATGGCCTCGTAGTTCGATGTTCTTATTCGTCGGCGCTTTGATGTTGCCCGTCGCACTCTTCTACCGCCCGCAGAACGAACCGCCCGCAGTGTGAGCCGCGCAATAAAAAAAGCCTCCAGTTAACGCTGGAGGCCTTTTTCATTTTACTGATTCGCTGTGAGACGATTAGTTCTCGGTCGCAGAGATTAGTTTGCTGTTTGGGAACGAAACGTCCACAAGTGCCGCCACGGCAGCGTTTGCGTCGAATTCAGATTCATTCACTGCGACGATTGCCTTCTTCGAATCGAAGTCGATCTTGATATCCTTGACACCTGTTTGCGATGCGAGCACCTCTTTCACCTTCGCGACGCAACCATATTGGCAGTGCATGTCGGGTACTTCCAACTCAGCAGTCGGGGCTCCTTCGATGTTGAAGGCGACAGGAGTTGCCTCCACAGCTCGTTCTTCGCCTACAACCGTTTCGGGTGCCGATTCAGACTGGCAACCACTAAGCACGATCGCGCCGAGCGCAACAAACACTAAACTCTTCATGGTGGGTTCCTTGTCAGAGGAAATGGGGTGGGATTTCTTCTTACCAGCAGCGACACCGCCGGCATGCCTGTTGGTTGGACCTTGTTAGCTGGATTTGGACTGCAGTTCGCTGAGCTCGACCAATTCTCCCTTGGCCGCCATCTCGCGGATGTCCTCCGTGATTTTCATCGAACAGTACTTTGGTCCGCACATGCTGCAGAAGTGAGCGCTTTTGAAGGTCTCCTGCGGCAATGTCTCATCATGATAAGCTTTGGCGGTCTCGGGGTCCAATGCCAGGCGGAATTGCTCGTTCCAGTCGAAGGCGAAGCGGGCTCGCGAAAGCGCATCGTCGCGGTCACGGGCACCCGGTCGCTGGCGGGCGATATCGGCGGCGTGGGCCGCTATTTTATAGGCAATTAGGCCTTGTTTGACATCTTCACGCTCGGGCAGTCCTAGGTGTTCTTTGGGGGTCACGTAGCACAGCATGGCCGCCCCTGCCCAGCCTGCCAAGGAGGCACCGATGCAGCTGGTGATGTGGTCGTAGCCCGGGGCAAAATCGGTAACGAGTGGTCCCAACACGTAGAAAGGCGCCCCGTTACAGACTTCGATCTGCCGATCGACGTTCATCTTGATCTGATCCATCGGCACGTGGCCGGGCCCTTCGACCATCACTTGCGTGCCACGCTCTTGGCCGCGTGCGGTGAGTTCTCCCAGTACATCCAGTTCGGCGAATTGAGCGTCGTCGCTCGCGTCGGCCAGCGAACCGGGCCGCAAACCGTCGCCCAGACTCCAGGTGACATCGTACTGCCGCATGATGTCGCACAGATCGTCGAAAGCGTCGTAGAGTGGATTCTGTTTCTGGTGTGACATCATCCATTTAGCGATGAGCGAACCACCGCGACTCACGATGCCGGTCACGCGATCCATTGTCAGGTGCAGATGTTCGTACTTCACTCCACAGTGGATCGTCATGTAGTCGACGCCCTGCTTGGCTTGATGCTCGACCATATCGAGGAAGTGCTGCGGCCGCATTTCTTCGATTTCGCCGCCAAGTTCTTCGAGCATCTGATAGATGGGCACCGTGCCAATTGGCACAGGCGAAGCTTCGATAATCGACTTGCGAATGGCATCGATGTCCTTGCCTGTCGATAGATCCATCACCGTATCGGCGCCATAGTGCACGGCCGTGTGCAGCTTTTCGATCTCGCCCTCCTCGTCGCTCGTAACCGCCGAGTTTCCGATGTTCGCATTCACTTTACACTTGGCGGCAATTCCGATCGCCATCGGTTCGAGTCGACCGGCCAGATGCACGGTGTTGGCTGGAATCACCATGCGCCCAACAGCAACCTCCTCGCGAATCGTTTCCGGCGCAAGATCTTCGCGTTTCGCGACATACTCCATCTCGGGGGTGATCGATCCGGCGCGGGCGTGTTCCAATTGCGTGATGGGTTCAGGCATCTGCCACAAGACTCCATGAAAAAATCAGTGAATTAAGCGTCAAGCAGGCCATCCTAGCCCTCCCGTTCCTGCATTGTCAATCAACGCAGCGGCCTATTTTACAGCGTTTTGAGATATTCCAACACGGCTTGACATGCGTCGTCGGAAAGCGACTCGGCGAAGTCGTGACCTCGCGCGCTCTTGCCAAACTTGCGGGTGTCGAAGTAGCGCCGGCGGACTGCCGCACTCGTTGTGGCCGACGTGGTGCGGGATGGCAAGTCCTCTGAAGCGTCACAGGCCAGACCAACTAGCTTTCGATCATAGGCATCGTTGTGAGTGCGAACCCAAACCACGGGCCGCTCTGTCGGACGAAGTACATGCCACAGCGTCGGCACGCTGCCGTTGTGAAAGTAAGGTGCGGATGCCCAGACGCCGTCGAGAGGAGGCGCCAAGTAGCCGCCCGGCTCAGCGACTACCTTGCCACGCGCACCATACTCATTGATCCAATTCGTTTCGTAACTGAGCCGGTGCTTCGCCGTCAACGACCCGAGTCGCACCGAGTCGGTCGCGACCACGTCGATCGGTACGATGCGTTCCGGATAGGACCCATTCTCACCGTAAGTGCCGTGACACTCGGCACAATTCTGCTCGAAAATCAGTCGGCCGCGCTCGGCGAGCGAGTCATTGACCTCAAAGGGGTACTCCGGAGGCTCAAGCGAGTCGATATAGGCTTCGATATGTCGGAAGTCGTCTTCCCAATCACGGAATTTTTCCGGACCGTTTTCCTTGGAGGCAATAAACTGCATCAGCCCGCGATGGCCGCGCGGGGCAAAGTTATCGCTGTACAGTCGTTGCTTTCGTGAGGTGTTCCACCAAGCTGGTGCATCATGATCGTGATGGGTCATCGGAGGCGGGAAACGATCCGATCGGATGTTGAGATCGTCGTCGCGGTAGTGCATCAGAGCAACGCCGAACATCACCGCGTTGGTCGTACCGACAGTGGTTCCTAGTGGCATCACCATCGAACCGATGTCCAGGTCGGTCATGCGTTTGCCGAGTCGTAGCTTCGCGTTGCGAATGTCGTGTGTCAGCGTTTCGAGCGCGAACTGCGCGTTTGGTGCGCCGGGAATCATCTGGCCCGCGACCGTGCCTTGATGGCACCCAAAGCAATTCATCGACCAGTTGCCATCGGCGTCGACGACATATTGCATCGGACGATGTTGCGGGTCGTCTGCGCGTTCGATCAGTCCGTAGCGTTCGTAGGCTAGCCGACGTCGCTCCGCATCGTCCGCTTGCTCAGCCTGGCTGCGAAGCGGCTCTTCCCAACTTCGCCAGACGTCATCGAAAGTCTGCTGATCGAAGGCGACCGGCACGTAGGCGCGATTGAGCAGCAAGTCGAGGCCACGGGCGGGATCGGCAGCGTCAGTAGCCCACGCTGGCGCCGAAGCTATGCATAGAATCAACGTGGAAACAAAGCGATACATCACGTAAGAGCTGCCTCTGGCGGACTCGTCAGTTCCATTTGTCAGTCTAGGTGGTGCGCAATCCACCGGCAACTGTTTTGTGGGCATTGCCCTCGTGATAGCGAACCGCAACAATTTCCACGTATTCACCGCAGTTTGCGTTTTGAGGAGCAAAGAGTGGCTGCAGGACGGACGATTGCCATCGGAGACATTCATGGCTGCATTCATGCTCTGCGCGCATTACTGCCGGCACTCGAACTGACGGCGGAAGACACGCTCATCACGCTTGGCGACGCTGTCGACAAAGGGTCGTCTAGTCGAGAAGTCGTTGAACTGCTGCTCGAAGTTCGTGACCTTTGCAACTACGTTCCCATCCTGGGCAACCACGAACAGATGCTACTTGATGCGGTAGAAGGACGCATTATGCTGCAGAGTTGGCTGATGTGTGGCGGGGCGCCGACGCTGGATTCGTACGGTAAAGATTCGGCGTTAACGATGTTGCCGGAAGAGCACGTTGATTTTATCAGTTCGTGGCGCGACTATTACGAAACCGAGCTGCATTTCTTCGTCCATGCAAACTACCATTCAAGGCAGCCGCTCGGAAAGCAAAGATGGGAAGAACTGCGCTGGCGTTCGCTCAAAGACTACGTCCCCGATCGGCACGCCTGCGGCAAGACTGCCGTTGTGGGTCACACGGCTCAGAAGGATGGCGAAATTGCAGACTTCGGTCATCTTATATGCATCGATACCTACTGCCATGGCGGACAATGGCTGACAGCGCTGGAACCCGAGACGGGTGCTGTCTGGCAGGCTAACGAGAACGGCGACATCGTACAGAGCTAGCTTTGATTAAGCTTGTGCCTGGTTACGGCACGTATTGGCTCGCATCGCGAGCATTGGCAAGCTGCTGCTCGTAGTGGTATTTCTTTTCACACTCAGTCGTCCCGCCACCGGTGTAATGGTCACCAAACAGACCGAAGACGACATCGGATACCGCGCAACCAGTACTACTCAAGCAGGCGAGACAACAAAGCCAACGGAGTGTCTTTCGCATAGGTCCTCTCCGGCGCGGTGAAGGAGTTTAACGAATCAGTAGGCGAAGTTGTATCGTTTACTCGACCGATTCCCTAATCACAATAGCAGCAACTCCGTCGGTGCTAGCTGAGTGGTTTGGTGTCCGGCAGATTGGCGAGAAGTGCGTCCCACGTTTGGTACCGAGCAAGTGCCTCGACGATGATTGGCAGTGGCTTCGCGTAGATATCAGGCAGGTCAAACTCTTCGGGCAGGCTGGTCGAAAAGGCCAATTGCTCGTTAGGCGGATCAAACTGCGCGTCAACGTCGTCGCGGTTGCCGCGCGCGTCCATTCGATACCAGCCGTATTCGGGCAAGTAAGCAGCGTTCAGTCCATGCAAGCAAAACGGTGGCCCGTCGCCGTCGACGCTTAGTCGCTGATAGCAGAGTCCCGCCGGAATATCGTTGGCACGTAGCAGTGCGCATAGCAAATGGCTTTTCGCGTAGCAGTAGCCTGTGCCATGTTCGAGCACATCAGAAGCTCTGCAAGTTATGGGATTGAGTTGATAATCGCTGCTGTGTTTAATTTTGTCGCGGACGAATTCGAAGCATTGTTTGGCGGTATCGATTGGGTTGTTGATTGCGAAAGATCGCGCGATTGTAACGACCTTCACATTGCAGACATTGACGCTGTTGCATTCTCCTAGGTAGTGGGACGGGTTTGGAGTGTTCATGGTTGAATGTGGCTACAAGACGGATACGATCAGCAGTAAAGCAAGTAGCGATAAGCCCGCCAAGTACGCCAATTGGCTGCTCACCAGTTCGGGGTGAGCCAAATAGTCGGCCAGCGAGCCCAGACGGTGCCAGCAATAGAGTCCAGCGATGATCGCCGCTGTACCAAATGCGAACATGACCCATGGGGGCGTACCGTTTTTTAGCATGATGTCGCAGTCGCCGATTCGACCAGACGTACCAAGCCCAATATAGGCACCATTCGCTATAAGGCAAAATCCGGCAAAGAATCTCGTGACTGTCCATGCCAGTTCGCAGCGACGCGGCACTGCGCGCGTAAGGGCGAACGGCAACAGGCTGCCAACAATCGGTCCAAGCCACACCACAACAAGTGGGTGAGGGTTGGGAGATACGTCAGTTTGGGAGATTGCCAGTGGATGCAAAGTTACTTTTGCAACCGTACCGCCCGTGATTGCTGCACCGACGATGTGTCCGAACTCATGGACAGCCATCATCATTATCCAGCAGATGGCGGCAATGGAGCACGAAAAAAGTGCTTGATGAAATCGGGGCATGATCGGGGGCGACTTTGTCTGAGCCACAAAAAATACCGCCAAGGCAGGATTGCCCTGACGGTATTTTAGACCGTTGTCACCCGGTTGTGTTCGCAAAATCACTCTACAGCGAGCCGTCTTCCTCGTCTTTGGCCGCGCCGCCGCCGATGGGGTCAGTCATCAAATCGTCAAATCCACCGATGGCGAAAATCTTCTGCTTGATCTCTTCGCCGATGTCAGGATTCTCTTTCAGGAAGATGCGTGCTTTTTCTTTGCCCTGACCGAGCTGCATATCGCCGTAGCGGAACCACGCACCAGAACGAGCGACAACCTTCTGCTCGACGCCCAAGTCGAGGATATCGCCTTCGTAACTGATGCCGTCTTTGTGCATCATGTCGAATTCTGCGACGCGGAACGGCGGTGCGACTTTGTTCTTGACGATCTTCGTGCGAACGCGCTGGCCGACGACTTCTTCGCCGTCCTTTAACTGGCCAATCCGGCGGACGTCGATGCGGCAGGAACAGTAGAACTTTAGCGCGCGTCCGCCTGGGGTGGTCTCGGGACTGCCGAACATCACGCCAATCTTTTCGCGGATCTGGTTAATAAAGATCACTGAAGTCTTACTCTTGGCGATTGCACCAGTCAGCTTACGCATCGACTGGCTCATGAGCCGTGCCTGCAGACCGACATGCGAGTCGCCGATTTCGCCGTCGAGCTCTTTTTTCGGCACAAGTGCAGCCACCGAGTCGACGACAATGATGTCGACGGCGTTGGATTTGACCAGCATTTCGGTAATGTGCATCGCCTCTTCGCCATGACTTGGTTGACTGACGAGTAGCGTTTCGAGATCGACGCCGAGTTTTTTCGCCCAGCTTGGATCAAGGGCGTGCTCGGCGTCAATAAACGCGGCAATGCCGCCTTCTTTCTGGGACTGAGCTACCACGTGTAGTGCAAGTGTGGTCTTGCCACTCGACTCAGGACCGTAGATCTCGATGATGCGGCCTTTGGGAATGCCCTGTCCGCCGAGCGCAATATCGAGCGACAGACTGCCGGTAGGGATTCCTTCGATGCGTCGGGCCGTGTCAGAGCCCAGCGGCATGATTGAACCTTCGCCAAACTGCTTCTCGATTGCCGCGACCGTGTGACGCAACTCATCGGAGTCATTCAGCATTTTCTCGGCAGGCGATCCTTTGGCTGCCTTGCCGACGTTCTTGTCGGCTTTACCTTTGCCTTTTTTAGCCATTGTGGTTCTCTCGGCGGTCGTTCTGCTCGTGCTGCTTTTGGCTGGTGCGGCTTTGCTACCATTCTTCGAAGCGGACGCTGTTACCATAATTTTGTCCCTTTATCCAACAGTTTGACGATGCTTGCAAGCCGCTGAGTTCGCTAGAATTAGCCGGCTACGACAGTTATTTCGCAGTGACATACGGCTCCCTTGGATACTGTACGCACGAATAGTGTATCGGTGTTCAGTATTCGTGGCAAGATTATTTCCGAGGGAAAACCCAGATATCTTGCGAGGCGGTCGAGAAAGGGCGGAAATTGCGCGATCGCTCGCCGCCGCGTAAGCCGCACATCTTGCCGTATTAGATTCGCGGTTTTAGACGTTCGGCCCCAGTGTCCCGAGGTTCGCTCGCTGCAGCATGGCGCGTAGGTCGACGCGCCGTAGTCGTTGCAACGTGGGCCGTTCGACGGCGTAGTGCAGCGCTGCTGCCAGGCATAGTGCCAGTACGCAAGCAGCGAAAATCGACGCGGTTGGGCTGAAGCCCATCGACTGAAGATTGCGAATCGCCACGTATCCGATGTTCTGATGCGTCAAATACAGCGAGTAAGAAATCGCACCGAGCCAGACCAGGGGTTTGAACGTCAAAAATCGCAACTTGCGGCATACAGCCATCCAAAGCAGCGTAATGAGGCCTGCATCGACGACGAAGTTTGTCAGTCCGCTACTCACGCCGATGGCGAATAAGCAAGAGACGATGCCGAGATGACTCCACGCTCTGTCGCGATTCCGTCTGTCGAGCAACGTCGGGCGTCGTAGGTCGTAGAGGAGTACGCCCAGGCCAAACAGCGGTATGAATCTTAGGCTACCGACGGTTGCCAGCTTGCCAAGTAGCGAAGCTGCCAGCGGCCAGTTGACTTGTAAAGCAATTTGCGAGGACTGCACCACCAGCGCGGTCGATACCCATGCGACAATCGCAACCGTAGGTCGTCGGAAGCCACCAAGTCGAAATACCAGAAGCATATTGACGTAGAAGATCAGCTCCGCCTGCAGCGACCAGTATGCGCCGTCGATATGCGACGCACCGAGCAGCGCCTGCACCATCGTCAGGTTGAGTATTGCATCGCCAAGGCTCACTTCTTCGCCGGGTAGCCCAAAGATCGAGACTACTGCGAACGTCAGGCCCGCTGCAGCCCAGTAAGTTGGATACAATCGCGAGAATCGTCCCCAAACGAACCTCAGGCATTCGGACGTTCGCTCAAGCGTCATCAAGATGACAAACCCGCTGAGCATAAAAAACAGATCAACACCGTAGTGTCCCCACGGAACGCCTGCGGGCAACTCGCCGTCATGGCCGAACAACTGCTGATACCGGGTTGTGTAGTGAAACAGCACGACGGCCATCGCCGCCAGTCCGCGCAGGGCGTCCAGTTCGAGAATTCGACTCGCGGGTTTCGCGATGCTCGAATTCGAAGTTGTTGCCCGTTGCATGAATTGCTTACCGAGAATTATCTGACGTTGCCTGTGAAAACCCTGATCTCGCCTGTGAAAACATAGTGCAAACTAAATGCCAGGCACGATTCTCATAAGATTCGCGGGCTGATTGCGGAATCTTGTGGGCCGGCTGCGACCGTGGGCTGGCAGCCGCGTTGCGATGGCAACAGCCATGTTGCGGAAAGACAACATCAAGACTTCGACGAAGTCTCTGGCGTGTCCGAACTGGCCGCATTCTCCGGCAACTGGTGCTGGTGCCAGAGCGATGTACGCGTCGTAATTCCCTCCAGCGCGTTCGCTATGCGAGCCGTGCGCCCTAGCGCTTCGTCGAGGGCTGCCGCCCATGGGCCTTCTCTTGCCCGCTGCCAACCAGTTTGAGCAAGGGCGATTGCCGGATCGTCGCCGGGCGCAAGCGGATCGACAGGCAAGCGATCATAGTAGCGGCGAAACATCGTCGTAGAAGCGAAGAATCGACGCATCCCAAACTGGTCGGCAAGCGCCGCCTGCAAACGTAGACATGCGTGTTCGTGGATTTTTTTCGCTGGTTCGTTGAGCAAGCCCCAGTCGAGTTTCCGAACGCTGTCGGGTCCTTCGACCAATGCGTGGCACGTTTCGTGCAGAATCATCTGTGCGAGACAATCGTCGGGGTCGAGAGTTTCTGGCGTGCCAATGGTCAGCACGCCTGCACCGTTCCACGAGGCGTTAACCTCTATGCTGCGTCGGACTCGCATCCCCATCTGCTTGGCCGCATGCAGCCATACGACGTCGAGGGGATCGGCATATTGCCTGTCGATGTTTCGCACGATTAGCCTATCTTACAATCACCAATTCGCTATCTGATAGTCTTTCAAGAACTTACCCCAGACGTGCTCGCCGGTGTTGATGCCTGCGAAGATCGGGTCGCAAATTCGCGCCGCCGCGTCGATCAAGTCAAGTGGCGGATGGAAGTCGAGTTCTTCTCGTTTGCGCTTCGTGATGTGCGCTGGGTCTTCGTCGGTGATCCACCCGGTGTCGACGCTGTTCATGAAGATTCCGTCGCGAGCATAGTCTTGAGCCGAGGTCCGGGTCATCATGTTTAGCGCCGCTTTCGCCATGTTGGTGTGTGGATGCTTGTCGGTTTTGACCGCGCGGTAGAACACACCTTCCATGGCCGAGACATTGACGATGTGCTTGTAGGGAGTTGCAACGCGCTGCATCAGCGGCTTCAGCCTCGCATTGAGCACGTACGGTGCAATGGCGTTGACCAATTGCACTTCCAGCAGTTCGACGGTAGAGACTTCTGCGAGACGCAGACGCCAGCTATTCACGTGGCGCAGATCGACCTGCTGTTGGTCGCGATCGTATTCTCCCTCGGGGAACACTTGCTGACCGCTCTCATGGTCTTCGGCAACGAGCGGAATCTGCGACATTTCCGCCGCGCGAGCTATGCCCGCAATGCTGTCGGCTGCCATGCTCGGCGCCAACTCGGTAGCACCCGCTGGGTCGGTCGGCTGGCTGTTGCGCAGCTGCTCGTACGAGGCCAACAGCGGCTGAGCCTCGGTCGGCAAAGATTGCAGGAGTTCGCGTTCGCCGTCCATCAAATGCGCGTAGTATCCAGGTGGTCGGCGCACCGTCTGGCAAGCATTGTTGAGAATAAAGTCGAGCTGCGGCAAGGTCGCGACGAGGTGGTCGGCCAGCGCTTCGACACCGGGTGTATGACGCATGTCGAGTCCGTGCAGTTGCAGACGGTGACGCCACTGGTTGCTGTCTGCTTCCTCCAAGAATCGTTGCGCTCCGTCGCGGGGGAACCGCGTCGTCACTACCACATGCGCGCCGGCACGCAATAGCTTGAGTGCCGCTTGATAGCCGATTTTGACTCGCCCGCCTGTGACCAGCGCGTATCGACCGGCAAGGTCTGCTGTTTGATTTCGCTTCTGCCAATTCAATTCCGCGCAATCGGCACACATCGAGTCGTAGTGAAAATGAACCCGGTCAAAACTACGTTTGCAAATGTAACAGGTGCGCGGAATCTGTAGTTGTGGCCCAAAGTGATCGTCGGGATGATCGGCCGTTGGCGGCAACTCAGGCTCGAACGGTGACGGAGGTGCAGGTTTCTTGAGCTGTCGGATCGTCAATTGCGAACGCATGCCGGTCTCCGCCAGCAATTGCTGGTCTGCCGAACGCTTGGCGCGAGCTTCCGACTGCCGACGGTTGCGTTTCTTGCGTTGCAACTGGCGGCGAGCGGTCCGATCGGGAAAAGCGATTTGCTGAGCCGCCCGGAGCAATCGTCTGCGCTCCTCGTCTGATAGCTCGTCAAGCAGACCGCGGTCGGCCGCAAGGCGTTCCAGTTGCTCGACGAGTTCGCTGAGTTCAAAGGTGGAGAGTTGATCGTCAGACAAGCAGAGTACTCAATCTAGTGGGTATTGGGACAAACACGGGGGGCTTGGGGGTCTCCCCCAAATGATTGCACTGAGAAACGCAACCTTCAAGATTCATCGGGTATTCCAGCACTGTTGGCAATTAACTCCAGCACCCCATCAAGATTTTGAAGAATGTCATCATTCGCGATTCGCAAGACCCGAACGCCTTCACGACGAATGATCGTTTCACGGTCTTGATCGTAAAGTTGTGTATCGTCATGGCTGCGGCCGTCGAGTTCGATGGCAAGTTTGGCAGTGGCACAGTAAAAATCGACGATGTACGGTTCGATGGGGTGCTGGCGTCGGAACTTGATGCCGCCGAGTTGGCGTGCCCTTAGTTTTGACCACAAGAGTTGTTCGGGAAATGTGGCGTTTGTTACGAGTTCCTGGCGGTGGATTCGTGTGACTCCTGTTGTGCGTCGACGGCCATCGTTTCTCGGCATATCCTGTACTCGGGGGAGACCCCCGAACCCCCCCGCGTGTATGTGGCAAGCTCCAGGCTGAGTGTGGGCTACCTGTCTTGCTCCGTCTCGACGTCTTTATCTCCACTAAACTTCACTGCTGATACTCTCGCTAATTCGTCATTAGTCAGCTGCAGCTGTCGAGCGTACTCTTCGTTGGTAGGATCTTCCTTCACAAGGTCAGCTAACAATTGTTGAGATCGCTTCAAGTGCATAGTCGCTTGTTCGGCGTTGTCCAATTCGGCCAGCAGTCGGCCCGCCTCACGCAGGCTTTCGGCAAGGTCGAGGCGGTAAACGGGCACAGAGCCGGCTTCGGCGATCAGTTCTTCCCTCAATTCGATCGCTCGACGAAGCGAACCTACTGCGGACTCGACGGTGGCTTGGAGTTCAAGCTCAAGGCCTAACTGCTGGTAGACTCCGGCCAGGTCGGAACTAAACTCGAGCACTTCAGGATTTCGCATACGCAATTGCGTTAGCGTTTGCTTCGCCTGCTCAAAGTACTCGACGGCCTTGGCCGAATCGCCCACCTCGCTATGAAACTGTCCGACCATGCGATGGCAGGCGGCTAGCTTGCGGCGGTTGTTCATGTCACCTGGGTCCAGGTCGAGCAACTGTTGAAACGCCTCAATCGCCGCGACGTAGTTGTTTTCGGCCTGCTCAAGATCGCTTGCCGCGCTGTGTGCCAAGGCCAGGTTGTAGTAGCCCATGCCGACGTCGCGCTGCAGTTTAGTACTCACAAGTTCGGTTTCGCTCATATGGGCGAGGCGAATGGTCTGCGCCTGTTGCATCTGCTTGATCGCTGTGCCGAAATCGCTGCGCAGGTAATTCGTAAACCCCAAATTCATCAAGCTGCTTGCGAGGGTGCGTGCGGCTTCGACATTGTTGGGGTCGTCCTTCGCTTGTCTGCTACGAACTTCAATTGCACGCTGGAAATAATCGTCGGCACCGTCGAGTTGACCTAGTCTCACAGAGGCCCCCCCGAGCGCGTTGAGCGTCGAGCCATAGGCGGTTTGCAGCTCTGTGGCATCCGGTAGGGCGGCGAGCAGTTCTTGTTGCAGCTTGGCAGCCTGCTCGAAATGTGGGATTGCATTGGCCGGAGAATCGACGGTTTGCGTAATCTGACCGGTGAAGAAGTGAGCCTGTGCAATTTCTTGGCGCAGACTTGGGTCATCCTGCCGTTTGTCGAGAAAGCCTTGATAGTAGACCAATGCCTGCCGCAGCAGATTCTCACGCAACGGTTGCAAACCAGGTTGCTTCAACAGCGTCTGTTCGCTGACCGAGATGTAGTAATCTCGTACCGCGTCGCGTGCGAGGCTGAAGTTGCGTTCTGCCTCCTGCCGCAGTCGATCGGCTTCGCGGTAGCTGGCCGTGGCAGCATCGCGAGATGCCCGCACGCGTGAGTTGGCCTGGCTCAGCAGGACGACACTAACCGTCAGCGCCGTCAGTACAACTGCCAACGCAGCCGCTGAGCTATAGACGAGCTGCTTGTGATTGCCAATCCACCGCCAGGCTCGCGCTGCAAGTGGTTCTTCGTAGGCAAGCACGCGTTCGCCGGCGAGATAGCGTTCGATATCTTCTGCCAACTCTCGAGCGCTTTGATACCGCTCGGACGACTGGCGTGACATCGCTTTGAGGATGACCGACGCTAGGGCTTTGGGGACGGATGGGTTCACTTCGCGCGGTTGAGCGAACCGGCCGGTTTGGACGTTTGCCAGGACCACTTCTTCGGTGCCTTGGAACGGAACTTTGCCTGTTGCCAGATGGTAGAGGGTCGCTCCAAGGCTGTAGATATCGCTGCATGGCCCCAACGCATCGAGGCGTCCGGCAGCCTGTTCGGGACTCATGAACGAAGGTGTGCCGACCACGCGCCCAACGAGCGTTTGCGTCGACGACGCACTCTCCGACGTGGTAACCGGTACGACCATCGAGTCTTCCGTCTCAAAGCCATCGCCGAGCGATTTTGCCAGCCCCCAGTCGACAACTAGCGTTTCGCCGTAATCACCGAGCATGACGTTGCTCGGTTTGAGGTCTCGGTGAATAACGCCACGGCTGTGCGCGTATTCAATCGCATCGCACACATCCACAAAGCTGCCGAGCAGTTGGCGGAAACGAAGTTGCTTCTCCGCCGCGTCGGTTTCGAGCTTGTGATAGTCTTGCAACGCGTCCTGCAGGTTCATGCCGCGAATGAAGCGCATCGCATAATACGGTCTGCCGTCGGCGAACTTGCCGAGGCTGTACACGGGCACAACGCCCGGGTGTTGAAGTGCGCCGGTAATTTCCGCTTCGCGAATGAACCGTGTTCGGTTTTCGAGGTTATCAGCATGCGAAGCGAGAATCTCTTTGAGCGCGATCTCGCGATTCAACTCTTCGTCCAGCGCGATCGACACGCGCCCAAGCCCGCCTTTCTGGTGCAGACGTAAGATCTTAAAACGCTGCTGAGCGTCGAATGTCTCGTTGGCCTCAAATGCTTGCGTCGCTTGGGAATCTTCGACCTCCATCGGCAGCGTCGCGTACTCGACGGTTGAGCGAAGATCGGCGTCATCGAGGTCGCCTAGCGTCGCGCGAATCGACTCGAACGCTTCGACCGACTGCAGGCTCTGCTTGGGGTTGCCATTGTTGCGCTGCAGGTGCTTCTCGACGACGCCGTCGATCAGCTGCGATTCTTCGGCGCTGAGCATGCCCTGGTCGACAAACACCCGGCTCAACGGCTGGGTCTTATTCAAGACCCAGCGGCTAGTCGCGGCAATCAAATCGTCTCGCGACACAAAGTCGAGCTGCACCGCCAACACGCCAAACAGAAGATTACGATCAGCGGAATCGGTGGACATGCGGACCAACGTGACGAAGAAACATGAATTGCAGACAAACTTCTAGTTTACGGGGATCGATGGCCCTCTGCAAAGCGTGATCAGCATCACAAAAAAGGCCCAGGACACTGGGTCCTGGGCCTCGCGAAGCCACGGAACTTCGTTGAATGCTAGAACGGGCGCTGTACCTGGAGGTTGTACTCAAAGTCGAAACCGCGGTTGGTACCGGAGCGTATGGGTGCCGTTACGCCATTTGTGACAACCCAATTTCCGACGTTCGCCGAGAGTCCACACACTGCGTTGAGGATGTCGATGCGGTTGTTTGGATTGCCCACAGAAATGCTATCGAAACCAACTCCGGTGAAAGTGGTGGCTTGCACGAACAGAGGGACATCGTTGATGTTTGCGTCGTTCAACGTCGTCGTGTAGTGAAGCTCGAAGATGCCGGTGAGCTTTTGAATCCAGTCTGCAGTTGGATTATCTCTAAGCACATGTCCAAACCCGAGGTTCAGCCTCAAAAGAGTTTGCGCCTGTATTTCCGTTCGCCCGATGGGCAGCAGATCAGTAAACTGGATAAACTCATCACCAGGATCCGGTGCCAGTGCGTTGACACTTCCATCGAGATTGGTGTCAAAGGTGGTCAGTCCGAACCCGCCAGCCAATAGTCGCGAATCGTTTGCAGGTGTTTCGACCTGCAAGAAACCCTGGTGGAAAGATCGCTTGCTCATCTGCCAGACCCACGCAAGGAAGGGACTTAGGTAGATCGTTTCGTTTTCAGCGACCACGCCGAAATTGATATTGTAGCGCGCCAAGAATGGTGTTTGGTCGAAGGTTACAAAGTCGTCGATCAGCACAGCGTAAGTGACATCTTGAGCTGTCGGCAGACCGACTCCGAGGCCCGCTGAAAGTGCGAAGTTCTCACGTTCGATCAACAGCGCCTTGAAAATCAGCGACATGTTCCCCAGTTCGACTTGTGTATCGGGTTCTCCGAATCCGCCGATCGCATCAAAGCCTGGAGCAAACGGCCCAACGGTGTCAGCGTTTACGGCGTAGCTTAAGGTTGTTGAGTTCAGCCGTTCTTCGATCGGAACGCGGAGTTCTACCGACATCATCTTGTCGAAGAAGGTCCTTTCGCCGCCCAGCGTATGGCGATTGACATCGAAGCTCTCAGTAAACTGAAAAACCCGCACCGGAGTTGCGTTTTGGAAGTGCCTGAAACTGTAAAACAATCTGTCCGTCGGAAGCGGCGTATTCGACTCGGAAATATTGAGCCTGCTGCAAGCCATCGTGGGGTGCGCGAGCTCGACATCGAGAATGTTCCCGAGTGCAACGCACGATCCCGCACCTGTATCACCGATCATGAATGGAACACTAGCGAGGTTCGGATTCCTCCGCGCGACCGCAGACCGCCGGGGTCGCTGGGCCATCCGCGTGTTGCCGAGCGCACGCTGAGGCGCGAGCATCTGTACGGGCGTGACCGTTTCGTCGGACTCGGAAAGCTCGTGGGTCTCGTAGGTGATGTCAGAGTAGTCGCTGGCCCAAGGATCGGACAGCTCTGACAGCGTTGTCTCCAACAGCGGCTCTTCCGCATTCACAACGCTGAAGCTACCGGCGAGCGCAAGGGCTGCGCTTAACATTATCTTGCTAAATCTTCTGCGCACGGACGTTCCCTCCCTGGAACCTCTGGCCAAGATCAACGAGACCAGCATCCTTGCCGGCTCTGTATGTCCCACATTCACCGCTAGAATCGGTGAGTTGGGTTGATCTGAAACAGCCGATTAGCCCGATCGTACGGAAATTGGACCCACACCGCACCCGGTCGTGCGGGTTATTCGGGAATTACCGAGAGCAGCACTCTGCTAGACATTAGCTGTCCATAAATACCGTCAATGGCCGAAAAGTTTACCAACAGCGATCGACTATCCGACCGCCAGCGGTCCGCGGCCGATGACGTGGTACGTCGGGCCTTCGCGGCTCAACTCGCTGCCGTAGACAATCACCTCATCGACGGCCATCCGACCGCCATCAAAATCGGTCATGTTCGTCAGACGCTCCACCACCGCGTCGCCTGCGTGGCGACCTTGTTGGACGCGACCGATGGTCAGATGCGGAACAAACCGTTGCCGATCTGGGCGGTGGCCGAGCTTTGCCATCCGCGCTTCGATACCGTCCTGCAGGCGGCAGAGAATCTCTCTGCCCTCGCCGGCTCCGAGCCAAAGGGTGCGTGGCTTTTCGATGCTCGGGAACGCGCTAACGGCCAAGGCATCGAACTCGAAGACCTCAAATTCCTCGCAGACGCGTCCGACGTCGCGGCAGATCGAGTAGAGCGTCACATCGTCGACATCGCCCAGAAACTGCAACGTCCAATGCAACGTATCCGGCGCCACCCAACGGACGTTGTCGGTCAGAGGACGAAGTTCGTCAATCGCCGCAAACGCGCGGGCGTATACCTCGTCGGTGGCCGGAATAGCAATGAAGGTGCGAGTCGTCGACATGTTCGCAAAAGCTGAGAGCGGAAAGCTGAAAGCGGAATGGGCTGTTAGCTTTTTCTTGCTTTGGTCTTTCGAATGGTCGTCACTGTGATCTTCAGTAGTTCTTCTGCTTCATCATGCAGCGGAGCTAGTCGTGATTCCGTGATAATCCCGGACTCGACCAAGAGTTCGATCCAGAGCATCGATTCGTCCAGCTCCTGCTCTATGATACCCATTTTAGCGATGAATTCGGCATCACTGCGTGCGCGAGATGCCTCACGAAAGTTTGCCGCAACCGATGTTCCAGATCGTAGCAGTTGTTTTCCGAGAATCTGTGAAGTGGTAGATCGGTCTAGTGACTGAAACAATCTGACAACTCGAAGTGCAAAGTTTTTTGTTCGAGGTCGAAGTCCTTCCATTCGCATCGGACATCACTACCTTCCGTTTTCCACTTTCCGACTTCCGCTGTTTCAAAAGCTTAGCATCTGACGATAGTCGCGCATGCGATTCTCTATGTCATCGCGTGAGATCTCTGTCATGCGTTCTAGTCCAAAACCTTCCACGTTGAAGCTGGCTGTTAGCGTGCCGTAGGCGAGCGCTGTCTTGAGTGTCTGTGGATCGAAATTGTCTTGCTCGGACAGATAGCCCATCATGCCGCCAGCAAAACTGTCACCTGCTCCGGTCGGATCGATCACGTTGGGAGTTGGGTAGGCGGGCAGCACATAGGTTTCGTGCTCGCTGAAGAACATCGCCCCGTGTTCCCCTTTTTTGATCACCACAAACTTCGGCCCCATCGCGCGGACGCGATGCCCGGCTTCGACCAGGTTTTCGGTGTCGCACATCAACTTGGCTTCGCTGTCATTGAGAACGAGCCCATCGAGTTGCCGCATGAGCGCTTCCAAGTCGTCACGCTGCGTCTGAATCCACAAGTCCATCGTATCGGCGACTGCTAACCGCCGACCCGGTACCTGATCGAGAACCTTCTGCTGCACGGCCGGTACGCCGTTGGCAAGAAACACGTACTTCGCTTTGGTGTATTGCTCTGGCAACACCGGGTCGAAATCGCCGAAGACGTTGAGTTCGACCTCCAGCGTTTCGCGGTCGTTCATGTTTGGCTCGTAGCGGCCCGTCCAAGTGAACGTCTTGCCGCCGTCAATGACCGAAAGCCCCGACGTATCGATGCCGCGATCGTCGAGAAACTTCGTGTGCTCCGCCGGCCAATCTTCGCCGACGACGCCCATTAGCCGTACGCTTGTAAAAAAACTGGCGGCGTAGGAAAAGTGGGTCGCCGATCCGCCGAGCAGATTATCGCGGCGCTCGCTCGGGGTTTCGACGTTATCAATGGCAACCGATCCAACAACAACTAGAGGCATGACAATCCAGTGGAGCGAGGGAAGAAGCTAAAAGCTGCTGATTATGACCGCCTGCACCTCGATCGCAAGGCCTAACCTGATGAGGCGTCGGCGAGCCCCGCTTCAGCGGGCGGCAAACTACCACCACGAGAACCAAAGAAGTAAAATATCCGAGCATGTCCAAGCGAATCAACAAACTCACGCGAAGCACGAACAAGGGGTATCGGGACCACCATCGTTTCGAGCATTGGCTGATAGATAACCAGGTTTATTTTGTCACGGCACGTTGTCGTGATCGATTCCCGGCTTTTGCCGTAGAGACCGCCAAGACAATTTTCTGGGATCGTTTCGAGCATTGGACGGCCGAATACGGTTACGTGCCCTGGGTGACATCGCTCCTCAACAATCATTACCACACGCTCGGCTATCTAAAAATCGGCAAGAACTTGCCAGAAATGATGCAACGGATTCATGGATCGACCGCCAAGTTGGTCAATGATGTTCTGCCGAAGCGAATTCCGAAGTTTTGGCGTGATTCGAAAGGCAAAGAGTATTTTGATGGTTGTATTCGCGATGAGAAACAAGCGCGGCTGGCGTATCGTTACACGCTACGGCAATCAATGCGGCACGGCGTGGCAAAGGACTGGCGCGAATATTCACACACAAAAGTAAATGTGGAATTGGAAGTGGCGATCAAACGCTCGCATGAGCTGAAGGCATTCTTGGAAGATGTACCGTACAAACGCTACCAGAACCGAAGCTAGCACACCCACCCGCTGAAGCGGGACTCGCCGACGAATTCGCCTGGCATAAGCTATCTCAGATTGACCAACTCACCGCCTGCACGGGTCAGCATTTTGTAAAACATTACTGGGTCGATGTCGTTTGCTATGTTTTGCACGTGCCCGTCGCAGAAGCCGGCCAGAAACACACCAGGGTGGAAACCGTCGGCTAAACCCGTCAGTGGCGCATCCTTCGTTGGCTCGAAGTCTTGTGGCTTCGTCCACGGAACCGCAACGGTATCGTTGCATTGGACGATCATGATGGTATTTGAACTGCCGTCGCGAATGCTGGCGAATCCGAACTGGCGGCCGTCCGGATTGAACATCAGACCGTCACCCTTCACGCCCAAGTAATGCGTGTGACCATCTTCGCTGGAGTACTTTGGAGAACTAGGATCAACGAACAACTCCGGCATCAGCGGAATCAGTTTGCGGTTATGCTCGCTGTTCCATGGCTCGTCGAGATTGAACTGTTTGTAGAGTGCTTCTTCCTCGAGGTAAGGCAGAATGTGTACTCGCCAACTGAGTAGCGGCTTGTCGTTTTCATCAAAATTGGCATAGGCTGGAAATCGCCTCTTTGAGTCCTCATAGTTCAACAAAGCCAGCATTAGCTGCTTGATGTTGTTAATCGAAGAATTTCTTCGTGCCGCTTCGCGTGCCGCTTGTACCGCTGGTAGTAGCAAGGCAACGAGAACCCCTGCGATAGCGACCGAGGTTAGCTGCGAATTCTTGCTATCGTTGAGTTCAGTCTGGAAGATCGTGAAGCGTTCTCCTTGGCGAGTCGGCATCAACTGTTCGCTGAACGTCGGCGTCACACGCATGATGTAGCGTCCCATTGCTTGTTCGACCGGGTCGTCGCTCTGCAACATTTCTGCTGCTTGTTGGTTGGCTTGCTTACGGTACTTGCTCATCAGTTGCTGGATCAGGCCTTCGACTTGATTAGCGGCTCGCGCGTCGCGCGCTGCGCACGAAATTTCGAGTGGGCCGGCGCCCGTGAAATTCAGGCGAATACGAGCGTCGCTGAGCATGCCGGGGATTACCAAGTACTCATGAAACTCCGCCGGAATTTCCTGCTTCGCATCGTTCAATCCAAGCTGGACAAACGGGCCCAACACCGCCAGGTTGATCAGCACGGCGAGGTCGTCGCCGGCAAAGGTGGCTAGCTGTTCGGCGAACGCGTCTGGTTCGTCGGATTGGCCCGCAAGCAAGCGATCGAGTGCCTGCTCGGACGCGATCAGCAGCGTGGTTTCGTCAGCCCAAATCAAGCTGGGAAGCGTTGGGTCCTGGCTTTTTAAGTAGGACTTACCACCGCGTTCGGCGCCGACCGTGTGTTGCGTGAGTCTGGGTGCAAGTTGGCTAAGATCGATTTGTTCGCTGAACGTGATGCGACATGCGTAGCTTGGCGGTCCGGCAAACGGCGGAATCATGGAGAAGACGACGTGCTCGACCAATAGCGGATCGAAACCCAGCTCTTTCAAGCAGGCCGCTTGTACAACCTCGACGGGTAGCATTTGGGCAGCCTCTGACGTGAGCAATTGATTCGGTCGCGCGGAAACGATGCCGGCTGACGACGGCAATACGAAACGCATGTCGACACTCGCGTCGGCAGTGGTAGCCGTTTGAGCGAGCAACTGGGTCGAAGGAGACAGCGGCGTGATGATTGCCATTAGCCAGCAAAGCCTACGGACAATCGGGCGGTGTGGGGCGAACATTCGCTTAGCCTCCAGTGAAGTCGATAGTGAGATAACTCAGATAACAAAGTCAAGATCGCCGCTCAACCTACGACGATCGGCAACGCACGTCAATTACATGCGGCAGAAGGGCCAGATTGGCCCGATTCTGCGGTCAATTCGATGCTGTTTGTGAGGTACACTTACGTTGATCGATTCGAATTTTCAGAGTGATTTCACCCTCCTGACTCACCAGCCGACCGACGCATGCGCATTGCCATTATTGGAGCGGGACCCGCAGGTCTGACGGCTGCCTTGCAGCTGAGTCGCGGCGGCGCGGAGGTGGTCGTCTACGAGGCCAGCGATTGCGTTGGCGGCTTGTCGCGGTCGTTGAACTTATGGGGACAGCGCGTCGATCTTGGGCCGCATCGATTCTTCAGCACCGATCGGCGTGTTAATCAGCTCTGGCTCGACGTGGTCGGCGACGAATATGCGATGGTCAGCCGACTGACGCGGATCTACCATAAGGGCCGGTTTTTTCACTATCCACTCAAACCACTGGATACGCTCCGCCAATTGGGTATCGCCGACGCGACACTTTCGCTGGGCAGCTACTTGAGGCAGCAACTCATCGGTCGCAGGAATGCAGCCGACAACCTCTCGTTTGAAGCCTGGATTGTGAGCCGCTTTGGCAGGCGGCTCTACGAGACGTTCTTTAAGTCGTACACCGAAAAGCTTTGGGGCGTGCCGTGCACAGAAATTAGCGCCGACTTTGCTGCCCAGCGCATCAAGCGGTTTTCGCTACGCGAAGCCGCGCTTAGCGCAGTTCTCCCGCGTCGACGCCAGCAGCACGAGACGCTGCTCGATCGATTCGCTTATCCCCACGCCGGTACTGGGTCGGTTTACGAAAAGATGTCGGCCCAGATTCAGGAACTCGGCGGATTGGTCCGATTGCGCTGTCCCGTGCAGCGCGTCACGCACGATGAATTTGTCGTCCGCGGACTGGAGTTGGCCTCGGGTGAGTCGGAACGCTTCGATCGTGTAGTCTCGACGATGCCGCTGACGAAGCTGGTGAGTGGTTTGGATGCTGTGCCACAGGACGTGCAGCAGGCAGTTGATAGTTTGCGGTTTCGCAACACGATTCTTGTTTATCTTCAAGTTGCCAGCGACCGCCTGTTCGACGATCAATGGTTGTACATCCAAGACCCGACGCTCAAGATGGGCCGCGTGACGAATTTTCGCAACTGGGTGCCTCAGCTGTACGGCGATCAGACGAGCACGATTCTGGCGGTTGAATTGTGGTGCAATAACGAGGACTCGGCTTGGAGTGCCGACGACGACACGCTTGTTCAGCTCGCTACCGAAGAACTCCGCACGATCAAGCTGCTACGCGACGAGGAAGTTACCGCCGGACACGTGATTCGCGTACCGCGCTCCTACCCCGTCTACCGACGCGGTTACGACACGGCGATACAGCAAATTGAAAGTTATCTTAAGCAATTCGCCGAACTCGAAGTGATCGGTCGTTACGGCGCGTTCAAGTACATCAACCAGGACAACAGCATCTTGATGGGAATTCTTGCTGCCGAGAAGATTCTGAATGACGAGTCGCACGATCTGTGGCATGTCGACGCGGATCAAGCGACCTATCAAGAGGCGGCGCTGATCAGCGACACAGGACTGGTGCGGTAACGACATCGAAGTTACTTTTCGCGTCGCAAACCCAAGAGGATTTTGCGAAGTTCCGTCGCAACGTCAGTACGGCCTGCGGCTTCGGCCAGCGCGATCGACTTCTCGGCGGCCGTAATCGTCTCGACTCGACGGTCGGTTTGCATCAAGGCAAGCGTTAGATTCGCTTGCGTATTTAGATTGGTCTGCAATTGCGCGGCAGTCGAAAAGTGCTCGATCGCGACGTTCAGGTCACCGTGCCTTTGCAGCAGAAAGCCAAGATTCGTGTGCGCATCGACAAAATCAGGCTGCGCGTCAATCGCACCACGATAGTGCTTAATCGCCCACAACCACTCGTTGCTGTCTTCCAACAACCGCGCGAGATTGTAGTGCGACGCGGCATGGTCGGGCTCCAGGCGGACCGCCTCGCGATACTCGGTGATTGCCTTGGCGAACTGTCTCGTTGCTTCGAACGCGCGAGCGAGGTTGTAGTGGGCCCAGTGCTTCGTGGGTTCCAATTCGACCCAACGCTGAAAATGCGGTAGCGCCTCAGCGACTCGACCTTCCTGCGTCAGGCTGATGCCTGTGTTGGCACGCGCTAGCGGATCGTTGGGTCGGTGCGTCGCGGTATCCTGCCAGAGCGCCAGCTCCGATCGATAAGCCGACAGTCGATCGGCGCTCAGCCACCCGCAGACTGCAATCAACAGTATGGCTGAAGCCGCCAAGCCACGTCGCGACAACGCAGCCTCTTGCAGCATCAGCAGTCGATATCCGGCAACGACGAGCAATGGCACGATTGCCGCCAGCGGCACGTACATCCGTCGTTCGGCAACGGTCTCTCCGACCAGCGGAATGAGCAGTGTTGGGGACAACGCGGCGACCACCCAAACCATTGTGTACCCCAGTGCTGGTCGACGCCAAAGACTCCACACAGCGATTCCCGCATAGGCTGCTGCAGCCAATAACCACGGCCACGCCTGAGTCACCGTTGTCAAATAGGGAATGTCGTAGTGGATAAGCAAAGGACTCGGCCAAACGACGAGCTTGAGGTACATGAAAAATACCTTCGCCTGCGTCATCCACCAGACGTGTGCATCGACGCCCAAGTCGAAGCCTGCCATCGGGGTCTCTTGCCCCGACATTTTGATAGCTGCCGCCACCACCCACGAGAGCGAAAGCCCAACATAAAGTCGCCACGACTCCCTGAGCTCCTCTCGAATGGATTTGCGCACGAATAGTCTTTCGAACAGCAACACCATCGCCGGCGCGGACGCGATCATCTCTTTGCACAACATGCCTGCCGAACAGGCAACTGTCGACATGACGAGCCATGAGGTGCGCGATGGTGTCGTCGACCAATATCGTAGCGCACTGTATAGCGTCGCGAAGTAGCACAGCCCCATCAGCGATTCAGTGCGCTGGGTCACGTAAGCAACCGATTCGGTGACCAGCGGATGCAGCGCCCACACGGCCGCGCACGCCAGCGACAGCCCATCCGCGACATCGTCGTAGCGGCCTTCGAAATACCCCAGCCGCAATGTTCTCGCTAGCGTCGACCACACGCATAAGGCGGCCAGGAAGTGGATCATCACATTGACCGCGCGATAGCCGCGCGGATCAAGCCCGCCAACGTAGTAATTTGCCGCGAACGTCAGGTTGACCAACGGACGAGCATAGACCGGCGTCCCTGCAGACGGAGTGAGTGGCGCCGGATGGTCCGCGTCACCCACCAGCGGCCACAACTGTCGAATCGAGCGATTCTCGACAATCGCCGAAGCATCGTCGAACACAAACGGACCGTCTAACGAAACGGTAAAGACCGTGCCGATCGCCAGCCCCAGCAGCGTCGCTCCGACGACCAGCGGCGGTCTCGAGGGTTCAGTGTTACCCAATGTGGAACTCATCAAAGGATTTCACCACAGAGTCACCGAGGGCACTGACTGGAAGCTAACTGAACGATGAAGTACCAAACGCGATCGGAGACACCCTCTCAAAAAACTATCAATACAAAGTCGGACGCTGTCGTCTCGTCTTGCCCGTGCTCTGGGTGCCTCCCGGGCGAGTTACTTGCCTTTCACCTTCGCCCAAGTGTCCCGCAGCGTCGCCGTGCGATTGAAGACCGGTTTGCCGTCGGACGAGTCGATTGGATCGACGAAGAAATAGCCCGTCCGCTCGAACTGAAAACGATCGCCAGCCATTGCCTCAGCGAGTGACGGTTCCAGCTTGGCCTCTGTGAGCACTTCGAGTGAATTCGGATTGAGATTGTCCAGAAACGTGCCGCCATCTTCAATCTTATCGGGCGTCTCGCTCGCGAACAAATGATCGTACAGTCGCACGTTGGCGCCGATGGCGTATTTGGCGCTGACCCAGTGGATGGTGCCCTTCACCTTCTTACCTTCAAACAAGGCCGTTGTGTCCGGGTTGAAGTGACAATGTACCTCGGTCACCTCGCCGGCCTCGTTCTTGACGATTTCGCCGCACTCGAGAATGCCAGCCGAGCGTATTCGCACGGCCCCTCCCTTCTTGAGTCGGAAGAACTTTTTTGGCCCATCTTCCAGAAAGTCGTCTTGCTCGATGTAGATCTCGCGAGTCAGCATCACCTTGCGCGTGCCCATTTCGGGCTTCTGCGGATGGTTGGATGCTTCGCATTCGATCTCTTCGTCTTCGCCCAAGTTGGTAAGCACGATTTTGAGCGGACGCAAGACGCCCATTGCACGTGGCGCTCGTGCGTTGAGGTCTTCGCGCACTGCGTCCTCCAGCCACGCCATGTCGATGGTACTGTTAAACTTCGCGACGCCGATGCGCTCGCAAAAA
Organism: Planctomycetota bacterium; assembly: GCA_039184115.1. Taxonomy (GTDB): domain Bacteria; phylum Planctomycetota; class Planctomycetia; order Pirellulales; family Lacipirellulaceae; genus Bythopirellula. The sequence goes on along the minus strand of JBCDBK010000034.1, from coordinate 2,646 downwards.
GCGCGGATCGACTCCGAAGTATACCCTCGGCGGCGCAGTCCGCGGATCGTCAGCATACGCGGATCGTCCCAGCCGTCGACGTGTTTTTCTTCGACCAGCTGCAGGAGTTTGCGTTTGCTCATCACGGTGTACGTAATGTTGAGCCGAGCGAACTCAATCTGCTGCGGATGGTGAATGCCAAGATTCTCGCAAAACCAATCGTACAGCGGTCGGTGATTCTCGAATTCCAGCGTACAGATCGAGTGCGTGATGCCTTCAAGCGAATCACTTTGTCCGTGCGTGTAATCGTAGGCAGGGTAAATACACCATTTGTCGCCGGTGCGATGATGATGGGCACGCTTGATGCGATACATCACTGGATCGCGGAGGTTGATGTTCGGCGAAGCCATGTCGATCTTCGCACGCAGCGTCTTCGTTCCATCGTCGAACTCGCCTGCCTTCATTTTGTGGAACAGGTCGAGGTTCTCTTCAACCGTGCGATCACGGTATGGCGAATCTTTGCCGGGGTCTTTCAGAGTCCCGCGGTACTCGCGCATCTGCTCGGCATTTAGATCGCACACGTAGGCTTTGCCGTCTTGAATCAGTTGCACCGCCCAATCGAAGAGCTGGTCAAAGTAGTCCGAAGCGAAGAACAGTCGATCTTCCCACTCGCCGCCCAACCAGCGCACGTCGTCCTTGATCGAGTCGACGTATTCTTGCTCTTCCTTGGCCGGATTGGTGTCGTCAAACCGCAGATTGAACTTGCCCTCGTACTCGCGTGCCAGACCCGAGTTCAGGCAGATACTCTTTGCATGTCCGATGTGCAAATATCCATTTGGCTCTGGCGGAAACCGCGTATGTACCCGACTGTCGTTCTTACCCGCGGCCAGATCGGCATCGATGATCTGCTGAATAAAATTCCGCGAAATCTTCTCTTCGTCAGGGTTGGTATCTTCGTCGTTCTTGGTCGGTGCTTGATTCATGGTTTCATCCTCAGCCGCGTTTTTTTTTGGGCGGCTTATGATTGAACCACGGAGGCACGGAGACCACGGAGAAAAATAATAAGTCTTCTTTCTCTGTGCTCTCCGTGCCTCCGTGGTGAAGTTTTCTGCCCTCTATTACAGCCGTCAATTTAGCAAAATTGGAGAAACAGCAGTACGTCGATTGATCGCAATTCAAAGTGTTTCGTGTATACTCGTCGAGTTCACGCCAATCACTTGACTGTTCGGATTCACGATGCATCACGAGGTTTGCCGAGAATCGAGCCGCGCCCGCCGCCTGCGAGTGGAATCGCTCGAACATCGCCGCCTGCTGGCCGTACTAACTGTCCAAAACGACTTGGATGGCACGCTCCCCGACTTGAATGGCGATGGCGAACTCAGCCTCCGCGAGGCGATCGAAATCGCGAACAACCCGGGAACGATGATCGATGGGTTCATGAGCAACGACGTCGAGGACACGATCGAGTTCGCGCGGCCGTTTTTTGATGAGCCGCGAACGATTGATCTCGTCTCTCAGCTTCCGACGATCACGGATGATCTCTCGATTATAGGTCGAGGTGCCGAAAGACTAATTCTTTCTGCAGGGAATGGACCCGACGGGGAATTCGGGACATACGATGGCTATCGAGTCTTGGACATTAATAATGGTAATCCAACCGACCATATTGAAGTCTTTGTCGAAGGCCTAACAGTCCGCGGCGGCGACGCTCATCCCTATGACAAACATGGTGAAGGCGGTGGTGTGCTGAGTCGAGAGAATGTGACGCTCCGGTCAACGACCATTACGGGTAATGCTGGTAATAGTGGTGGGGGCATTCATCATTGGTACGGCACGCTGATTGTGGAAAACAGCACGATTAGTGGAAATGCAACTAGAGGAGTGGGTGGAGGCATTCAGAATGGCAAAGGTGCCGGTCCTAGCCAACTGCTGGTTTCCGACAGCATCATAAGTGGGAACTTTTCCACAGGCGGTCGAGGTGGTGGAGGAGCCGGCGGTGGAGCCAGAAACTCGGCTGTGCATTTCTGCCCCACCCAGTTCTTCATCAGTGGCATCTTCATTGGTGGCCATTTTTACGAGAGGTGGACCCGCCAGAAATACCTTGGCAGCTTGTTTCTGGAAGATGGCGTAATCAGACATGCCAGGGATATAGGCACCACCAGCCGTAGCATTTCCAAAGACTACAGAAATGGTAGGTATGCCCATTTCGGATCTACGGGTGATTTCTCTAAAGCCTTCTCCTCCTACATTAAAGATCTTAGCTTGGTCGGGTAGGTTGGCACCTCCACTTTCCACCATATTAATGGTAGGGAGTCTGCATTCACGGGTTATCTGCCCAACTCTAAAGCCTTTGTAGACGGTGGTATAATCTACCGAGCCTCCTTTGCGGGTACCCACATTGGAGTTAATCATACAAAGCTTTCCAGCTACCAGGCCTATACCCGATACAGAAGTTCCTCCTGCTCCAAATCCGCCCTTCTTCTGCATGCCTGCAAGTGGTAGTAGTTCCAAAAAGGTACTATCCTGGTCCAGCAGTAGCTCTATTCTCTCTCTTGCGAGCAGTTTCCCTCGCCTTCTAGCACGATCAATGGATTTCTCTTTCCCCTGGAATCTACTTTCTTCCAGGTGCTTATGTAGTTTCTCTACCAGCTTGAGCATCTCTTGTTG
>JBCDBK010000033.1:0-47541 GCA_039184115.1 Planctomycetota bacterium | reverse complement strand
CTTATTCGTTCGTCGTGGAGTGCCCAAGTACATCCGTAGCGATAACGGCCCAGAATTCACAGCCACGAAGGTCCGTGAATGGCTGGCGAAGGTCGGCGTACAGACGTTGTTCATCGAGCCAGGCAGTCCGTGGGAGAACGGCTATTGCGAGAGTTTCAACGGACGATTGCGAGCGGAGTTCTTGGCTTGCGAACAATTCGACACGTTACTGGAAGCGAAGGTGCTGATCGAGCGTTGGAGGCATCACTACAACACCGTGAGGCCGCATGGCTCACTCGGCTACCGCCCCCCAGCACCGGAGGCGATCCAGCCACTTTCTTCCGTTACGGCTACGCCTCCACTACAGAAAGTGGCTGGCCTAACGGATGAGGAATACTTAACTTAACTACTGGAGTCATCGATGGGGGCTGGTCAGTCTCGCAGAGGCCAGCAATACGGATGCCCTATGATTGCCCACGTGTGTCAGATTCGTGTCAGTTGCAATACATGCACTTCAAGCAGCGACTGAACGATGCTGCGTAAGCTGTTGAAGAGAAACAGCTTCTGCCGCGAGCGGCAAGAGAAGAGCAAGCTGGGGTACTAGGATTTGAACCTAGACTGACGGAATCAGAATCCGTAGTGCTGCCGTTACACTATACCCCACCGGGAGCCGAGATTTTCGGCCGCGCGAGACCAGATTGTAAGAAGCTATGCTGGCTGGCGATCGAGCAGCACATGCTCAATTAGCCTACGTTTCTCAGTAGCAATAGTCAACGAGGACGGTCCTTTAGTTCATCTGAACGCGGCACGCAGTGTGTTGACTCGCTTGTGCGCAGGGTCGTAGAATTGCGGTTTCTCAGGTCGGAATGGGACTCGCGGGGCGAATCGGACTGTCGCGACGACCGGGATGGTTGCGAGGCGTTCATTTTTGCATTGGCGAGACGGCTAACATGGCGAGCTTAAAGGTCTTGGAAGGCGGCGAAATTGGCCGCGAGTATGATCTCGACGGCGAGCGTTGGGTGTTGGGCCGCAGCCCCGAGTGTGACGTCGTGCTCGATGTGGCCGCCATCAGCCGACGGCACGTGATTCTCACGGAAGAAACCGGCGGATTCTTTGTGCAAGACCTGGGAAGCCGCAACGGGACGTATATCAACAACCAACGCGTGGTCGATCGAGCGCCGATTCGCCACGGCGACCAAATGTTGATTTGCGATCTGCTGTTCGAGTTTCAAAATCCAGTGAGTTCAGGATTGGGCGAAGGTGCCGATCTCGGTGGCGCTGGGCCTGGCGCCGAATCGTCGCTACTGGCTTCTTTGGTGGGTGGCGAAGGCGCCGAGGACGACGATGGCTCGACCATCATGGCCACCATGGATGTCACACCCGGCGGAAAGACTTCGTGGGGCAAATCGGCAAAGCCTGAGGCACAACTCGAAGCGCTCATCGAAATCTCCAACAATCTGGGCAGCACTCTTTCGGTTAAAGAGATCCTGCCGAAGTTGCTTGATAGCCTGTTCAAAATTTTCGTACAGGCGGACCGCGGTTTTGTGATTATGCGACCGCAGCCTGATGCGCCGCTGGTTCCGATGGCTTCCAAAGCGCGACGCCCTGGTGACGAAGACAACATGCGCATTAGCCGCACCATCGTCGAACGAGCGATGGACGGCAAGCAGGCAATCTTATCGGCAGACGCTTCCAGCGACGAACGTTTCAGCATGGCTCAAAGTATCGCCGATTTTCAGATTCGCTCGCTGATTTGTGCACCCCTGATCGCTAACGATGGCGAACCACTGGGTGTCATACAAATCGACACGCGAAATCAAATGAGCCGTTTTGCTGATCAGGACCTACAGGTGCTCGCCGGCGTGGCCAACCAGGCATCGATCGCGATGGACAACGCGCGGATGCACGAAGAGGCGGTGAAGCAACGTGCCTTGCAGCGCGACTTGGAAGTTGCCAGTCAGATGCAGCACGCGTTGTTACCATCCAAGTCGCCCGAGGTGCCAGCGTATCACTTCTTTTCGTTCTACGAGTCGGCTTTGATGGTTGGCGGCGACTACTATGACTACGTGATGCTGCCAGAAGATCGGTTTGCCGTCATCGTCGGCGATGTGGCGGGCAAAGGCGTTTCGGCAGCGATTCTGATGGCAAAGCTGTCGAGCGACGTGCGGTTCTGGCTAGCGCGTGAAGCGGATACCGCCAAGGCAATGGGCGAGATCAACGCCAGCTTTTCGCGGCATGGCTGGGACGACCGCTTTGTGACGATGGTGGTCGCGGTGGTCGATCCGCGCAGTCATACGCTCACGCTGGTGAATGCTGGTCACATGCCTCCGATGCTGCGCAATGCTGCCTGTGAAGTGATTGAAATCGGTGGCGAAGAAGCGGGCTTGCCAGTCGGCGTGGTGGACGACTTCGAGTTTGAAGCTTACCAGCGCGAACTTGAGCCGGGTGATTTCGTGACGATTTTTACCGACGGATTCAGCGAGGCAATGAACTCGCAGCGAGAGATCTATACGATCGAGAAAATGGCCGAAGTCTTCGCCGATAAGAGCGTCGCACCGCATGACCTGGGCGAACACGTGCTCGACGACGTCCGGCGGTTCGCTGGCGACTACCCTCAAAGCGACGACATGTGTATCGTCTGCTTCGGCCGGGAATGAACTCTAACGTAATCGTTCATAGACGCGCACATAGTCAACGACGAGAGCAGCCCTTTGCGGCGTAGTTGCGTCGGGCGGCTCGTCGACGGCTTCGGGGAAAATGCCGCCAACCGCAAGATTGACAATTAGGTACATGTCTACACGAGGAACAGGCACTTCGGGGCGTTCGAGTCGATAGCGCTCGACATCATCGACATACCAAATGAGCCGATTTGGATTCCATTCGAGCGTGTAGGTGTGGAATGCTTTCGTAAAGTCGGGGCCAATCCACTGACCAAAGTACGATTGGCGTTTGTCATTTTCGTCGGGGTGATGGTAATTAAACGAAGCCAACATCGGTCTGCTGCCGATGGTCTCCATGATGTCAATCTCTTTCTGAAACGCGGCTGGCTTTACCTCCAATGTCCAAAACGCCGGCCAGTAACCGGTGCCGTTTGGTAATTTGCATCGAATCTCATATTTTCCATAGCGCTGTTCGAATTTTCCCTTTGTGGTAATCATGCCACTGCGAAAGGGAAGCGTCTTGTTTCGATACTGGGTTGGAATTCGTTCCGCATAGATGCGTAGTTTTCCGCCAGATACCCTTACTTGCTGCTCGAGGTAAACCTGTTCTTCGCCATTCACCCTGCCAAATTCGGAGCCGTTGTTCCACTTACTTTGTTTGAGCTGAGTGCCGTTAAATTCGTCGAAGAAGGTCAGTTTCCAGCCGGCATTGGAGTTCGTGTTGGTCGTTGGGCTGGTGGGGGTAGTTGTCGGTGTCGTTCGCTTGTACCGGAAGTATCCGTTACAGTGCAACTGACGACTCTGCTTGAACCCTGGCGAACACCCAGATTGCTTATCCCAAGTGCCCGTGGAGAAAGTAGAAGGGTCGTTGGAGTAATAGTCGACGCCGTCGAGGTTAATACGGTCGACTCTCAGGCTCATCTGCTTGCCAAGGTGCTTGCTATCGTTGGTATAGGCAACGCGAAGATTTGAGATATAAAGTCTGTCAGGTGTTGCGTAGCGATACTCGTGGTAGTTCCCCGTGCGAACTTTCCGAAACGTGCGCACCGTCGAGCCCTTGAACTGCAATTCCATCGTCTCTTGGCCAGTCGTGCCAGCGGCGTAGATGACGACTTTGGAGGCCTCAACGGTGTCCGATCCATTCGCACTAAGCAGCGCCAAAATGCAGATCAAGCCCGGTACGTTGTTGCGTCGCATCCATCCCCCTCGTGTGTCTAGTTGCTGCGCCGCCTGTCGCTACTTTTTTACCCTCAGGCTGATCGAATTGGTAATCAATTTAGGAGAATTTGCGAAAAACAGTCGTTAGACTCTTGGGAGGCGCAGTTCTTATCTAGAACGGCCGAGACTCGGCAGAGTGGGAAAATACGGCGCTGGCTACGCAAGCGCTGCGCGGTCACGATACTTGCGGAACTGTGGACGAGAAATCAGCTAGTCTTTGCCGTAGTGCTCGACTTGCGGCCAGTACTCTTGGAAGTCGAAGTCAGGGCTGTTGTCCAGATCGTGGCACTCCATGCACATGTTGACGACGACGGCGTCTTGGATGACTTGGCCGGCTTTGTTGCCCTCGTTTTCGACAATCTTCAGGCGCATCGCTGCGCGGAGACGCTCAAGCTCAGCATCGTCGGCTTCAACGTCGCCGTTTTCGGCTGCGACATGAGCGGCTCCAGGTCCGTGGCAGTTTTCGCAACCGTTCTGCTGCAGATGCGGCGTCTTATCGATGCCAGTAAAACCCGATACATAAGGGAAGTACTCCTGCGGATTCCAGCCGGTTACATGACAGCTCAGACATTCGGGGTCGAAGTGTCGCGGAGGGTCGAGTTCCACGAGGGTGTCGGTCGCCCACGAGTGCGGGGTGTTTTCGAATGCCTCGGTAGCAGCGGTGTGGCAGTCAGCGCAAGCGGACGACCCAGCAAACCGATCGACCGGGTGCTTGTTGCCTGTCAGGCCAAGGCCACTCAGTCCGAGCGTCTTCAATTCGTTTTGGTATTCGACGAGCAAATCTTGCATCGGCTGTGCGTCCTCAAAACGATGATCGAGCGGCACACGTTGCAATCGCCATGGGGTCTGGGGATCGTTGTAGACGCCAATGACGGTGGCGTATTGGCCTTTCTGACCGGCTTCGACAAGATGCGACGGTGGCACACCTTCGATTGGTTCGGCAAGGGGTACGAGTCGGTTGGGCGGTGTTTCGGCGCCGTCTGTCGTAGCAACGAAATCAAATTGTGGAAACTGTTTGCCCAGTGCGACCGCCTCTTCGGGGTCCGCATGTACGAGCAAGACGAGCAGATCGCACTTTGCGACTTCCAATTCCGGCATCATTTTCTGTAGCGCGACAGCCGGCTCGGTCCAAACGATGTCGGGCGAGTTCTGCAAATCGGGCTGATACTTCTTGCCCAACACCGACGTCACGCCGATTTTCATGCCTGCCTTTTCGATGATCCGAAAAGTGCTGCTTAGTCCGAGCGTCGGATCGATGATGCTGACATTTGCCGACACGACCGGATTGTTGTTCTCAAAGTTCGACAGCACGTAGGCCAGATAGTTGGCATCGAGTTGCAGTTCTTTGATTCCCAAGCCAATCGCCTCATAGCCGATGGTCGTGAGCGACTTCATCGCGAAGCGATACTTCATATCCGCCTGCGGACCAAACCTTCGAATGTGTCCGCCCATGTCGAGGGCGACAACTGGCCAACCGTCTTTTTCGAGTTGTTGGATGAACGTCAGCCTTCGCTTGAGTCCACCTTTTTGGTTGTCGAGCCCAGCGCAGCCGCACGGTTCGAGATAGCCGTCCATTTCGCCGGTAAAAACAATGGCGAGCTGCGGCTGCGGCCAATCGACGAAGATTTTGCCATTCTTTTCGACCGCGTCTGCGATTGCAGCCTCGCGGCTTTCGAATTCCTGCCCACCAGCGCCGAGTGTTCTCATCATCGGCAAGAAAAAGCCGCTGAACGCAAGCGGCAACGCGACGCCAGCTAACAAAGCACCACCGAATTTCAATCGCGTCCGCCCTAGTTCCATCACCGTCGAATCTCCAAAAGCACGATGCCCAGTCGTCGAAGTTCGCGACATGCCTAAGCTGCAATGGTACCGTCTCCCAGAGCACGCGGCCAGCGCACTTTACCATCGCCTGCCAGCAATATTGCACCGACGTCGGCTACTCGACGGCGAAGTGAACTTTCATCCGCACGGTCGGGATATCGGCGGTGTCCGACCGCAATAAGACGTGGGCGTCACTACTAATGGGCTCGCCTAATCGCACGAGCGGTGGCGTACCTGCTGGCACTTCCAAGATCAGCGGAATATGCGTGAGCTTGGTCCCCATCGCACGGGGTTCGCCCAGCGAAGCCTTAAGCTCTGGCGGGTCGACTTCGGCGATTTCCAACTTTGCCTCGGTGCCTTGCTCGCCGCGAATCGCGACGGTCGCTTTCACCCGTTTGCCTTGCTGGCTTGGGAAGGTTCCCATTCGCAAGATACCCTTCTGTGCATTCCAGCCTGGGTGAAAAATCGATACGTCGCCGACGACGTTTCCGGCGATGGGAATCGAAAGCTGCTCCGCGTTCTTCAGGTTGGTCTTGATCGTCAACCAGCACTGAAATGGTCCCACCGTCTTGCCGGACGTGTATCGAGCAGAAATCAACAGCCCGCGGACCGCGTCAGGGGAGGGCAGTTCAGAGGGATTGGCCTCCGTGATCTCGATTTCGAGCTGTTCAGCGAGTTCGGGATCGCTGAGTTCGTAGTCGGTAACTTCGATGTCTTGGTCAAGAAACTGCATCAGGTAAAGGCTTGCGGTCTGGCCTTCGCCGGCTCGCACCGTACCGAAGATCAGTTCAGCGGGACTCATCGCGGTCGAATCGACCACTTGTCCTTCGACGGTAAGGTTGATGCTCGACTGCGTGGGATCGTTAGTGCTGAGTACCGCTCCGTGGCGGAACGGTCCGGGTGGCGTTTTGGCCACCCATTCGAGCATCACCTTGGTTTCGGCGCCCGGCTCGATATCGCTGTCAGATAGATCTCCAACGGTGCACTTGCAGGTCGTGCTAGCGACCTCGACATGCAAGGGCTTGTCGCCGACGTTACGGATAAGAAACTCGTGTGACATCGAGGTGCCACGTTCGATGTTGCCGAATTCGAAAACGGTCTCTGGGAGTTCGGCCTTTGGATAAGAGACGATCTGCGGAACGTCTCCCGCAAAGTCCGCCCGTGGTTTCTCGATTTTTGGCTGATCCAGTGTGGACGGAACTTCAACATAGGCGACGACAGCGCCTAGTCCGTAGCCTAACGCGGCTGCGACCAACGTGGTAATCAACAAACTCTTTATCACAACGAAACATCCCAGCAAGACCCACGGTAGCAAAGGCGACTACCTCCCATTCTAACGTCCCTAGGTCAGAACGGTCAATTTGCCGGTCGACGTTCCGCTCAGGGTCGGAGCGTCTGTCGGCACGTGGTAAAGAACTCTTGAAAGTCCTCTCGCTGATAGTCAGGGTACGTCCATGCGCTTTTTTGCCAGCCGCGATTGCGATAGTTGAGCGTGACTTCGGCGTAGATTCCATCCTGCAGATAGATCCGGTGCGCGTGGTCTTTGGTTGAAGCCAGCACGAGCTTTGGAAGCGACAGATACCCTGGGTCGAGGTTCAATGGCCGCGTCTCGGGATGGCTGTGCTGCGCCGCATACGCTTGCTCCAGGGCATTGGTCTCGTGCTTGATGCGTGGGAGCATACCAGGGTCGATCAGATCGTCGAACGCCAAAAACTGCTTCTTCAGATCGGTACCCATCGTCTCGGCATAATAATCCGTCTCGACGAAGTCGAAGGCGTGGCTCTTCCGTCGTATGGGACCGTAATCAGCAACCGTTTGCCGTTCGCTCCAAGCAAGGGCCTCTTCGTAGCGGCTACTCACAGCGATCAGCAGCAGAACAGGCTTAGGTTCGTTGATTTCGCCCACAAGCTTCCCCGGCAAACAACCAATAACCGGACGGCCACGCCGTCCGCCGATCAACAAATAAATCAGACGTGAAAACCTAAGGATTCACTCCACTTCCATCCGCGATGCTGAGGCAAATACACGGCAAAAAGATGACCGAAATGATCACGATTGCACACTCGCTTTCTGCTACCACGTTCCGCGAACCACTCACAACGACCGTGCTCGTGATTCAGGAGTCTCGAAATTGATCCCTTCACGGTACTTCTCATCCTCAGCCACTCACGCTCATCTCGCCAAGCTAGAAGAACGTGAACATGCGTTGGGTCAGTAGCCACGAAGTAGCATTCAAACTGCTGTTTGTCTCGTGATTCCAACAATGCTGTGATGATAGATTGCTGGATTTCTTCGTTGAATACTTTCTCAGCCTCGGTCATTCGCGCGCGGTAACGAGCAGCCATTTCATTATCTTGCGGGAGTATACCACTATGCCGCTGAACGTACCCCTGCCTACGATCTGGCAGCCAGGTTCCGTAGGCATGGTAAGTGAAGAGGTAGCAAGGCATGGCGCAAGCTCTGAAAGGCGGAGGGCTTGGCCCTCCGGTTAACCGGTTATTCACACACTGCTAGCCGTCGGGCCACAGCCCTTTGTAAAGGTGCACTCCAACGAATTATCAGTACGCTCGCGCGAAGACTCCGCGGCGTGTCGAATCTCTGCCGGTGAATATGCACTTGCCGGGTTCTTCTGGTGCATCGATCGGCACGCACCGCGGTGTCACTTTCATCGCTTTGACTTTCGACTCCATCTCGGGTCCGTCAACAAAGTGGCAGTAGGCGAGGCCTCCAGGGCTACCATCGGCGAAGAACTTTTCGAACTCGTCGAGCGTGTCGATCTCGACGGAAGCCGCGTCACGCGCCTCAGCCGCCCGATCAAACAGTGTTTGTTGGATTTCGCCGAGCGTGGCACCAACGTTGGCTACAAACTTATCGCGCGAAGCTGGATCGCCCTTGCCGCCGACATCGCGGCGTAAGACGAAAACCCCGCCATTTTCTATGTCGCGTGGGCCGACGGTAATGCTCAGCGGCACGCCCCGTTTGACCCACTGCCACTTCTTCTCGCCGCCGCGGATGTCGCGATCGTCAATCCGTACGCGGACGGGCGCGTCGTCGAAACGCTGTGCCTGCAAGTCGGTCTTCAGTTTCTCGCAATACGCCAACACCGTCGCGCGTTCGTCGTCGCTCTTGTACATTGGCAGGATGACTGCATGCGCGGGCGCCAGTTTGGGTGGCAGAACGAGTCCATCGTCGTCGCTGTGTGTCATGATCAGACCGCCGACCAGACGCGTCGATACGCCCCAAGAGGTCGTCCAGGCATAGACCTCTTGGCCTTCTTGGTTCTGGAACTTAATCTCCTGCGCCTTGGCGAAATTCTGTCCGAGAAAGTGCGACGTGCCGGCTTGCAGCGCTTTGCGATCCTGCATCATCGCCTCAATACTGTAGGTCGCCTCGGCACCAGGAAACCGCTCGCCATCCGTCTTCTTGCCCTTGATAACGGGCATGGCCATGTACTGCTCGGCAAAGTCAGCATACACCTCGAGTATCTTGCGTGTCTCGTCAATCGCCTCGTTGCTGGTTGCATGCACAGTGTGGCCTTCTTGCCACAGGAACTCCGCCGTACGCAAGAACATGCGCGTGCGAAGTTCCCAACGCACCACGTTGGCCCATTGATTGATCAAAATCGGTAGGTCGCGATACGACTGCGCCCAGCGTGCGAACGTAGCACCGATAATCGTCTCGCTCGTTGGCCGCACGATGAGCGGCTCTTCGAGCTTGGCCGACGGCGCCGGTTGCAGTCCGCCCTCGCCGTCAGGTTCCAAGCGATGATGCGTCACGACTGCGCACTCTTTGGCGAAGCCTTCCACATGCTCGGCCTCTTTTTCGAGAAAGCTCATCGGGATGAACAGCGGAAAATATGCGTTCTCGTGTCCGGTCGCCTTGAACATGTCGTCGAGTTGCCGCTGGATATTCTCCCAAATCGCGTAGCCCCAGGGCTTGATGACCATGCAGCCGCGCACGTCAGAATTCTCGGCGAGGTCGGCCGCTTTGACCACCTGTTGATACCAGTCGGGATAATTCTCGGCACGTGTCGGCGAGATTGCGTTCTTCGGAGCTTTGGGCATTGGGGCGTTGAGCTAGGGACAGTCAGTTCTGGGCGTCTGGAAGCCGCGATGCCGCGCATCGCCGGGTACAAACCCCACATTCTAAAGCAATCGCTGCTCGCAGGAAATCGCAACGCTAGCCCCAGCGGTCTCAACGGGAATTTGCTACGATACGTGATCCATGGTGCTCCGCCGATGCATAGCATCGCAGGGCTTACCCATCGCTCACTGCCCATAGCCCACGGCTCAAAATGCCCTCTAACGATCGACGATTTGTCAGCCAGCTTTCGCACAACGAACAGATCAGCCAGGTGTTTCTCGCCTCCGACAAGCAGCTGCGGCCTAATCGCAACGGAAATCTCTACCTGCAGGTCGATCTCTCCGACCGCAGCGGTTCAGTCAACACGCGAATGTGGAACGCCAGCGACAACGACTACAAGGCCTTTGACAATGGCGACTACGTGCATGTCGAAGGGGCGACGCAACTTTTTCAAGGCAACATGCAGCTGATTGCCAACCGCATCCGCAAGGCGCGACCCGACGAAGTCGACGAATCCGACTTCACCACGCTACAGTCGGAAGATGTCGATAAGATGCGCACTCGGCTGACCGAGATTCTTAGCGGCATTAGATCGGCTCCGCTCGCGCGACTTGCCAAAGGCTTTCTCGCCGACGACACCTTTATGGACAAGTTCTGCCGCGCACCGGCCGGCATGAAAAACCATCACGCCTACCAAGGCGGACTGCTCGATCATGTGCTCAGCCTAATGGAACTCGTACTCGTCGTCGGCCCGCGCTATCCGCAGGTCGATACCGAGAAGCTGTTGATGGGCGCGTTCTTGCACGACGCGGCCAAAGTCGACGAACTGTCGTACGAGCGCGACATCGCCTACACCGACGCGGGCCAGTTGCTCGGCCACATGTCTTTGGGCGTATCAATGCTCGAAGAGATGGTTCGCAAGATCGTCGCCCAAGACGGCCAGCCCTTTCCCGACCGCCTGCTGATGGAGCTGAAGCACATGATCATCAGCCACCACGGCGAATACGCCTACGGCAGCGCGAAGCTCCCCATGACGCTCGAAGCCGTCACCCTCAACAAACTCGACGATCTAGACGCCAAGCTCGCCAGTTTCACTCAGCTGATGACCGACTGCCCCAACGAAGACAGCAACTGGACGCAGTACTTCTCCCAGATCGACCGGAAGTTGTTTAAGCCGCAGAAGACGAGTTAGTCGTTGGTGAGCAAATAGGATACAATAGTTGCATGGAAACTAACGACCAACCATATCAGCTAGATAAGACTGCATTTCGATTCACTTCTTTGGACGAACCAGACGACGATACTGCGTATTGGCTCGAGAAGACTTCGGAAGAGAGGTTCGCCGCATTGGAGTGGTTAAGGCAGTTACAGCATGGCAAAGATCAAATTAACGCGAGACTTCAGAGAGTTTATCAGTATATTAAACTCGAATGATGTCGAATACTTGCTTGTTGGTGGATACGCGTTAGCCAACTATGGCTATGTTCGCTACACGGCTGATATGGACATTTGGGTCAGTCCTACCCCGGATAATTCCGAACGAGTCTCTGCAAGCCTTCAGTCTTTTGGTTTTTCTGCAGACAGCGTTCCACCCGAGAAGTTTCAGGATGAGAAAACGATTTTTCGAATGGGAGTCCCACCAGTTCGCATCGATCTACTCACATCGGTTTCAGGGCTTGAATTCCCGCCTAGCTACGCAAAAAAAGAGACCGCAGATAGTTCTGGAATCGAGGTAAATGTCATAGCTCTCGACGATCTCAAGGCAAACAAGAAAGCTAGCGGTCGACCAAAAGACCTCGGTGATCTCGACTATTTTTCTGGCTAACAGAAGAATCAATGGCATGCGATTCAGCCTTCGCTCAATGCTGATGACCATCACGGTACTATCAGTCATGCTCTTCGTAGTTAAATTCTTATTCGATGTAGTGGCAGGTTCAGTGATCCCGTACAGCCAGCTGCAACAGCTGGTAGAAGATATGTCTGCATCGGAGGTCGAATCTATGCTAGGTTCCCCAGCGCAGCGAAACGGTCAAACTTGGATTTACGAAAGATGGGGCAATCAAGGTTGGGTAGAAATAGATTTTGACGAGCCAGGCAAGTTCTTGTCGTACAATGACGAGAGCGCCTACCCTGCGCAACCTCCAAAATAACTTCTGCCTTCTCACTTCACCCTCCATCCTTCCCCATGTCCGACCTTCACGACCTGATCCTCAACCACGTCAACGCGCCCAACTATCGGCCGGTGAAGCCGAAGGTGATTGCCAAGCAGTTGGACTTCGAGGGCGACGATGTGTCGCGGCTGAAACGGACGATCAAGCGGCTCGTCAAAGATGGCAAGCTCGCCTACGGACCAAGCCACCTCGTCTGCCCCGTCGCGCAGGAACATCCCGCGTCGAAGGTTGGCAAGCCGCCGAAAGAAAAGACCGCGCAGTCAAAGTCTTCCAAACACATCGTCGGCACGTTTCGGCGGATGCAGGACGGCTACGGTTTTGTGCGTCCCGAAGGCACCGCCGCGTCGGAGGGACGCGACGCTGATGTTTTTGTGCCGGCCAAAAGCACAGGCGACGCGGCCAACGGCGACACGGTCCGCATTCGCCTTAGCACCACGCGCGGACGGATGGGCAAGTTCGAAGGCCGCATCGTCGATGTCGTCGAACGCGCGACCAACCGCTTCGTCGGCACTTATCTCGAACAGGCAGGCATGGGCTTGGTGCAGATCGACGGCAAGATTTTCAACGATCCGATTTACGTTGGCGACCCAGGTGCCAAAGGCGCGCAGATCGATGACAAGGTCGTGATCGAGATGGTCCGTTTTCCGTCGCACGTGCGCGATGGCGAAGGCGTGATCGTCGACATCCTCGGTCAGCGTGGACAACCGGGCGTCGATACCTTGTCGATCATCTGCGAGTTCAACTTGCCCGGCGAGTTCGACGAAGGCTCGCTCGAAAACGCGCGCGTGCAAGCAGAGAGATTCGACGAGTCGATCCCGCCCGAGCGGCAAGATCTCACCGGCGAAACCGTCATCACGATCGATCCGACGACGGCACGCGACTTCGACGATGCGATTTCGCTCGAGCGCATCGACAACGGACATTGGCTGCTGGGCGTACACATCGCCGACGTGTCGCATTTTGTGCGGCCCAATTCGGGGCTCGACCGCGAGGCGAAAGATCGCGCGACGAGCGTCTATCTGCCTGACCAGGTGATTCCGATGCTGCCGGAAATCATCTCCAACAATCTGGCCAGCTTGCAACCCGACAAAGTGCGTTACGCGATGACGGCCAAAATCGAATTCACGCCCGAGGGCCAACGCGTAGCCACCGACGTGTTCAAATCGGCGATCAAAAGCTGCCGCCGCTTCACCTACGAAGAGGTCGACGAGTTCCTGGCCGACCGCAGTGCTTGGAAGAAAAAAATCACCCCGCCCGTCCATCAACTGCTGGGCGACATGCACGAGCTGGCCATGCTGCTACGTGGCCGGCGCATGAAACGTGGTTCGCTGGAGCTGGCCATGCCCGAGATGAAGATCGACCTCAACAAAGATGGCCAAGTCACCGGCGCTCACCTCGAAGAAAACACCGAGAGCCATCAGATTATCGAAGAGTTCATGCTGATCGCCAACGAGGCAGTCGCCGAAATGCTCTTCGACAAGGGCCTCGTGTTTTTGCGACGCGTGCACGGTGCCCCTTCGCCGCGAAAACTCAAGGCGCTCAACGAGTTTGTGAAAGAGCTGGGCATCACGGCCGAGAACCTCGAAAGCCGTTTTGCCTTGCAAGATTTGCTCAACGATGTGAAAGGCGACTCGCGCGAACACGCCGTCAACTACTCCGTCCTGCGTTCGATGCAGCGGGCCATCTATAGCCCCGAAGAGGAAGGCCATTTTGCGCTTGCCAGCGAGTGCTACTGCCACTTCACTTCGCCGATCCGCCGCTATCCCGACCTGACCGTGCACCGGCTGATCGATGCCATCAATCGCGGTCAGCCGCCTGAGCAACACATGGGCGAGCTGCTCACGCTCGGCGATCACTGTAGCGAACGCGAGCAGCGCGCCACCGCCGCCGAACGCGAGTTGAACAAAGTCAAGTTGCTCAACTATCTGCAAGACAAGGTCGGCACCAAGCTGGACGGCATCGTCACGGGCGTCGAGTCCTACGGACTATTCGTCAGCGGCACCGAGCTGCCTGCCGAGGGCTTCGTGCACATCACCTCGCTATCGGACGACTACTACAAATTCGATAAAGCGGGTCACGTGATGAAGGGCTTCCGCTCCGGCAACACCTACCGCCTCGGCGACCAAGTGCAAGTCGCCGTCGCCTCGGTCGACGTCGAACGCCGCGAACTCGATTTTCGTCTGCTCAACAAAACGGGCGAAGGCGTGACGGCAAAGCGGAAAGCGAAAAGTGGAAAGCGGAAGAAAGAGAAACCGGGAAGGAAGCCGGGCAAGCGTCGTCGTAAATAGCAGCAAGCGTAGGGTGCGTGCAGCGAAGCGAAACGCACCATCAACGGCCAACCCAAACGGTGCGTTCCGCTATCGCTCCACGCACCCTACGACACTTGGGCAGCCGCAATAATCGACTCCAACTTGGAATTATCCAGCTGCACATTCGTTTGCCCCGTTCCGTCTGGTTCCCAACCTTCGGCAATGCAGTGACGGATCACAGCAACGATTGACTTGGGCGTAAGCGTCAAAGCCCTGTCGGAGTACTTTTCAATATCTGGAAAATCAATCCAGTAGTCTCGGCTCGTTATACCTTTGATAAGAAGCTTTGCTCGATCGTTTCCTTCTAAGTGCACTACGAAACTCAGTGGCACATCTCCGGCATCTGTAAGCGCTCTGCCCTTTACCGAAACGTAAAATCCTTTACCGTCAATGACGAGCTTTCGCAGCCCCTTCTTTGGCATTGCCATGTTAGGCTCCATCGCTGATGAAATTTCTCTGGATTCGATCACTATAAGGATGCTGTTAAAACAATGAAACCTTGGACATTCGTCATTTCCCTCTCGCCCCTAGAACCTCGCCCCAAACCCGCTAAAATACGTCTTTCGCACCTCGACGGATCGCACGTATGTCTTCCACTGCTCAGCTTGCTAAGACCGCCCTTCACGATTGGCATGTTGCCCGCGGTGCGCGGATGGTCGACTTCGCGGGCTGGTCGATGCCGGTGCAGTACAGCTCGATTGTCGAGGAGCATCGGGCCACGCGCGAGGCGGTCGGGCTGTTCGATATTTCGCATATGGGCCGCGTGCTGCTGGACGGACCCGACACGGCCGCGTTTCTCGACCGACTGATGACCCGCTCGGTCGCCGATATGAAGCCGCAGCAGATTCGTTACTCGCTGATGTGCAACGAAGCCGGCGGCGTGCTCGACGATGTGCTGGTCTATCGCCCTGTGCTTCGCGAAGAAGAACCGACCGGCGGGTTTGGTGCGGTGATCAACGCCAGCAACCGCGAAAAAATTATCGCCTGGATGAAAAGCCAACTCGGCGAATACCAAGTCGAAATCAACGACAAGACGCACGAGTACTCGATGGTTTCGATGCAGGGCCCCAAAGCCATCGAAGTGCTCGACCCGTTTACCGACGAAGAACTTACCTCGATGCGTTACTACACCGGCCGTCTGATGTCGGTTGCGGGCGTGGAATGCTTCGTCAGCCGAACAGGTTACACAGGCGAAGATGGCGTTGAGCTGGTGTGCGACTCCGACAAGTTGCTGGGCGTGTGGGAACAACTGATCGAAGCCGCCGACCGCGTTGATGGCTTGCCCGTTGGCTTGGCCGCGCGCGACACGTTACGACTGGAAGCCGGCATGCCGCTCTACGGACACGAGCTTCTTGAATCGATCAACCCGGTCGAGGCGCAGCTCGATTTTGCGATCAACTTGCGCGATCGCGAGTTCGTGGGCAAAGCGGCCATCGAAGCATTTCAAAGCGACAGCAACCAACGCGTCCGTGTTGGCTTGCAACTGGAAGGCCGCCGAGTGCCGCGCGAAGAGTGCAAGCTGCTGCGTGGCGAGGACGAAGTCGGTCTTGTGACCAGCGGCACGTTTTCGCCGACGTTCGATCATCCGATCGCGATGGGCTATGTCAAACCAACCATGTCGGCGGTGGGCACAACGCTCGACGCCGACATTCGCGGCAAGCTGCACCCGGCGACTGTCGTGCCGTTGCCGTTTTATCAACGAGGGAAGTAAAGCCTCAAAACACAAACCAATAACCGAACCGCCACGCGGTCCGCAGAAACACAACTGAGAAACACTTCGGACCGCGTGGCGGTCTGGTTAAAGGAAAATCCTATGGCTAACCCCGAATCACTACTCTACGCCAAAACGCACGAGTGGCTATCCGTCTCAGAAGAAGGCGGTGAGAAGGTTGCAACGCTCGGAATCTCTGCCCACGCTGTCGAGGCGCTGACCGACCTGGTCTATATTGATCTTCCTGCTGTGGGTCGACAAGTCGAAGCCGAGCAACCCTTCTGCGAAGTCGAGTCCGTGAAAGCCGTCAGCGACATTTATTCACCCATCACCGGCGAGGTGACAGCAGTCAACGAGTCGTTGCCGGACAACTTGGAGGTGTTTGGCGAAGATCCCTACGAAGCTGGTTGGATCGCCAAGATTAAGATCACCGACGAGGCGGGGCTGGCCGAAATGCTCGACCACGCTGCCTACGAGAAGCTGTGCAGCGAAGAAAACTAATAGCCACCGAGTGACGACCGTGTCGGTCCAACCCATGCCGTGCCGGCTGCTGATCGATCCGCCCGCCGACGGCGCGTGGAACATGGCGGTCGACGAAGTATTGCTCGAAGACGTGACGACCGTGGGCGTACCCGTGTTGCGTTTCTATCGCTGGTCGCGTCCCACGCTTTCTCTGGGCTACTTTCAAAACGTAGCCGACCGTTCGGCCCACGCGGCCAGCGCGGAAGCTGATCTCGTCCGTCGCTTAAGTGGCGGCGGCGCAATCCTGCACGATCAAGAACTCACCTACAGTTTAGTGCTGCCAGCCTCCCACGAACTGGCCAGCGATACGCAATCGCTTTACGATGGGATTCACGAGGCGATCTTGGCGGAAATCGCGGACATCGTCGGCAAGTGGAACAGCCTCTGGGAGCCGCAACTTTGCGATCCCGCAACTTTGCCGACCGTCCACCAGGATTCGTTTCTCTGTTTTCAAAGACGTTGCACGGGCGACATTTTACTCAGCCAGTCCGGCGCCTCGGGCAGCATCAATCACAAAGTGGTTGGCAGCGCGCAGCGGCGACGGCGTGGAACTGTCCTGCAACATGGCAGCATTTTGCTCCGGCGCTCACCAGCGGCTCCCGAGTTGTCAGGCATCGTGGAAATTACGCAATCGGAAGTCTCCGCCGCGCAATTGGTAGAACGGCTGCCATCGAAAATGGCTGCTGCGGCCCGTTTGGAACCAAAGCAAGTCAAGCTCTCAGACGAGCTGGCTGACAGATCTCGGCAGCGGCAGCAATCGAAATACCTGCAAAGCGAGTGGACACAGCGGCGCTAACGATCGACGCTGAGCAAGCCGATGAAATTGAAAGGAACAGTTTCGAAATGCGGCTTTCCGCGATCGCTGGGCGCTAGCTACCGAAATCCCTCCCTTGAGGGGTTATTTGCGGAGGGCCAGGGCCTAGAATAGTTGTGCATGATCAGGTTTTTTGATGGGATTAGGCACCATCGCATGATATCCTCAGAATTGGGACACCAATCGGGAGGATCGCCTGTTCAGTCCCTTATCCGGAACGCATAAAACTGAGGTTGAGCTTGAACGACTCCGTGGGGGGGTCCGCAGAGCTGGCTCAGTTTCCGGGTCTTTTCACCAAGTGGTGACCATGGACGTTATTCTCAAAGTATTGGAAGGTGCCAAAACTGGCACCAAAATTGCCGTCAAGAAAAACGAGTTCTTGGTTGGTCGAAGCCAGGAGTGCCACCTCTGCGCAGGGAGCAGTTCGGTCAGTCGACGTCACTGCGTGATCACTCGCAAAGATGCGGTCGTCTCGATTAGAGATCTCGGTAGTCGAAACGGGACGGTCGTCAACGGCAAGAAGACTTCGGGCGAAGTCGAGCTTTCCTCCGGCGACGAAATCGGCATCGGTACGCTAAAGCTGCTGCTCACGATCACCCACGGCATCAACAATCTGAAGCGACCCAAAGTCAAATCCGTCGCGGAGGCCGTCGAGCGAACGGTCGCGACCGGCGACTCGACCGTCGGCGAAGATGACATCACCAAGTGGTTGCACGACGCGCCAGGACCGCCGCCCTCGTCACAGGTAATGAGCGAAACACAAACCATCCGCATGGACGACACCAATGCCATGCAACTTCGGGAGCAAGTCGAAAAGCAACAGGCCGATCAGCAGCAGCCCGACGAAGCGTCCGCTGAAGAGACCGACGAAGAAGACGATTCCAAGGGTAAGAAGAAGAAAAAAGAGCCTGGCAAGTTGCCACCCGTCCCCAACGAACCCGCCTCCAAAGACAGTCGCGAAGCGGCCATGATGGCGCTACGGAACTGGAATCGCCGCCGCTAAAGCGAGATTCTTCCCGTCACGCTGCCGAATTGGTATTTCCACGATCTGTCGATTCGATTTCAATGCAGATCGCTTCACTGCGAATTGCACGACCACCAACGTCTGGCGAACCTATATGAAAGCCTCTCGCCCCAACTCAGAGAAACCGCGCGCCGGTTTGCTCGGTCTCGCCGTCGATGCCGAAGACGGCCAGAAGCGGATTACTCGTGGCAAGAACTTTTTGCTTGCTGGCGGCTCGCAAGAGACGCACGGTCGCATGCAGGAAACCGCGATTAAGATTAACGAGCATCTCGATCGTCGCGGCAAGCAGCTAGGCGAGGTTTCGGTCAACGAGCTGCGCGACATCGTGGCGGATATTCAGCAGTAAAAAAGCAGGCAGATTCCAACCCCTGGTAGGAAACTGCCTGCCTCTCGATTTCGGCTGTCTTGGTCTAATTTAGACGGTCAATTCTGCTGCTTCCCGTTCGGCAATCTCAGCATGGTCGAAGGCTTGTTGGTCTTCTTCGGTCGGCTCATTGACCTCAGGTCGGACAATAGCGATTTCGGCAGGCGTGAGTTGCACATAGCCCAGGTCACGAATGACTTCGAGGACTTCGCTGCAAGTTGGAAACATCCGACCGCTAGTTCGCTTGTATTCGTCCATCGCGTTCATGAACTCTACTTCCTGCTCGCTATAGTCGCGTTCGCAGGTAGTCGGGTCGATCTGACGCCGGCGCTGGACTTTTTCGCGACGTTCAGGAGCGGGTTGCGAAGCCTCAGGAGCGGCGTTTTCAGTTTCGCGACGATCAGCCTTCGTCCGACGATCGATGGTGACCTCTTGTTCGCCTGCCTTCGTCTTTGATTTGCTCTTCGTCGCCGCTCGCTTCTTGGGTGATGCGGCTTTTTTCGCTTTGGGGCTCGTCTTGTTACTGTCCTTGCGCTTGGCGGGGGTCTTTTTTGCTGGCATTGAGGGGGAGTACTCCGTCTTGGCCCGGTGGTCGGGCAGTCGCGAGGTGGGAAGGAACCTTGACGCTAGCAATCATCGGAGAAGTGCTCTCGGAAAATAGAACGATCAACGAAAGTATCTGGTTTAGCCAAATCTGACGGCTGGTACGGATATTCCGAGTTAGCCAAACCTTACGGCTGCCAGGGCAGCGGTAGCTAGCAGCCAGCCGACTTACGCTGAAATCCGCATCTGGGTTGCGGCTATGGCGCTCGATTGGTACTTTTCCTGCCCAACTAATCCGCATATCTGCCGAAAACCTGTCACCGGAACTCGAGGGACGTGTCCGCCGCACGTCGTCCAACATGAATCGTCAGCGCAATACCAAGCACCTGTTGGCAGCTGGTCTGGCCGTCTCCGGACTCGCACTCACTGGTTGCACGAATATGACGACTCAGGCCCTTAATGCCGAGGGAGTTCGACTCTATCAAGCGGGCAACTATCAAGGCGCATCCGAGCAGTTTCAGCGTGCGATCGCTGCTAACCCGAAGTCGGCGAATGGTTACTACAACCTGGCGTCTGCCCTACACAAGAATGGCAAACTGTTCAATCGCCCGGAAGATCTCGTGCAAGCCGAACAGCTGTACAACCAATGCCTGAACTACGAACCCAATCACACCGAGTGTTATCGTGGCTTAGCGGTACTGCTGACGGAGACCGAGCGGCAAGACGCGGCCTATCGACTGCTCGAAGGTTGGATCGCACGTAGTCCGCAGTTGCCCGATCCGCGGATCGAACTAGCGCGGGTGCTGGAAGAGAATAACAACATCCCGCAAGCTTCGGCTCGCTTGGTGGAAGCCATCGAGATCGATCCCAACAGCAGCCGCGCGCTGACCGCGCTAGGCAGGTTGCGCGAAGTTCAGGGTCAAAACGCCCAAGCGTTGGCTGACTATCAACGTTCACTGAACGTCAATCGCTTCCAACCAGAAATCGCCGCTCGCGTCGCGGCGCTCACCGCGACGAGCGCTTCGCCGCTGCCTATCTCCACGCCTCCAGGCGGCACGCGAACTGTGCAGCAGTGGACCCCCTCCGTCCGGTACTAACCCTGCGCACCGCCGCCTGAGGTCTCCGGCTCGTCTTCCTCGCGGTTTTACAGGCATTGACTTGCCGAATCTTCGTGGTAACTGTGTTGTATCCCAGCCTCTGAGCCAAACCACAATACATCCACGAGTGTAGATCGCGTGTTTATCAAGAAGAAGTACTCTGTTGTCGACATGTTCCTTTGGACGCGGTGGGAACTGCTCGTCTTTCTGACGGTTACACTGGCGGTGACGATCCTGTATGAGGTGCTTGGCCTGCGTTGGCTGCGCTTGCCTTGGACGCCGGTCGCGCTTGTTGGTACTGCGGTTGCATTTTTGATCGGTTTTCAAAACAACGCCGCTTACGGACGGGCGTGGGAAGCGCGAAAGATCTGGGGAGGTATCATCAACGCTTCGCGTAGCTGGGGCGTGATGGTTGAGGCGATGATCAATGATGATTACGCCGCGACGAAGGTGTCTGAGGAACAACTGATTGCCACGCGGAAAGTCCTGGTGTACCGGCACTTGGCTTGGCTAACCGCCCTACGACATGCAATGCGAGAGAGCCGGCCGTGGGAAGTCTTTCTGGATAATCAAACCAATCGCGAATGGTACGAGAAAGTCGAAATCCCCGAACGAGACAACACTCTCCCCGACGATCTCCGTCCACTGCTTTCCGACGACGAAATGCGACTCGCGCTCGAATCATCGAACGCCGCGTATCGTATCCTCAGCCTGCAATCGGCGCACCTAGCCGAACTCAAGCAGCAGAATCTTGTCTGGGAGTTTTCATTTCTGGAACTTGGAAACCTCGTGAAGGAACTGCTCACGCTGCAAGGTCAGTCGGAGCGGATCAAGAATTTCCCGTATCCGCGACAATACGCGACACTCGGCTACGATTTCGTGCGGGTATTCACGCTGCTGTTGCCGCTAGGAATCGTTCCCGAGTTTTCAGAAATGGGTGAATCCCTGGCTGGATCGTTCCCCAGCATCAGTCAATACTTCGTGTGGGCGGCCATCCCATTCACTGCGGTTGTCTCTTGGGTTTTTCATACCATGCAACGCATCGGCACTGTCGGCGAAAACCCCTTTGAAGGCTCAGCCAACGATGTACCAATCTCGACAATGGCAAGAACGATTGAAATCGACCTTCGGCAAAACCTCGGCGAACCGCCGCATCAGATCCCGCCACCGCTGAAACCGGTGCACGGCGTAGCGATGTAAGACTAAAGAGTGTGGTGATGAAACGAGTCTGATCGGCGGCGAAGATCGCATTCGGCTTCGATTCCCCTCCGAACCGTCGAACGCTCGGCTTCACTCTCTGGGACGAGACTCGGTTTCTCTCCGCAGATACGTGCGAATTTGATCCACAAAGTACAAGCAGAGACAAATGACGACCATGGGAAGGGCGATTGCCATTAGTCGCCCTTGTTCATTCACGGGCGTGTCGGGATTGTCTGCGGTAGACATGCCAATCAGCAGCAGTGGAAGCGAAACTCCCAGTCCAATCCCACCAACGAACTTCCACCCAGCGGAGTCCTTGGTTTCTCTGACTCGCAAAGTGTCATCGGCATTCGCGTTGTCTGTATCGTCTCCGTCGCTAGTCATCGGATAACTCTCAGGTCTTCCGCCGCTTCACACAAGTAGATTGAATCAGTCCTCAAGCAACTTCCGCAGCACGGTTTGCAGGATACCCCCGTTGCGGTAGTAGTCCAGCTCCACCGGCGTATCAATGCGGACGGTGGTGGTAAATTCGATGGGGTCGCCGGACTCTGGGCTTGCCACGACCTTCAACTGTTGACGTGGCTGTAGGTCGTAGCCCAGGTCGGCGATCTCGAAGGTTTCTTCGCCAGTCAGTCCGAGCGATTGCCAGGTGGTGCCTGCTTCGAACTCGAGCGGCAACACGCCCATCATTACCAAATTGCTGCGGTGGATGCGTTCGTAGCTGGCGGCGATCACGGCGCGAACGCCGAGTAGAAAGGTGCCTTTGGCCGCCCAATCGCGGCTGCTGCCTGTGCCGTATTCCGCGCCAGCCAGCACGACGAGTGGCGTGCTGTCGGATTTGTACTTCATGGCGGCGTCGTAGATCGGCATCACCTCGTCGGTCGGAAGATAACGCGTGACGCCGCCTTCGGTGCCGGGAGCCAGTTGGTTGCGGATGCGAATGTTGGCGAACGTGCCACGGGTCATCACGCGGTCGTTGCCGCGGCGGCTGCCGTAGCTGTTGAAGTCGCGCGGCTCGACGCCCGAGTCTTGCAGAAACTTTCCGGCAGGGCTGTCTTTGGCGATCGCACCGGCTGGCGAAATATGGTCGGTCGTGGTCGAATCGCCGAGCAACGCCATGACGCGGGCGCCGTTGATCGGAGTGATCGGATCGACTTCGCGCTTGAGTCCGACCAGAAACGGTGGCTCTTGTATATACGTACTCTCGTCATTCCAGGCGTAGAGTTCGCCGCCGGTCACGTCGATCGCGTTCCATTTGTCGTTCTTTTGCCAGACGTTATCGTATTGCTCCTGGAACATCTCGGGCAACACGCAGCTTTCGACGACGGTGGCAACTTCTTCGTGCGTTGGCCAGATGTCGGCCAGCATGACCGATTCGCCGCTCGCGGTTTCGCCAATCGGCTCGGTGGTGAGATCGATGTCCGTTGTGCCCGCGAGCGCGTAAGCAACCACAAGCGGCGGGCTGGCCAAGTAGTTGGCCTTCACGTGCGGGTTGATGCGACCTTCGAAGTTGCGATTCCCCGATAGCACGCCGGAAACGATGAGGTTGCCTTCGACTACCGCGTTGGAAACGGGTTCGGGCAACGGACCGCTGTTGCCGATGCAAGTGGTGCATCCGTAGCCGACCGTTTGAAAACCAATGGCATCAAGATCGTCGTCGAGTCCTGCTTTTTCGAGGTAGTCGGTCACGACTCGCGAGCCAGGGGCGAGGCTGGTCTTCACATGATGCGGAACAGTCAGACCTTTTTCGACGGCCTTCTTCGCGACCAATCCTGCCGCGACCATGACCGAAGGGTTTGACGTGTTTGTGCAGCTAGTAATTGCGGCAATCGCGACGGCACCGTGGGTGATTTCCGACGAGTGGCCGTTATTCTGCACCGTGGCGCTGCTACTCAAAGCGGCATCGTCCATGCCGAAACCTTGTGGACCGACAGGGGCCTTGAGGGATTCGTTGAATGACGATTTCATCGACGATAACGCGACGCGATCTTGCGGACGTTTGGGACCGGCGAGGCTCGGCTCGACGGTCGAGATGTCGAGTTCGACGACCTTGGTGAAAGTCGGTGCCGGTGCGTCGTCGGTACGGAAGAGACCTTGTTCCTTCGCGTAACGCTCGGCCAATTGCACCTCTTCGTCGGTGCGTCCGGTGCGTCGCAGATAGGCGAGCGTTTCGACGTCGATCGGAAAAAAGCCCATCGTCGCGCCGTACTCAGGCGACATGTTGGCAATCGTCGCACGATCGGCCAATGACATGCCCGACACGCCTTCGCCGAAGAATTCGACGAACTTGCCGACGACTTTTTCTTTACGTAGGATCTCGGTCACCGTTAGCACCAGGTCGGTCGCGGTCGCGCCGGCAGGCAGTTTACCGGTTAGCTTCATGCCAACGACCTCGGGCATCAGCATGTAAATCGGCTGGCCGAGCATCACGCCCTCGGCCTCGATACCACCAACGCCCCAACCGACGACGCCGAGTCCATCGATCATCGTCGTATGGCTATCAGTACCGACGAGCGAATCGGGCACAGCGACTTTGCCGGCATGGTCATCGCGTAGGAATACGCACTTTGCCAGGTACTCAAGGTTCACTTGATGCACGATGCCGGTGCCGGGCGGCACGACGCGAAAGTTGTCGAATGCGTCTTGGCCCCAACGCAGGAATTCGTACCGTTCTTTGTTGCGGCTAAACTCCAGCTCGATGTTCAGATCGAGCGCCGAGTCGCTAGCGAAGTGGTCCACCTGCACCGAGTGGTCGATCACCAGGTCGGCGGGCACGAGCGGATTGATTCTATTCGGATCGCCGCCCAACCGCTGCATGGCGGAACGCATGGCGGCCAAGTCGACGACGGCGGGCACGCCAGTGAAGTCTTGCAACACAACGCGAGCCGGTTTGAACGGCACCTCAACCGCTGCGGTGCCCTTGGAGTCGGTCCAAGCGGCGAGCGCCTTCACATCGTCTTCGGTCACGACATAGCCGTCGCAGTTTCGCAGACACGACTCGAGAAGCACGCGAATCGAAAACGGCAGCTCCGCCACCTTGGTCAGCCCTAGCTCTTCGAGCTTGGACAGCCGGTAGATGCCAGCCTGACCAGTGCCCGTGTCAAAAGTGTCGCGGGCGGAAAAGGGATCAGTTTTCAATTCGGCAGCAGCCATAACGCAGATTCCTTCAGTACCAAAGTTTCTCTTGGCGAGGCCTTATTTTAACCCGTCCTGAGCGGCTTGTCTGGGGGGCGAAATCCAGCAAAAAGCGCACTAGCCGTGCGTGCAAATAAGTTCTCGAATGCGACTTAGGGTCGTGTATCGAGTCAGTGACGTGCGACGTCTTTGGCTAAGCCAAGGGCTGACTATCTTTACAGCAGAGCTGATCGTGCAGTTGGACGATGGGGCCGATTTGAGACCCAATCTCGGCTGAGCCGAACGCGTCGACGAATTCGCATGTCGCGTAGCCCTCGATGCCCAGATTGTAGGTCCGTTCCCATTCGCGCATCGATTGCTCCTGACCTGCATCTGCCCAAGGAAAACGCACGGTCGGGCCAAGCAGACCGCAGCGCCAAAACTTGGGCGTGAGCCGCGCGCGAAAACACTCCTGCACCTGACACAGCTTGACGTAAAGCGGATCGCTGCCGAGGCCCTCCAGCAGCGTTCGGCTCTCGTCAGAGAGCGGATCATACTCGCCGCTGGTAACCAGGCAGCGATAGCCGGCGTAGGTGCGATAGAGCCGCAGACCAAGACCGGGCGACTCACCTACAAAGTCGCGCACTCGAGTCGGAATGTCGACTTCCGAATCCTCACCTAAAATCTCGTCGGCCAATTCAGGCGCCCCGAGCAGGCCGCCAAAGATTCCGAGGAGTGGCTTGAGCGGATTCGAGGGCGTCTGTTCCGGTTCCGGATCATCAATGTCTGCGAATAGGACGCGAGCCGTGTTCAAGACCAACGAGCCGTAGGCGTTTCGCGTAATCAGGGCGTAGGGCGTCTCTTCTTTGCCGAAGTCCTCGATGATTTCTTCGCGGACCGGTCGGTCAGAATAGAGATAGCCTTTCGGAAAATCACCGCGGCGCATCGCCTCGGCCGCTTGCTGCGCGCGTTGATGGGCGTCCTTCTTCGCCTCTTCGGCACTAAGATTCGAGGTACCGTAACGCTCGGCCTTCCATTGCGACCCGATAGAGCTCACCTCTTCGGTCGCCTTGGCCCAATACTTGTAGAATTTCATGGTTGAGTGTTGGTAGAAGAGAAGCGGTGTGTGTTTCGCTGACGCCTATTCTATGCAGACGATGGTGGTCTGTCGGCGCTAATTCAGTGCGTTGGGTAGAGCCTACGCAACCTTGTTTCGTGATGCCACGGTAGTTAGACTTCAGTTGCTCTTCTTCCGCCAAATTCGGCCGACTTGCATGGAAACTCATACGCAGCCCGACGATCCGTACCTTCTCGACTCCAGCCAGATCGCCAATCCGCCGACCAGCTGGGTGGAGCGACTCAAGCAAGTCGGGCCTGGATTGATCCTTTCGGCGTCGGTCGTAGGTTCCGGCGAACTGGTCGCGACGACCACTTTAGGTGCGAGAGCTGGATTCACCACGCTGTGGATCATTCTGTTGAGCTGTACCGTTAAAGTCGCCATTCAGCTCGAATTTGGTCGCTACACGATCCAAAGTGGCGAAACCTGCATGACGGCGATGAATCGACTGCCCGGCGGACGGTGGGGTCAGGCCCATTGGTCGATTTGGATCATTATGCTCTTGCAGCCGATCAAGATTCTGCAGATGGGCGGCATCATGGGCGGTCTGGCGATGGTCATGCACATTTGGTTTCCCGGCGTCTCGATTGGCGCATGGTGTTGGACGTCGGCCGTCGTGGTGGCAGGTATGGTTGCCCTGGGGCGCTATTCGTTTGTTGAGCGCGCCTGTCTGGTTCTGCTCGGACTGTTTACGCTAATGACGCTTGCTTCGGTCGTGCTGCTGCAATGGTCGGAGTTCGCCATCCAGTGGCAGAACATTGCTTCGGGGCTGCGAGGGTACGTGCCAGAGAACGCGCATTTATTCATCCTCGGCACGTTTGGACTGACTGGCGTCGGCGGTGACGAGATACTGCACTACAACTATTGGCTGCTCGAAAAAGGCTATGCTGCGAAAACGGGTCCTTGCCAGCCCGACGACCCAGAGTGGCAAGCGCGGGCGCGCGGCTGGATCGGCATTATGTATCTCGATGCTATCCTATCGATGTGTGCCTATACGCTCGTGACGGCCGCATTTTATCTGTTGGGCGCGGCAATTTTGCATGCACGCGGCGAGATCCCAGAAGGTTACGCGCTGATCGACACGCTATCGACGGTATACACCGAGTCGTTTGGCAGTTGGGGTAAGAGCCTGTTCTTGTGTGGTGCGTTTGTTGTGCTTTTTTCTTCGTTATTCGCCGCGCTGGCCGCATGGGTACGGATGTACGCGGATGCGTTTGGGCAGATCGGGTGGGTCGATTTCGGGGACGTGGCCACGCGTCGGCGTGTGATGATGATTTTTTCCTGTCTGATCCCAGGATGTTGGGCGATAGCGTTCCTGTTCATTGAGCAGCCGGTGATCATGGTGATCGCGGGCGGAATTGCGACGTCGATCATTCTGTTGCTGGTTGTTTATGCTGCGGTCTACTTTCGGTACTGGCGGACTATCGCCGCGTTGCGACCGGGAACGCTCTACGATTCAGCTTTTTGGATCAGCACGCTGGCGATCGTTGCCGTCGCCATTTACACCATCTATAGCAAGCTTTAGCTACCGAGCGATCACTTTGTGCAGATTCGATCGCTGAGAGCGCGTGTCAGTGCTTGTCCAAGATCTCTTGCCGGTAGCGACGCATCAAGTCGCTGCGTTGTAGCAATCCGATGAGCCGCCGATGCGGACCGACGCCGACTTCGACGGGCAGCGTTTCGACATCTTGCGTGCCAAAATCTCGCAAGGCTTCGATCAGATTCTCGGCTGGTGAGACCGAGATCGGTGAGCGCATGGCAATGTCTTCGGCGTTGACCAGATGGGGTGAGATATCGCTGTCGAGCACGCGATGCAGGTCGCTTGGGCGGATGATGCCGATCAGCTTGCCGTCGTCCATCACGGGTAGGCTTTCGATGTGCGGATTGTCGCGCGCCACGCGAACGATTTCGTGTACGTTGTCTGTGTGCTGAAGCGAGGGAAACACGCGGACCATCACGTCGCGCACCATGATGTGGTCGAGCCGGTGCAAATCGTGTCCACGCGCGATCGAGCCGCCGCGACGGCTGAGTTTTTTGTAGTAGATGCTTTCCGGTTCGATCGACCGCGAGATCAAGCTCGCTACGCCAGCGGCCGCCATAATCGGCAGGATTACCTGATAGTTGTCGGTCATTTCATACACAATGAGTATCGCGCTAAGCACCCCGTGAGTCGTCCCCGCGACCACCGCGCCCATGCCGACGATCGCGTAAACTCCCGGAGCGTTGCTGTAAGCCGGAAAAATCAGATTGACCAGCAAACCGACGCACGCGCCGAGCGTGGCCCCCAGGTACAGCGAGGGTGCGAACACACCGCCAGAGCCACCGCCAGCGAGTGTAATACTCGTCATCAACGGTTTGAGCAGCACCAAGGGCAGCAGCCACCACAGTTCGGACCAGAGCTGCGAACCCGAGACCATTACCGTCATCGAGGCTTCGGTCGAAGTGAACTTGCCGAGGAGCTTGCGTGTCGTGTCGGCAAGCGACTCGGGTTCGTCGGTTTCTTGTGGTGTGTCCAAGTGCAAGGCGTGGTCGACGACACCGTAACCGACGCCCATCAGCGGGGGAATCAACTGATGCTCGGCCGCCAAGTGCTCTCTGGTAGCATCTGAAAGCTGCGGCGGGGCAATCGGGTAAAACACGCCAGCGAGTCCCACGAAGCTGCCGAGTAGCAAGGCTCGCTGCCACCAGCGCGGCAACCACTTTTCAGTGAAGTCTTCCGTGCGATAAAGTAGCTTGATGAAACCTGCGGCCGCCAATCCCGCAAGCAGACCGAGCAGTAGGTAGGACGGTAACTGTTGCCAAGCGCCGGCGAAGTCGTAGTTCAATTCCTGAAAGGCGGGCTCGAAACGATGTTCGCCGATGTGTTCTTGGACAACGTTCGCCAACACGCTGGCAATGACGATTGGTGTTAGGCTTTCCACGGCAAAGCTGCCCAAGATGATCTCGCTGGCGAACATCACCCCCGCTAGCGGAGCGTTGAAGGTCGCGCTAATGCCCGCCGCAGCACCCGCCGCAACAAGCACTTTCACATTGCGCGGCGAGAGCTTGAGCCACTGACCCGCGGCGCTGCCAAGGGCGGAGCCGATCTGAACGATCGGACCTTCGCGCCCGATCGAACCGCCGGTCCCGATGCAAAAACCACTCGCCAAAATTTTGACTAGAGCCACACGCGGTCGAACGACGCCATCGTGGCGGGCGACGGCCGTTATCACTTCTGGCACGCCGTGCCCCTGGGCTTCGGGAGCAAACCGACGCGTGAACCACGAAACGATTAACAGACCGAACGCGGGGATCGCCACCAGTGTCACTAGCCACAGTGGTTGATTGGCTGCGGCCGCCAAGGCTGCTTCGATCGTGTTGGACGAAAACAGCTCGATCAGCCAAGTGAAAGCCGCAGCGCCAACGCCCGCCAGCAGACCAACCAAGCCCGCCAGCGTGACCGTCATGGTCGAGCCTGAGATACGCGCTCGCTTTAGCACCGCCTGCAGTCGGCTGTCAGGTTGCTGCTGTCGCGGGATTGCGGTTGGAGACTCGGGCTGACTGGCGGTGTCGGTTGGCAACGTCGTTCGTGAGGTGGGAGGCCATGATTGCTGCCGCTATGGGTAACGCCAGCGGATTCCAACAATCTCTGTCAGCCTAACCTCAAAACAGGCGAATTGCCAGTCGAACAGCCCCATCGCCAACTCACTGCCAAGTCACTAAAATAGGTCGCTTTCCTCACACAGCCCTCCTCCTGGTCAAGCCAATCCGGGAGAGCCTACTTCACCTGCGAGACCCTGCGTTATGACCCAACGGGCCTACAACTTCGCCGCCGGACCCGCCGCCTTGCCCGAACCCGTGTTGGCCCAAGCGCAGCAAGAGATGATGGCACTACCCGGTCCGCGGGCCTCGGTCATGGAAATCTCGCACCGCAGCAGCACCTTCAAAGAAATTATCGGTGCCGCCGAAGCCAACATCCGCAATCTGCTCAGCGTGCCCGACAACTACTCGGTGTTGTTCCTCCAGGGTGGCGGGCGATTGCAGTTTTCGATGATTCCGATGAATCTGCTCACGGAGCAAGCCAAAGCGGACTACGTGCTGACGGGTTCCTGGGGTAAGCATGCATTGAAAGAAGCCAACAAGCACGGCGAGATGAATGTCGCCTTCAACGGGAGCGACGAAGGTTTTACGCGCACTCCTGAGACGGCAGATTTGAGTCTCACGACGGGGGCAGACTATCTGTACTACGTCTGCAACGAGACGATCGAGGGCGTTCAATTCCCATCGGAACCAGACGGAGGCAGCGTGCCGCTCGTCTGTGACGCGTCGAGTGACTTTATGCATAAGCCACTCGACATCAGCAAGTACGGACTGATTTACGCCTGTGCTCAAAAAAATATTGGCCCGGCGGGTGTGACAGTCACGATCATTCGCAACGACCTACTCGACCGAGCGAGCGACGAGTTGCCAATCTATTTGAATTACAAGGCCCACGCCGATGCAGGGTCGCTGATGAACACCGCGCCGACGTTTGCCATCTACATCGTCCGACTGGTCACCGACTGGCTGGTGAACGACGTTGGTGGACTCGACAAGATGTACGCGATCAATCAGGCGAAGGCCAAGACGCTGTACGACGTGATCGACCAGTACCCCGACTTCTATCAGGGGCATGCTAAACCCGAATCGCGGTCGCTAATGAATGTCACCTTCCGGCTGCCGAGCGACGAGCTGACGAAAAAGTTCTTGGCTGCCAGCGAAGAGAAAAACCTAACCGCCTTGGGCGGTCATCGTTCGGTCGGCGGCATTCGTGCATCCATCTACAACGCGATGCCCGTCGCGGGTGTGGAAGCGCTCCGCGACTTCATGATCGATTTCTGCAAACAAAACGGTTGATGGACTCCGGCGATGCGCTGCATCGCGGCTCCGCAAGGTTTCACACACGTCATAAGACTCACCACGCACCACCAACCACTCACCACCCAGATAACATGCCCAAAGTTATAGTTCTCGACGATTTGGCTCAGGAAGGTCTCGACCTGTTGGCGGCAGCCGAGGGTTTTGAGTACGAAGTTCGCACCGGTCTCAAAGGCGACGACCTGCGTGACGCGCTCAACGAATTCGACGGTGCGATTTGTCGCAGCGGCGTCAAGCTAACGCCCGACGTGCTCGAAGGCGTTCGTCGCCTCAAAGCGGTCGTCCGCGCTGGCGTGGGTACCGACAACATCGACAAGCCGGCTGCTACCAAGGCCGGTGTCGTCGTGATGAACACGCCGGCTGGCAACACGCTTAGCACCGCCGAACACGCCATCACGCTGATGCTCGCCCTTTCACGCAACGTGGCGCCCGCCAATCAAGGTCTTGTCGAGGGACGTTGGGATCGAAAGAAGTACATGGGCACGCAGGTCGCTGGCAAAACACTCGGCGTCGTCGGCCTTGGGCGAATCGGGTTGGAAGTTGCGAAGCGTGCCCAAGCCCTGGAGATGAAAATTCTGGGCTACGATCCGTTCCTGTCCAAGGAACGTGCCCAGGAGCTCGGAATCGAGCCGGTCGAGACGGTTGATGCAATGTTGCCGCACGTCGACTACCTCACCGTCCACACGCCGCTGACGGAAGAGACGCGCAACATGATTGACATGTCGCAACTCGAGATCATCAAGCCCGGTGCGCGGCTGATCAACTGCGCCCGCGGCGGCATTTACAACGAGGCCGCGCTGGTCGAAGGGCTCAAAGGCGGCAAGCTCGCCGGTGTTGCGCTCGACGTGTACGAAGACGAACCGTGCACCGACAGTCCACTGTTTGGATTGCCCGGAGTGCTTTGCACCCCGCATCTGGGAGCGAGTACCGAAGAAGCACAAACTCAAGTCGCGGTCGAAGCGGTGCACTTGCTCACCGACTTTTTGGCCAACGGTACGATCCGCCATTCGGTCAACGTCGCGCCGCTCGACCCGAAGACGATCGAGGCTTTGCGCGGTTATATGGACGTTGCCCATCGATTGGGCGTGCTGATGGCTGGCATTCAGACCGGCGGTGCCAAGGCTTGTCGTCTGCTCTATCGTGGAGAAATCTCGGGCAAAGACACCAAACCACTGACCGCTTCGTTCGCGGCGGGCTTGCTCGAAAATGCACTGGCCGACGAAGTCAACCTCGTCAACGCCGAGTGGATGCTCAAGCAGCGCGGAATCGAACTGTCGATCGAATCCTGCGGCGAGAAGGGCGCCTTCGTCTCGTCGATGACCGCGACCCTGACGACTGATCAAGGCGAACACAAAGCGACCGGCACGGTATTTGGCGAGTCGATGCCGCGTCTGGTGGCACTGGACGACTACCGCCTGGAGGCTTATCTCGACGGCTGCCTGCTCGTTTTCACGCATCAAGACGTGCCCGGAATTATCGGTGGCGTCGGCACAATCTGCGGCCAACATGGCGTGAATATCGGACAGATGGCCGTGGGACGCGCTGGCGAGCGCACCGTCAATCAGCCGGGCGGCGAGGCGATTGGCATCCTCAATCTCGATGCCGAGCCGACGGAAGCAGCGCTGGAAGACATTCGCAGCATGGAGTCGATCAGCCGGGCCCTCGTCATTCATCTGCCAACGGCGGGCGAGCTGCCGCCTTGGCTGCAGTCTTAACCGCTTCTTCGCAATGCGACGGGACCAGTGCGTTGCAGACCGGCGGCGTCTAACCCATATGGCCCGTACGACCCGGCGAGTTTTCTGATTTTTCCTGATCGACAAGCAATCCGTCAGTCAGCGTGCGCCAATTCGTGGCCGATACTCATTCAGGTCACCTGATACCCCGCTGTGTGCCCAGTCCTGAAGCCCAACAAATGAAGACATTCCCGCCCTTCTGACTCCCAGCGGCAAAGCACCCCTATGATGGAAGCAACCCTCACTGCCACGCCGGTCGTCGATTCGCCTCTACTCGATCAGGTTCGTGGTGCTCTCAGCAAAAGCCACGGACTCTCACCGCGACACGTTCAAATCGAAACACGTGGCGGCAAAGTACGACTCGCAGGCACCGTCGGCTCGTTCTACCAAAAGCAAATGGCTCAAGAAATCGTCCGCCGCGTCGACGGCGTCGAGACCGTCGAAAACCAGCTGCAAGTAAGCTGGTAGCCAGCTGCCGATCGCGACGATTTCCGAGACTGACGGGCATCCGCCTGAATCGCAACCGTGGCGCCCTTGCCGCACGAGCTCGACGAGTCCGCAGTCAGGGGACAATCTCAAGCAGATTCATTGACCGAATCGTCAACGCTTCGTCAAAAAAATCTGGCTGCGAAAACATTAGTTTTCAAGTTCATCGAGCCGACGATAGGGTTGCAGTCAGCACGTGAGAAGGTTCACTTCGACGCGCGCAACGAGTCGCCCATTTCCGCCTCATGAGCGGCACTTTTGAGGTATGGAATCCACGGGAAGTTCGAGTCGGTGGGCAATGTGACTGACGCAGCAAGCAGCTGCAGGCCAGTGTCTCAAGGCTAGAATTTGACCCTTCAATAATTGTTCACCGTTAATAGAAGCTGAACTCGGTGCGAGACAACCTATCCTGCAGCTTCCGTACGTTACTCTTGCCCTGAAAGTGCTCAGGCAATGCCAAATGTTCAAGCGATTTCAAGTCACCAATCACGAGCAATCCAGCACCTGGCGTGATGGCTGTGTCGGTGAGATACAGCTCACGCAGCTTGGGTAGCTTTGCGATATGAGTCAGCCCCACATCACTGACCGCGGTATGACCTAAATTGAGCGAGTGTAGTTCACGAAGCTTTTCGAGATGCAGTACTCCAGCATCTGTGATGGCAGTGTAGGAAGCGTCAAGCTCTTCAAGTTGAGTGCACTGAGCAAGTCTCTCAAGCGTTGCGTCTCCAATACTAGTTTCTTCAAGATGTACAACTTTCAGATTCTTCAAAGTACCAATAGACTTCAGGCCATTGTCGCTAACCGCTGTCAATCTAAGGTAGAGTTCCTCTAACGGAATGACGTTAAAACTGTGAAGTCCAACTCCCGTTAGAGATGTATCACCTAAATCGATGGATTTTAACTTTGGCAGCACTGCCAGTTCACCGAGCTTGCCGTCGGTAATTCTAGTGTTCCAAAAGCTCAGGGTTTCAATAGTCTTGAGCTTAGCTAGAACTTGGCAGCACTGACTTGTGACGGCAGTGTTCGTCAAGTCGAGATTCTTCAGTTTCCTGCACTTGTCTAATGGCACAAGCCAGTGGTCTTGTACTTGCGTGCCTCGCAATACAACAACTTGTAAATTTGGAAAACTAGCGAGTTGCTTAATTCCTTGCTCAGTGATTAGTGTTTCATTCAACTCGATGACTCGCAGTTCTTGAAGAGCAGTGTACTTACTCAGCAGCTCAAGTTCCGCATCTGTCGAATTACGCTTGTCTGATAGCCTAATATAGACAATTGGTTTGCAATCAAGTGGTGCAGTGGGCTGGTCAGATTCGTAGGTCAGCCACTCATCCATTCGCTTGCAGCGAGCGTCGATACTCTCGAGCCAAAGAACAATATCATCGTTCGTAGCTCCTAGCTCTGGAGGCTCCAAGTCTTGTCCATCGAGTTTCCGAATATCTTCCCACTGTGTTGGCTGTAGCTTGCAAAACGCATTTTGGTGTGAACGAACGAAAGAACCCAGCTTCCTGAGTGTCTCTACATTTGATTCCCACACAATCTCCGACAAACTCTCAAGAGTCTTCTTGGCTGGTGCACCTAAGTCATTGAGGTATTGCAATCGTTTATCTACATCGGCATGTGGATGTGAGTCAGGGAAGATGGCCAATGCCTCGCGTATTGCGTTTGCGACAACTTGAATTCCTACCGTCTCAAAAGAATCAGCTATGCCACCAAAATCGGCGAGCCCCGATTCAAAGAGATACTGAAACCCCCCATTGTCGATGATTCCTTTTGCTCCCCAAACGTCGAGTACAACCTTGTGTTCCTTCTTCAAGCGTTGAAGTTGTTTGAGGTCAGCTCCATCAGACAACTGAGCTATTCGAGACCATAGACCATCAATGAGCTGAAAATCATCTGGACTATCGAACAGACGTTGCAAATACGGGTCCATTGATTTCGCGGTCCTTGTGCTGGCCGCTTGTTCCAGGGCACCTACTTTGCGACCGCTTGTATCATCCTGTGCCAAGGTCCGCAGGCAAGCACCACTAGCGAAAAGGATGAGGAGGAGTTTCAGAATTCGCATATTCAAGATTCCATATTGGGAGCTTAGAGCATTTGGTTTAGTTCGCCTGGGGCCTATACGCGAGACATTGTAGTAGGTTGAGATTATCGCTGAAATGTCATGTCAGACCCAATGCGACTCGCCTCAGTTCCACAAGAATAGGCGTTCTACTGCATGCGTTTCGAGGCTACGGAATCACTCTCCCCATTACACTAGAAGCAGCCTCAGAATCGGCCAGATTCATTGTTCCAACCTGGTTAGATTCCAGCGGAGGAGGGACTCTTCTAACGTGGAAACTGCTGGCTCCCAACTGTGCTCGGCGTTTCACGCTTGGGCGTACTAGACAATTCGCTTAGTGCTGCAGGACGATGTCTACTTACAAAGTAATTCATTCATCGAGCGACGCAACGATATTGGCTAGTGCGTCCTGCACAGAGCCCATGTGAGTTCGAACGGCGAAGGAGTCTGCGACACACTCAAAGGTTGTATCGTGGAACGTTAGCACGTAGTGATGCATCGATAGAAGAGACCTATCTCGGTTGCCGGCTTCTAGTCGGGCTAACTCTTTGACCCACGAAGAGTTTGCGACTTCGTAAGCCGAATATGGCTGAAGGCCCTTTGGTGACAGTGGATGATTGCCGCAAGTGTTTTCGTCGGGAAACCAGCCGAAACGCGTATCAGCACAGATGCGAAACTCCACCAAGATAACAGGGCTGTCCGGTGAATCGTGGCTCACAAGGTTCGTGTATTGACCATGCCATCCTTCGGGCGGAGGCTGTTTAGCGATATAGCATAGTGCCGTGTAGTGCTCCGTAGCTACAACTGACGGGAGCGGTGCCCCAATGTCGCAAGCAGGAATCTTTTCGATTTCGAGTAACCGCTCATCTGACCCTACGGAATACATGGATGTTCCTTCTCTTCTGATGACTCAAATTGACGGCAAACCGATTTTCGCAGAAGGTTGCCAAGGGTGTAAGGAGTGGCCCTACCTCAGCTAGAAAGGAAAGTTCTGAACCTACCTCAGCTTCATCGGCCTGTGTAGTTTTCTCGGAATCCAGTTTCCACACGAGGATTGACTCGCCGACGCTGGAATCAGGATGCAGAATACCTCATCGGTTGGATCTGCCGACGTCTGCTGCAGCGATCTGGTAATACCTCATCATTTCTTTTGACTTCTACGTACATAGCAACGAATGAGCCTTATTGAGTAGATCGCGATGGTGGCAAAGGCGACAAGCAAGGCAAATACGACTATTTTGACAAAGCTGGAACTGTTCCACGGTAGTGCCGTGGAGGTCGGAAATACTTGGGTTCGTTCCACTGATGCCCACTTGTGAACCATTACTGGAGAGGTCGACTTCAAAATCTGCTCGATCATGTTCAAGAAGTCTCGCCTACTTCGATACCGAACGATACCAACTGCATCCCAGTCCAGCGCTCTGTCTGGGTGGATTAACCGACCACTCACATTGCTCATGTATACCGGGAAGCTTCCGTTCTTGATGAGATACGGCAAGATAGTCCGGCCATATCGATTATTCGCGGCCATTGGGTCGTCGCCCATTTCTTTATTCATTCCTTGAGGGTACATCGCTTTGTCTCTGTACTTAATGAGATTGACCATGAAGAACTCGCCTCCATCGTCACCAGCACACAAGGCACGAAGATCATCCAGCCCGATCTCGGAGCCTAGCGCATTACTACTCACAGACAATTCATTGATTCTGGCAAGTCGGGACGCGACCTCTTCCACCGACATCGGCTGACTTGAGCCACCAAACCAGATCAGAAATGCGATATAAATCAGGGCCAACATCCCGATGAATAGCCTAGATATGTACTTCACGGTAGGTTCTCCGGCCTGCGGCTCGATAACAACGACGCCTGGCTGTTATTGTACAGGTACACTCTGATAGCGGTGGGGCTCGCTGACGCTGGAATCTCAATGCGAGACACGCAACTGATTGAACATGCAAGACGAGATAGGCTTGCGAGGAACTTTCTCGAAAACGGTGCTTGTCGGTGGCGTGACACCAAAGAAGAACACGGGGGATTCTACGTCCCGGTGCGAGTGGCTCTCCCGAAAAGAGTCAGGACCTTTGTCGGCTGCCCAGGAAAGTGAACCCTACCAATCCTAA
Organism: Planctomycetota bacterium; assembly: GCA_039184115.1. Lineage (GTDB taxonomy): Bacteria > Planctomycetota > Planctomycetia > Pirellulales > Lacipirellulaceae > Bythopirellula. The sequence goes on along the minus strand of JBCDBK010000033.1, from coordinate 10,500 downwards.
GATTAGCCCTGCCGGTTCTGGAACAAACGTGATCAGGTCTCGCTGTGGATCAGGAAATTCTGACGAGTCAAAACCTCTTGTCTGAATAGAAACCAAAAACTCAAACGTAAGCTCTGTGTCGGACGACGTCCAATCTGGGGCAGTATATGCCCAATTGAGGGCACCAACTCGCCCAAAATCCGAAGTAGGCGTTAGCGTAGTGCCAATCCATTGCCTAACAAGCGTAGTAACAACAGATTGAGGATCAATCAGTGAACCCAACGACCCACGGTCAGTCGTGAATTCTTGGATCAAGCTGGATTTCTCAAGTAGCGCCAAGTGTGTGTCGAGATCTCGATTGCTCGAGATTGGAATGCCTATGGTGTTAGACAAGCTAGCGCGTAGTGAAAAGTGCCTTCCAGTAAAATAGTTTTCTAACTGAAGTGCACCAGGAAAATTTAATTTGATGTCAACGGCTTCCCCAGGACTGATTGTGCCCACCGGCAGTCTGTAGACCAAATCCTCTCTGTAATTTGTCGGGCTTTCGGAGTAACCCTTAGGGTGAGAAAAGTCTGATGGCTTGGGAGACAGTGCAAGCTCTAGCCCGTTAGTTTGGTCACACACCGACCACATCAGAACCATAGTTGCAAAAACAGCAAAATGTCGCATGGTGAGCTCTCCCAGGCAGTGAAGAATCAATGCCTGACTGCATAAAAAAACACCAAAAGCGTCCCACAAACCAATCTGCGTTAGGTGGGGAAGGACGAATTTTTGGTGTATTGCAGCAGTGCTCACTCGAATTCTTCAGACATGCCCCTGAAGAGTAAACATTCTACCTCAATCCTGATTCAAAATCTAGCGAAACCTACATCCTCAGCGTTGCGGCTCTATCGAACGGCAGCTGTTTTGCACGCATCGAAGGGACTCGCCGATTTGCTAACGGTGTCCACGATCTATGCGCTGGGAAGACGCTTTTGAAGCCTGATTGCTATGCAATCGGCTCGGAATAGGCCAGACGCTAGGCGTCCAGCTCGGCCATAGCTGCTTCGGGGATGTTGAAGTTGGCGGAAACGTTTTGCACGTCGTCGTGGTCGTCGAGTTGGTCCATCAGCTTGAGGACCTGACGCGCCGTGTCGACATCGAGGTCGACCGTGTCGTTGGGGATGCGGTTGATTTCGGAGAGTTCTGTGGCGATTTCCGCTTTTTCGAGCGCCTGTTGCACAGTGGTGAAATCTTCGGGACTGCTGATCACTTGAAATTTGTCGTCAAGTGTTTTGACGTCTTCGGCGCCGGCTTCCATGGCGAGTTCCAGCAGCGTCTCTTCGTCAGTCTGTTGCGCGTCGATCACGACGACGCCTTTGCGTTCGAACATCCAAGCCACGCAGCCGGTGGCTCCTAGCTTGCCGCCTGCGAGTTCAAAGATCTTCTTGACCTCGGGTGCCGTGCGATTGCGATTGTCGGTGAGAATCTCGCACAGTACCGCGACGCCCCCTGGTCCGTAGCCTTCGTAGAGAACTTCCTCAAGATTGCCACCATCGAGTTCTCCGGTTCCCTTTTTCAGCGCCCGCTCGATATTGTCTTTGGGCATGCTGACGGCCTTGGCGTCATTGATGGCGTACCGCAGACGCAGGTTCGTATCAGGATCGCCACCGCCGGCCTTGGCCGCGACGATGATGGCACGTGCCAGCTTGCTCCAGACTTTGCCCCGCTTGTTATCGATCAGGGCCTTCTTGTGCTTGATTCCAGCCCAGTGTGAATGTCCGGCCATTGTGCGTCTGGAGAGGTTTGGGGTGAATGGTTAGTGCTGATTGCCGAGTGTTGAAAGCTGATCGCTAGGCGTAGATCGCTTCACCTACCTTGGCTTTTTCTTTTTCAACTTCTTGGTGGTCGACTTGGTCGATTTTTTGGTGGCCGTCTTGGGCTTCGATTTCTTCTTGGCGGTTTTTTTGCTCGGCGCCGCTTTCTTCTTTTTCTTTTTGACGACTACCTTTTTCTTCGTTGGCTGCTTCTTCTTGGCCGCCTTGCTGGAACTGGATTTGGTGGCCTTCTTCTTGGCGGCCGCAGCGGCGGGTTTGGCCGACGGCTTCTCCTCACTCTTGGCTTCGGCCTTTGGCTTGCCTTTTTTCTTTTTGTCTTCTGCGGCGGCTGCTTTCTTAGGAGCTTTCTCTGCCGGCGGATCAGCCTTTTTGCTGGGGCGCTTCGGCAGCCGTTCTTTGCAGGTTGGCTCGATCTCTAACAGTAATTTGCGGATGTTCGGTCCGTAGGGACTGCGGCTGAGTTCGACGCCGAGCTGATGCAGAATCGTGCTAACTTCTGGGCCTTTGTTTTTGGGGACAGCACGTTCGAGGCCGGGGACGGTGCCCTTCTTGGCTTCGTTATCTGAGATCACTCCAACGACTCGCATCGACTCGAGCAGTCCATCATTAATGGGAATCGCATGGCCGCCCAAGGCATTTTGCGTGACGAAGCTCACGATATATCGCGTTGTACCGTTGTACTTTTCGATTTGCTTAACGGTCTGGCCGATGTTCTGCTTCTTCATCAGTTCCAGATCGAACGAGTAGTGCGTTTCGAAGACACTTTGCAGCACCCGTTTGAGTCGCGTTGCAGCAGCCTTCGGATCGTTGAGACCCTTCATCACCTGCTGCAGCTCCCGGATCGAGGTAACGCGCACCTCATTCCAGTCATAGTAGCCAGACGCCAGCGCGGCGAACGTTTCGGCGGCAGCTTCGTGCAGCGAGTTCTCGGCGCAGCAGGCGTAGAGCAGCTGCTCGAGTACGGTCCGATCTGGCGAGATCTCGACCGGCTTAAAGTGCTTTTTTGTGACTTTCAGAACTTTGTTGATCTGTGTAGCACGATTATTGCTAGCCATCGATGGTTGTCTCAGCTACGTGAATTATTCATAAGGAGCGAGGAACAAACTATAAGTCGCTTGACGGTGGCGAAGCCACTCACTACGGCGAATCGGGAGGCTCGGGGTTGGGCGCCAATTCGGTAGTATTTTGTGCTGCGTCGTCGGTTGGCAGCACGTCGCCTAGCATACGAGCGACCGCGATGGAGTTTTTTACCCCCATATCGATCTCGAACTTGATTCGAGGTGTGTATCGGGTATCGATTCGTCGCGATACCTTCTGCTGTAGGTAGCCAGCGGAGCTTTGCAGGCCTTTGAGGCACAGTCGTTGGGCGGTGTCGTCACCCATGATCGAGACGTGTACCTTGGCGTTGCGCATGTCGGGTGAGACCTCGACGTAGGTGACGGTTACGCCGTCGATACGTGGGTCTTTCAGATCGGCAAGAATTGCCATGCTGACCACTTCGCGGATCGCTTCGGCTGCCTTTTGAACGCGTCGTGATGTCATCTTTTTGCGAAGGAGAATCACCACGGAGACACGGAGAGCACGGACGAATTTGCAATTCAATTCCTCTTGTTAAGGAGGATTAGTTGCCGGGCCGAGGTCTCGATGAAATGAACTCTGTGTTCTCCGCGTCTCCGTGGTGGTGAAACTGATCGTTGTGTTCGAGTGCGCTAATTATTCGAATCGTCGAAGCTGCGTCCGATTTCTTCGACCTTGTAGACTTCAAAGATGTCGCCTTCTTTCACGTCGTTGAAGCCGGCCAGCTTGATGCCGCACTCCATGCCTTCGCGAACTTCTTTGGTGTCGTCTTTCTCACGTCGCAATGTATCGACGGGGTAGTCACCGATGATTGTGCTATCGCGAATCACGCGGGCGCGAGCGTTACGATTGACGGTACCAGCCAGCACTCGGCAACCGGCGATGGTGCCGATACGGCTGATTTTGAACGTCTGCTGAACCAGTGCCCGACCCAGGTCCACTTCGCGCTCTTCGGGGACAAGCATCCCTTCCAGCGCCGCCTTGAGATCTTCGGTGATCTTGTAGATTACTTCATAACGCTTGACTTGTACGCCACGTTTGTCGGCCAACGCCCGAGCCTTTTCGTCGGGCACGACGTTGAAACCCATGATAATCGCGTCCGATGCGTCGGCGAGCGTTACATCGGCTTCGGTGATGCCGCCGACCGAGGATTGCAGCAGTTTGATTTTGACCTCGGGGTGGTCGAGCTTTTCGAGTTCTTTCTGAATTGCTTCGATCGAACCACGGACGTCGGCGCGAAGGATCAGATTGAGCGTTTGCACGTCGCCTTCGCCTTCGAGTCGCTCGAACAGGTTCTCGAGAGTCACGTGCTGTACGGTGACTCCCAAGTTGGAGGTGCGTTCGCTGTCGGCGCGTGTTTCGGCAATGGTGCGTGCGTCGGCGATATCGTCAAGCACATAGAAGTGCTCGCCAGCGCCTGGTGCCGTATCGAAGCCGGTGACATTGACAGGTGTACTTGGGCCAGCTTCCGTGACACGTTCGTTTGGCCGCAGTGTGTCGTACATGGCTTTGACTTTGCCAAACGATTGACCACAGACGACGATGTCGCCGACGCGCAGGGTGCCGTTTTGGACGATTACCTTGGCAACCACGCCGCGTCCTGTTTCTTGTTGTGCTTCCAGACAGGTGCCGAGTGCCGGCCGATTGGGATTTGCCTTGTACTCGTGCAACTCGGCAACGGTCAGCAGTGTCTCGAGCAGTTCGTCAATGCCGTCGCCGGTGATGGCGCTGGTCTTAATCACTTCGACATCGCCGCCCCATTCACTGGGCAGCAGATCGTTGGTGGAGAGGCCCTGCATCGCGCGATTTAAATCAACGCCAGGCAGATCGGTTTTGTTCAGAGCCACGACGATGGGTACTTCCGCGGCGCGACCGTGGCTGATCGCTTCTTCGGTCTGCGGCATCACTCCGTCGTCGGCCGCAACAACGAGTACCGCGATGTCGGTGACGTTGGCCCCGCGAGCCCGCATTTCGGTAAAGGCCTCGTGGCCTGGCGTATCGACGAAGGAAATATGCTTGCCATCTTTGTCGATGCTGTAAGCGCGAATGTGCTGCGTGATTCCGCCACTTTCACCGCTGACTACGTCAATATTGATGATTCGATCCAGCAGCGACGTCTTGCCGTGGTCGACGTGGCCGAGAAACGTGATCACTGGCGGACGAGGTTGCAAATCGTCCTCGTTGTCGACCTGCTCTCGGATTTTCGAGAGCAACTCGTCTTCGACACTGACGGCTTCCTTGAGCACGATGTCAACGTCCAACTCAGCAGCGACGAGTTCCGTCAGCTCCGGGTCCATCGCGGCGTTGATGGTGGTCATCACGCCTTCTTCCATGAGAATGCGCTGAATCTGCATGGCTGGTACGCCTGCCGCTTCGGAAAATTCTCGCACGGTACAGGGGAGTTGCAGTTCGACTTTGCCCTTACGCGGAGCCGCCGTGCTGACACCTGACTTTCTGGTGCGGCGGAATGTGCGGCGTGTCCGCATGTCGCCGCCGGTTCGAGGTTGTCTTTGCCGGCTGAGTTGGCGCTGTTCGCGACCGCCGAGCATCGGCTTCCCTTCGCCTTCATCACCTCGACCGCGGCCACGCCGGCCTTTGCGCTTGCCCTCACTATCCTCAGTTGCATCTCCAGGAGCAGCTTTGCCAGCTTTACGTTTGGAAGTCTCCAACGATTCTTCATGCCGCCGGAGGTGGGCTGCCAGTGGCTTCGCTCCGCCTTTGCCAGCCTTAAGAGCATCGGCCGGCAATTTCATGTCGGGCTTCTGAACCGGTGCTTCATCCTTCTTGCCGCCGGTGGACGGTTCGGGTTGATCGCCTGCCGGAATCGGAGCGAGCTTGACGGCTGGGCGACCTCGCTGCGGCGCGTTGCCCGATTTTGAAGACCGCCCGCTCGACTTTTGCTCGCCAATGTTGGGTATCTTTCCCGACACGTGGCCAGGACCGACGTATTCGTCGCGCCCCATGGCAGCCGCCAGCGGCCCGGGCGAACGGGGCTCATCTTTGGTCGGCGGCTCCGTCGAAGCAGCTGGCGGTTCGGGGGTCGTCGCAGCCGCTTCAGCGGTCGGACTAGCAGCAGCCGGACTGACCTCACCTTTGTCTTTAGAGCGACGGATACCAGCCAGCGGAGACTGGGCTCGCGGCGCGCTGATGACGGGCATCTTGCCCGTCTTGCCCGACTCGGTCGGACGTTCCGGGGCGGGGGCAGCTGCCTGCGGCGAACTACTCGCGCCACTGACGCCTGTCGGATTGGCGAAGTGATCACGTAGCTTCGTGACTTCCTCGTCAGAGAGGCTCGCCAGCGCAGAACCTTTCCCTTTGATACCCACCTTCGCGCAGATATCGACCAGCTCGATGCTGTCTACTTTCAGTTCTTTCGCTAACGCGTAAATGCGAACAGCCAATTCAAATTCTCCGGGCGAGGGTCGAGGTCCTAACAGTAAAGAAAGTAAGTCGTCACTTGTCGTTGCTTTTTAGTCAGGACCGCTTGGACTCGCAGTACTACAGTCGAACTAGGAAACCATAACCAACGGTCCTCCGATAGTTGCGCCAGTTTGTGGGTGCCAGATTGTTAGGTCTTGGGTAACGCAATGCTGTCTTTACTCCGTGGCCGGAGCGTCGGCAGGCTGCGATGCTTCTTCGGGTGCGTCCTCGGTAGCGGCCTCGCCGGCACCAGAGGACTCGGCTGCAGCAGACTCAGCAGCTGCAGCCTCTTTCGCCAGTGCCTCTTCTTCGATCTTGGCGAGTCGTTCTTCTTCACGTTTTTGTTTGCGTGCCTCGATCGCTTGCGCTTCGGCCTCTTCGGCTCGGGCCTCTGCCTGCGAGACGATCACGTCGACCTGCTCTTCGGTGAGGCCGCCCATGGCCATCAGGTCGTCCGGTTCGATAATCGAGAGGTCGTCGTAGCTCAGGAAGCCCTCTTCGACCAGTCGCTCCGCAACCTCCATCTCGAGGCCTTCCAGCTCGCTAAATCCACCGACAGCTCGGTCGATCGACTCGGCAAGTTCCTCTTGCGTCATGATTTCGATGTCCCAGCCCGATAGCTTGCTAGCCAGCCGCACGTTTTGACCGCGACGTCCGATAGCTAGCGAGAGCTGGTCCTCACGCACCAACACGATAGCACGTCCTAGCATCTTGCAGAGAATCACCTGCTCGACTTCGGCGGGCTGCAAAGCATTGGGTATCAATACTTCCAGGTTGTCGTCCCAACGGACGATGTCGATGCGCTCGCCGCTGAGTTCATCAACGATGTTCTTGATGCGATTGCCCCGAACACCGACGCAGGCACCAACGCAATCGACACGTTGGTCGCTGCTGCTCACGGCGACCTTCGAGCGATAGCCTGGCTCGCGTGCCATCGCGCGAACTTCAATCACGCCGTCGATGATTTCGGGAATCTCCTGCTCAAACAGCCGCTGGACCAGATGCGGACGAGCGCGACTAAGAATGACTTTGACGCGGCTGCCCGACTTGCGAACCTCGAACACCGTGGCGCGCACGCGTTCGTTGACATGATGCTGCTCGCCAGGAATCTGCTCGCTGCGTGGCAAGATGGCTTCGACATTGGTGAGCGTGACAGTGGCTGCGCCGCCTTCGTAACGTTGGATGACGCCGCTGACCATCTCGCCTTCGAGCTCGGTGTACTCATCGAACAGCGAGTCGCGCTCGGCCTCGCGAATCTTTTGAATCATCACCTGCTTGGCTGTTTGTGCGCCGATGCGACCAACGGTTTCTTCCGAGTCGAGCTCTTCGCCATCGCAGACGGCGGTAATGGCGCCAGATTCGCGGTCGATACTGACGGTTATGTCAGCTTCTTCGCCATAGTGCTTTTTGGCAGCAGAGACCAGCGCGTCTTCGATTCCCTCGAAGACGATGTCTTTGTCGATGTTCTTGTCACGATGGATAGCATCAACGATTCTTAGCACTTCACTGGCGTTCATGTATTCTCTTTCTGCAGCGTATTTCGCCCGCCGCGCGGAAGCCGAGACCTGGAAGAAACCTCGGCTACCTGGCAAATCAGGTTGTTCGAATTGTCGTTAGCGTCAGACCATAGCTCGTCCTCATTACCGCCCGAACCCACCGCCCAGGTCCGCTCGGCAAGCCTAAAGCCCTTTTATGAAGCCAACTTAAGGCATTTCATAATCTGGTAACTCTACCGCCGAAAATAGGCACTGTCAAGCGGCTGAAGGTCGTGGCGGTGGCGCTGATTGAGGACGAGGTTCACTCGAAGCAGTGCCTTCAAGGGTTCGCTCAGCGTGGCTGACGCCTGCAGGTCATCGCGAGCAGCACGAGGGTGGACAGGGCGGCGGTACCAGGCTCAGGCACGATCGTCGCGACGGCAATCCCACCACGTCCGTCGGCAAGCCCGAAGCGATAGACGAGTTGGCCTCGGTCGTTGAGGCCAATATGCTCCTTAGTGCTACCACGACTACCAATCGATTCATTGGCAAGAAACTGCAGAAAGGTGATCGAACTGCCTAGCAGATCGTCACCTTCGCGGACGATTTGGATAAGGCCCATTACCTCGTCATGGAGGAAGATACCAAGGTCGTCGCTGCTACCCCCGCTGGTTCCGAGTAGTTCGGCTTGAAAAGCGATCTGCCCTTGATTGTTCAAAGCGACGAGTGGTCCGAAGTTGGTAAAGCTACCGTTGCCGCCGGGAGCTTGTTCGCCGCTGCGCACAATCTGGATCGGGCTAGTTAAGCCATCGCCGCGGAAAACTCCAGAACCGATTGATGAGTTGCCAGACGAGTTCAATATGTCGCTGTAAAACGCCACCTGACCCTGGTCGTTCAGAGTGACGAAGCTCTTGGTAATCTGAGTGAAACTGGCGAATACTCCACTCCCGTCGGGTACAGGTTCACCCTGTCGGGCGATCTGCATGAGGTTTACGCCGTCGCCGAGGAAAATTCCGCTATTATCGCGTGAGCCACCGCGAGTACCGATTTGCAGAGCGACGAATGCAACCTGGCCCTCACTGTTCAGAGCCATATCTCCGTTGGTTCGGCTGCTGCTTAGGCCAAGCCCCGCGAAGTTCCCATTGCCGTCTGGGACAGGGTCACCCCCACGCGCGATCTGCACTAGGTTGCCTAAGCCGTCGCCGAGGAAAATACCCGTATCGTCGTAAATTGCGCCGCCAAATGTGCTGTGAACTGTGTCATCAAGTGCTGCATAGAATGCAACCTCACCGGCGTCATTGAGCGCGAGCGCTGCGCGGGGGTTATCTGGAAAAAAAGATTCAAAGCGCCCGTTGCCGTCGGGCGAATTGCCGCCCGCGCGTGCAATCTGGAGCGGCGGCTCTGAGCCATTGCTGAGGAACACTCCGGAGAAGTCATTCACGAAACCGTCGGTTTGCGAAAGGCCGCTCGTGTCGCTAAGGAAGCCATGAAATGCAATTTGCCCGGTTGAGTTAATCGCGGGAGACCCGACGATTTGCCTTGAACCATCGTAGAAAATGCCATTGCCGTCAGGTGCGGCATCCCCGGCGCGAACAACTCTGGCGAGGTTGCCTGAGCCCTCGGAACGGAAAATGCCGAATTCCGATCCGGAGTCGTTGCTGGTTCCTTCGAGTACGCTGTAGAACGCGACCTCGCCGGCGTCGTTCAGCGAGGGATTGGAGAAAAACCAAAAGCTGCCGTTTACGTCTGGTGCGGGTGTCCCTCGGCGGGCGATCTGCGTCAGTTGGCCATTCGCATCGCTCGTAAAAATACCACCGCTGCTGTTGGTCTGAAGGCCAAGGAAGGCGACCTCGCCAGCCTGGTTCAAGGTGGGAAGATATACGGAATTGAGCGCGCCCGAAGCAGCGAAACGGAAGCTGCCGTCGCCATCAGGGGCTGTTTGGCCACTGGCCGCTATGATTTTGGTCGTGGTTAGCGCGGCTCGAGTCGGCTGTGCGTGAAGCACGCCCAATGTGACGACTGCCAAGAGGTAGCAAATCGAGTCGGTGAAGAACCTATGTCGTCTCTGTTCAGACACGAGCGTCAATCGTTCTCTCGATTTGAGCAGGGGCTGCTGATGACTTACTACTCGTCGCTGAGATTGCAGTCGCATGCGTCAAGGAATGCCGCGATGTATTTGGCCGCTGCCAATAAATTTCCAGACAGCGGCGAATTCTTTCTTGTGAATTGTAATGCTGAGGAGACTGCGGACTCAGAACGATGATTTCCCCGTCTATCAACTCCACGCGTTGAGTCTGAAACCAGCCTTCCTCTCCCAGTCGTGATACTCTTCGCGCGTCCAACGTTTGGGAGTCGACTTGTCTGGCACGTGAGGCGAGACGTTGATCGTAAACGGAGTTATCAGCGTTGTCTGCGAGGCGGACTTCATAGATTGTATTGTAGCAGTCATGGTCGGCTGGGGCCAACGCGCTGCCAGGCCTACAGCCATGCATTTTTTGCACTGTGCCAGACGTCGTGAAACCATCAGTTCGATTCTAGTGAATGCATCTCCAGGAAATTCTTCGCTCGCGCGGAGGACTCGTATCCGTGACTGGTTTGCCAAACAAAGAATGGCTTGGTGCGTTGAGAAATAGTCATGGAATTTGAGCCATCGCTACAGCTACAATCTAGCCGTATCTTTGCGTTGAGTCTCAAACGGTTTCATCTCATCGTCCAGTTTTTTGCGTGCTCGG
>JBCDBK010000032.1:0-47866 GCA_039184115.1 Planctomycetota bacterium | reverse complement strand
GCGACGATCGCCTTCTACAACTTGCAGGTCACAGGTAACCCGCTACGACTGCCCTATCAGGTGCATGAAGATGCCTACGGCTATAGTCCACTGTTTTTATTCGAGTCGCCCAAACCGCAACCCAACTACCGTCACGAGGTTATGCGGAATTTTCAAACCGGCTGGGGAATCGAAGACTACACACAGCAGCAAACCTTTGGCGGCTGGCTCGCAGCCAAGGCCACGGGATTGAAAGAGCTGGGCACGTTCTTCCTCGGCGGCGCATTGTGGCTGCCGCTGCTGGCAATTCGACCTCTACTCGCGCGCAGGCGAATGCGCTTCGTTTGGTTCGCGCTGGGCGCATTCATTGCGGCCGAACTCACGGTCGCTTGGACGTTTCCGCACTACTTTGCACCGATCGTGCCGTTGCTGTTCCTGCTGGTTATCCAAGGCCTAAGGTCGCTTTCGGCACTACCGCGGTGTGGACACGCCTGGGCGCGGGTCGCCGTTCCGGCCATCGTGGTGCTGCACGTCATGGCTGTGCCAACGCTGTTTGCGCAATATGCACAATGGCAGCCTGATGGGTGGCAATGGCAACGTGCCAGAATTGCCAAGCAACTGGCGGACCTGCCAGGTTCGCACCTGGTACTCATCGAATACGATACCGACCACAATGGTCATGAAGAGTGGGTTTACAACCGAGCCGACATCGCGCGATCGAAAACAATCTGGGCACGCCGGATCAACAACGAGAAAGACGCTCAGTTATTGCGCCACTTCTACCATCGCAGCGCCTGGCTCGTCAAAGCCGACGACCCCGCACCACGCCTGATCGCTATCAGAAAGAACGACAATGGCGAAGTCGCCTCGCTGGTGGACGTCGAACGATAGTCGGGCACGAGTATCTTGGTAGGCTGCGTCCTCAAAGCTCGTCGATTAGCTGACCAGCTTCGAGCAAGCTGCTTGAGACACGCAACTGGCGCGTTTTGGCACTTGGCGATCAATCGCATGCCAATGGGACCGTAGCCTGCGCTATTCAGCAGAGGTTTCTTCTAGCGAATAGTAGAACAACGAGCGAAGACAAAGCTACGAGCGACGATGGTTCCGGCACTGCGGTAGCTATCACATTAGAGTAGTTCACAACCGTTGGTGAGGGGGCACTCGGGAGGAAACGATTGTGCTGTACTCCGAAAGACTGAATCTCTCCACTGGGTCCGAACTTGCTGGCAGCTAGCGTGAAGGGAGCGGGGCTATAGGTATTCGCTCCTTGAGCTATAGTGACGGTCGCATCAAAATTGCCGCTACCGCCATCGCTCAACACGATCGAGAAATCGGCGGGAGAGTCGTCCGGCATAAAGCCCATATCCTGGTTGCCTACCTCGATCACCGTGTTGGACTGAATTCGGAATGCACCATTGGTGAAACCTGGATGAAAAAAGAACCACAGGTTGCCCACTGTTAGCCCCATGCCGTAATCGCCATTCGATTGGTTGCTCGGATCGAGCGTACCTGAAAACAGCAGTGGTGCATCGGTAAGACTGAAGCTCGGACTGATTGTTTGGCTGATCGCAACTCCACCAGGCGTCCCAGTGGTGTTAGGGTCGTTTGCTAAGGTGCCGTCGGGCAAGGCGATCGTGGCACCAGCGGCAAGAGGAATGCACAAAAACAGAAGCGTGACTGGAAAAGCAGCAAGCAGAAATCGCATGTAGCTGTCCTCGAATGAGAATCTATTGAGACCTTTACCCTAGCTGGCAGTATGGATCGGGTCAAGAAAATCGCGAAGGTGCATCACATCGGACCGCTAATCGCCTCACTCAGAAGCAAAATGCCGCCAGTGGAGGGAATCTTCGACTGAGTTTCGGTGGCATTCGCTTGGTAAAAAAGTACCTCTTCTTTATCAAATGTTGCCTCCTACCGTTTCGCATGGCTCGATTCACAACTTTCTACTCGACGATTTTCCTACCATAAACACGTCTCTTGCCCACTCTGTTGCCTCCACCGGCAGGTATCTTGCGATTGCACCAATTATTGCTCCTGATCTAGCTACGTTCTGACCGTGTTTGTCGCGATAGAAGACCCACGCAACGGCGAGTAAGACCCCAGCCGCTATGCCGCCCAGTGCTCCATATATCAGGTACTCATCGTGAGTATAGGTACCGTAGTTAATTGGACTGCCTCCCATGGCAATACGCGCATCGGTTGCTCTATCGATCGTGATATACCCAGTGTTGAGCCACTCTCCTACCTGTGCTTGGGAGTAACCTAGCCTCGCTGCTTTTGCTTGAAAAGCGGCCATCTCATGGCAACAGTAAGTTAGGTGGCCAGCTAGAGCGCCAACCGCGAATGCGAGTAGAAAAGCGCCAAAGGGTATATCTAAGAGTGCACCAATTTTGGTTTTAGAAGGCATGAAATCGACCTGAGATTTGAACTGAGGATCTGTGTATATAGAGTTGGATTCCAAATAGAGTCCAGACCGGACATAGAATCTCGCTGAAATTCCAATTTTAATGCTCCGTCGGTGCAGTTGAACTGCGTGCGTCGTAGCAACGTTCGATTGGGTTCAGCAAAGTCGCATCTTGGATGAAATGTCCCTTCTTCTCACCGGCGGTTGCCGTATGCGTTTTCACTTGGCCCAATTCCCAATCGCGCGCGATTTACGTTCGCTTCAGAGCCGCAGTATCCGGCTGCGCCAGGCGGCCAAAACCTGTCGATGCATTCGACGAGTGCCGACGATAAAATACTTCTGGCCCAGAATTACCATCTCCGCAGCCGCGATGCGATTTCGAATTTTGAAACGTCGGTGCGTGGTCTAATTTACAGAATTCGCAAGGCAGGCGAGGCTGCAGAAGCCGCAACTTGCGGCAACGATTGAGCTTAGGCTCGACGCGGCACTTCGATTGGCCTGAGTACTGTAATTTTGCAACGCGACTGTCGATTTCGAGAGGCGCTAGAAAACTAAAAGCAGCTTGTTTTGCAGAATCTTGCCAATGAGCAGATGCGGATTTTGAAACGCGCGATTTGCGAAATGGTTGCGCCGCCAACCTTCCAGCGGACTGATCTCGATCAGGCTCAATCCGGGACAGTTCCACGTTATGTGAGTCGTGGGCTGTCGAAAATTAGCGGATCCGACGGCTTTGAGCGGCGCAGGATTCAAAAAATGCCTAACTTAGGCAGCCATGTGGTGTAAGAACCTGGAAATACTATTAGAGGGGGTAAAACACCTTGATGTAATCACCCGGATTGTGTAAAATCACGACAAGTTCTGGATTTCGCGGAACAGGCTTTTCTTTACACTTATCAAGCATTTCTTTGGTTTCCCAACTCGTCTAATGAACTTCAACCAGCATTCTGGACTTTGCTAATGCAGGACACCCTGGACTGGACAGGATTGCACCGTACCACGGTGTTGAACATCCTGAATGGCAAGTTGAACGGCAGTGGTTCTGAGGCCACTCAGCGGGCATCGATAGTCAGGCAGCGGACGCCCACTGTCCGACAGGTGGCTCGGAAGATGGGTAAGCGCCGCAGCAACAGCACGCAGGCGAGAAGAACTGCAAAGCCTGGATCGATAGGGCTATTCCGAAATCCCGATCAACGCAGTTTGGTGTCCATTCCCGCCAATTGGACCACAATCTGGGTCGATATCTCGGCCAGTCGCCCCACAAGCTCGATCAACATTCACAGCTCGATCAATATTCAGGTCAAAAACAGCGGCAGGCCAAGCGATTTCACCGTGGCCTTCGAGTCTACGCACGATCAGCCGAATCTTGGGCGCACGCAGATCGGGTGCGTTCACGACTCTATCTCAGAAACGCGGGTGAAGAATCAAGAGCCGCGCTATTGCACTGTGGATCGCACATCGGGAGATTCGCAGGCGACGACGCAATCCAACCGCGTCACGTTGTCCGTCGCCGACGATGTCTCCGCTGCGAGCTCGAAAGCCAGAGGGCCCGCAGCCGGCAATTGCTTGGCGAGGGACCTTAGACTGGTCCCGCAAGGCTATACGGACATCGTTGCCATCGATGAACTTGTCACGCTGATTAAGAAACCGTCGGTATCGCGCTCACCTACCGTGATTCCTCTGGATTTTCGTGAGGTTCATCTGGTCGGTACTATCGCCCGTCGTGGTGACGGTACGAGCGCTTATCGCAAAAGACCCTTTCCAGCGTGTTTGGCTCGCGGATGACCAAATACGTACCATTTTCGCACTATTTCAACTTCAAATAGGGGTTTAGATTTATGAAAAAGTCTGTCAAAGCTGGTATGTTCACCGGGCTGCTGGTCTTTTCGAGCGCCTTTCTGGGGATGCAGCCAACTGCGGAAGCGACTCTTCTGTACCACGAAGGGTTCGGCTACGGCTTGGGCGAGCTGTCCGCGGCGAGCGGCGGCGTTTGGACACCACAGGTGCAGGTGGACAATAACAACAGCGGAGATACTCCGCAGTGGGAGGTCGGCGCCGGCTCGCTGACCTACTCCAAGAACGGAAACTCAGTCGCAACCAGCGGCAACACCGCCGTCGCCTACTTACCCGGAGCCAGCGACCAGCTCATCTACTCGGCGTCGCTTGGACAAACTTTCAGCTCCGGCACGATCTGGATCGGCTGGCTCCAGGTCGCCTCGGACGGCGGCTTCCAGGATACCGGCATCGCATTCGACAATATCCCCGCCGCGAATCTCCCGTTCTTGAGCACTGGTAACAATACTGCGGTCGCTGAGGAACTAACCGTTGCGGTTTTCGACAACGACCTCGAATTCGACGCCCCGGGTAACGGCATTCTGGTCGATACGGGACTGGACGGCGTCGACGATGCCGAAACTTCGGCTGTCGCATCCTCAGAGAACGCCGATTTCATCGTTCTTGAGGTTGACCTCGACAACGACCTGTTTGACCTCTACGTCAATCCCGATCCGCTGAATCTCAACGACAACGATTATTCGTTCTCAGATATGGCGTTTAATGGCGATATCAGTGTCGCCTCGATCTTCCGCTTCAACGATTTCTTCGCGGGCGATTTCACGGGCTGGTACGACGAGATCCGGATCGCAACCTCCTATGCAGAGGTTACCGGCATTCCCGAGCCGAGTTCGCTGATGATGTTGAGTGTCGCCGGGCTGCTTTCCGCACTGCGGCGACGTTGAGTTCGACTGCGTGTTGGTGCGCCGATTGATGCAGATGCGCTAGAGCGTCAAGGATGACGTTGCGCATTAATTGTTTCACTTGATGACGATAGAACTGGTTCGCCTTCGTTGAAAATAGCCACACCGATTATGTGTTCCTAACGCGGGCGCACGCACACAGTTCCCAAACTACGGTATCAGGAGCATCGCTGCTTGGTCGAAATGAACCATTTAGCTAACCAATGTTGCCGGCAACCGCTTCACGGTATGCCCAATTCCCAATCGCGTGCGATATTCTTCGCTGCAGAGCAGCGTTAGTCGGCTGCGCCAGGCGGCCAAAATCCGCCGATGAATTCGACGAGTGCCGACGATACAATACTGCTGGCCCAGAATTACGATCTCCGTAGCCGCGATGCGATTTCGAATTTTGCAATGTCGACGCGTGGTCTGATTTACAAAATTCGCAAGGCACGCGGGGCTGCAGGAGCTGCAAGTTGTGGCAGGTATTGAGCTTAGGTTCGACGCGGCACTTCGATTGGCCTGAGTAGTGTAATTTTGCAACGCGACTTTCGAT
The DNA here is from genome assembly GCA_039184115.1 of Planctomycetota bacterium. Classification (GTDB taxonomy): domain Bacteria; phylum Planctomycetota; class Planctomycetia; order Pirellulales; family Lacipirellulaceae; genus Bythopirellula. The sequence continues at coordinate 42,195 of JBCDBK010000032.1, read as the reverse complement.
TTCGGGAGTCGCTAGAAAACTAAAAGCAGCTTGTTTTGCAGAATCTTGCCAACGAGAAGATGCGGATTTTGAAACGCGCGATTTGCAAAAAGGTTGCGCAATCGCATGAACGGCTCGCGAACCGGTTGATTAGCTTCCGCTGTGCCTGTCGCGTTAGCATGACTTTCGCGAGGAAGGAAATTCGGCTGCGATCGCGTAGCTAACCGGCCAATCGTCGCTCGACGAAAGCTGCGTAGTCGGCGGGCGTGTCGATACCGCGCGTGGGTTCGTCGATCTGCGTGACGAGGATCGTCTCGCCTTGTTCGAGGACTCGAAGCTGTTCGAGCTTCTCCAGTTGCTCGTACCGCCCCGCCGGCAACTCGGCCAGTCGCATCAGCAGATCACGCCGATAAGCGTAGACGCCGATGTGTTGATGAAACAGCGGTGGCTCGGCCTGCAGCAACGCGTCGTCCCATTCGCGCGCGAGTGGAATCGGACTACGGCTGAAGTACATGGCGCGTGCCTGCGCGTCGAACACCACCTTGACGCAAGCCGGGTCTTCGAGCATCGCACGGTCACGAATGGGTGTAGCCAAGGTAGCCATCGCCGCCATCGGATTGGCGAGCAGCGACTCGGCCAGTCGATCGACGGCGGCGGGGTCGATGTCGGGTTCGTCGCCTTGCAGGTTGATCACAATATCGGCTTGCTTGTGCTGTCGAACGGCGGCGGCAACGCGGTCAGTCCCGCTTGGGCATTCGGGGCTCGTCATGACGACCTCGGCACCAAACTGTCGCGCTTCGCGTGCGATTTGGTCGTCGTCGGTGGCGATCAGAATTTGCCGCGGAACCTGTGTTAGGCAAGCGGCTTCATAGGTGTGCTGCAACACGGTTTTACCGGTCTTGCGCAACAGCAACTTATCCGGCAATCGGGTCGACCGTCGGCGCGCCGGAATGACGAGTACACAACTATCGGCTAAAGAACTCAACGCACAGATTCCTTTCCTGCATTGCGCAGCCATCCTGGCAACGGCAGCAGGTATTGATAACGGAAACCAGGAGCCAGCTCCACGGCAATCTGGGCAGCGGAGCGAATTTCGACGCGGTGAGCGCACGTTAAGATGGCGTCCACCGGGGCAAGCTGCTACGCTGTCGGCAGGCACTCCTCTCAGCGCGAAAGTGCTAGCGTCAGCAAACACCACGACTGAGGATAAGACAAGTAGCATGTGTGGCATCGTTGGATACATCGGTTCGGCCGAGGCTTCCAGGTTTCTACTGGAAGGCTTACGCCGTCTAGAGTACCGCGGATACGACAGCTCGGGTGTCGTGACCATTGACGACGGGCAGTTGGGCGTTAAGAAGACTGCGGGACGCGTCGAGGAGCTGTCGACGTTGCTCAAGAGTAGCCCGGCAACCGGCAACGTCGGCGTCGGTCACACGCGCTGGGCGACGCACGGCCCAGCCACGAATGTGAACGCACATCCGCATCTCGGAGGCGACGAGGTCGTCGCGCTCGTTCACAACGGCGTCATCGAGAACTACCGCTCGATCAAAGAGCGCCTGGAGGAGCACGGCTGCGAGTTCCACTCGGCCACCGACAGCGAAGTCGTCGCTCAATTGCTAGCCTACGAGCTGGAGAATGTCGACGAATCGGCTTCGCGTTCGCTCGATCCCTATGCGCCGCTCGTGACAGCCGTCCAAAATGCACTTGCCCAGTTGCAGGGCACCTACGGCTTGGCGATCGTGTTCCGCGAGTATCCCGAAGTGATCGTGGCCGCACGACTTGGCAGCCCACTGGTGATTGGCGTGGGCGATGGCGAGAACTTTATCGCCAGCGACGGCTCGCCGTTAGCAGGTCACACCGACAAGATCGTCTATCTAGCCGACCACGAAATCGCCGTCGTGACGGCAGACACCATTCGCGTAATCCACCGCGACCAGGGCGACGTGAGGCACGACGTAAAAGTGCTCGATATCGAAGCCACTGACATCGAGCTGGGTGGTTTCGAGCACTATATGCTCAAGGAAATCTACGAACAGCCCGAAACTGTGCGTAACGCGATGCGAGGTCGCCTCGATCGTGATGCCGCGACCGCGGTGTTCGGCGGTCTCAACCTCACGCCGCAACAGCTGCAGTCGGTTCGACGCTTTGTGCTGACGGCATGCGGCACGAGTTGGCACTCGTCGCTGGTGGGCGAGTACATGATCGAGGCGCTTGCACGCATTCCAGTCGATGTTGAATACGCCAGCGAACTCCGTTATCGCAACCCGCCGATTGCGCCAGGCACCTTGCTGTTCGCACTGACGCAAAGTGGTGAGACGATCGACACGTTGGCAGCGTTGCGAGAAATGAAGCGCAAGGGCCACCCAACCATGTCGATCTGCAATGTGGTTGGTAGCACCATTGCCCGAGAAGCCGACGGCGGGATCTACTTGCACGCCGGACCAGAAATCGGTGTGGCATCGACCAAGGCGTTCACTGCCCAATGCGTGGTCATGTCGCTGCTCGCGCTCTACTTCGGCCGCCTGCACCACTTGAGCTATGAGGCGGGGATTCGCATCATCGAAGATCTCGAAAAGTTGCCTGATCACGTAGAGATTGCGTTGGGCACCCACGAGCAGGCCAAGAAAATCGCCGAGAAGTATGCCGACTGTAACAACTTCCTCTACCTTGGCCGGCAGTACAACTTCCCCGCAGCGCTCGAAGGTGCGCTGAAGCTCAAGGAAATCAGCTACGTGCACGCGGAGGGCTACCCAGCGGCCGAAATGAAACATGGGCCGATTGCCTTGGTCGATGACAACACGCCGAGTGTGTTTATCGTGCCGCAGAGCGCCGTCTTTGACAAAGTGCTGGCCAACGTCGAAGAGATTAAGGCGCGCGGCGGCCCGGTGATTGCCGTCGTGGACTCGGAGGATAGCCGCGTGACGGAAGTCGCCGACGACTACATTGTCGTGCCAGCGGTCGCCGATTTTCTCCAACCAATCGTCGCCTCGGTACCGCTGCAGCTGCTCGCTTATCACATTGCGCTATTCCGCGGGTGTGACGTTGATAAACCGCGCAATTTGGCCAAGAGTGTGACCGTCGAGTAGCTGCGACTTTCCACCGTCATCAGTCAGCTCAACTATTGTCGCGCAAAAATGGCCGGTGGGTCGGTATAATGCGGCCATGAGCGCCGATGCGACCACCTTCGAAATCGAGCCGCGTGCAGACTCACCCTCCGCATCGCTCGTCGATCGACTCCTATGGCCGCTGCTACTGATGTTCGCCTGGTTGGCGTTCGAGCTGACGACCAACGCCACGTTGTCGTTGGTGCTGGCCTGCATGAAGTTTGGTTGGAACGACTGCCAGACCGCGTCGTGGCTGTGGCGCACCGATCCCCAACGTCCGCGAGCTCGTGCCTGCGCTACTTTCTACGTTGCGTCGGGCATCTGGAAGACGGCGATTGTACCGCTAGTCGTTGCGGGCGTGATCTCCATCGCATGGGCACTGTACTCGCCCAATGCCATGCGTCCCGATCACCCTGGCACGATCCAGTTGCAAAAAGCTCTGTTCGTCGGCGGATGCGCAGTGGCACTGCTTGTGATCGTTGTGGGCGCGGCAGTTGCCTTAGCCCTTGGTGCACGCTGGAGAGTTTGGGTTCACCCCGATCTGCACCGCTCACGCAGGCAAGACGTGTGGCCGCCAGAATTCTTGCCGGGTACCACCACGCGCGACAATCACGCGCGACTAATCGTGATGACAAGTTTCATCACGCTGGTGCTGATTGGTCCGATCATCACATTATCGTTGCTCAGCAGGTTGCCGATGGCGCGCCGCGCTCAGCCGCTAGCCAGTCTGTCGGTGGTGTTTGGATTCCCAATCTTCACCGTGTTGGCGTTATCCTTCTTACGAAACAATCTCTTCGCTGAGTCGCCTTGGGAATGCTGGCCTGAGAGCATTCGCCAGCTCGACGCGACGCGTGATACGATCGCAACCGCAGTCCTAGCTCAGACTGAACAAGCCAAATAACCGGCCCAAGCGATCGTCGCTAAGCGTCCGAATTTAATGGCAATTGGCCATTAGGCGTGAGAAAATGGAAGTTGTCACGGGACCTGCCAGTTCCACCGCAAATTTTCCTTCTCGTCCCAGCTGGTCAGCTATGCAATCTGTCCGTCGAATTTTTTGTCTCATCGGCTCCTTCGCCGCGGCAATCCTCGTATCACCAAACGGAGCCATCGCGGAATTCACCATTCAGACCAATGACGGTCGAATTTTTACCGGCGAAGTTGACGACCAGACCAATGAGCACCGGCTTTGGCTTCGCCAGGAGAGCGAACAGATCATGCTGACCTCATCTTTCGCTTGGACGGAAATCGCCGCAGCGACTGATGGCGAACGAGATCTCGCAGGGAAAAGCATACCGACCGCCATACAAGCGCTCGCGACGAGTGAACCGGAAGGCTTCCTACTGCAGCCATCGATCGACCCTGTCGTGGTCGCATGTAGCGACTGCGAGACACACCCGAGAAATGGCCCAGCCCGAGATTCTCGACGGCGGCCGGTTCGTAGCTTGGAGATGGAGGCTTTTTTGGTCAACCTTGACCGAGACGTCGAACCGGACGGTATCCAGCTGGCGATTGCGGCACTCGATGAGCAAGGTCTACCCGTATCTGTCAAAGGCAGCTTGGCTGTACGGCTATGGGGCGAACGCATTCAGCCGCACGGTTCACTCGTGCGTTATGAGTCGATCGAGCAATGGAGCCAGCGAGTGGACGTCGAGGACTTCGTCGACGGCACGGCGAGTTATCCAATGAGGTTCCGACGGGTCAATCCCGAGTTCGACACGGCGCTGCACGCCGACGCGTTGGTGAATGTGCGACTCAGCGTTTTTGGACAAGGTAACTTCGAAGCCAGCGTGCCCGTGCAGATCCGCGCTTTTAATCCAGTGCGTGATCGACTGCAGCTAACGCGGGGTAGCCGCTTATTCCCCGACGAGCTCACCGAAAACGTGCGCCGCCAACTTCCCCATCGAACTTACACGCGACGTGTCAGGACTCGTTAGCGCGGCGATCGCCGCCGGAACGACGCTCGTCTGCTCGTGCTGGCTTTGTCGGTGCTTCACCCTGGGAGACGTCGCCCGCAGTGTCATCGGGTCCGCGGCGGTCTTGTTGCTCGCGTTTTTCGATCAAGGACGATAATTCTGGCGGCAAGTCAAGTCGGTTAGGCATCGTGACGGACCTCGGCGGAGAACACTGACTAGCGATAGAACGGATAAGGACGAGTGGCTTGCTGCGGTACGGCGGACGGTGCTCCGCTCCCAGCAGGCGGATAACACAGCGGACCCTGCCCATCGGCGGGCTGAGGAACCAGCTGATTTGGCGTCGGCGTTATCGGTACACTGCCACCTGACACAACGGGTGCCGTGCGACAACGCCGACCCACGCAGAGCGGGCGGGGATTCGTAAAGGTATCGAGCAATTGTGGTTCGTAGGGACGCGGAAAACGTTGCAAGGGCGGCGACAGCAATGGCTGCTGCGTTCGCATGAGGCGTTGGTCGTTGTGTTCGATTTCGATCGGTGTGTAGGGCATCACGTGGGGAATAAGCGTCACGATAATTTCGGCGCGTGATTTGATGAGCTGCCGTCGCTGGAACAAGATGCCCGCGTAGGGAATGTCGCCCAGCAGCGGCACCTTGCTCTGCACGTTGCTGTCGATCTCTTGAATCAGTCCACCAATGACGAGCCCCTGTCCGTTGTTGAGCAGCACGTCGGTCTCGACTTCCACGGTGTCCTCGGCTGGCAAGCCCGTTTCAGGATCGACTTGACCCTCGGAGACTTCCGGCTTGATTCGCATCAGCACCCGACCGTCTCGTGTCACTTGCGGAGTGACCGTCAGCACCACGCCCACATCGATGAATTCGACGCTCTCGAGAGTACTGGTCTGCGTGGTCGTGGTCACACGGAAACCAAGCTGCTGACCGCTTTGGAGCCGCGCCTCTTGGCCACTGACGGCCAGGATTTCCGTCGAGGCCAGCGACTTGGCATCGGTAGTCGTCTTGAGCAGCTCGATCAGTCCGTCGAGCGAGCCACCTGTGAGTTCCAGAAACGTCGCGGTTGAGGCGGTCGGATTAGCCAGCCCGACGGTCGAAAACTCAATCTGATTGCCCGAGAAGCTAACCAACTGTTGTAGGTTCACGCCACTGCGGCAGTCGTCGCGCAAATCGACTTGCAAAATATTCGCCTTGATCAGCACCTGCCTCGGCGGCTGATCGATCTGGCAGATGTAGTCTGCCACCTGGGCTAAGTGATCAGGAAAGTCGTAGACGGCCACTACCTCCCGCGACTGGCGGTTGTCGGTAACACTGCTCTGCGACACCCAGGCTTGACCGACTGGTGACAGCAAACCTTGCACGGTCTGTTCGACGTCGATTGCTTTGGCGAAGTCGAGTTCAAACGTCTCGACGCGTCGTCCGTTTGCACGTGGCGAAACTCCCTCGGCAGCGTCAAGTGACGTAACCACCAGAATTCCTTGGTCGTCCGTCCAGGTGTGTCCCGCGGATGCAATCACGGTTTGCAGCGCTTGCTGCCATGGTACTCGCACTAATGATCCAGAGATTCTAATGTCGTCCGAAGTGGCAAACACGACATTAACACGCTGAGTTTCGGCGATCATCGAAACCACCTGCTTGAGCGATGCATCGCGCACCTTCAGCGAGATCAGCCCTTGCCCTTGTTCCTCGACGACGATCTCGCCGGCATCGGCCGGTTGGGCGAGTGGAATCACCTCCTGAGGCGTAGCCGGCGGCAACTCAGTCTGTACTGAAGATCCAGGGGAAGGTAGCAATCCCTTGAGGAGTTGTCCTGCCGACTGCCCGTTCGACGGCCGAGGCGCAATAAGCATCGCAATCAGCATCGTCGTACCGACGGCTACTGTGCCAAACCTGCACCTAAACATCTTGCGGACCATGCTCAATGCCTGAAGAGACTACTTATCTTTACTTACTGCGAACTTAGCTTATGAACAACGATTCCCTGAGCCGTAATGTCAGTGATTTGATAGCCTTCTAAAACGTCGCCGACATGCACGTTGCGTTCCCCGATCGATGCCGTCTTGCCTTCTTCGGTTATCATCACCACGGAAACGCCTTGCTTTTGTAGCTGAACCAAATCCGTCGCCTCCGTCTGATCGGCGTCCGTTTCCGGCTGAGCCGCCCAGCTCGGAGTCGAGAACGGGTCGATCGCCAACAACTCGGTCATATCGAGCGGAGGCCATGGCAACTCAGCTTCTTCGGACTCGATGACTAATGCTTGCCGCGGCTCTTGACTCACTTCCTCTGTGGCTCTCGCGTGTGGTTGATCTTGCGTACTACTAGACTGTCCGGAACCGCGGCTCGGCAGTTGCCGAACAATCACAAATACAAGCACGGATGCTAGCACGGCAATCAACGCCAGCTTGCCCGGTGTCGCTCCCATTTTTTCCAGTTGGGTTATTTGCTTCACAGGACTTCCCGTTTCTCTTTTGTATCGTTGCTATTGCCTTCTGAGTACAACACAAAAGTTAGCTGTATTGGATAGCGCAGAGAATTTGTGCGTGACTGCATCTCGATATTGGAAAGCTTCGCAATCTTGGTAATCTGTTCGGCTTGCTGGATGAAGCCGCAGATGCTGGCATAGCTACCATGGCACTGGAATTCTACTTCGGTTAACGAGTGCGTCGCAAAGCTCTGCTTCTCGCCAATCTGGAAGTCTAGGACCTGTAAGTCCGACTCTTTGGCCACGCCTTGGATTGCTGCTAGCAGCGATTGGTCGGATTGATCTTCGGCTAGCTCGTGATGCAGGTCAGACACCGACTTTCTCATCGCGTCAAGTTGCCTGCGCAGTCGGCTGTACTCGCCCGCCTCAGACCCTTGTTTTAGCAGCAGTTGATCAAGTTGCTCCGTGCGACTCGCATGGTCCTTCTGTTTACGCAACAGTGGTTGATAGACAAAGCCATAGAATGCGCCAATGGTCAGCGCAGTAGCAACCAGTCCCAGCAAGTGCAGGGAAAATCCAAACCAACGTGGCTGTTTTCTCGAGATCAGATTCACGGTTCTCGTTTAAAGCCTCGACTAATTGACGCACTGAATTGAGAAAGCAAATTGTTGCTGTTGCCCAACACTCGGCAGATCGCGTGTCGTTAGGTCCACAGACTCGAACGGTCCCAGCTTACGGAGATAGTCCGCCAGTTGTTGCGCAGCGCTCGCATCGTTGGCGATGCCCCGCAGCCCGACAGTAAGCGTCGCCTGTGCAGATGGATCAAGTTGCATCGGCTCGCGATCGATTTCCAGTCGCTTTAGAAATACTCGCTGTTGCTGGCTGTTAACAGCCTTGGTCGTGAGTCCAACCAGACCAAGCAGCGGCTGGTGCTTCGCCAACTTGAGTGGGATTATTTCGGCTCGCTGGAGATTGGAGATTTCCTTTCTGAGTCGGACGTTCTCAATCTTGAGTTGTCGAACCGGCTCATATTCCGCTTCAGCAGACGCCTGCTTGCTCTGCTTTTGACTGCACACATACCATTGTCCTATCCCGATGATTGTGGCAATCAACGCCACAACGGCGAGAACTCGCGACCATACGCGCAGACAACGACGCACCTCATTGCGCTTGCGCGAACGTTCGGACACAAGGTTTAGCGATGTTTTCATGACACCTCCCACGCCAGTGCAGACAGCGCAATCGCGGTCGCAAACAGGCAGTCGGCACGCTCGTCGATAGGAAGATTGCGATTGTCGATGTTCGGCAGGCGCCAATTCCGCGCATCAAGTTCTAGACGCTTCGCCAAGTGCTGGTCGAGACCGCTGATCATCGCACCACCACCCATCAAGTACAGATGGCTGGGAGCCTGCGCGCGACGCAGGAATTGGAAGTGTGAGAACGAGCGTTTCAGTTCCGCCTCCAAGCTGCTAATCATCTCCGCAATTACCTCCTTGATTAGCTCCGATACATCGTTTGCTCCGCTGTCCGATCTGCCCAAGATACCGTGTTGCTCCAGCAGTGACTGTGCCTCGAGCTCGGAAACCTGCAACGAGTCGACCAAGACTTCTAAGACTTCATTGAGTCCGGGCAGCTTCAGACTGCGAACATAGGTCGCCTGGTGATTCTCGATACAACACAGGGTCGCGCAACGGCTCCCCCAATCGAGCGCCGCAACCGGCTTGCGACCATTCGCGGCGTGGACCATGTTGACCGCGCGCGTTAGTGCCAATGGTAATCCGTCGATCGCGTCACAACTCCAGCCGGCACTGGCAACATCCTCGCAGACTTGCTCCGTCCAATCACGAGGCAGGGCAAGAGCCTGCGACCACTCCGATGTCGATTCAGTGGCTGGCCCCGACCAATAGTCGCAAAGCAGTCCTTCGGCTGGGAGCTGCGTAGCAGTCTCAAAGGCCTGTCGCAAAACCGCCTCAGGGTTCGCTTCTCTCGACAAGTCTCGATCGAGTCGATGCAGGTCGCAGACGGCCATCGGAATAGCAGCTGCCACCCGTCGACCGCGATAGCCTTGATGCAAGGATCGCGTAGCGTGCAACTCGTCGCGCGACGATTCGGCCTTTGCAGACAAACCGAGTTGGGCATCCCACTCTTTGCGACGCGGCACGATTGACGCTGCCGCCACTTGCCAACCTTGACGATTGCGTTCGACCTGCGCGACTTTTAGCGTCGAAGTCCCAACGTCGACGCCGATGTATCCGAGTTTTCGCTTGCTGGCCTGCATTAGTGGCCTCCTGCGGCGAAAGTCGATAGGTTGAACACCGGCAGCATCACCGACAAGACGACCACCGCGACGATGCCACCCATCACCACCGTGATTAAGGGCTCGAGCACACCCACTAGCTGCCGTAGCTTGGCTTCTGATTCTTCTTCGTAGTATTCTCCTAGCAAGGACGTAACCTCGTTGAGATTGCCCGTGTTTTCCGCCGTGACGATCATCTCGCGTGCGCTAGGCGGCACAATATCGGTCTGAGTCAATACACTCGCCAGGCCTTGCCCGTTGACGACCGCATCTTGCAGATCGTAAAGGAGTGCCTTGTACAGCGAATTGTTGACCGCCTCTCGAGTAAGCTGCAAGCTTTCCAGCAACGTCACGCCATTTTCGAGCATAAGTCCGAGTAGACGGCAGGTGGCTCCAATGCACATGCCGCGACAGATCTCGCCGGACAGCGGGCTGGAAATCCAGAAATAGTCAAGCTTCTTACGGCCACCCTCCGAGCTTCGCCACAAGAGCAATGCGCCCAGACTGCACAATGCCAGCGGAAGCCATAACCACCAGCGAGTTGTCAGTTCGTGTGACACTGCCAAGAAAAACTCAGTCAGCACTGGTAGTGGCATCTCGTACTGATCGAAGATTGTGGCAAATCGCGGCAACACGAAAAGGACTAATGCACTAAGCACCGAGCTCGACACCAACAGCAACAACACGGGATAGGTCAACAATCCGCGCACCTCACGCCCGCGACGAATCTCCTTCTTCTGCACGCTGGCAAGCTGCTGCAAGACTTCCGCCATTCGGCCCGACGCCTCCCCCGCAGCGACCGTCGCCACAAAGGTCGGATTGAAAATCGAAGGATGCATCTTGAGTGCATCAGAGAATGAACTTCCGGATAGCACAGACTCACGTACATCGGCCAGCACCGCACCTAACATTGGCCGCTGGCACTGCGATGCCAGCGACGAAAGGGCGGACGCAAGGTCGACACCAGACTTGGTCATAATGGCCAACTGTCCGGTCACTTCGGCAACTTCTAACTTGCGGATTTTCCCACCGCGCCCGCCTACTTGCGCGACGAAGCCCGCAGGCTGCAACGCATCGTCGGCGCTAGCGTCGGCTGCCTGCCAGTCCGCTCCGGGCAATAGCGGGCTTCCCTGAGGCGTGCCCGCAATCGTTGGTTCTTCGAGTGTTGCCGATGTCATGTTCGTGAAAGTTCTACGTAAGTCTGCTTCAATTCACCAATTCTCAGCTCAAATCGTCGGTGAGCGGCTATTCGAAGAGCGCCACGCGCGCGACCTCTTCCAAACTCGTTTCCTCACGTTCTGCAAGATCCAGGCCAGATCGCAACAAGGTCGGATACTCCTGTCTTCGCACCCAGTCAACGATTGTCTCGAGACGTTCTTCTTTGGCGATCATGCTGCGCAGCTCGGAATTTGCTGGCAGTACTTCGTAAATGCCAATACGACCTTGAAATCCCGTGTCGAAGCACTCGCGACAGCCTTCCCCTTTCGCGAAACTGCGACGTTTGTCGCCGTCATAGTGCAAGGCTTCCAAGTACTCGGCGCTAGGATAATAGGAGGTTCTGCAATGTGGGCAGATCGTCCTTACAAGCCGTTGCGCCACAACGCCAACCATAGCGGCGGCCAATTTATAGCTCTCGATCCCCATATCCATCATGCGGGTGATCGCACTAACACTATCATTGGTGTGCAACGTGCTAAGCACCAAGTGGCCGGTCAGTGCCGCTTGCACCGCAACCTGGGCGGTCTCGGCATCACGGATTTCGCCCACCATGATCACATCGGGGTCCTGTCGCAATATGGACCGGAGCGCCGTCGGAAAGCTCACTCCGCGCGCCGAATCGACCTGCACCTGGTTGACTAGTTCGATTTGATATTCGACCGGATCTTCGACGGTGATAATGTTGCGGTGCACAGACTTGATCAGCTCCAACGCCGAATACAGCGTGGTTGTCTTACCACTGCCCGTCGGACCTGTTACTAACATTAAGCCATGTGGTTTGACTAGCAGTTGCTTGATCATGGCTAGCGTCGCCGGTGAGATGCCCAGCTGATCAAGATTGAAGGTCAGTCGCTGTTTGTCGAGGACGCGAATCACAATCTTCTCGCCGAGCACCGTCGGCAGCGTCGAGACACGCAAGTCCACCTGCTTGTTGTCGGCGATGACTTGGCACCGACCATCCTGCGGCACACGCTGTTCGGCGATATCTAACTTCGCCATCACCTTGATACGTGAGACCATGGCCGGATAGATATCGCGACGCGGTCGCAGCATTTCCACCAATTGCCCGTCGATACGGAAACGCACAGAGGCGAAGTTTCGACTTGGTTCGATGTGGATATCGCTGGCGTTTTTTCGGATCGCCTGGAGAATCAGGTAGTTGATCAGGTTGACGACTGGGCTACCCTCGACCAGATCGTGCACCGAGGCAACGTCGACGTCGGAAGTCTCGATTTGCAGCTCGACGTCCGAATCGTCCAGGTCTGCGGTCACAGCGTCGACGCGAAAGTCCTCGTCGTAAACGCGCTTGAGCATCCGCTCGATGCCGACCTTAAAGGCAAACACGGGGCGCACATCAAGCCCGGTGAAGCGCTCGATGCGGTCAATGCGATCGAGATCGACAGGGTCGTCCGTCGCGACAACTAGCGTGTTCTCGATACGAAACAACGCAAGGGCCGTCAGACTTTGCGCCAGAGAGCGCGGCAACAGGCGAACCGCGATCGGATCAAGCAGTCCCTCGCGCAGTCGTACCCCGCAGACTCCAAGCTGTGCTTCAATAAATGGCAGCAACTGGTCTTCGTTGGCAAATCCGAGTTCCAGCAGTGCTTCGCCGAGCTTTTGCCCATTCTCAGAATGAAGTCGCAGCGCCTCTTCGAGCTCGTCTGATCCAATCAGGTTGGCGCTAAGCAGCTGCTGACCGAGAGGGCCACGAATCGGGGCACGAGAAAGCGGCGAACCGTCGACTTCCGCCTCCAGCGGAACCGTGAGCGGAAGCACTTGTTCTTCGTCGACATGCGGAGTTTCAACGATACTCATCGTACAAAGCTCCCCACGGCTGATTTGGCATCGCTATAGATTTCAAACCGATCCGACAATCCGGTGATCTTGAAGATGTCTTGACACAGCTGCGTGAGGCCGGCCAGCTTCAAAGAACCTGCCGAGTCGCGCAGCTGCCGCTGAATCTCGAGCAGCGACTCCATTGCAGCGCTGTCAACGAGTGGAACATGGCGCATGTCGATTACCACCATCGGTTGTCCGGAGAACGACTTGGCTGCAAACGCTTCGGAGAATCTCTCTATGTTCTCGTGGTTAAGCGCGATTTCAGGCGTGACCACGTCGACCGCACCTTGCGATTCGAATTGAAACATGGCAGGCGCCCCTACTGGATTGGAATGGTTGCCACAAACGTCGTGCCATGGTCGATCTGGCTCTCGACGGTAATGTCGCCGCCGTGCATTCGGACGACTTCGCGTGCCAGCGACAGACCCAAGCCGGTGCCCGTCTCACCTTGGATTCTTGGATCGCTGCTGCGGAAGAATTTATCGAAGACTTTCCCAACTTCGTCGGGCGCGATCCCAACGCCGGTGTCTTCAACAGCAACCTGAAGTTGCGAATCGTCGATTTTTACTCGGAGTGTTACTCGGCCACTCTCTGGCGTGTACTTAGCAGCGTTGCCGAGCAGGTTGACCAAGACCGCGACGATTTTGTCTTTGTCCAACTCGAGATCGGCCATCTTCTCTGGCATCTGCACGATAAAGTCGATGGCCTTTTTTTGCATCAATGGCTGAACTTTCGCCAACACTTCGTCAAACAGACGTGACGAAATCGTTCGCTGGCGTTCGATGACCAGTGAGCCGGCCTCCATGCTACTAATGCTGAGTAGATCGTCCACAAAACGAGCAAGCCTGGTCACCTCACCATTGATGATGTTGCAGAACTCCTTTTGCTGCTCAACTTCAATGGCATCGCTTGTGACCAGTGTTTCGGCATAGGCCTTGATATTGGATAGCGGTGTCCGCAGTTCGTGGGTCGCCACGTCAATGAATTGATCTCGTGTTTTCTCCGCCAGTTTCTGCTGCGTTATGTCTCGAACCGACCAGACGTGTCCACGCAGACCATCACCTTCCATCGGACGTCGCGCGACACGCAGAGTCCGATGTTCGCCATCCCCTTGCCGCTGGACCTCAGTGACAACCGGACGTAGCTCAGCTTGATCATCAAACAGCGACCCGCCTTTGGCGTCGCAGATTTCCGTCGCGATTTGCGCTTCTAGTTCGATTCCATCGAGTTCCTCGTTCGTACTGTCCGTCCCCAATAAAGCAGTCACAGCTCGATTTGCAAAGGTAATGCGACCTTCGACGTCCGTCACGGCGACACCGTCGGACAGGTTATGCAAGACCGTCTGCATCTCGCCGTGGTTCCGACTCGCGACGATATCCGCCAAGCGGGCTTGCAGGCCATCGCTCGATTGGGAATCACGGGTCGTGTGAAAGGCCTCGACGACTCGATTCCATCCGAGAGAGACGGCATCGGTATCTGAGAGTGATTGCAACTCCGGTTCCACCGATTGTCGCTGCAATGCTACCTGGCGCAACTGTCGGTCGACTCCCGCCATGGGTTTTGCAATTCGAGCAAGGTAAAGTCCCCCGAAAGCGATCAACGCCAGGGGCAATAAAATTGCTGCTGGCGCGACGGTGGCAACTTGCTTAAAGGTGGTCCAAAAGCTCACTTTGCTCACATTCACATGAAGAGAGGCAAAGTGATCTTTGTGAGCGATCAACGGTACGCGATACTCTTTGATCGTCTCGCCATTCGCATCCTGATATTGAACGCCCGTTACGTTGCCCCAACGAAGTACTTCCCCTTGGTGATCGGCGGTCGTTTGACCGATTCGGCTCGGGTCAAAGTCGGCAAGAACCGTCCCCGTCAGAGAGACTACCGAGTAGCCTCGCATGCCACTGAGCCATGAATTCGACTGCAGGACGTTCTGAAGGTTGGCAGTTCCATTGCGCAAATAGTCCAGTTCTAGCGCAGCGACGGTCTTGCCCAACCGAGCAAGACAAGTGTTCGTGGTGCGAGAATCCACGATGGAGTGAGAAGTCAGCAGAATTCCAATCGCCAACCAACTTACGGCAACCAAGCAGAATAGCAAATAGTACGCGGCTATTCGTCTCGGAAATCCCAGGTTGGAGCTATTGCCAAACATCGTGTTGTCGTATTGTCTTCTCGGTTAATGCGGCACATCCGTACGACCTGTCGCTACAACACGCATTCGGGTTGAGGTTGCACAGCTGTCAACAGCTCCTCGCAAGCCTTAACGATCGCCGAGGGGCTGAAGGGCTTTGCAAAAGTCGAATCGATACCAAGCTCATTGCGGAGGCGAGGCAATTCCAACTCCAACCCTTTTGCCGTCAACAGTACGATCGGACAGCTTGCGTATTCTGGCCGACCACGTAGTGCTTGACAGAGTTCTACTCCTGTCATCTCTGGCATCTGCTGGTCAGTGATAACAATGTCGAACTGGGTTTCGATAGCGGCCTCAAGTGCCAGACGGCCGTTAAATGCCGTTTGCGTGTCGTAGCCAGCCCGATCCAGTGCGAACTGAGTGACACGCGCGAGCGCTACGTTGTCGTCAACAATCAGTGCTCGCTTCGCCGTGCCCATTGCTTTTCTCTGACGTTGTTCGCTTGCGTCGGTCCGCAGCTAGAATTTCATCTGTCCTGCAGCCAGCCCTATCCGCTCGTTGTTCGTTAAAGTTCGTCGTAGTTCAGCGTCGGGTCATCATCTTGATTGGCGGTGAGATCATCAGAGTTGATAAAGAACTCACCAACGTTGGATGCCACGTTGTAGCGCCAGCCCTCGCCACCAGCAGGAGTCGTTGCAGCACCCATCAGGATGTTGTTGCTACCAGCATTCTCACCTGCCGGGCAGGTAGGAAATACGCTACCGCGGATATATGGCATGATGTCGGTTAGAAAGTTCGCCTCGTTGCTATTTCGCGGTGGAGTACCACCATTTTCAGCTGTGTAAATCTCGATCGCATCGCGAATAATCGCGAGTGTTGTGCGTGCGCTGTTGTCGTTCGCTTTCGCCGAGGTGTCGAAAAACTTTGGAGCTGCGACTCCGGCGAGGATGCCCAAAATCAGGATCACCACCACCAGCTCGACTAGTGTAAAACCTTTGTTCGTGTTCATTTCGAATTGCCTCCGCAATGGTAAAACTTGTGCTTCTAACGCAAACGTAGCTTGCGATTTGTCGATTGTTCGGTTGTCTAGCAGAAATCCGACATACGGCAAAAGCCTAGCTCATCATTTGGCCAAAGAACTGAGGCTGTCTGCAAAACCGGAAGTGATGTGCTCGAACAATCGATACGAGACGCACAGTCGGTACGTCCCGCAAGCGACCAACATCGTCACCACACTCTCGGTCGCTGTAAGCTACTCTTTTTTACAACAGCTACCTCTATTGCGTAATTCACCGAACGAAGTTGGCCTCCGCCGCGGGACCAATCGCGTATCCGAAGCAAACCAATAGGTTCACAAAGCGGCAGGGCACAGAATATGGTTACTCCGTTGAAAGTCTCGTGCGATCCCATTCAATCTTGGCAACGCGGTGCGCTCGCCGAACTAGAAAGAGCGCTGGGACAAAAAGTAACGCTCTGGACGCATGATCGGTGCTCCGGGTGGTTGCAGAATGCTGCCCCACCGTTTGATGGCGATTCGGAGGCGGCCCGTTCAATACCCGAGCCGGCGGACGAGGACCTACTGGCACTGATGGACACGACGGCAGACAGCGGCATCGCCACCGTCATCGAGCATTCGCCTGGCGAATACCAATTGGTGATCCCACTAGGGGACTTTCTCGTCGCGACAACGATTGTAAGGTCTGAGAGCCCCGGTCAATTGCTCGGTCTTGCGGAATTGGGAAGTCGCTTCTTTCGCCAGCAGGCGGAAGTCACTCAGCTTCGTGAGGAGAACGACTTCTTCCTAAAGCAAGTGAGCGATGACTTTGAAGAATTGACGTTCTTGCGTTCGATGGCAGAGCGGCTTGGTCTAGGTGACACCACTCGCACAATCGAGCAGCTTGTCGCGGACTCGATACCGGAGTTAGGGAAATCCACACACGCAGAAGAATTGTATTTCGTCTCGGGCGCGACCGACGAGTTTGAGATCGTAGCGAAATGGCATACCGAATGTCTCGACAGTGAGAACAATGACGAAACGGCCGTCAACCACATTGTTGAATCGTTTCGGCAGGCCGCGCGGCAGCAGGCAGTAATCAAGAACGCATTCGGTGCGACTGAACTTGGTAGCGTCTTTCCGGGCGTTCGAGACTTCGTCCTCGTGACAGTCGGGATGGCGGATACGCCGATTGGCTGGTTTCTCGCGATCAATCGCATTGCTGAGGAAGACGAAGCAGCAAGAATACCAGAATGGCGACTGAATCAGCATGAGTTCGGTACGAGCGAAGCATCGCTACTGTCGACGGCCGCCGCCATGATCGCGTCGCACTCCAATAACCTAGAACTGTTTCATGAGCGTGAGTTGCTACTCGTCAATGTAGTTCGTACGCTCGTATCGGCGGTGGAAGCCAAAGATCAGTATACGTGTGGGCATAGCGAACGGGTTGCATTGTACGCCAAACGATTGGCGCAACAAATCGGTTACAGCGACGACGCGTGCGAACTACTCTATCTCACGGGGCTACTCCACGACATCGGCAAGATTGCGATTAACGATGCGATCCTCAACAAACCCGATCGACTGTCCGACGACGAGTTTGCCGAGATCCAGCGACATCCCGAAGAGGGTTGGAAGATTTTGCAAGGATTGACGCAACTAGACTACGTCCTGCCGGGCGTGTTGCACCATCACGAGCGCGTGGATGGCCAGGGCTATCCGGACCATTTGGCTGGCAACCGCATCCCGCGTGACGGCAGGATTCTCGCGGTTGCCGATGCCTACGATGCGATGACGAGCGACCGCGCCTATCGGACGGGAATGCCCCATGAAAAAGCGATGGGCATCCTGCGTGATGGTGCCGGTACGCAATGGGACGCCGAGGCGATCGCAGCCTTTTTACAGATCGAAGCCGACATTATCGACATTCGCGATAGCTACCGTCCGCGCGAGCAGCCCAATCGCAAGGCGCGAGTCTAGCGGTCTCTCGTGTGATGGAGGTTAGATAGTGTCAAGTCGAAAGCAAATCCAGCGGCGCCGCGGCATGACGGTGATCGAGCTATCGATAACCGTGCTCGTGATGGGGATTCTTGCAGCTGTGGTCGCACCGAGCTACGTCGCAGCGATCAATCGCTATCGTGTTGACCTCGCGGCAAGCAGGATTGTAGCCGATTTGAGATTTGCCCAGGCTGAATCGCAGCGGATTGGGCAAACACGCACTGTGCAGTTTGACGTATCCAACGACCGCTATACTCTGGTGGACGTCGCTGACATCGACAATTCGGCTAGCACCTACGTCGTAGAACTCGTCGACGACCCGTTCTTGGCGTCATTGGTCAGCGCATCGTTTGGCTTCAGCGCCAACGTCAGTTTTGACATGTTCGGTCGGCCAGACTCAAGCGGTGCAGTGGTCGTACAGGCGGGTGGCATCCAGAAAACCGTCGACCTTACGGCCGATGGGACCGTTTCGATTCCTTGAGGCGCAGCACGGTGGCACATCTCCGAATCAGATCGCATCGATATCGGCGGGCAGGCTACACGCTACTCGAATTGGCAGTCGCGTCGGCATCTAGTGTGGTGCTGGTCGGCGGCTTGGCATCGTCAATCTTTATAGCGGCCCAATCGCTCGATGTCACCGATGGCACGCTCGCGGATGCCCGTCGCGCGAATCAAATCCTCGATCAAATCAATCACGACCTGCAGTCAGCAGTCATGCTCAGCGAACTATCGTCGACAGCGGTGACGATGTCGGTACCCGATCGCGACGGCGATAATGTGCCCGAAACGATTCGATACGCGTGGAGCGGAGTGGCGGGCGACCCACTCACCAAGGTGTACAACGGCGGCACGGCCGTAACGGTGGCTGGCAACGTCCAAGGGTTCTCCATGGAGTGGATCTCTCGATTCATCGAAGGCGTGACGTCGTTGCCGATCATTCTGTTCGTCTCGTCTGAGGCCTCCAGCGGCGATGATGGGCTTGCTACACCGTCGGCGGCAGAACAAGATCGTATCGACGTCATGGAGGGGTGGGGCTACGACGTCACCGTCATCTCGCAACAAGCCACACAAGTCGAATTCGACAGCCAGTTGGCAACCGCCAACGTCGTGTACGTCGCGGGATCGGTCAGCAGTGCGACACTCAGTACCAAACTTAATGCGGCCACCATCGGAGTCGTCACCGAGTCATTTGCCCACGCTGAGACGCTCGGGTTCTACGACTCCCTGGTCGGTTACACAGACGATCGGCAAACCATTCACTTAACCGACACCACCCACTACATTACCGAAGGGTATTCGCTGGGCGATCTGACTATCGCCGACGCGGACCAATCATTTAAATTGACATTTGCAACACTGGCTCCAGAGGCCTCGATTCTCGCCGTCTATCACAACGCACTGCCGCTACCCAACTTTGCCATTCTTGACGAAGGCGACGAACTCGCCGATGCCTCATTGGCGGCTGGACGTCGATGTCAATTGCCCTGGGGCGAAGACACTTTCGACGTCGGACAACTGAACGCCGACGGGCTCATTATCATGCAGCGCGCGGTCGAGTGGGCCGCCGGTGCGGGCGACGACACCGAAACAACACCATCCGGTGTCGTTTTTGAAGAATACACCGAGACACAGGCCAGCAGCAATACCCGCGACCTAACGATCAATGTGCCCTCAGGATACGCTGCAGACGATCTGTTGATCGCCACGGTTGTTACCGATGGCAACGAGGCCAGTTCGATGACACCGCCTTCTGGGTGGACGGAAATCTATCTCGGCGAGAATAACAATGGCCGCGTCACGCTGGGTATCTGGTGGAAGTTGGCCAGTTCGAGTGAGCCATCAGACTACACTTTCGATTGGTCGGGCAATGAGGAAGCGTATGGTTGGATGATGCGGTTCACCGGTCACAATGCCGCATCGCCAATCCACGATACGGGCACGACCCAGGGCAGTTCCAATACTCCGTCAACGGTTGCCGTCACAACCACCGAAGACAACTGCATGATTCTGCGAATCGGTGGCTTCGACGACGACGACGTGAGTACCGGCGATGCCGGCATGTCCGGCCACACCACCATCACCGCCGAACAGAGCGGTAGTGGATCGGGCACTTGCTCGGGCGCGGCAGCCTACGCGATGCTCGATGCTGCCGGAGACTCGGGCACTGCGAACTTCGATCTGAGCGGCTCAGGTAGCGAAGAGTTTCGAACCGTGACGATTGCCATCGAACCTAGTCCCTGATTATTCGAAATCCATGAATTCTTCATCTTCAAAACGCCGAAACGGCCTGTCACTGATCGAGGTCGTCGTCTCGTCGATGCTTGTGGGCACCGTCGTTGTCGGATCGATCTCGCTGTTGGGCGCATCTGTGCGCACACACACCGTAGGCTGTGATATGGTTAAGGGACCACTGCTCGCCGACGCGTTGATGGCGGAAATCGTCTCGATGCCCTACTACGATCCCGAGTCGGGCAGCGGGAGTAACAGTACCAACTCAGACGAATCGTCCGTCAACCGCGCCGACTTCGACGACGTGGGCGACTACGACGACTGGTCGACTTCGACAGTTCAAGACAAACAAGGCAATCTGCTGAGCGAGTACACCGGCTGGAGTCGCTCAGTGCAGGTTAAATGGGCCGATAGACTGGCTGCTAACGAATGGTGGCTGTACGACACCGGCATCAAGAGAATCGTTGTCACTGTGACAGCGCCCGACGGCACCGTCACGACTCGATTTGGGATGCGCAGCAAAGAGGGATCCCTGGAGCAGAAGCCAACATTGGACAAAACGGTGGTGTCGCACATCGAATCGACGCTTACGCTTGGTGCAAGCAGCGAGACGGCCAACAGTTCGATCAACCTGCTCAATCATGTGGAGGACCCCAATGGTTAGCGCTCGACAGTCTGAAACTCGGCGCGGATCGGTCTACCTTGCCGTTACTGGCACGGCGATATTGGTATCGCTGATTGGGCTTACGTCGCTCCACTTATCGAGGCTGGAACTCGATTCGAGTATCTCGCAGAGTGATCGCGCCTACGCGCGCCATCTTGCCCACTCAGGCGTCGAATTTGCGATGGGCGCGATCGACGTCGACCCAAGTTGGCGCTCGAACTACACCCACGGTCAGGAAAGCACACGAGATCCAATCGGCACCTCCGAAGATATCGTCTTTCGCTTCCTCGACAACACGGATGGCAATTTGGCCAACGACTCAGACCAAGAAGTCGAGATCGAGGGAATCGGTCGCTATGGCAATGCCGAATTTCGCTACAGTGTGACCTATGCACCAAGTGTATCTTCCGAACAGCAAGTCGCGACAGTTGTCGCGAGTTACGACTCCGCGACTGATGCCGAAGAAGAGATTGATAACGATGCCTTTGTCGGTCAGCACTTCGTCGCCAATCTGCCAGCTGGCGTGATGAGTTGGAGCGTAACCTCAATCGATATCTACCTCAGCGGCCATGGCGCAGCCAACGGGACGCTCAACGTGAATTTTTACAACAGCGATGGCAGCGGCCATCCGAATACGCTCATCGAAACCGTGAGCGTCGCCGAGAACACGCTGCCTGACAAGGACAGCCCCGATTGGCATGGATTCGCATTCTCAAGCGCAACAGGGCTCTCACCCTCCGGTGGTTACTCGGTCACTTTGGAAGGAGCCGGCGGAGGCAAAGACGCAATTGCCCGCTACGATACCGGTGTGACTCAGACCGATTCTCATCTCGTCCGTGGAGGGTGGGGATCATGGACACCAAGCACTGGTCAATCACTCCGATATCGAATCAACGGTGTCTATACGACGTCGGTAGGCACAGGGCCGTTTACCATTACGCCCGGTAGCTGGAAACGCGTCGGGACACCTTAGGCTGGGTTGAAACAGCGCAGGCTAAAGCCCCGCGCGATTGCGCGGGGCTCTTGATTCGAATTCAGCTCTAGCGATGCCAACTAAACGCTGTAGTTCTCGAAGGCAAAGTCGAGTTCGAAGTTGATATCACTGGCATCGTCGACGTCGACAAGCGTGTCGGTGCCGCTACCACCATGAAGGAAGGCGAATCGATCGACCGTCACGTTGTCGAGAGTCAACGAATCGTCGCCGCTACCCAGCAGCACAAACAGGTAGTCGAATTCCGACTCACTGATTGCCACCTCGTCCATACCGCCATGCGTCGAAATTAGTGCAGAATGGGTGCTGACGTCCTGCAGCGTCACGAGATCGTCACCGCTGGATGTAACCACGGTGATAAAGTGCGAGGTCGTCACCGCGTCAATCAAAATGTCGTTGGTGCCTCCACCAAGCACCGTCAGCGCGCGGCCGGCAGCGGTTTCCTCGATGCTCGCTTCGTTGAGCCCACCACCCAAGCTCACCAGTGCCGAACGTCCGACGGTCGAAGCGGCAATTGCCACAACATCGTCGCCTGCGCCGGTGCCTACTCTCAGCTTGTCGCCGATGTCAGCGTCCTCGACACCGATTTCGTCAGCACCTTGGCCGCCGGTCAAGTAAACGTCGTCGCCAATCACATTGGTTACGCCGACTGGCTCGAAGAAAAAGATGTCGTCGCCATCGCCACCGCGGAACTGCAAGTCGTCGCCAACCTGAATGTCCGCCAACATCACTTCGTCAGCACCGCCGCCGGTGAGTATTCGCAGATCGTCGCCAATCGTGTTGCCAACGTTTGTGAAGGTCGTTTGTACAAGGTTCACGACATCGTCGCCATCGCCTCCGACGACCAGAACATCGTCACCCACCGTATTGCCGGTCATCAATGTCGTCGAAGTGGCCGCGTCCGTGAAGTGACGCACATCGTTACCTACGCTCGAATCACGCAGTCCCAAGAAAGATTCATCGACGGTCGAACTCTCGGTAGCGAGAACCACGTTGCCGCCTACCGATGCATCGGTCACATCGAGTTCGCTAGACACCGCCAGCGACGTCGAGGAAAAATCGCCCCCAACGACAGTGCCGTCATCGATACCAATAAACGCGACTGCACCGCCTGCCGTGTCATCAAGCGTGATGTCGCCACCGACTTCTGCATTTGAAAACGAGTGATCTTCGTCCCCAACGCCGCCTACAATCGAAACGCCTCCTGGCAACTGAACAGGATCCGGCTGAAAGCTAGGGTTGTCACCAAAAATGGCCGCATTGTTACCACCGGCAGAAAAGTCGACAAAGACCTCGCCCATGACCGTGAACGACTGCGAAGCCATGCCGTTAACCGTCGTCGGGTTACTGAAGAACCCTTGCACGACCACATCCCCTACGCCAGGGCTCGTTTGACTAACGTCGCGCACGATCTGAACAGAGTTGTCTGCCGAATCGCCGGTGATATAGAGATCCCCTCCAATCAGTGCTGCGATCACATCGCCTGCCAACAGGTTCTTGCTTTCCAATGCCTCCATGCGTAGTGGCCGAGAGTTTGAATTGATCCTGGAGAACTCAGCGCGGTGAGTCTTGTCTCGAAGAGGTCGAAGCATTTGGGTTTCTCCAATGGTTAGATAAGGTGACATGCCGAAGGGAACAGAGATTGATAGTGCAAACCGACGTCGTTGAGTTATTGAAATGGGAGCGTCTATTTGCGCCACGCTGTTCACGATTGTACGGATGTGAAGGCAGGCTCGCAAAGAATTCCGCGATAATTGGTCAATAGTTGACGTTAAGTACACCCCTCTTCTAGGTGACCGACACTGATGTTTACACGCCAGACCGCTAACGATTCGGCGCCGACTATCCTTCGTACCCATGCAAATGGACCAAATTGTGAATTGGCACACGTGCAACCTAGCCGTTTGCTGTGAAGCTTGGCCAGACGGTTTCATATTCATTTCTCGCATAGAGCAACGATTTCTCGTCACCGGAGCGGCACACGCCGGACATTCGGCATAACTGGGATTCGAAGTGCTAGAAAGCGACCTGCACCTAGCGCGCCTTTGTCGATTGGTCCGACCATCGCGCGCTGAATTCCGGAAATGCGTTCGAAGGTTTTTGAAACCACCCGATCTGCGGGTTTTTGCAGGCGCGGGCAAAGTTGGCGAGCTAGTCTCTAACAGGTAGGGAGTTCTCCGCGTGTAAATCCGCGGTCACCCTCGGGCACACCCAAAGCGATTGGCTGCGCATTGCGCACAGAACACGAGTCCTGCACCCGTGCAAAGACTAGCGAATCTCAACCAGAATCGATACCGATACTTAGAGCCGACGCTGATCGCGCTTGTGTTCGGTGTTAGCGCGCTCATGGGGTACTACTCTGTAGAAACTCCTGTACTGCTACATCTATTCTATGTGCCGGTTGTACTTACTGGAGCGCTGCAAGGAAAACATCGCGCTAGACTGATGGCGTTGCTTTGCATCCTGTCTTCGTTGATCATTTTCGTGCCGAATCTCAATGCGAATTCAGGACAAGGCATTCCATTCGCGACTGTGGCTGTGTTCCTACTGTGGGGCGCGACACTTGTCCTCATTGCAATCATTGTTGGCTCGCTTAGCGATGGTTGGCGGAGCGCTATGGCCAAGCTTACCGAAGCGCACCGTAAAGACGTACTTACCGACTCGTTGACTGGCGTGTCGAACCGCCGAGCCTATGAGTTTGAACTGTCACGCCGCATTGCTGAATGGAAACGCAACGAAACTAGCGTGTCACTGATATTGGTAGATATCGACTACTTCAAGAAATTCAATGATCGGTACGGCCATCAAGCGGGCGACGCGGTACTCAAGGCGGTCGCGGAAGTGCTAAATAATACCGTTCGAGACACCGACTTGATCGCCCGATACGGTGGGGAAGAGTTCGCAGTCGTCGCGTCGGGCACTGGAGTGGACGAAACCAAGGAAATCGCTGAGCGAATTCGATCGCTCATCGAGTCTGCTCGCTTTCCATTCAACGGCCTAATCCTTCGTCTGACCGTCAGCGTCGGTTTTGCACAGATTCGAGAAGGTGAGGACGCCACCGCGTTTGTGCAACGCGCCGATGCCGCGCTGTACAGCTCGAAAGAGGCTGGCCGAAACTGTGTTCACTTTCACGATGGCACAACCTGCCAGCAATTCGGTCACGGCATGGCGACGCAAATTGCGGACTCGAGCAATCAAGACAACAACGGACGTGGTACGTCAGATCCCTACACTGATGAGTCAACAGGCCTGCCTTCGCAGAAGGTGTTCCTCGAAGAACTGCGTCGACGCACGGCCGAGCGCAATCGCTACGGCACCAAGCTCAGTCTAGCGATCGTCGAATTTGTCGAAGACCTAGACGATTCAGCGCATGATGCCCACGCGCGCAAGAGCCTACTCGCAACGATATCAAAGCTAGCCAGTTCCGTACTGCGAGATACCGATCTGATCACTCGGTACGATTCCAATAGCCTGGGGATCTTGTTGCCAGCAACCGAATTGAGAAACGCACTCGTGCCGCTTGGTCGCATGCGAGCCAATGCAGCCGCTTACGCCGACTCGAAGTATGCGAATCTGAACTACGCAGTCAGCATCGGTGCCGTCGAAGTGCTACCGGAAGAACACCCTGGTTCGGCGTTACAACGCGTCGAGGCCTCCATCAAGTCGGCGACCGAGGCGGGTGGAGATCAGGTCGTATGGCACGACGGCAACGAGTGCATACTGCTTGAGCTTCAATCAGAGGCCGAAGTCGACGCCTGAACGACTTCAGCATTGACGAATTTGCTGACGAGTACCCTATCGGCGCGATCGAGCCAAGACTAGGACATCGCACTAGGGTCTTTGCCATCGACCCACGGTCCTGCCAATTTTTGATAAGGCTTCGGGACGAGCAAACTGCCTTTGTCACCGGCCGTCCAGCCAGGCACGTGCCGCGGCTTCTCGCGTGCTTCAGACATTTTCTGCCAGCCATCAGCCCACGAAGGATCGCCTTCTGAGATCGTCATCGTATCGCGGTCGAAGTGGTACACCTTACCTTCGCGATAGCTACGTGAACCGAGCTTCACAATCGTCATGGCGGCGGCCCCCAACTCGGGCGAACAATTGACTGCCTCTGGCTTGCCATCAATCGCGGCGTTCACAAAGTTCTCAAAGTGTGTCAGCGAGCTGTTCTCAACCTTGCCAACTTCGACTCGCTTGTCAACGATCGAGCTGTCGTGAGTGACCTGTTTGCGTTCAGCAACGAAGTCGTAACCCGTAAACTCCTCGCCAGTTCCGAATACTACCGAACCGTGATGACCGCGGATAAGCTGCCTGATCGGCGTATTGCCGCAGCACATCGTTGCGGTCACCAAGCCCTGTACGCCCTCGGGGAAGTCGGCGGCGACCGTCGCCACGTCAGGTACACCACGGCCATCGTACTCCAAAAATGTTCCTCCCGCGCCGACGACCCGCCCAGGAAATCGCAGCCCCGTTGCCAACAGCATGGACGTCGTGCGATGGACAAACAGGTCAGTAAACATTCCGGAACCAAACGGCCAGTAGCAACGCCATTGTGCGAACTTTGCCCGATCGAACGGCATTGCCGGCGCAAGATCGAACTCACGGCCCAAGAACATATCCCAATCGATATTCTTTGGCGTCATGTACTTGCTCAATTCATAGTAACGCCATTGGCCCATGTCGGAGTTGCGAAAGTACTCCGTCTGATACTGCAAGACCTTGCCAAGATCACCTGCGCGAATAGACTCATTAACGCTTTTCCAGACCGGCAGCGAAGCCGACTGAACGCCCACCTGCATTACCAGCCCCGAATCCTTCCACGCTTTGTGAACCGCTAGCGCTTCTTCGACACTGTGGGTCATCGGCTTTTCGCAGTACACGTGCTTGCCGGCGTTGAGGGCGTCAACCGTTTGACGCGCATGCCAGTGGTCGGGTGTCGCAATCACCACGGCGTCGATTGAAGGATCAGAGAGAATGTCACGGTAGTCACCGGTCTCCGTGGGGCGTTTGCCGGTCTTCCACTCTATTTTCGCGGCAGTTCGTTGATTGTTGCGGTTATAGACGTCGCAAACGGCGGCAAGTTCAACGCATCCGTCTTTTCTAAACATGGTTAGTGCGCTGTCGACATGTGCTTGGCATCGGCCGCCGACACCTATAAATCCAATGCGCAGTCTCGAGTTTGAGTCAGTGCTCTTCGCGGCAGCTGCCGATGTGGTCGCCATCAGTGCAGCGCTTGCTGTCGAAGACTGAATAAATCGACGTCGCGATACATTGTTGTTGCTGTTGGACATTCTGGTTTTCCCTGGAAACTTGTGCCGAAATGTAACCCGATAGGATAGATATCAAAAGAGATTAGGGCAGAATTTTAACTTTGATGCTTCGAAAATGCACTTCGCTGCCGGGATCATGACCTTGCAGCGCGATCGTTCCGTCCGAGAGCAGACGGCCCTTCATTCCGCCGTCGCGTTCGGCATTCTGCGGCTCTTTATAGTCAACGGTCACTTCGCCATTGACTTTGACGACGACGTGTTTGCCGTTAACGATCACGTGCTGCGTGAACCATTCGGCGTCTTTGGCTGGCGACTCATCCATCACATCGGCGATCGCATACAACCCGCCCGTCTTGCGTGGGTCGCCATGAGTGTTGTTGATCTGGACCTCATAGCCCTTGCTCGGCCAGCCGTTTTCCTCGAACGCGGTATGGAAGTACATTCCAGAGTTGGAGTTAGGCTTGGTTCGAATCTCGCACTTCCACTCAAAGTTTTTGAACCTGCCGTCATTGATCGGGCCAACGTAGAACAGATGACTTCGTTCTCCCTTGGCCACAATCTTGCCGTCGACGACCGAAAAAGTATCTGTATTTTCGTTGGCCTTCCAGCCAGATAGGTCCTTTCCATTGAATAGTTCATGCCATCCCTCGCTGGCGTCTGCACTGACACTAGCAGTGGAGCCAACGACACAAGCTAGCGCCGCTGCCGCTGCGTAGCATTTTGTTCGCATGATCGTTTTCCTTGATTGCCTTGTTCTCAGTAAGCCAACATCCCGTTGATGACGCCTGGTGCGAGTTGCCGACGATCCTACCGATCATGATGCGGCAGTCGTCAGGCACGAATAGCCGCGTCAAGGAGAGAATCGGTGAAGTGGCGCAAACCAGACCCCGAGCATCTGATTATAGCCAGAAAAAGTGCCCTCACCACCGCCGTCACGCCAATTGGACGATCGAGGTTATGCATCAGGGAGTTACAGGAAAATTTGAGAATTTTCATGTTTTTTGGCACATTCTGATACGAAAACTTTCAAGCGGTGGCCAGTAATTCCAGCCTCGCTTCGGCTAAGGCGCTTAGCTCCGCGTATCGTTCTGCCGCCGACTCCGGAAGTAGGTCTTCCGCGTGGGTCGGAATCATCGATTTGATCACCGTCCGGCCAGGTTCCTCATCGAGAAGATGTGGCAGGCAAGTCTCGATCACTTCCATCATGATTGACACAGAGACAGACGCGCCCGGCGACGCGCCCAGCAGTGCGGCGATCGTCTTGCTGGCATTGGAAACCACCTCAGTCCCGTAGTGAACGATTCCCGCCGCTCCGTCTTCCTTCTTGATCGCCTGCACCCGAATGCCAGCGTCCAATAGCTTCCAGTCAGCGTGCTTCGCCTGCGGATAAAAGGTGCGCAGCAACTGGATCCTTGCATCCATCGTCTGCGTCCCTTGCTGGATCAGATACTTCACCAGTGGCAGATTGGACAGGCCAACCTTGATCAGCGGCCCCAGGTTATCGAGTTTTAGCGAACCAGGCAGATCGGTCCAACTACCACCGCGGTGTAAGAACTTGGTCGTCCAGGCGGCAAAGGGACCAAACAGCAGTGCCTTGTGGCCGTCGATGATTCGTGTATCGAGATGCGGCACCGCCATCGTGGGAGCTTCTCCTTGCGCCTGACCGTAGACTTTTGCTTGATGCTGCTCGACAACTTCCGGCTTGTCGCAGACCAGCCACTGTCCACCGATCGGAAAGCCACCGTAGCCCTTGCTCTCGGCAATGCCCGACTTCTGAAGCAATGACAGACTACCTCCACCGGCACCCACAAATACGAATTTCGCATGTTTCTCGAAGGTTAGGTCGCCGTCCAGATCTTTCACGTGTACTGTCCAGCCGTCAGTGACTCGTTGCTCCAAATCGACCACACGGTGGCTCGTAGCAACGCGGCAACCAGGCTGCTGATGCAACCACGCCAGCAGCTTGCGCGCGATTGCGCCGAAGTTCACGTCGGTTCCCGCATCCATCTTCGTTGCGGCGACAGGCATGCTTTCCCGACCTTCGATCAGCAGCGGCGCCCAACTGCGGATGACATCCGGATCGGTACTGAACTCCATCTCGCGAAAGAAGTGGTGCTTCGACATGCCCTCGTAACGCGACCTAAGAAAGTCGACCTGCTCCTGTCCGTGCACAAAACTAATGTGCGGCACAGGGTTGATACAGGCACGCACGTCGTCGATCATTCCGGTGCTGACAGCGTACGCCCAGAACTGTTTGGATTGCTCAAACTGCTCGAATACCTCAATCGCCTTGGTGATGTCTACGGAGCCATCCGCGCCCACAAAAGGCGTGTAGCTGAGTTCGCAGATGCCGGCGTGGCCAGTCCCCGCATTGTTCCAGCCGTTGGAGGCTTCCTGTGCCAACTCGCTGGTCACTTCGTAGAGCTCAATCGTTAGATCAGGCTGCAACTTCTTGATCAGCGCCGCCAGATTGGCAGACATTATTCCGCTGCCAATGATGACTACATCAGGATCAATAATGTGATCGGATCCAGCGCGATTCTCTGACGATGTCTGGGACCCTTGCATGCTACTCCTCGACCGATCGGGTTCGCGATTCGGCAACTTCGACTGCGATGCCGATTTCGCGCAGGCTTGCTAAGTGACTTTCATCCGTGCGATCGTCGGTGATCAACACATCCAATTCGTCCATTGATCCCGAATAAGTGAGCGATCGTACACCGAATTTGCTGTAATCGGCTAGCAGAAAAGACTGGTCGGCCACTTCGACCAAAAGACGCTTCATGGCTGCGTGCGCTGTCGAGGCTTCGCTATGCCCGCGGATCAGGTCGATACCTTTGACGGAAAAAAAGGCCTTGTTGATTGAGAAGCTCTTGAAACTCGCCTCAGCCAACGGACCCAGCAGGCATAGTGACGGTGAGTCGAGTTCGCCGCCGGTGCATATCACGTGCATCTGCCTCCGCTCTGCGAGCAAACGCACAACGTCCAGGCCGTAAGTCACAACGGTGATTGGCATGTCAGGCAACAGACAAACTAATTCGAGAACCGTGGTCGATGCGTCGAACGCCACTACGTCTCCCGGTTCGATATGTTGAAACGCCAACTGAGCGATGGCTCTTTTCTCCGCCGCACGACTGTTCTTTCGTACAGCCAATGGCAGATCGAAGCGGTCGCTCCGCTGCCGGATAGCGCCACCGTGCGTCCGCGTCAGCTGGCCCTCGTCGCTGAGCTTATCAAGATCGCGACGGATCGTCTCTTCTGCCACTTCGAACAACTCGGCCAGCGCTGTCACCCGCACCGAGCCCTGCCCCTCAAGCTGATCGAGGATTTCCAGACGACGCTTGCTCGCTAGTGGAACCGAACTCGCCTTGACCATGATTTCATTCCCACACAAAGTCATACTTTTGTGCCAAAAAACGGTTGACAGCTGCAATTATGTGTGGAAATATGTGGATTATCAACCGGCAACTGACACAAAAACAACATTTAGCAACAACATGTCAACAAATCTCTCTGACGATATCCGCGTCAAAAACTATTGGGCCGAGGAAGAGGTAGCAGACCTTTCGGGTCTCGATCGATTGGTTTTTCGCTCCAACTCACTCGGTGCCGACCAACGCATCACCAACACCGGCGGTGGCAACACTTCGTCGAAACTCACGGAGACTGATCCGCTTACCGGCGAGGAAGTCGAGGTGCTGTGGGTGAAGGGCTCCGGGGGCGATCTGCGCACCAGCAAGCGGGAGAACTTTTCCTCGCTTTACCAGGACAAGTTGATCGGGTTGCAGAAGACCTATGATGCGCAACCCAACCGTGGGCCAAAGACGCCTGCTGAAGATGCGATGGTTGGCTATTTTCGTCACTGTACTTTCAACCTCAATCCGCGCGCAAGCTCGATCGACACGCCGCTCCATTCCTTCTTACCGGCCAAGTTCGTTGATCACATGCACCCGAACTCGGTAATCGCGATTGCTGCGAGCCGACGCAGCGAAGCACTCACTCAAGAGATCTTTGGCGACGATGTGGGCTGGGTACCTTGGTTGCGACCCGGGTTCGAGCTTGGGTTGATGATGCAACGAGAGGTCGAAGCCAACCCAAGTTTGAAGGGCCTGGTGATGGGTCAGCACGGCATCATCAATTGGGCCGACGACGATCGCGAGTGCTACGAGTTGACGCTCTCACTTATCGACAAGGCGGCTGAATACATCGAATCCAAAGATCGTGGCCAGCAAACGTTCGGCGGCGAGAAATACGAAACGCTCGACGAAGCAGAGCGTCAGAATGTTCTGGTCCAGCTCCTGCCATGGCTCCGCGGGCAGGTTAGTCAACAGAAGAGGTTCGTTGGTACGATTCAGTCGGATCCGAAAATACTTCGGTTTGTGAACTCAAACGATGCGCCGCGCCTGGCGGAGCTCGGCACAAGCTGTCCCGACCACTTCCTACGCACGAAGATCAAGCCCTTGTACGTAGATTGGAATCCACAGGCGGAAGCCGTTGCCGACTTGCAGGAGAAGCTAGCCGCCGGACTCGAACGGTACCGCAAGGACTACGAAACCTACTACGAGACGTGCAAGCACGATTCTTCGCCCGCAATGCGCGATCCGAATCCCACGGTGATCTTGATTCCTGGCATCGGCATGATCGCCTGGGGCAAGAACAAGAGTGAGTCTCGCGTGACCGCCGAGTTTTACAATTGCGCTGTCGAGGTGATGCGCGGAGCGGAGGCGATCGACGAGTATATCGCGCTACCGCAGCAAGAGGCGTTCGACATTGAGTATTGGCTGCTCGAAGAGGCGAAGCTCAAACGCATGCCGCCTGCCAAGGAACTCGCCAGCAGCATCGTCATGGTCGCGGGTGCCGGTTCTGGCATTGGCAAGCAGATCGCGCATCGCCTGGCCAAAGAAGGCGCTCACGTTGTTTGCGCTGACCTCAATGCCGAACAAGCACAAGCGACCGCCGACGAACTCACGGAGATCTATGGACAAGGCATCGGCGTGTCAGGCACCGGGATCTCGGGGTGCGGACCGGCTATTGGAATGGCCATGAATCTTACAGACCGAGAGTCGATTCGCGAGGCGCTTAGGCAGACTTTGCTTGCTTACGGTGGCCTTGATCACCTCGTCGTAACGGCCGGAGTGTTTCTGCCACCGAGCCGCGACGGTAAATTGTCGGACGATGCCTGGCAACTCACCTTCGATGTCAATGTGCGTGGCAGCTACAATATCGTCGACGAGGCTCGAGAATTATTCCAAAAGCAGGGACTCGAAGGCTCGATCGTACTAACAACTAGTGTCAACGGCGTTGTGTCAAAGAAGGGCTCAGTCGCTTACGACACCTCAAAGGCGGCGGCAAACCATCTGGTTCGCGAACTGGCCCTCGAGCTGTCGCCGCTAGTGCGAGTGAACGCCATCGCGCCAGCAACGGTTGTGCAGGGTTCCACGATGTTCCCTCGCGATCGTGTGATCTCCTCACTAACCAAGTACGAAATTCCGTTTGAAGAAAGTGAATCGGACGAAACGCTACGTAATAAGTTAGCCAACTTTTACGCCCAGCGTACGCTCACCAAAAAGCCGATCACGCCGGACGATCAAGCGGAAGCGGCCTACTTTCTGCTGTCTAAACAAGCGAGTCGCACAACCGGCCAGATTATCAACGTGGACGGCGGCCTGCACGAAGCTTTTCAGCGCTAATCCCGCGAGACAATTGGATCATGGCTCATCTAGCTTTCGACCTTGGTGCTAGTTCAGGGCGCGCCATTCTGGGCATCTTCGACAACGCCACGGGCAAGCTACTGCTGGAAGAAGTCCATCGCTTCGAACACTTCGCGTGCCCAACACCCGCCGGTCCCGTATGGGACTTAACAGGCATCTGGCGAAATATTCTGATCGGCCTGCGTAAAGGCAACCACTGGTGTCGGAGCAATGACATCGACCTATTGTCGGTGGGAGTGGACACCTGGGGTGTTGACTGGGCCTTGTTAGGCGAGAGCGGCGAACTGCTGTCGCTACCGCATTGCTATCGCGATCCACAGAACGAAATTGCATGTCAGCGAGTACTCGATCGCGTTGGTGGTATGGAAAAGCTATTCGAGCGCACCGGCATCCAACTGATGTCCATCAACACTTTGTTCCAGGTCGCGGCACGGCACGAGAAAGAGCCAGGATTGTTCGACGCGGCGAAGCACTTCGTCTTTCTGCCTGATCTGTTTCACTTTTGGCTGTCAGGCGAGATTGCCAATGAGGTGAGCATCGCCTCGACGAGTAGCATGCTGCAAGTCAACACCGGCGACTGGGACGCACAGCTTCTCGATCAATTCGGCCTGCCAACGGATATTTTTGGCCCAATCATCGATTCGGGTACGGTGCTTGGCGACCTGCGCGATGAGGTTGCCAACGAAGCAGACGCTTCATCCGATATCAAAGTCGTCACGCCCGCGTCTCATGATACGGCTTCAGCGATCGCCGCTGTCCCCGCCAGCTCTGATGGTCACTGGGCCTACCTGTCGAGTGGCACCTGGTCGCTGCTAGGAGCAGAGCTTGATCATCCGATCGCTACCCCCGAAGCATCACGAGTGCCGCTGACCAATGAGCGCGGTGTCGAAAGCTCGATTCGGTTGCTCAAGAACATCGCCGGACTGTGGCTTGTGCAAGAGCTTCGCCGCGAGCTTCAACAGTCTGGCGAACCAATCGGCTTCGGCGAGATGGTCGAGCTCGCCCGCGAAGCCGAGCCGTTTCGCACGATCGTCGATCCAAATTTTAGTGAGTTTGCTGCTCCTGGGAACATGTGTCAGAAGCTACGTGACTACGCGAGTCGCTCGAACCAACCGGTTCCCCAGACGACTGGCCAACTCGTTCGTTGCTGCTTAGAAAGTCTTGCGCTCTGCTACGCGGAGACCGTCGAGCAACTAGAAGGCGTCGTCGGCATCTCGGTCGACGTGCTACATATCGTCGGTGGTGGCACACAGAACGCACTACTCAACGAACTAACAGCCGCGGCAGTCGAACGCCCTGTCATTACCGGCCCGGTCGAAGCAACCGCCATCGGCAACGTGCTCGTTCAGGCAATCGGCTGCGGCAAGCTCGCTGGCCTGACCGAGCTGCGTCAAGTGGTGGGTAATTCCTTTGATGTCAACACCATCGAAGCACCTGCCGACAATTCAATCGCTGCTACTCGCGACCGTTACCGTGCGCTCATTGCCGGATAAGCATAAAAGAACCCAACGACCGGCATGTGTCGATCGTTGGGCGTTACTCTTTCCATCATACTGCCTGCAAGCATTCCAGCTCTTTTGCCAATCGTTTTCGCGCGACGTGCAGACGACGCTTGATGGTGCCAACTGGAGCGGAAAACTCGTCGCTCATTTCGATCAACGATTGACCGTCCAGGTAGAATGCCACCAACGTGCTACGATCCATCGAAGCCAGACGGTTCAGGCCTTCGTGAAGTTGATCGCAACGCTCGACGGCCATCAACGACTCGAAAGGCGCTTCGTGCCGAGTATCGGCTCGATCGATCGTGTGCGGCTCGACCGCGATCGAAGGTGGACGTCGCGTGCTACGATTAATCGACTGACGCACCGCAATCGAACGCAACCAGCCCGGAAACGCGGCAGGCTCCTGAAGCTGATGGAGCTTCTCGAACGCCTTGATCAGCACATCCTGCACAACTTCCTGAGCTTCCGCATGATCGCGAAGCCGCTGCATGCAGACGACATACACCATGCGCTCGAACCGACTAGCCAATTCGCCAAACGCTTCGCTCTCGCCTAATTGAGCTGCGCGAACCAATTCCTCGTTGCTTGCTTCTAAGTATTCAGTGAATGCAAATGCGGTAGCCATTTTGTTCTCTCTTGCAAGACTTGACTCTTGCTCTGGGAACTGACGCGCCTCGAATCAACTATGATTCGTTGGCTAGCCAGCCTGCTGCGTGCATGCAGCATGAAGTGGCAAGACTTCGGCGAGTAAGACCACGCAGCAGTTGCGAAGCAGACTGGCCGACGATTCCGTGCTTTAGAGTGGGAAGTCTTTGCTATCAGACTTGGGTGGCTGTCACTGGTTAACGTGACTGTGACCGTGACCCCAAACTTAGGCAGCGGCGCGATGACACATAATCTCGTGTCGCCGCTTGGCCGTACCGACCGGCTGTTTTGTGCCGGTCGTTATTGGCCATTGCCAGGCATCTAGCCCTAGCCCAAGTGCCGATAAACCGGCGGCTAGACTAGATGCGTTCGAATACAGCGCTGATGCAGCCGATTTCGATCGAGCCCATCTCGATTCAGATAGTGCGCGGAGGGAGCGCGAAGACTCAAAGATCGTAACCAGCACGTTGCCTTGGCGGACAATGACGTTGCCAAAGTTGCTGACGATGTTTTGAAGCTTACGCATGATGACCCTCGCTGCGCTCGGCGCTGCTAGAGAGAAAATGGATGTTCTACCCAGCTGGTAAATCCCGCTGGCGGATGGGTTGCAGGCGAATTCGCCCACTAGTTGAAGTCTCCCAGCCAATTGGGCCTCGGTCAAGGCAAAACTTAGACCTTCCAGGCAGAGACTGGTCGCTTCGAACGCCCCTATGACATTACCGTCGGCCAAGAGGTTCGCGATCACCTGAGAAATTTCCGAGAATAATCTGAGCCACTAACGAAAGAACGTAAACCAATACTGCAAAAGGACTTGCGTCGCAGGCAGCCCATGCAAAATTCTTCTTCGAGGTTCTCCTACCCTCGATAACCCTCGTGGCAGCGGCTGCACGACTGGCCGACGCGTCCAGCAGCAGCGCGGGCCGCTTCATAATCTTTGTCGCTGGCCGCCTGCGAGAGTTCCGATGCAGCCGATTTCAGTGTCTTCGCTTCGAGCAAGAAATCCTCATCGTCATAGTATTCGTATCCCTCTTCGCGAATCACCGTGGCGAGGACCGCTAGCACCTGAGCCTGCTCGGCCGCCGCCTGGGCCCGCTTCCGGAACTCACGCATGCTTGCCATGGCTGGTGCCAACTTCTCTTGGAACGTCAACTCCATTGCCTGCATTAGCAAAGTCCGATCGACGAGTTCTGCCTCGCCGCCGGTTGCGTTGTCGCTAGCCGGCGCTTGACCGCGCAGCAGCGATTGAAGCTGCGCGTGCGTGTCTTTCGCGTCAGCATAGGTCTGCGCAGTCGCGACTTTGCAGTTGCGACTTGCCACCAAGCAGCGCTGCCGCAGCGCTGCAGCACTCCGCTGCCAACGCATGTCGCCGTCGAAATCTGCTACAACTCCAAACAGCACAGCCAGCAAGCCGAAGTCTCGTCGGCAAGCAAGATTACCTCCACTCTGAAACGTGGCCGACCTTTTCAGGGATAGCGCCAATTGGTTGCTGAGACGTCTTATCTCGGCGGTCAAGGTGTCAGCGTCGATCAGCAGGGACCATTTGAACTGGCCATCGGCCGCAACCGCACGCTTCGGCTCAGCGGCAAGCTGCTTCAGAGGAATGCTTGAGGATGTCGGTCGTGTCCCAGCGAGCTGTCCGCGTGCGTCCTCAAAAAACGCATCGAGCACGTCTTGCGACCAATTGCCTGGCGGCTGCACCTGCCCCGCCGGCTCAACTGCATCGGCAGGGAGGGTGACTGCGCACAAGGAGCAGTACCAGCAGATCCAAATAGTCAGCCTGCCCATCCTCACTCCCGGCCCACAACCGACAATCTCCGACATCTTCGATCCCTGCTTTCTCGGTGGCTGGATTCGCCGACGGGCGTCAGCTAAACTGTCTCGCTTCGACCTAACCCATTATCCACCTTAACATTACCTACGCAATTCGTATGTCCAACGAAGCTCTCATGGCGGCGGTCGATCAGGCCGCAACTGAAAATAAAATCACGGCCGGCGCCCGCGACAACATCCGCGTTTGGCTGACCGAGCCACGCTATGCCGATTATGCCGACCAGGTTGCCGAGCACATCGCTGGCGAGCAGTGGCAGGCTCTCGATGATGCGTTTTGGACCAT
The DNA here is from genome assembly GCA_039184115.1 of Planctomycetota bacterium. Taxonomy (GTDB): domain Bacteria; phylum Planctomycetota; class Planctomycetia; order Pirellulales; family Lacipirellulaceae; genus Bythopirellula. Next base: position 5,173 of record JBCDBK010000032.1, on the reverse strand, counting down.
CATTCCCTTCGGTACCGGCGGGCGTCGCGGGAGGATGTACCCAATCGGCAGTAATGCGATCAACGATCGTACCATCGGCGAAAGCGCTCAAGGACTGGCCGACTACGTTAAAGAGTGTAGCGACGACGGTACGAATCTCTCGTGTGCAATCGCCTACGATACGCGTCACCGCAGCACGCATTTTGCTCGGCTGTGTGCCGAAGTGATGATTGCCGCTGGTTTCAAAGTGTTCTTTCTCGACGGCCATCGCAGCACGCCAGAGCTTTCCTTCGCTGTGCGTCAAAAGCGATGCTGCTGTGGCATCATGGTCACCGCCAGTCATAACCCGCCCAGTGACAACGCGGTGAAGGCCTATTGGTCCACAGGCGGACAACTACTGCCTCCGCACGACAAAGGCACGATCGACAAAGTGATGTCAGTCGAAGAAATCCAACGAGCCGATTTCGACGAAGCGCTCGCCGCTGGCCAAATCGAACTTTGCCAAGACGAAATCGATCCGCTGTTCTTCGACGCGGTGTTGCAACAACAAACGCCCGGCCCACGGGACCTGAAAGTCGTCTACTCACCGTTGCATGGCGTCGGTGCGACCGCCGTATGCCCGGTGCTGGAGAAGGCGGGTTTTGACGGCGTCGAACTCTATGGACCGCAGGCGGAGCCGAACGGCGACTTCCCCAATGTTCCGGGCCACGTTTCCAACCCGGAAAATACGGTTGTCTTCGACGACATCGCCGCGCACGCCAAGTCGATCGGCGCCGACCTGGCCCTCGCCACGGATCCCGACTGTGATCGCATCGGTTGCTCGGCACCACTGACCAACGATGCTGACGCGGAATGGCACACACTGACAGGGAATCAGATCGGTGCGTTGCTTGCCGATTACTATCTCGAAACCCGCCGCGACCGACTATCACCGGAGCACTTCAACATCATCACGCTGGTCACCACCCAGCTCACACGTCGGATCGGCGACAGCTATGGCATCCGCACCATCGGTGACCTGCTGGTCGGATTTAAGTGGATCGCCGGCGTCATCGACGACCAAGGCCCAGAGAAATTTCTCTACGGTACCGAAGAATCTCACGGCTACATGGCAGGCGCGCACGTCCGCGACAAAGATGGCGCACTCGCTTCTTTGCTGTTGTGCGAATTGGCCGCGAAATTGAAGGCCGCAGGCCAGACGCTGCACGAGAAACTCGAGTCGCTTTTCTGGCAGCACGGCGCTCACGCGGAAAAGACGGTATCTGTCATGATGCCTGGCAGTGAAGGCATGGATCGCATGAAGGAAGTGATGGCGCAGTTCCGCACCAGCCCGCCGAAAGCGCTGGCCGGCAGCGAAGTTAAACAAGCCCGCGACTACCTCAGCCAAACCACCACGCTGGCGGGCGGTGGCGAGCAGCCACTCGAGGGCCCCAAAGGCGACCTGATCATTCTCGACCTGGCAATGGAGGGCAACTACGTCGCCATCCGGCCCAGCGGCACCGAGCCGAAGATCAAAGTCTACATGTTTGCTTACACGCCAGCCGAACAACTCGCCAACCTCGACAGCGCCCTCGAAGAGCTCGCCGAGCGTCTCCAGAAAATGGAAGCTGATATGCGTGCCTTCGCTGGGGTTTAGTATGGCGCTGCTCGATCCGAGATGGGATGCGCTGCCCAGCAAAGATTGGGATGGGTTTGCAAAAGCCTGGATTGCAGAAATATCCGGAGTAGAGCCACCTGCGCTCCCCGAGCTACCGCAGATCTTTCCCGACGACCCGATTACCTCTGCCTCAGAATTTGTCGTGCCAATGAATTTCACGGCCTCTGCAGAATCGCAGTGGCGATTTATCGAAGTGGTTTTTCGTCATGGAAACGACGAAACGATGGGGCATCTTGCTGCTGGGCCAGTCGAACACTTGCTGAGCAAGCATGGCGACGAGTACATCGAACGCATTGAGACATTGGCTCAATCAGATCCGGGTTTTGCAAGCATGCTTTCGACTTGCCGCAAGCATCTTATGAGTGAAGCTGTGTGGCAGCGCCTGTGTAGAGCGCGAAACAAACCGGAAAGCTAGCTCGACTACCCGGTTGCCTCACTTTTCTTCGTCTGGCCGCATAGCAGTTGCACTGCCTATAATTGATGGAATGCCGGATTCCTCCACTCCAGACTCTGAGAACGCTTCGTCTGCCCAACAACCAACGCCCAAAACGCAGGCAGAGTTCTTCTTGCGCGCGAGCGAAAAAGTTCGCACGAAGTTTCCGTCGACACCGGGGGTTTACCTTTTTCAAGATCAAGCGGGCCGCGTCCTCTACGTTGGCAAGGCGGTCAATCTCAAGTCGCGGGTGAGCAGCTACTTCCTCAAGGCCGCGGCCGAAGACTCGCGAACGGCGCAGCTGGTGACCGAGGTGTACGACGTCGACTATCTCGACGCCGAGAGCGAAGTCGACGCGCTGCTGATGGAATCGCGATTGATCAAGGACATTCAGCCCAAGCACAACAAAGAACTCCGCGACGACAAGACTTTTCCGTACCTGCAGATCACAACCAACGAAGACTTTCCGCGTGTCGAAATCACGCGCGAGCCGCGCACCAGCGGCGTCAAGCTCTACGGCCCCTTCACGTCAGTCAGCAGTTTGCGTGGGGCTGTGCAAGTACTGCAAAAGGTATTTCAGTTCCGCAATTGCTCGCTCGATATCGATGCTGACGACGAACGTTGGCGTTGGTTTCGGCCGTGTTTGCTCGCCTCAATCAAACAATGCACCGCGCCGTGCAACTTGCGGATCTCGAAAGAGGAATATCGCCAGGACATCAATCGACTGAAGAAATTTCTGGAAGGCAAACGTAAGCCGTTACTCAAAGAAATGTACGGCGAAATGGAAGACGCGGCCGCCAATCTGCGGTACGAGCAGGCGGCCAGGTTGCGTGACGAAATCAAGATGCTCGAGTCACTCAATGAGCGCGGCGAACTCGAGAAGCATGAGCAGCCCGAAGTCTTTTACATGGACCCGAAGAAGGGCTTGTCTGGCTTGCAGAAGGTGCTGAAACTCAAGCACACGCCGCGTAAGATTGAAGGCATGGACATCGCCCACCTTGGCGGCGAAGAAACCGCTGCCAGCATGGTGCAGTTTATCGACGGACTGCCCTTCAAGCCTGGCTATCGACGCTATCGCATTCGCGAAGTCGATGGCATTGACGACTACGCTAGCATGTACGAAGTCGTCTCACGCCGCTTCAAGCGACTCACCGACGAAGGCGAGCTCTTTCCCGACATTCTGCTGATCGATGGCGGCAAAGGGCAACTCGGCAAAGCGGTGCAGGCATTCGAGGCGCTAGATTTGCAACCGCCAAAGGTCATCTCGCTGGCCAAGAAAGAAGAACTCATCTACATCGACGGCGAGGATAAGCCTCTCCGACTAAGCCGCGGAGCTTTCGCACTCCGACTGCTGCAATATGTCCGCGACGAATCTCATCGATTCGCCCAGCATTATCATCATCTACTGCGTCGCAAGCGAACTATCGGCGAGTAGTCGGACGGGTTTGAAATCGCTCGCCAATTTTGAGCCGGAATTGCGCGCTCCAGCACGCTTACCCCAGCTGCGGGGGTATTGGGTTGTTCTTGAAGAGGCCTATTCGTGCATTTTTGGGTCACTGCCTACTTGCTTGAGCGGGGCGTGCCGGTACAATGGGATTTATCAATGGGTTTCTGACCCATTTTATTATTTAAATAACAACTAGAAATGGGCATACAGCCCACCATTCACTACCACGGAGGACAGTGACCAGCAGTTTGGCCTACCGGCCCGATCAAACAGCGGAACCCCGAAGCCGATGGCTGAATCCTCCGAACGATCTCCAGCAGCGGCAAGCGAGGGGCTTTGCCTTGGAGAGTGGTCCCGTGCACTCGACGAGCGCTTTCGCCTCTCGCTTCCCGCTGATCTATCGGCAGCTGTCGCCAGCGAATCAGGTGAGTGCGTGCTCGCCAAAGAGCGGCCCGGCTGTGTCAGCCTTTGGCATCCAGTGACTTGGCAGGAGTCGATGGCCGATGGGGTCGACTTGGTCGCGAACAAAGTTCAAAGCGGTCGACTCGCGAGCAAACTCACCGAGGTGCAGATGCTGGGGCGACTGTTATCGACGCGCCATCGCACCGTGCCGATTGCGGGCAGAGGAAGAATTGCGATTCCAGAAAGCTTCCGCGATTTTTTGGAAGTCGAAGCAGGGAGTAGCTTGATGATCGTCGGAGCCGCCGTCTGTGTGGAAGTATGGCACCCAAGCCGCTGGAGCGAACACATCGGCCAGCATATGCCTGCGTTCCGCGAATTGTTTGATCAGCTGGCAGGATAGAAACACCCAACGAAAAAAGCAGCCGCGTCTGACTGACGAAGTAGCCAATAACCATCCATCCGTTGTCACCCGGTCTTGGATGCAAGTCGCAATCGTTTAGGCTACGACCGACAGTCAGGCGCGGCTTTTTCGTGCGCCCTTACCGAGGCGACGTGCTAGGCTTGCTTCGCGAGCACTACGGTGAGGCCGGTGGCTGAGTAACCGAAGGCTGATGTGGCGCCTGCTTGACCGCGATAAAAGCCATTCGCAGTTGATGCAGAACGTCAATCAGTGCAGTATCTTCCGCGTCTGTCAGATTGCCCTTGGTCTTGTCTTTGAGCATCGCCAGCATGTCAATGGCATACGACGCGTGGTCGAGATTGATTGTCATCTCGTTGGTCATCGGATTTGGCATCTGGCCCATCGCGGCCATGGCCTCCGAGACGAACATCGAGATCAGCAGGCCGAACGACGCCTCTGGCAATTGCATGGACGGATCCGCAGTTGGATCATCCGCGGTCGATGCCTCTGTCTCAGCGGCCGCCTGCTTGAGTGCCTCCTTTTCAGCAGCAACTTGACTTTTAAAGTCGTCGTCGACAAAGATCTCTGGCTTGTCGTCACTCATGGTTTTTTCCGGCTAGGTTGAAGGAGTCTGCGATTGCTCAGACGTTCCCGACGCGGTGGTTCTTGCGTGCGGCTTATGCTCCGACGTACGGTCGCTCTTCTTATGAGCATTGTGATCGACGGCCGCGCCGATGAACCCGGCAAACAGCGGATGCGCCTGCGTCGGTTTCGATTTGAATTCGGGATGGTACTGCACTGCCACAAACCAGCGATGCTCGGTAATTTCCACGATTTCCACCAGCGAATCGTCAG
>JBCDBK010000031.1:0-48647 GCA_039184115.1 Planctomycetota bacterium | reverse complement strand
CCGAAATGGTCGACGATTGCGACTTGGAATCATCGGCGCCAGACTTCAGTGTATCCGCCGTTTCGACCAACTGGCCTGCGGAACCCGATAGTGCGATCGAGGTGTTGGTGATTTCGATAACGACTTTTTCGATTCTCTCGAGCAGAGCATTGAACCAGCCTGAAAGTTCGCCGATTTCGTCTCGGTCGACCGGCAAACGTACCGTCAGATCCGCGTCATCTTCGGCGATGTCTCGAACTCGTGCAGTCACGGCGGCCAGTCGTTTGACGATCGATCGAACCGTCATCCAACCAATCACAGCGACGAATAGCACGAAGACTGCCGTTGTTACAGCGACGGTAGTCAAGGTAGCTTTTGCCTTACTTGCCTCGCTTCCAGATGCCGCGAGTAGGCCATTGGCGATGTGGTCGTCAACGCTCTTGAGGACGTTGATTTTCTTGGTGATGGTATCGAACCATTCGCCGGCATCCTGTCCAAAGTCTCCCGCATCGGACTGTTGGACCGCGATTGAGCGATAATTCTCAACTTGCTCAAACGCTGTTGCTTTTGCGGAATCGACGTAGAAGGTACGATCTTCGTCTACAGCGATGTTTAGGAATGTGGCGAGAAAAGAGTCTTGTAGGGCAACAAGCGAAGTAAATTTCTCGTACATACCCTCGCCAAACGCATCGCGAGCGAAGGTGTTTGTCAACACGGCTCGTTCGATGCCCGCGCGTTCCTTCGACTGGAGGAAAGCCGTGTATGCGGTGATGCGAAGTGCCAATTCGCCATCGCTCGTCACCATCGCGGATTTTCCTACCGCATCCAGTAGTAGTCCGTTGAGCTTGGTATAGTAACCAATCGCCTGAGGTGTCGGGAGGGAACGCGAGGAAACCTGTTTTCGCTTTGTGTCCAGCAGATCAAGCTGCTCACGGGCTAGGCTGATTTGATTAGCGTAGTCTCGGCCGAACGCGGCAAAGTCAAAGGTTCTGATGAATGTCTCGAACTCAGCGAGCTTTACGTCGGTCGCTTCACGCTGGTTCTTGACACGGGTGTCGAAGCTCCCGTCAGTTGACCCTAAGAAACCCGCGGTGGCACCTCGCTCTTTCTGTGTTTCGTGAACTAGCGCGCTGGCCTTGGTTGCGAAGAGGGTTAGTTGTTCGATGTCTTCCATCTCCTCCACGACCCGCAGTGAATGCGAGATCGTTCGGCCAGCGAATACCGATAGGACGACGAGCGGAATGGCGATTGCCAGGATAAGTTGCGTTCGGATCTTCATGAGTGTGGGCCCCTTCCCGTGGTATGTGCGGCCATGCCTTGTTTTGGCCTGGCAGACGGATTTCACCTACTTAAGCGAGTTTAGGTTTCGTGCGGCTGTGATTAGCCGCAAACCTATTGGCAACCTTCGCGTGGGCCGTTTACGTGGACTAGTCTAGCGAGGCAATTATGCTGTCTATCGCATGGCAATTGGCCCACTGGGCGCATTCATGAGTGTTGTAAGGATCCTCTGTCGCGATACGACAACAGGATGGCGGCTTTGGCTGGCGTACTGCGCAACTTTGGAACGATCGTGATCGATTTGCGTAATGTTCCGATATTCAACGGTTAACACGATTAGTCTTTTGCATAGTTCGCAGGCACTCATTTGATCGAATACTGAGCTATGCCGCTGCAGGCCATTTGCAAAAACCCGCATTCATAGAGCTTAGCTAACTTGGCACACTGTTTGCTCGGCTACTAGTTTTGCCGTAGGGAGGTTATACCTCTCGAAACTCGGAGCGTTTCGATCAGGCATATTCCTAAGGTTACAAGCTATCAGGCAGAGCAATGTCGTTGGGTTCCGCGAGTCCTGCAGTCAGTGCCACGCGTGAGTTGCGTTTGGTCGAAACTGGCGAACAGTCGCTCGACATGAGCCTGGATCGGATCGTTGCGGCGATTGCCAACCACATGCAGACCGACGTGGGTTCGCTGTACCGTTTAGAGCGTGATGGGGAGACGCTCTTGCTGGCAGCGACCGTCGGCTTGCTGCAGTCTTGCGTCGGCAGATTGAAGATGAAGATGAGCGAGGGGCTCGTCGGCTTGGTCGCACAGCAGCGCAGTCCAGTTGTGCTTGCGCGAGCGACGGAGCATCCACGCTTCAAGTATTTTCCAGAAGCCGACGAAGACGAGTATCAGTCTTTCCTCGGGGTGCCGATTATCGACCGTAATCAGATCTGCGGCGTCCTAGTCGTGCAGACTATTGAGGCGCGAGAATTCGAATCAGCAGAGATTGCGGAACTCGAATCGGTTGCCCGCCTAATCGCTCCGCGACTGCGTCTTTCCCGGGTTTAGGTCTTTCCCGCATCTACCCGCCAGGTCGATCTTGTGGACGGCTCCCTAAATGCCTCCGCGTGCTGCTAGTCTTGCTCGGACTTAGGCCACGCTTGGCAAGTCGCGTCTTACGCCTTACTGGTCGACTAACGTTCGGCATAGTGTTTGCTCATGCGTGTGGCGATGGCAATTTGCTGTTCGAATCTACTGCTCCTACATCTTGAAAGGCCAGAGACAAACCACGCACTGCGGCTCGTAGATCACTTGTACTGTTGGTCGATTCGGCATTCCGCATGCTGACAGATCAGGCAGGATCATGCTCAAGAGTTAGACAAGTTGCGTATTGCAATCTCGAAACAGCGCAAGGCCGAATCCAGCGCGATCCACACCCAAGTCCAATACAGGATTAGGTTCAGCGTAATCGGGACACGCAAGTATCACCTCGATTCCCAATTCCCGTGTTAGTTTTTTATGGAGAACAGACCCTCGGATGTATGCAAGTAACACTCGCGGCCTCGCTGGCCGATCTCGTTCGCCTCGTCGAACGTGCCTGTCGATGCTAGTCGTCGCTTATGTGGCAGTTTGCACGTCGTTTCTGCCCTCGGCTCAGGCCGCAGAGAAGCAGCTGCTAGATCTCGAGAAAGACTCTCTGAAGTTTGGCTTCATTAAATTGACCGATTGCGCGCCGATCGTCATTGCGAAAGAGAAGGGCTTTTTTGAGGCCGAAGGATTGCAGGTCGAGGTCATCGCTCAACCCAACTGGAAGACTTTGCTAGACAACGTGATTACCGGCGAACTGGACGGTTCGCACATGCTTTCCGGGCAACCGATTGCCGCAACGATCGGCTTCGGAACCAAGGCCCACATCATCACGGCCTTTACCATGGATCTGAATGGGAACGGCATTACTGTGTCGAACTCGATATGGGAGCAGATGCAAGAGAACGATGAGCGACTTCAGAGCGAAACGCCGTCGCACCCGATTTCCGCGGATTCGCTAAAGCCTGTCGTGGAAGAGAAGCTCGATTCGGGTGAGAAACTGCAAATGGGAATGGTCTTCCCCGTGAGCACGCACAACTACGAAATCCGCTACTGGCTCGCGGCATCGGACATACATCCAGGCATGTACACGAAGTCGGACATCGGTGGCCGCACCGACGCGGACGTCGAACTCTCTGTGACGCCGCCACCGATGATGCCTGCCACTTTGGAAGCTGGCAACATTCAGGGCTATTGCGTTGGCGAGCCTTGGAATCAGCAGGCAGTCGCTAAGGGTATCGGAGTACCGGTCACCACGAACTATGACGTCTGGAAGAACAATCCGGAGAAAGTTTTTGGCGTAACAAAATCGTGGTCGGATGAGAATCCAAACACACACCTGGCTGTCGTCAAGGCGTTGATTCTGGCGGGACAGTGGCTCGACGAGACGGACGACTCGGGAGAGTTGGTTAACCGCGAGGAGGCAGCTCGCATCCTCTCGCGCCCTGACTACGTCGGTGCTGACTACGACGTGATCAAGAACTCGATGACTGGCTTCTTCTATTTTCAGAAGACCGACAAGCGAGCAATGCCTGACTTCAACGTCTTCTTCAAGTACTACTGTACTTATCCCTGGTACAGCGACGGAGTGTGGTTCCTGACGCAGATGCGTCGGTGGGGTCAAATTACCGATCCGAAACCTGCAGAGTGGTATGCAGAGACGGCCAAAGAGGTCTACAAGCCCGAGATATATCTCAAGGCCGCTCGCATGCTTGTTGAAGAAGAGTTGCTGCCGGAAGCTGCCGTTCCGTGGGATACCGACGGATACAAGCCGGCAACCAGCGACTTTATCGACGGAATTACCTACGACGGTAAGAAACCGATTGAATATCTCAACTCGCATAACATCGGCAATAAAGACTGAAGCCTCATGCAGGATCGGGTTGGAGCGGTAGCGTTTCACTCACGCATGCCGCTCCAACACTCCTGCATTGCACTCAACAACGAGTCGATTCTCGACGCGACTAACCAACTAAGCGGCACTTATGAAGTACAAGATTATCAAGGCGATTGACCTTGCGGGACTCAATTTCTTGACGCCCGTCGTACGGCTCTGTTACGGCGAGGATCCGCAGAAACAGATTCGCGAGATCGGGCAATTTATCGTTGTGCCGATCGTTGCGGTTGTGGTGGCGATGGGCGTCTGGTTTGTCGTCTCGGATAAGATTCAGACCAAGAGCGGAAAACTGCCGAATCCGACAGAGACCTACTCGTCAGCTAGCGCCATCTGGCGGTTTCATGACCGTGAAAACGATAAGATGGCCGCCTACGATCTGACGGGCGACGAACGCGAGGACGCGCTTGCGGGCGTCGACAAGCGGCTTGAAGAACTCAAGGCGGTCGAGGCGGAAGCCAACGAAAAAGTGAAGTTGGTGAAGGCCGAAGCTCAAGCTCGGCTCGACGAACTCGTCGCGCCAATGCAAAGTGAGTACGACGAACTGTCTGCCAACTTCAAGAGCGCCCAGAAGCAGCGCGAAGCAGACTTGAAACAGACTGCCAGTGAGATTGCTCCCGACGACAAGAATGCCAAAGAGGCGTACGCTGGCGGCGTTCGCGAACATCGCGAAAAACTAGCCTCAGAACGCGACACGTTACGCGCCTTAAAGGCTGACATCAGCACTTTGCGCGGCCGTAAAGATTCGGCAGTCGTGTCAGCTTTAGCCGAGCAGACGGCGATTGCCGAAGAGCGCCAGTACCTAGGCAAGATGCGCGACCAACTGACCTCTGCCAATCGGAGTGAAAAGGTCGCCAAAGAGACTTCAAAACTAGAAGCGGCCAGAGAGAAACTCGTCGCCTCAGAGCCGGACAAAATGTACTCTGCCGCCACGAGCGTGGTGCGCAGCGAAGACCGAATCAAGAACTTGGAAGCTTCGGAATACGCGAAGCCCGCAACCTTGCCATTCCAGATAAAACGTAGCGTACTATGCGTATTCTGCGGCTTTTTCATTGGTTCTGCGATCGCCATTCCGCTTGGCGTACTCTGCGGACTGTCGAAAACCTTTATGGCAGCGATGACACCGTTTATCGCACTGTTTAAGCCTGTGTCACCGATCGTTTGGCTACCGGTTGCATTGATTATTGTTGGCGGCTTTATCCCCGACCCGGACAAGCACTGGTTCACGCAGTGGCTCTGGGATTTGCCTTGGCTAGGAAAGTACCAGATCAATCCAGCATTCATCGCTTCGGCTTTCACGGTGGCGCTATGTTCGCTGTGGGCGACGATGACCAATACGGCCTTAGGCGTAGCTTCCGTTGACAAAGATCATATAAATGTCGCGCGAGTACTGCGGCTTGGCTTTTGGGATCGGTTATTCAAAATCGTGTTGCCGTCCGCTCTGCCGTTGGTGTTCGCCGGTTTGCGAATCTCGCTCGGAGTGGGTTGGATGGTGTTGATTGCTGCCGAACTGCTGAGTTCGTCGGAGGGCATCGGAAAGTTTGTGTGGGATCAATTTAACAATGGGGCCTCGGACTCGTTTGCCAAGATGGTGGTTGTGGTTTTTGTGGTCGGTGCGATTGGACTGATCCTCGATCGAATCATGATCGTACTGCAACGCCTGGTTAGTTTCGACGGCGCGCCAACGGCGATCTGATCCTCGTAATATGCTGAGAAGGATTCATTAACCTGCTGGTCATGCCCTCTGTGGTTTCCGAGAAGTGAGCAATCACTTCTCCGCCACGGAATTCCGCAGGGGGCATATCCGGCAGGGAGTTTTCATTAGAGACATTCGTTCGTAAACACCCGATCAACGGCTAGGCGCCAGCTACTATGTCATTCCTCGAACTCGACAATGTTTCGTTTGGATTTGGACCTGTTTCCAATCGCTATGAAGTGCTTACCGAAGCAAGTCTGTCGGTGGAGCAGAACGAATTTATTGCGGTGATCGGCTTTTCTGGCAGCGGCAAGAGCACGTTAATTTCATTGCTTGCGGGTTTGGAGCAGCCCGATGTTGGCCACGTTCGCATGCACGGTGATCCGATTGGCGAGCCCGGTCCCGATAAAGGGATCATGTTTCAAAATTACTCACTGCTTCCTTGGCTTTCCGTGCAGGGAAACATCGAGTTAGCAGTCAAGCAAGTGTTTCCCAAGATGGATGCTGACGAGCGAGCCGACTATGTGCAGCGATACATTGATATGGTGAACTTGACGGGCTCAGAGGAAAAGCGTCCGCACGAATTGTCGGGTGGCATGCGACAGCGCCTGTCGTTGGCGCGAACTTTATCGATGCAGCCGGAGGTGTTGCTGCTTGATGAGCCATTGTCGGCCCTGGACGCTTTGACAAGAGCTGTACTGCAGGATGAGATAATTCGTATTTGGGAGGAAGACCGTCGTACCGTCGTCATGATTACCAACGACGTCGACGAAGCCGTGTTGATGGCGGATCGAATCGTGCCACTAACACCAGGACCTGGCGCTCATTTTGGTCAAGAGTTTCCGGTTACGCTATCGAGGCCGCGCGATCGCGCCACGTTGAACTTCAACCCTGAGTTCAAGGAATTGAGAAATGAGGTCACCAAGTACATGCTCAAGATCAGCGCAGAGGCGAAAGCGCTAGCTCCGCAGACGGAATTACCATTGCCTGATCTCAGTCCACAGATGCCGGGCAAACTAGTCACCGTTTCGTAGCGGCGAGAAAAGGCGAAGCAATTGGGCGGAAACTTGAGGCGGAAAGGTCTGCTATGAGCAGCGAAGACAGATTTGTTGAAATCTTTAACTTGAGCAAGGCATATCCGAACCCCTACGGCGAGGCCGTCAAGGTTGTCGAAGGGTTCAACCTGCGCATGCACAAAGGCGAAGTCGTCAGCGTCATTGGCCATTCCGGCTGCGGAAAGAGCACCGTGCTGACGATGGTTGCAGGGTTGAACGAGATTACCGGCGGCAGTATTGCCGTTGATAACCGCGAAATCGACGGGCCAGGGCCCGACCGTGCTGTGGTGTTTCAGGCACCTTGTCTGTTGCCTTGGATGACTGCCTACAAGAACGTTTTGATTGGCGTTGAACAAGTGTACCCACACGGTACCAAGGCGGAACGACGCGAGATCTGCGAGTACTATCTGTCAGCCGTGGGTCTTGGCGAGTCGATGGAGAAGTATCCCAGAGAGATGTCAGGGGGCATGCAACAACGTGTTGGCATAGCGCGGGCAATTGCGCTGAAGCCCAAAATGCTTCTCCTTGACGAGCCGTTCGGAAGGCTTGATTCATTGACACGTATGGAGTTGCAAGATGTCGTGCTCAATATCCTCAATCGAGAGCACATCACCACGATGGTTATTACGCACGATGTTGATGAGGCGGTCTATATGTCGGATCGGATATGTATGATGACGTCTGGCCCAGCCGCACGAGTTGGGCAGCTACTTGACATACCGTTCGAACGTCCGCGCAGCCGCGAAGCCATGCTCGAGCATCCCGACTACTACGATCTTCGCGGTAGCCTCGTGTCGTTTTTGGAGGAACAAGATCACACGGATCTGATGCCTGCGGATTCGAAACAGGCAGAACCATCAGACAGCGAGGTTCAATCCGAGGGTGCCGATACGCCAGCAGTAGTCCTTGACGTGACGCCGGGCGAATCGGTCGAGCAAGAAGCTTAGCTGATACTACTACCTACCCTGAGAAACTAGGCGGCAAACTTGGTTTCTTCTGGATGATTTCACAACCGAAAAGCTCATCGCCTGTGCGACAGTCGGCGCTTGTCGTGGTCGGTGCAGGAATGTCGACTCACGCCTTCCTTCGGCGATTGGAGCAAAACGGCCATTTGCGACGCTGTGACGTCACCGTGGTCGGCGAAGAACCTCGTCCACCTTATGATCGGGTCAATCTGACGGACAGCTTTTCCGGGCGATCGCCCGACGATCTGCTGCTTGCGCCTTCCGAGTGGTATGCGGAGCATGGCGTTAATCTCGTCACAGGCGATCAGGTTGTCGAGCTTGATCGGTCGAATCACGCTGTGCGAACTTCGTCGGGGTCGGTGCTGCCCTATGATCAGCTGGTGCTGGCGACGGGGTCCAAGCCGTTTGTGCCACCGATTCAAGGGACTGATCTACCCGGTGTGTTCGTTTATCGGACGATCGACGACATCGAGCAAATCCGTCAACAGGCCGCACAATGTAGTACCGCAGCCGTGCTTGGTGGTGGCTTATTGGGGCTGGAAGCAGGAAAAGCACTATGCGATCTCAACCTCGAAACGCATATTCTCGAAGTCGCGCCGAGTCTAATGCCGCGACAGCTCAACTCCGAAGCAGGCGCGCTGCTCAAGGAAGAAGTCGAAAAGCTTGGCGTGAGTGTTCACCTGCTGCGGCAGGCTGCGGGGATTCGCTCGGAGGCTGGCAGCCTCGTTATTGACTTTGCACGCGACGAAACCTTGAACGTCGACATGGTCGTCATATCGGCTGGGATAAGGCCGCGCGATGAACTCGCCAGCAGTGCCGGCCTACCACTCGGCGAACGCGGAGGCATCGCAATTGACGCTCACCTTAGGACGGCAGATCCACGGGTTTATGCGATAGGCGAATGTGTATCGCTTGAGGGTTCGCTGTTCGGGCTTGTCGGGCCTTGCTACGACATGGCGCACGTGCTGGCTGATAACCTGGCATCGGATGCATCGACCAGTTCTCGGCTCGAAGAGTTTGAAGCCGTCTCGCAAGCTTCACGACTTAAGTTGATGGGCGTCGATGTTTCGACACTCGGAACGACCATTGGAGAAGCAGACGCAGCTTCTGTGCTAGTTCACAACAGCGACGGAATCTGTCGCACACTACTGATGGAGAAAAATCGCGTAATCGGCGCGATTGGTGTCGGCCCTTGGCCAGAACGCGAACGTCTCAGCGGCCTGATCGCTGGCAGAAAAAAACTCTCAGCACGGCGGCAACGTCGATTCTTGGATGAAGGCGACATCTGGGCCGACTCAGAGGGCGAGTCGATTCTTGACTGGCCCGCAGGCGCAACGGTCTGCAGTTGTTTGAATGTGACGCGAGGCGAGTTGACCGATGCAATGCTGGGCGGAGCGAAGGACGCTGACCAACTTGCCGAAGCTACCGGAGCATCGACCGTTTGCGGGTCTTGCCGCGACTTGGTATGCGAATTGGCGGGTCAGCCGCAAGACGCCGTCGGCGGTCGACGCATGGTTGGATTACTGACAGCTTCCTGCGCTGGTGTCGTGCTTGTGCCCTTGTTCTTCGTGCTGGGTCCGTTTGCGTTCGCCGATTCTGTCCAATCGAGTTGGCGTCAGATCGACTTCCTGTGGCAGGATTCGTTTGCAAAACAGGTCACTGGTTTCACATTGCTAGGGATTTCGGTAGCCGGACTATTGTTGTCGTTACGAAAGAGAATCTCTTGGTTCAAATTGGGCGAATACGGATTCTGGCGTAGCCTGCACGGTATGCTCGGCCTGATGACGCTCATCGGCTTCTTGGTCCATACAGGCCTGCGAATGGGGCATAACTTTACGTTTGCGCTAGCTATCGTCTTCCTCGTGCTGAATCTGTTAGGCGCGTTTACCGGCGTCACCGCAGCCTTGGAAAGTCGCTTTACGGGGCCGTGGGCAAGAACACTTCGGGCATGGCGCCCGCGGCTCACGCAATGGCATATCTGGTTGTTCTGGCCACTTCCAGCTTTGGTGCTGTTTCATATCATTTCGGTCTACTATTACTAAGCGGCATGAGCAACAAGCTGCAATGGATAATTTGGTCTCTAGCTACGATCGGATTGGTCACGTTCTTCGCGATCAGCCTGACTTCGCAGCCAAACACTGTGGCGCGTACGTTTCTCCCAGGCGTCACCACCCACGGGCACTATCAGATCGAACTGCAATGCAGTTCGTGTCACACGCCAGGTATGGGTGTGCAGCAAGACGCTTGTGTGAAATGCCATGGAGCTGAGTTGAAGACTGCGACCGATACGCATCCGAAGACGAAGTTCTCCGATCCTGGAAAAGCTCACCTACTTGTGCAACTCGACGCCAGGTCGTGCACGACATGCCACGAAGAACACGTGCCCGATCGTACGCAAGCGATGGGCCTGTCGCTGCCTGACGACTATTGCTGGCATTGTCATCAAGAGATAGGTGAACAGCGTCCAAGCCACAAAGACTTCGCGTACGACTCTTGCGCGACAACGGGTTGTCACAACTATCATGACAATCGGGCTCTGTTCGAAAATTTCTTGGTTGCACACTTTGGCGAGCCTGATGTGCTCGATGACCCGAGCTTGCCGCGACTGGCGTACGATTCGAGTGATCGGACTCCGCTGAATGCTAAACAGCACGATGCGCCAGACGAGTGGAACTCCGATGCCGAACTGCTGTCAGAATGGGCGACGACTGCCCACGCGAAGGCAGGTGTGAACTGTACGGCGTGCCACTCCGCCGAGGATGGTACATGGCGGCAGCAGATTTCGCACGACTCCTGCCGCGGATGCCACGAAAACCAGGTCGCCGGGTTCCTCGCCGGTCGTCATGGCATGAGGCTTGCAGCGGATTTGCCCCCTATGACACCGAGTGAAGCGCGATTGCCGATGAAGCACAGCAGCTTTCATAGCGAGCTCACCTGTGCGGCATGTCACAGTGACCATCGATTTGACACTCGATTCGCAGCAGTTGATGGATGTTTGCAATGCCACGACGACGAACATTCGACGGCTTACCGCAATTCTTCCCACTTCGACTTGTGGCAGGCAGAAGTCGAAGGTGCGGCAGACCCTGGGACAGGTGTGTCGTGTGCGACTTGCCATATGCCGCGCGTCGAAGACGACGACGGTCAACTGTTCGTTCAGCATAACCAAAACGACAATCTTCGGCCCAATGACAAGATGTTGCGTAACGCATGCGGTCACTGCCACGGCTTGCAGTTCTCGCTCGATGCGTTGGCCGACATCGACTTGATCAACAGGAACTTTGTGGGAGAGTCGAAGGTGCATATTGAAAGTATTGACATGGCTAAAGCTTGGGCAGACGAACGGGCTCGGCTTCGAGAAGAAAGGAAGCGAAAACGACAAGAGAAGAAATGAAAACACTAGGCGGCAAATAAGTATGAATCCAACAACGGGTTGGATCAAAAATCTAGTGTTTATTTGAAAGGAAGATTGCAGATGCAGAGCAAGAATTCCGTCTACTGTCTGGCTACTGTACTCGTGGCTTTAGGCGCCGTCGCGCTGAGCGGCTGTGGAAGCGCACCGGCCTCCGAGGCTGCGGCAACTGGGATTTCTCCCGAGAAATTTGCCGACGGCGTCCATGCCGTTATGATGGCCGATCGAACGGTGTACGCAAAACACGTGGTCACGCGATTGAAGAAGCAGACGGCGCCAGTCAAACCCGATGAGTATTGGGACAAGTGGTCTGAGGAATCAGGTGATCCGCACATGTTACCGCTCCCGGCGCAGATGTTCCGAATGGGTGCCATCTTGGTAAACGAGAATCCTGACGCAGGTTTCAAGTACAGCTTGAAGTCGCTCTGGCCGCTCAATCCAGAGCACAAGCCCGTCAACGACGACGAGGTGAAGGCGTTGGAGTACCTGTCCGAGAATCCTGGCAAGACCTACACCGCAGAAGTAACCGATGCGGACGGGAAGAAGCTATTCACCAAGTACTATCCTGATCGTGCCGTCGCGGCTGCTTGCTGGGAGTGTCACAACGAGCACGATCGCCGTGGTGATGAATATCCCGAGTTTGAAAAGGACGACGTGATGGGTGCGGTCGTGGTTTACGTCCCGGCGAACTAGTCGAGTCGGGGGTAAGCTATGCATGCCTTGCGCATTACGTCTGTGTTGTCGTTGCTATTCGGCTCGCTTTGCGTTACCGGATGCGGTGATTCGTCGTCCCCTGTTGAACAAACGACTCCTTCCCTGCCGGCAGAATTTGCGGCGGGGAAGGAGATCTATGACACGGGTTGCGGGAGTTGCCATGATAGTAGCCGCGAGGGATCTCCGCGCTTGGGCTATTTGGCCGCTTGGAAGCGACGGTTAGCTCAGGGTGAAGAGGTTCTCATTCAACACGCCATCGAGGGCCTCGACTTGATGCCTCCGAAGGGCGACAACGCGAACTTATCTGATGAAGAAGTCGCGCTAGCCGTCAGGTACATGATCGACCGTGCGGAACAAGATTTACCAGCACGCCACTAGCGCTGACTGGCATTCAAAATAACTTTTAGGAGTAATCGATATGACACCAGACCAGATCGAACTAGTGCAATCGACGTGGTCGAAAGTGGCGCCAAACGCCGACCAAGTCGCGGCCATGTTCTATGCCCGCCTCTTTGAGATCGCGCCAGAAGTCAAGCCGCTATTTACGTCGGACATGGCAGAGCAAGGCAAGAAGTTGACGCAGATGCTCAACGTCGCCGTGACAAGCCTAACGAAACTCGATTCAATCGTTCCTGCCGTCCAGGAACTGGGCGTTAGGCATAATGACTACAAAGTCGAGCCCGAGCATTACGATTCGGTTGGAACCGCGCTGCTGTGGACGCTAGAACAAGGGCTTGGTGAGGAGTTTACCGCGGAAGTTAAAGAAGCGTGGACCGAAACCTATGTCACGCTGGCGACTGTGATGAAAGAGGCAGCGGCCGCAGCCACCGCTTAGGCATCTTGGTGCTATCTGGGTACGTAAAAAAACCTTGGACCGCCCGCGGACGGCCCAAGGTGGGGGGAGTCGATTATTGCGTGGTCCAGTGTCGCTTAGAAGTTAAGCGTGTACTGACCATAAACGAAGTCCGCATCTTCTTGGCCGGCGAGTTTGTTGCCAACCCAGAAGTGCGACCAACCGAACAGCACGTTGCTGCGAGGGCAGATGGTGTACTTTAGGATGATGTCCAGTTCGTCACCCAAGTCTTTGCTCGTGTTTTGAGCAGTATTGGTGTTTCCGATACCGGGCACTGGACCATCTGTGGAGGACATGAGGTGGTAGTACCACATCAGGAAGTTCCACTTGGGTCCGGGCTTCATTGTGATCAAGATATTTGGCGACTCGATGTTAGATCGCTGCACGGCGTCGATGAAGCCAAGGTACTTGTGAGCAAGCGGGAATAGCTGATTAAAGCCATTGAAGTCTTCGTCTGCGACGAGAGACTCACCCGATGCATAGTCATAGTAGAACCAGATGGTTGTACCACCAGGAAGCTTGGACATCTTGCGCCCAATGCCAGCAGTGGCGAAGCCAGCGGCGTGATCAAGGTCCAATCCGCTTTGACGACCAAACTGCGGTCCACCTTCGAACTCCCATAGCCAGCTATCGATCGATCCAAGGGCACGCAAGCCAATTGTGTGCAGCGAGTAATCGCCAGGATCGGAGTCGAATCCAAGGTAGTAGGCGTCGACAGTAGCGTTCTCGAACCCTTTGTAGGTCGTGTAGTTGCCGTAGAAGCGGCGGTTGTAGTCGGCTTCGTCAAAATCGTCGGCGGCTACGGGTACAAAAGCAGTCCAGAACGTGTCGCTAGACCAATTGCCATTGTTGTAAAGGATACGAGCACCTTCGAAGGTGCGTCGCGTATTTGCCCAGTCGAGTGGCGACACAGTACGCTGTGCGCCATAGAGCAGTTCTTGCCGACCGACGCGTGCGGTGATCGTGTCCGTCAACTTCAGATCGACAAACAAGTTGAGGAAGTCGCCGCGATTGACATCGATTGGACGAGCGAAGTAGTCTCCACCATCGTCGGTGGCCTCCGCATGGATTCCTTCAACATAAAAGCGAATGCGATCGCTGACTTTCCAGTTGGCGTAGAGTCGCAAACGGCTCAACAAGAAGTCAGTGTTGGTGTCGGTAAACCGTTGGGCACCAGCGGAGCCTTCGCGACCCATGCCTACTTCACCGTGGTAACGCAAACGAAGTTGACCACCGATGTCGAGTGTACCGAAGTCTCCCAAGGGCATCAGCTTCAAGGCATCGCCCAAGCAGTGACCGTTGTACTTGGGATCGTTCAGGTAGCTGAAGTCATTGGCGTAGAAGAGGCCTTTATGTGATTTGGCACATGGGCCGGGACCAGCGGCAGCACCGGCACCTACACCAGCACCACAGCCGACTCCGTCGCCGCAGCCGCAGGCGTCGTCCGAACCGCACGAGGGCTCGCAACAATCTGTTAGCGAAAATTGAGTGTCCTCTTCGGTGTCTGTCGCGAGAACCGAGGGATTGAGGTCGGCCTGAAGTGCGTCGTAGAACGACTGTTCTAGTACGTCCTGTGCGAACGTTGGTGCAGTCGTGGCGGCGACTGCGATAGTGGCGCATACAAGCGCGCTCAGATACTTAGACATGTCCGTATGTCTCCCTAAAGGTAACCTAGAGATTGTTTGGTCGTGGACCACGAGATCAAATTCATTATCCCGATCGTCCGCCAAAACAGTCGGTCAGCTTGCCGTCGCTACGCTATCCAGTCCGTGATAGCGTAATTCAGCCCACAGGATGCGGTATCGTCCTTGGTGTCATGCCCGACCAAGGTATTTGAACGCGCCCACAAAGTTTGACATTCTGGCTGATTCTCATGCACTTACAGCGCAGATTGTCCGACGCCTGAGGTGGCTTACCGAACCTTATGCTAGACTACATGCGAAAAATGAGCCCTTTTTTACGCAACCAACCACGATTGTCGTCTGCCCACCAATCGTGACGCTTGAGCTGGCATCGAGCCATTCCGCAGGTGCAAATTCCTCTGGAGTTTACTGTTGAATCCGCCCAGAATAGGGGCCAGACGCGGCTATCCGAATCCGGCTTTCCATCCCTATCGAGATTCGACGGCTGTCGTTCGACAGTGATTTTGGTGGGGCCTGGCAGAAGTAGGCAACGGGACGTAACTAAATGAGATAGATGGAATGAGTCACAGACGTTTGTTATTGATCGTGTTTGCCGCAGTCATCGTCATGCACGCTGGTTGCAACGAGCAGCCCATCGATGGGCCACGAGTCAAGCTGCGCGCAGTCGCACTCAATAGCGAAGCGACGAGTAGCGCTCTGCCGTTACCAAGCTCGCTGAGCGTCGCCGACTACGAAGAGTATCTGTTCGAGTTCTTGAACACTCGCAAATACAAGCAGCTAGGTTGGCTTTCAGATAAAAGTGTGCGGGATACTGGTCCCTACATCAACGGCAAGTACTACGGCACGCATCCAGCCGTCCACATCTTCTACTCTCCAGAGATCATCGCGTGGCTTGAGGGTGGCAAGCAGCACGCCATTCCTGATGGTGCCATGATTATCAAGGAGCAGTTTGAGCCCCCAGCGGTGCGGTACGAGGGCATGAGTGAGGACCAAATTTTTGATCTGCTCTCTAGCTGGACTGTGATGGTGAAAGACTCAGCGGGATCTCATGACGGTTGGTTTTGGAGCAATCCCGGAAAAGATCAGAAAGTCATCGATAATCATGCTTACCCATTTGATCATCCCATCTCTGGGTTCGGCATCTACTGCGTTCGCTGCCATGCTTCGACGAAGACGAACGGCGACACTAACGAATTTACTTTTTCTTCACTCAGGAACATCGAAGGTTATCCTGGCGAGCCGCTCCTCTTTCGCGTGGATGATTCGTGGCGCGATGTCGACGACCACGAGGTGCCGCCGCCGCAAGAAGTGCCAGAAGATCTAGTGAATGAGAAGCTACTGACCACCAGCCTAGAGAACCTGGCCATTTCGTCACATCCTCGATGCAGTGATGCTGCGCACCCGGAGCGCTGCCGGGCAGTGTTAAACCAGGAGTTCTTGAATCTGTTTCCGTCAATTGCGGCGACTTCTCGCGACGATGTGTTGCACTTTCCGCCGGTGACTCACGACTGGGTCGTACGTCGACCCGGAGAGAAGCGTAACAATCAGCCATTCGTCACCTCGAACCAATGCATGAGCTGTCATGCCGGTCTACTGGAGCCGTTTGGTCCGACGATGTTTGTGCCGACAGAAGGCAGCGCGGCGTACGGAGCCAAAGGCGTGCATCTATCGCCCTACGGCGAATGGCGCTGGACGCCGATGGGACTGGCAGGGCGAGATCCCGTCTTCTTCGCACAGTTGGAGAGCGAAATCGAGCTGATTCGCGCCGACTTTGGTGCCGACTCGCCGAAGTCGAGAGAGCACATCGAGGCTCTTGTCGAAACTTGCCTGACCTGCCATGGCGCAATGGGCAAGCATCAATACCGGATGGATCATGGACCAGAGGCAGCGGCATTTGGGCTAGACCATGTGATGCGCTCCACCACCGAAGCATCTCAAGGTGACAAAATGCAATGGCAGTACGGGGCGCTGGCACGCGACGGAATCAGTTGCACAATCTGCCATCAGATGCAACCAAGAGAGCAGCCCGCTGATGATCACCGGCACTATCTCGAGTACTTCCTCGAAACTTCGATCACCGGAAACATTCATCTTGGCAATCCAAACGAGTTGCACGGGCCCTTCAAGGACAACGAGATTTCACCTTATTCGATGGAGCATGCACTCGGCTATAAGCCGAAGCACAATCCATACATTCAATCTTCACAGATGTGTGGCACGTGTCATGTCGTTAATTTGCCCATCGTGGACAAACCTCTGCACGAAGGCGACGAGCCGGACGAGCTGATCGCGGCCGAACAGAATCCGCTGTTCAAGCAGTATCACCATCACGTCGAGCAAGCGACTTACCTTGAGTGGCTAAACAGTGAGTACGAAAACGAGTTCGACACGGCAAATCCCAAAGCCAAGACTTGCCAAGATTGTCATATGGCTCGTGACTATCACAACGAAGAGATCGATTTGCATCTCAAGCAGATCGAAACGCGAATCGCCGCGATACAAGACGACACCTTCCCCGATGCCGAGAACTTAGCCGAACACAAAGACCTGCACGTACGCGTCCGCAAGGAAGGATATGCACGGCATAACTTCCGCGGCCTCAACGTCTTCTTGCTCGAGATGTTTAATCAGTTCGATGACATCCTCGGCGTTCGCAAGTACGATTTTATGACCGGTTCGCAGGAGGACATTCCCCACGCGATTGATGACTTTGTTCGGCAGGCGAGTCACGACGTCGCCGACGTCAGTGTTGAGGCCTCATTTGTTGATGACGACAGATTGCTTGCCAATGTGAAGATCGTGAATAAAGTCGGACATCGATTCCCAAGTGGCGTTGGGTTCCGCCGCGCGTTCTTGGAATTCATTGTTGTCGAAGAATCTGACGACGGGGACCAACGAGTTGTCTGGGCATCGGGCCAGACCAACGAACTAGGGGTATTGATTGGAGCAGACGGCCAGCCACTTACCTCGGAGTTCTTTGCAGACAACCCAGATGGTTCGGGAGATCAAGTTTCGCAACCGCATCACGAGGTGATCTCTTCTCCTGATCAAGTGCAGGTTTACGAGACGCTTTTGCATAGCGGCAAGCATCGCTACACGACCAGCTTTATTCATGGCACTGAGGTAGTTAAGGACAATCGCCTACTGCCACGCGGCTGGAAAGCCGAAGGCCCTGGACCTGGGCTGCGAGGGGAATTTTTGAAGGCTACTCATCCCGGTCAGGTCGCCAAACGCGACCCGCGCTACACAGACGGGAGCGGCTCGGACGAAATCACCTATCGTGTCACGTTGCCGGCAGGGATCGATAGAACGAAGCTGAGCGTGAAGGCGACTCTCTATTACCAAGCGATTCCGCCGTACTTCTTGCAAAGCTTATTCAAGACTGCACCGAATGGTCCAGCGACGCAACGACTGCACTACATTTGCAGCAACATTGATCTCAAAGGCACAGTCATCGAGGACTGGAAGCTGCCGATTACTTCGGCTAGCAGCGAAGTGAGATAAATGCTTGCCGGGATTGCCTCTGCTCGATGCGATCGATTTCGTGTAGAATCAGCCGTCCGAGACATCTTTTGCGCGTGGAAGCAAGGTAGATCTGATGGCCGAGCTAGAACCTGGCAGTGCACTTTTTGACTCGCCGCCATGCGGTGGTGAGTTTTTTGACGATGTAATCACAGGTCTGAGCGCGACGCCAAAGCAGCTGCCGTCGAAGTATCTGTACGACGAACGAGGATCGCAGCTATTCGACGAGATTTGTCTGCTCGAGGAATACTATCCGACACGTTGCGAAGACGAGATCATTCGCCGCTATTGCCAAGAAATGGCTGATCAGATCGGACCAGGCGTCTGTCTCGTTGAGTATGGCAGCGGAAGCAGTACGAAGACTCGCACTCTGCTCAGGAGCCTTGAAGATCCGGTCGCGTACGTGCCAGTCGATATTTCAGGGGAACATCTTGATAGCACGGCAGGCCAGCTCAGGCAGGGTTTCCCATCGATCGAGGTGTTACCGGTATGTGCAGACTTTACGCAACCCTTCGGCATTCCTAAGCCTGCACGCAGACCGACGCACACGGCGGTGTTTTTTCCAGGTTCCACGATCGGCAACTTCGAGCGGGATGCCGTATTAGATATGCTGAGACAGATTGCCGAACTCTGTGGACGAGGCGGTGGATTGCTGATCGGAATCGATTTGCAGAAGAATATCGATGTGATCGAAGCAGCGTACAACGATGCACGCGGTGTTACCGCCGAGTTCAACCTAAATATGCTACGCCATATCAATCGAGAACTGTCGGGCGACTTTCAGCTAGATAAGTTTGAGCATCGCGCAGTGTATGACTGCGATGAGCATCGAGTCGAAATATCGTTGGTTAGCACCCGCGATCAGGCCGTTTCGGTATGCGATCGGTCATTTGAGCTACGAAAAGACGAACAGATTCTGACGGAGTATTCGCACAAGTACACCGTTGAGGGCTTCGCTCAGGTAGCTGCTGAGGCAAACCTAACGCTGCGGCGCTTCTGGACTGACGACCGGGATCGATTCGCGGTACTACATCTTGCTTTGCTTGACTAAGTCTTCCTGTTCCCACTGATGTTGAGTCAATGGATGATTGAGCTCAAGGGCGTGACAAAACGATTTGGCACCCATCTTGCCGTCGACAATATAAGTTTCGCTTGTCCGCAGGGCGAGACGCAAGTATTGATCGGTACCAGCGGCTGTGGCAAATCGACGATGTTGCGGATGATGGTTGGACTAGAAACACCCGACGAAGGACAGCTTCTGTTCGAAGGGCAGCCGTTGAGCGAGTCGAATCTTTCTCGTGTGCGGCAACGTATCGGCTACATGATTCAAGAGGGTGGTTTATTTCCTCATCTTTCGGTTCGCGAGAATGTTTCCGTCGTGCCAAGGTTTCTCGGTTGGCAGCAGTCGGCGACCGACTCACGCATCGACGAGTTGCGACAGCTCGCCCAGCTCCCAACTTCGCTGCTCGATCGCTACCCTCGACAGCTCTCTGGCGGACAAAGTCAACGCGTGAGCTTGATGCGTGCACTGATGCTCGATCCGGATGTCCTGCTGCTGGACGAGCCACTCGGTGACCTCGATCCGATGATTCGTGCCGAGTTGCAACAAGACCTGCGGACGATCTTCCGTGAGCTTGGCAAGACGGTGGTACTCGTAACTCACGATCTAGCTGAAGCGGGCTATCTGGCTGATCGCGTTACGCTGCTGCGACACGGTCAGATTGTGCAGCAAGGCGATTTCTCGGAATTAATCGAAAACCCAATCGACGACTTTGCAACTCAGTTTGTACAAGCCCAACGGCCTGTATTGGCATGAATCGTTATCTACTCGTTCTTCTGCTACTAATTGCACTGGCTGTGCTACCCGGCACGGTGCCGGCGCCAGGAATTCGTGTTGGTTCCAAGCAAGACACTGAGACCGCGATATTGGGCGAAATGCTGACGCAACTTATTCGTGCAACGGGAGAAAAGTCGACGCGCCTGGCCGTTGGTGGGACGACCGTGGTGTTCGATGCACTAAAACGCGGTGAGGTGGACCTGTACCCCGAGTACACCGGCACTCTCGTCAAAGAAGTTTTCGCTGGTGACCCCACAGCCAGCCAAGAAAACCTAGCGTCGCTGCTCGCCGCGCAGGGAATTGGGATCAGCCAGCCACTTGGATTTAACAACAGCTACGCGCTCGCAGTCCGTCGCGAGACGGCAGAGCGACTACAGCTGTCGAGAATAAGCGATCTTTCAGCGCATCCAGACCTTCGGCTTGGATTTAGCAACGAGTTTGTTGACCGCGATGACGGTTGGAAGAATCTAAGGAAGGCCTATTCTCTCCCTCAAGAGAATGTCTCGGGCATGGAACACGATGTCTCGTATCGCCAATTGGAAGTAGGCGACATCGACGTGATGGACGCCTACACGACCGATGCCCAGTTGGCTGAGTTGGATCTGGTATTGCTCGAAGATGATCGGGAGTATTTTCCTCGATATGATGCGGTCGTGCTATTCCGAACGGACTTAGAAGACCGATATCCGGGACTGATCAAGCACCTTCTCAAGCTCGAGTCAGCCGTAAGCGAAACCGAGATAGTCCAGCTTAATGCGCTCGTCGCTTCGCGCGAAGCGAGTGAGTTGCAGGCGGCTTCAGATTTTCTGCGCGATAAGTTTTCGATCGAAACACATGTCGAGGATCGATCGGTTGCGGCGATCGTGTGGGATCGCACTCTTGAACACTGCGATCTGGTACGACGCTCGCTAATCCCAGCAATTTTCTGCGCCGTTCCGTTAGGAGTGCTGGCGGCGAAGTTTCCACGGTTGGGGCAGCTAATCTTAGGCGCGGTGAGCGTAGTACAGACGATTCCTGCACTGGCTCTGCTTGTCTTGCTGATCGCCCCGGTCGCCTACCTGAACCTGAACACGCTCGGTGCAGGGTCGATGACAGCTGTGCTCGCCTTATTTCTCTACAGCTTGTTGCCAATAGTCCGCAACACGGCGACTGGCCTATCAACGATTTCGCCCGAGTATGACGAGTCGGCGACGGCGCTTGGTTTATCACGGTTGTTTAAGCTATTTCACATCGAGCTGCCATTGGCGTCGCCGTCAATCTTGGCCGGCGTAAAGACAGCAGCCGTACTTAATGTTGGCTTCGCGACTCTGGGGGCACTAGTTGGAGCCCGAGGCTATGGCCAGCCGATCCTGACGGGGATAAGGCTTAACGACACGGCTTTAATTATGCAAGGCGCGGTGCCCGCCGCCTGTTTAGCGATTCTGTTACAATTCCTATTCGAGTACTCCGAGCGCTGGCTTGTTCCCGCTGGCTTACGTCCTCTGTCTGTGGGTGGTGATGATAATGGCTCAAGAAGTTGAATCGAGAACCGTGACGATCGGCGAATCGCTGATTGAGCGATACATTGCCATTCGCTCGTTTACAGCAACCCTTTGTGAAACATTGTCGGCTGAGGACTGTTGTTTACAATCAATGGCCAATGCTAGCCCCGTGCGATGGCACCTGGCGCACACCAGCTGGTTTTTCGAAACCTTCTTGCTCGGACTCGATCCGCAGTATCGCGTCTTTGATGAGCACTACGAAGTGCTATTCAACTCGTACTACAACGCGGTCGGAGAGCAGTTCCCGCGCGATCAGCGTGGGCTGTTGTCGCGACCTGATCTCGACGAGACTTATGCTTATCGCGAATACGTTGACGAAGCAATGCTCGCACGTTTGCAGTCGGAATGGCCAGCTGATGGCACCGACGTCGCCCAAATTGTCGAACTAGGTATCCAGCACGAGCAACAGCATCAAGAGCTAATTCTGACCGATCTCAAGCATCTCTTCTCGAAGAATCCGCTGTTCCCAGTCTATCGCGACGGCGAACGCGATACGGGGACTAACGTTGGTCCAATGAATTGGTCTACGTGCGATGAAGGGATTCATGAGATCGGGTACGTAGGCGAAGGGTTCTCGTTCGATAATGAATTGCCTAGGCATCGAGTTTTTCTCGAACGTTATAAGCTGGCGAATAGATTAGTCACTTCAGAGGAGTACTTGGAGTTCGTAGAGGACGGTGGCTATAGCAAGCCAGAACTTTGGCTTGCGCTAGGGTGGGATTACGTAAATCGAGAAGGTTGGGAGAAGCCACCTTATTGGTATCGTGTCGGTGACGAGTGGCACGAGTTTACGCTTGCCGGACTCCAACCGCTCGACCTGGCCGCGCCCGTATCGCATGTTAGCTATTTTGAAGCGGACGCTTTCGCACGTTGGGCGGGCGCTCGCCTGCCTACCGAGACGGAGTGGGAGGTGGCCTCCAACAACTGTCCGACACACGGGAACTTTGCAGACAAGCTGATTGCCGACAGCGTTGCCCTGCATCCGAACTCCAGCGGCATTGCGGGCGATAGCCTCGCACAAATGTTTGGGGACGCCTGGGAGTGGACCGCAAGCTCTTACTCGCCGTATCCAGGGTACTCTGCGCCACCTGGCGCGTTAGGTGAGTACAACGGCAAGTTCATGTGCAACCAGTATGTGCTGCGCGGTGGATCGGTCGCGACCTCGTCGACTCACATTCGGCCAACCTACCGCAACTTCTTTTCGCCGGAATCACGCTGGCAGTTCGCCGGGATTCGTCTGGCGAAGTGACGCGCCGTCCACCGTTTGTCAGGCCTAGTTGTCGCGATACTCGACCACTCGCCGTGGTGTCTCGAAAGCTTGACGAAGCTCGTTACGATACGGCTTAAGCTGACTGCCGAATTCCTGATCGCCACTGTCGTCAAGCGCCGCGAGCGTTACCGGAATCGTGTCGGTAATCGCCGTCGGATCGATCTCTGTTCGGATATCGCTCAGCGACAACATCTGAACTCGGTTCCCTTTAACGCAGCCTTTGTTCCCTGTGGCGGTATTGCTGCGAATGATCGCCTCGACGTAGCTGCGGTATCGATCGCCCCGTGAGAATCGCTTGTTGTGATCAGCCAAGGTCTTGGAGTAAACCTCGAACGCGTAATCCCCGTTACCTACCACCGTGTTGCTTTCGACGACCAGATCGGTGCTGTTCCGCACACGCACCCCTGACTTTTCGTTGACGGCGATCAGGTTGTTGGCGACTAGGTTGCCACTGCTTTCGTAGATTGCGATCCCCTGTCCGTTCTTGAAGACCTGATTATCGACAACAACATTATCTGAGCACTGACGGTCCAGCATGATGCCTGACTGCTCGTTCTCGAAGCTCTTATTATTGAAGATGTAGCTGTTGGAAACTCCACGTGAGCCAATAATGCCATGTCGCTCCCGAGTGGATTTCGCAGTATTGTTGGCGATAATCAGCCGCGTCGAACGATCGTGCGGATCGATGCCGTAGCGGATGCTGTTGTCGTAAGTATTTCCGACGATTGCTACGTCCCGGGCTTCGTAGGAATAGAATCCATAGAAAAGGCCAGTGAAGACGCAATCGACGATCTGGCCTGTTGGCCAATCTTCGCGTGGCTCGCCAAGTTCTCGCTCAGGGTGACTTGAGAGGCTGAGGCCATAGGCGGTCGGTGCGTGGTAGCCCAAGTGTTCGAAGCGGCTTTCTGCCAAGTAAGTGCGCGATCGCACATAGGAAGAAATATAGGGGCGAAACGCGTACTCGTCCTGGAAGACCGTTGGAGAGTTTGTCGCCTCGTCCCACGCGACGACGTTTGCACCAACCACATACAAGTCACCTGCGTTGGCGACAAACGCCCCGCAATCCGTCGAGAGTCGTAGAGTGGCCGTCTCAGAGCCATCGATAATCAGCGCAGCCCCGTGACTTACAAGCAAAGGGAGTCGTAGCGTCGCGGTCGAACCAGAATGCTCCGCAACCGATGTGTCATTCAATTGTTCGACAAGTTGTGTCACCGTCATTGGGCCACGACAGACTTCAATGATTCGTGTGTCTTGTCTGCCTTGTCGCTCTTGTAGGTCTGTGCCTCGCTCGTCCCGAAAGGCTTCTTCAAGCAGCTTAATCTCGGCGGTGCTCACGATTTTGGCCTCACCGTTTCCGGAATGAGGAACAAGGCTACGAATCTTCTCAGCTGTGTAATTAGATAAGTCGGGCAAATCATACGGCGTCGAAGCCGAGTCCTCGGAATCGACGACGGTCACTTGAGGCGGTTGGTCTCTGCGAACATCACATACCAGCGCCGAATAGTTGAAGTCGCGATGGCGATGCTCCGTCTTGTCAATCACTTCGGCAAACTTTGGGTCGTTGTATCGGACCGAGGCCATACGCAGCAGCTGTATGATTTTTGGGGACAGTCGGAATCGCTCCATCTGACGATGCGGCCATTCCTCCTGCGCTTGCAAATAGGGCCGTAGGAATTCGAGTCCTCGTTGCAGCCCGCCATTCCCATCGGCGTCTGGCTTCCAAAGGTCGACGCCGACGTGTTCTCCAACCCTTGCGACACAGGTCAGTGCTGAGAGATTGAAAAAACAATAATGGAGCGACTTGGTCCGTTCGTTTTCATAGGGCTGTCCGCCTGACGAATCGAACTGGTCTGGGATTCGTCGATTCTTCGTATGCATGACGAGCTTTCGCGCAATATCAGTCTTGTCGACGTAGACTGCGATTCGCGCCGTTTGGGCGGCGTACCAGCTGCCATGGTTGTTCTTGGCACCCTCTTCCTCTTTACCGAGTCGACTCGTACGCAGCCACACGAGAAAATCTCGGTACCATGCGCGTAGCTGTTCGTCTTCTGCCTTTGACATGACGTTCGATTCGCACAGCAGGGCAACGCAGTCGAGGAGAACAATGGATCCGCGCGAATCGATAATGCCAACACCGCGGCCTTCGCTGCGACCGAGCACGGCTTGAGCGTAGTTAAGGTTCGGATTCATCTTGGTTTCTGGATCCAGGAACCAAGTCTTAATCAGTTTCCGAGCATGCTGGGCATACCGCTGATCGTCAAAGAAATAATGGGCGAGCGTCAGCGCCTCGACATCGATGAACAGCTGCCCAATCTGATCGCGATCGCCTTTGGCTCGCATCGAGACGTTAGTTTCGCCATCACGTCGAACGAACGGCAGTCCGTCTTTGGTGTCGGGATTCGGCCACCAGTAGCGGCTATAGCTCAGGTAGTCGTGTTTATCTCCGCTAGGCGGCAGCTCCTTCTTCTGCATCACAGAGAATGGCCCCCGATCAAGCGCTTCGTCCGCCTGATCACGCAATCTTGTTAGGGCTCGCTCGACCTCGGGCGTCGGTGATGGAAGCGATTGTTTCACACTTGCCAGATAGGCTGGCTCCCATACGATGACGCGAGTTTCGGCCATCGAAGGTCCAGCTCCGCTGAGCGCAAAGCAGAAAATAAACGACACCACAGAGATGAGGTAGCGCACGAAATCGCTCCTTTCCTGTTGCGAATTGTAGGGAGTTGTTCAGAAAGCCGTTACGCCGACTTGTTTGACCGGCGAATCGAGCTTGCGATTGATGTCGCCGAGGCGGTAACCGAACCCAGAACCGTGGAGCGTATCCAAGCGAAGTTGGCCACTTCGGCGTCGATACAGCTCGGGATGAACTTGCGCCTCGGGGTCGGACGCGCGAGGGTAGAACTGCATGGCATTGGATTCCACGCCCATCATAGTGCCCGCGTGAGCGGCCAACAACACATGAGGAATCTGGGCGAGCATCGGATTGGTTAAGTCTTGGACCATCACATACATCCCATGCGCTTTCGCCCAGCTCAGCGAGAGAATCGCACCAGTCTGCGTCTTGCAAGTCTTCAGTGCGACACCGGTCCACCCAAGCGATCTGCCCAGCCGCACGAGTTCCCAGTTGTGAGCGCTCTCATCCATCAACAATGGCTTGCGTGACGAGACACTGTGGACATCAATCCGATTCACTTCGAGGTCGTAAGGAAACGGTTGCTCGACGTAGAGTATCGCGTCAAAAATCTCTGATTCCTCTTCGCGGAGCCGATCAAGAATGTCATTCACGTAAGCCGGATCTGACACCATGCAATTGAAGTCCGCTGTCAGCCAGTATTCTCCTTTGGTACGCGCGATCTGACCCACGCTGACAAGACGCTGATAATCCCACGTCGCGTCGTTGCCGCGGAGCTTAATCTTCAGACACCGAATGCCATCGCGATCCATCCAGTCGCTGAGGATCACTGGCTCTTCATCATCTGGACAATTTCCATTGGTTTCCGACAGATCGAGGGGATCGAGTCCACCAACGAGATGCCACACAGGCAGTTTTTCTGACCGTTCTGCGGACATGTAGTCGGCCGGATACTTGCCGCTAAAGTCGACCGTAGCGTCTTCAGCGGGCTCGACGTAGTGTGTGAGATCGTAGTTCATGTAGTCCGCGTTGTAAGTCTCATACACCGGTTTTGCATGCACATTGCCATAGGCGTCGTGCAAAGCGAGGTCGAATGGAGAACAACAGACTAGGCCTGCCAACAGCGGCATGCGCTCAGAGGGTTGGCAGTCGCGATTAAATCCGTTCAGCAGCGTTGGCAGGACTTGCTCTTGAAAGGCGTGGCCAATTTCCATTGGATGGCCAAACTCAGCAAAGTCAGCCCACGATGCGGCGAGTTGCTCAGTAAAGTCGAGCAGCGCCGCGTGCCGCGCCGCATACGACATCTGGCTCGGCCATACCCACTGAACGCTCAGCGGAGTCTCGCCCCAGCCACTTGCCAACTGGCCTTGCCGATCCTCAACGACGACTCTTGCTCTGGCGCAGGTAACCGAAGTCAGCGTCTCGGTGCCGAACTTGAGTGGTACTCGCGTTTCCACCGGCAGATAATAGAGTTCAACGCCCCGAATCCTGATATCCTTGGATCGGGCACCGCCTATTTCGGTGTCGCTTCGTTGTTGCAATCGTTGGGAATTCAATTTAAACGCTCGGTTGAAGTTCTTCGCTTGAGGCGGGTGTGAAATACTGATGGGCTAAGCTTGCCAGGATGTCCGAACGTCGCGAGCAAGCAGCTCGTTCGCTTCATCGCTGCCCTTAAACTTCTCGGCGACGGGATCCCAGTCCAGTTTCGTTTTGAGCTGAATCGCAATGTTGCCCAAGTGGCAGACGGACGCAGTACGATGGCCGATTTCGACCGGCGCGTTGGGCTCGTCGCGAGACTTCACGCAGTCGAGGAAGTTGCGTTGATGGTCGCCGTTACTGGAATAGGTCCGTGGGTAGTCAATTCCGCTGTCCAGCTTGATGCTCTCCGGGAAGGTCGCGAAATTCTGACCCTTGTTGTCGACCCGAATGACACCGTCAGTGCCTTCGAAGATGCAACGCACCGAGGGGTGAGCGGTACGACACTCTAGGATCGTGCCATCAGCGTAGGTGTAGCGGACGTGAATATGCGTTGCCGCGTTAAACAGGCTGCCTTCTGGTAGGAAGTCAGAGTAAATGTGCTCGACCTTGACCGGCCCGCTATCATCCATTCCCAGCGCCCACTGTGCCATGTCGTTTGAGTGTGCGCCGAAGTTGGTAAGCTGCCCACCCGCATAGTCTGAGTGGAAACGGAACCGATAGAGACACCGATCTTTGTGATAGGGGGCTTCCGGCGCCGGGCCCAGCCACATGTCGTAGTCGAAGCCATCGGGCACAGGCATGGCTTCCCAGCCTGGGCCTGGTCCAACTTTGTTGTGACGTCCGACGTGCGTGATGACCCGTTTGACCTTTCCGATCGCACCGTTGCGGACCAATTCGCAAGCGGCACGAACGTTGGGATTCGATCGCTCGTGATTGCCAG
This sequence comes from Planctomycetota bacterium, assembly GCA_039184115.1. Taxonomy (GTDB): domain Bacteria; phylum Planctomycetota; class Planctomycetia; order Pirellulales; family Lacipirellulaceae; genus Bythopirellula. The sequence continues at coordinate 20,866 of JBCDBK010000031.1, read as the reverse complement.
TTTGCAGGACGCGATTGTTCTTACGAACTGCTTCGACCATTGCCTGCTGATCTGCAATCGTCAGGCCTAGCGGCTTTTCACAATAGATATCCTTGCCCGACTCGGCGGCAGCGATCGTCATCGTGCTGTGCCAGTGATCTGGCGTTACGATCATCACTGCATCGATGTCATCCCTCGCAATCACGTCGCGGTAGTCGCTGTAGGCCTCGCAGCCTTTGAACTCACCTGCAGGACGACTCTTTGCGTAATGGTCTTCGACGGCTTTCTTGGCCGGTTCTCGGCCGTAAAAGTGATGCTGGTCTTTGTAGCCGCCACTCCCTTTGTTTACATCGCAGACGGCGACAACCTGGCAGTCGTCGTGCCCAAGAAATCGCTGCATGTTCGGGAAGCCTTGATTGCCGACGCCGATACACCCCAACGTGATGCGATTACTTGGGGCCGTCGCACCAAAGACCGAGGCTGGCGCAAAGTAGGGTACGGCAATCGCTGATGTCGCGGCTGCTGTCTTCAAAAAATCACGTCGATTCTTGCCGTGTGATTTGATTTCATGGTTCTTCGTCATCGCCAAGGCATCCTATTTTCTGCAATGTTGGAAGCTGTGCTCGCGCCGTCGTCCCACTGAGACGGTCAAGCATAAAAAAACCAGTAGAGTAACACTCGTCGGCTCTGGGACGTTGGCCGCAAGATTCGCCGCGAGCGCGGTATTGCTGAGGTTTCGCTGCCAAATCATAAAGTCGGCACCATCGACGTCACCATCTCCGTCGGCGTCACCATTGGCACGCGTGGCAGCAGAGGTCATTCCGTACCCGGTCTGCCAGGCCGCCAGATCCGTCGCATTCACAAAGCCATCTTCATTGAAGTCTGCCGGATCAAGCACGATGTCAAACAGCGCATCGAGCTCAGTTTCGGTTAGAAACAAGTCGAGATTAAGCACCAGCGCATCGAGCTGGGCCGACTGCTCGCGCCGCCCAATGCGGAATTCGAGCGGCACACCTACATGGGATTGCAGAATGGTAAAGGTGTCGCCGACTTCCCAGCGGAATTCGCCGTTATTAGCCAAGCTTTCGATGTTGTCCGGATCCGTCTCAAAATCGTCGGGCACATAAATACTGTCGGTGCTGCCGCTAAAGCCACGGGCACGATAATAGGCTCGATATGTGCCAGCCTCCTGAAATGTGAGATCGTAGGTCGCAATGGAGTCGTGGGTGTCTCCCGGCACGTCCACTCGAGTGCCGTTAGGCGCGACGATCACCTCTCCGCCAAGAGCTTCGGCCACCGAGGACTTGGTCCAAACAAATCCGTCGTTGTCGGGATCAAGCACCGACGTATAGTCCTCGGCCTGAATCGCGCAGCCATTCGCAAAGCAACCACCACCGCCCGGCGGATCGACAATTGGTTCACCGAACCAGGCTGGACCTATATCTTCTCCAGTAAGCGGCTTGCGAACGATGGTCGATTGATCGGGGTAGTATTCGTCCGCGCCCACGTCGAAGATGCCAATTCGCGCTTCGCCGTCCATGTCGTCGGAGAGCAAGCCCGAGTAACTTCCCTGGCCGCCATCGATAGCCGGGCTGCTTGCGCTGGGCCGCCATAATCCGTTGCCGTCGAGCTGCAAGTCAGGATCAATCACGGTAATCCCAGCATCCCCCGTTTTGGAGTCGAGGCTGCCATCAAACGCGATATTGCCTTCCCACGTCCAGCCGCTGCCTTCGGTACCATCGAAGATTGCTGGACCAGAACTGCGAAACAAGTTGTTTGCCAGCGTAACATTTTCGGGACGGAGGTTCTGAAGCTCACCGTTATTTGGATCAGGGATCGGATCGTACAGATAATCAAAAATCACTGCCGGACCAGCCACATCGACGATTGTGTTGTGCGCGATCACCGCGTCTTTCACCTGGAAGTAGCGGTTTGCCGGTGAATTCACGACGCCGGTCGTTAGCGAAATCGCCCCATCGGCGCGATCGTCAACATTAGCGATGTAGTTGTTGACGATCGTCTGCCTCTCGCCGATGACGCGAATTCCGCCTGATCGATCCTTATTCTCTCCCAGGAAGAAATTGCCTTTCACAACATTATCGTCCCCGTGGCGCAGTGTCAGTGTGCCCGCAGACTCGCGAAAGGTGTTGTACTGAAAGGTATTGTTGCCAGACTTGTTGGAGATAATTTCGATTTCGCCGTCGGTGCGCTCGAAGAGATTGTTCTCCACCGTCGTGAAAGAATCGCTGAGCGACTGACTACTGGTACCAACGCGAATCGTCTCGAATCCGTTGGTACTGCTCGGATTAATCGGCGCGGGACGATCGACAAAATGATTGCGGTCGATCAGATGGTGCTGCGCCGAACTGTTGTCGCGACGTACCACGACCGTCACGCCCGAGTGATTCTGCCCTTCAAAACGATTGTTATCGACCCGATTGTTTTGTCCGAAAATTTCCAGCCAATGGTACCGGTCGTCCACGTCAGCCGCGTTATAGTCAATGATTGCCGAGTTGGTGAAACGGCTATTCGTCGCCTCGCCAGCGCCGCCGCGAAACTCCACGATTGCGTTCGACCCGTCAGGCAGCGAGCCACCTTCAAACAGCAACCCATCCGCGACCAGCCAGTCGCCGGAAATGTTTAGTGTTGAGCTGCCATTAAGGATGACCTGACCGGGGGTCTGGGCCCGCAAAGTAATCGGATTGCTAGACGTTCCGAATCCGGTGAAGTTGATCGTCTGATTGGTCCAGGTGCCGTCAGTCATCGTGAGGATGTCGCCCGGCTGAGCCGACTGCAGCGCGCTGGTAATGTCGGAGGCAGACGAAACGAAAAACTCCGTCCCGCAGACGCTGCGCTGCACGAACAGAATAGCCATCACCACGACAGCCACTCTGTGAACCAGCTTTCCGAGTTGTTTATTGAGCCTCTTCATTCCTACAATTCGCGTCTATTTAGTGAACGGCTTGCCTCCGTCCCAAGTAAGTTCGATCGTCAAGTCGTCCGTTGGTTCGGTAATCTCAAAACTGAGACCTGAGTTGCGTAGGTCGGCATACTTTGGCGGTGCCAGCCACTTCACCTTGCTCTCGCTAATGACTTCTTTGGCGGCAACCATCACGCGATGCGTACCGAGGACAACGCCGTCACCACCGTCGTAGCTAGTTAGCGTAAAGCGACCGGAGGCGTCGATCTTGCCAGCCGCCGGGCGTGAGCCCTCCGGCACAAACTGCACAATGCCCTGCGTCAATGGCTGCCCATCAATGAGCACTGTGCCAGAGACAGTCACACGTTTGGGCCTGCCGTCACTACACCCTAGCGTGGCGAAAATGCACACGACAATCATCGCAGCGGCCAGCCGATAGCTGAGAAACTGAAGTCGCTCAGTGATTCTGCTATTGGAAGAAGTCATCCTGCTCATTCCTGGTCTGGAACCTCCTGCGGTTGGGCAACTGCTTGCTCAGCGTCCGGCGACACGACCTCGACTTTAGGCTGATCAGCAGCTTCCGCCATTTCTTCGTTTTCAACCGCCTGCTCTTCTTCGCTTTCCTTGGAGCCTTCCCAAGTCAACTCGATGAGCATGTCTTCGTTTGGCGCTTGAATTTCTATTTCGATGTTCGAACTACGGTAGTCCGCGTACCGCGCCGGAATGTGCTTGAGTACCTCCCCTTCGTCTTCGTTGATGACTTCTGAGGAAGATACACCAACCCGATAGGTGCCGGGTGCGAGTCCTTGCGCGCCCGCGTCTTGATTGAGGCTTGCCTCGACCAAGCGGAACGAGCCATCACTCGCGATCTTGCTGGCAAAGGGCCTTCCCGCGTCTGGCACGAACTGTATCGAGCCTTTTGTAACGGGTTCGCCATCGATAACAACCTTGCCTGCGACAGGGTATCGCACGGGTTGCTTTCCACAGCCAGAAAAGACTAGTAGCGCGGAAAAACCAAACAGCAGCAACTTCGCTTTACCATACATCAAGTCAACCACCATCCAAAAATACAAGTAAATGATTCGCCATGATTGACGGTACGGTTTGTGCTCGTAATCATTCGACAGGAGCTCTACCAACCGTTCGCCGAAGTGCATACGTTGACATCGTCGTCTTCGTCGAGGATCGACGGTTCGCCGTCGATTGTTGACAGGTTACGGTACGTTTCCAAATCGATGGACTCGTCGACGAACTCAACATGTCCATCGGCGTAGGTAAACTGCGCGCCGCCTGGGTGACGGCTGAAGAAGGCGCCATTCACTTCGAAAGGGCCACCTGTGCCAGCGACCTGACCGACGATTGAAGGAGGAGTATTCATCGCTACGTCCGTCATTCGGACTGTATCCAAATAGCGAAAGCCGTAGGTCCAAATGTTTGAATTCTCTGGCAGGTGGCTGTCAATGACCTCGCCAAACGAAATCGTATTGCTCGTACCGTCGGTGATTCTCTTAATCGGCACTGTTGAATCCCAGGCTTTACCACCGCCGTAGAGATGTACACCAGTATTGTTATGTTTGAGCATGCACGCATCGACGCCATACGCGTTAAAGATCAGCCCGCGATGACCGGCCGAGCCGGCATAGTTGCCTGTAGCGGGGGTTAGCTCCCAACTTTGAAAGCTTTCAATGGTCGTCTCCGCTTCGTCACCACTGGAGGGGCACACCATCACATCCGGTCGGGTGGCGATCCCTTCAATGCGTAAAGGAAACAGCGAAAAGTCATTCCAAATGCCGCTTGAGGTAATACCGGCAGGCCAAATACTCTCGTTATCGTTGATATCCAGGTTGTCGTAGAGAGCTTGCTGCTCCATATAGGGAAGGAGCACAACGAAAACGCTCGCTCCCGATCGCTCGACCGCCGTGACAAGTGGCCACAGAGCTTTCTTGCTCGTGCTGTCCGGCCCTGGCCGAGCTTCTGCGAAATGTCCGTGGGTGCTGTGGTAGTTTTGATCCGCGAGCCCGATGTTCTTGAGGTTGTTCTGACACGACATGCGGCGAGCTGCCTCTCTAGCGGCTTGCACCGCAGGTAGCAGTAGTGCCACCAAGACGCCGATGATGGCAATCACGACGAGCAACTCGACCAATGTGAAACCTTTTGACTTCTTCATGTTCGATCCTATTCTGCATCCGCTCGACATAGCTTTGATGCTCCTATTAATTACGACTGACGAGTTGAGGCACTAACGAATGCCTAGGGTGTTGGTGCCTCGACACCACCAACGATCGTCGCAAGACAATTCGGACGCGCGCGGCACTCCTTGCGCTGCTTTGGTGCGGCCTGTGAAACGAAACCAATTTCAACCTCGCCCCGCAGGGCGAGGATTCTTCATACTTCTATCGTTGCGAGCGTCTCGCACCTGCCAGTGTGAGCAAGCTTGCCAAGCACAAGCTGACGAGGGACGCGGGTTCAGGGACTGCATTGGCGGCTGCCAGAGATGCACCAGAGGGATACTCGGATTGCCACTGCGAGATCAGCGAGGAATCTGTTCGCTGCAATGCGAGGAAGTCTGCTCCATCAATGTCACCATCTGGTTCGGTATCTACCGAAGAACCACAATTGCTACCGTTGCATTCAATCAGAAAGTTGTCGATCACGAAGTCCAGCTCGTCGGAATCTGACGAACCAGCGGTAGTGATAGAAAAGTAGTCCCAGGCATCGCTGAAGAAGCCGGCTTGATCATCCAGCATCTCGGGGTCTAAAGCGTTGAATCCGCTAAATGAAAAAGTATCGAGCGGATTGTCGAGGTCGGTGACGGTAAGCGTCGCTTCAATATTATCGCCGTCGTCAGCAGGATTTGTGCTGCCTCCCAACTCATCGAATCGCTTCAAAGATAGCTCGATGTTGTATCGCTTGGTGTTTTCCAGCGTCACAAAGTCGGGCGTCACCTGGTCTGGAAGTGCGACGACATCGGTGTCTCCGCCGTTGGAGAAGGACGAGCCTTGCAAGTGAATTGTGGTGTCAGAGTTCGGATCAGCATTCGTTTCTTGCACGATTCGAGCGTTTCTTCCATCAGGGAATGGGCCGAACAAGGGGTTCACTGGTGCGTCCGGGTCATAGATCGGCACGCGAGCGAACCAGCCGGGATCGCCACTAGCATCTGGTCCAAAAAAGTCGCCCCGGAAGCCACCGTCATCCTCTCCCCATACCGCGTCAAGAATGCCTGTTCCACCTGCGAATAGGTTCGTTTGACCCAGTTGGTCATCGGCATCTTCGTAGAGACCAAAGCGAATCTCGCCGCGCGCCGGCACATGGTTGATCGAGTCGCCGGTATTAAAGTTCGGAGCACTCAGCCAAACGCGAAAATCGAAACTTACTTTAATTTCGTCGTCGACCTTCGGGCCAAGAGAAATGGTGCCTTCTTTCGTCGAGTAGTCTCCATCGGTCTCGAAGAATCCACTAATCGAGCGTCCACGTCCTTTGCCTTCGAATCCAAGTGCCAAGCCGCTATCAAGAGCGGGAATAGTCTCTGTTTGGCCGGAGATGTTGTTGAAAAATCCCACGCCGCTGCCGACAGTATCTGGCATGTGACCGGCTGCGTCGTTAATAATTCTTGGCCGAGCTGCAGGATCGCCTGCGCCATTGTCGGTCACGCCGCCGGTAGAAGTCCAACGAATACCAGTATCGTTTACGTCGTCAGCGGTCGTCGCTCCGATCACTGTCGTGTCGACCGGGTAGATCAGCGGCGTGCCTAACCCGCCAACGGGAGTGTAATCGCCAGTGACGTCTCCTTCGATGTTGTTCGCGCCGTCGTTAGCTTCAAATGCGAGCCCATTGTTGTTGCGATCGCCGTCACCAAAACCATCGCGGATCAACTCAACGCCAAAAGCGTTCGCTGGTAGGAGCAACGCTAGGCCTAGCATGGCCATGGACGGGTTGCGAAACATTGCATTGACGATCACTTTTCGAATTCGGTTGCGATTCATGAGGAGATACCTTTCGGGATGATGCCAGTCACGCGACGTTGGGTGTGCGCCTACGGTAGATAAAGAACTAGTCTGAGTGACAAGCAAAAAATCTAGATGCGAATAGACTCTGTTCGTGAGGAGATGCTCGACGTACATCTAATTTGCTTGAATGCCGGAAAAACAGCAATCCAATTACACAGATTTCGACTCCGATTTTTATACAAGAGTTTGCGACAGCAATTCCGAGGAGAGCGTCCACCTGGAGAATCTGCATCTTCCCTGATCCCGTATGGGCAAAAAAAGGGACTTCGCCGCAGAGCCAATTGGCCCAAGACCGCGTGCTGGGGAGATTTTCGCGGTGCAGATAACCGCATTGACGCGGCATGAAGGTACGGGCTGTCGTTGATCAGCGATCAGAAGTCGAGGCTGGACTCTGCTTGTTCCGCCGCTGCGAGCGTATACTGCAAACACCGTTTAGACCTAGCTGCAGTGCTCTATTATCGTACTCCTCCTCGGCGTTCTGGTTGCCTGCAGCTGCCGATCGAGCTTTTCCGATTGCCGCTGCTTATCAAAATCGGAGTTGCGATCCGGAAAATTGGATTGCGGAGTTTGTAGTGTTGGGTCTTAATAGTGGTACACACTCGTCACGTGCCCAGCAGTAGGATCTCGGGTCACCCGGGCCGTCTGGCACATTTACTACTCTTCTAGTTCATCGCTGAATTTACGGGGATCGTTCTAATGAAAGCAGGCTTTAAGTATTTTACTCTTCTCAGCGCGGGCGGCATGATTTGCCTGCTCGCAGCATCGCTTCAAGCGACCACCATCGTTGACGACGATTTCTCTGATGGTGACACAGCTAAGACGGGAGCCTTGGACACACCATGGTTCACTTCTTCCTCAAGCTCGGGAATTGAGATTTCCGCTGGCTCACTTGGTTTGGTCACCGGTACCTCAGGTCGTGGTATCCACACGGTGTTCCCAACGCAGTCTTTGGCTATCGGAGAGATGATTCGGGCGACCTACACGTTCACGACTCCAGCATCGATTGACGTGAGTGGAAGCAATAACTCCTCATTCCGAGTAGGTTTTTTCGACAATCTTGGTCGCCTAACCGCCAACAACCTTGGCGTCGACCCCAATGACACGAGGTCTGACCTGTGCTGCCTCGACGCCACGGTAAACGCTTCAAGTAGCGACCAAAACGCCGTTTATGGCTGGGGGCAAGCAACCGGTGGACCAGGTAGCCAGCCGCTGCCAGGCTACATGCTCGATATGGACGTCTACGCCACAGGCGATGCTGCCGCGACGGGCAGTGATCTGAACTTTCGTGAGCATAACCAAGATAGTCTGTTCGGCACTGGCCGCCTCATGTCGACAACCTCACGGTTCGACAACATCTCGCCGAGTGGTCCTGACGTAGGCTACACTTGGGCCCCAAACACCGAGTACACGGGGTCGTTCACGATAGCGCGTGTCGACGCCACGACCGTTGGCCTGCGGGCTACGCTTGATGGAGCTAGCTATATCAACAATGATCAGTTCGACTCGGTGGACTTCGGCATGTTCGGCTTCCACGTCAACTCGAACAAGTTCGGATCAAGTAACTCGGCAGGCGATGCTGATAATGGTCTCGACTTTTCGAGAGTCACCATCGAAGTGTTGCCGATTCCCGAACCAGCCACCGCCACGATGGTGCTTGGTGCGGTTGCCTTGCTCGCCGGCATTGGACGCCGTCGGTAAACCGACGCCCGGCAACTTCGCGTTGCAATCTTTGTATTGAAAGAGCCCGGTCGATTTCGTATTGACCGGGCTTGTTTCATCTGTGGCATGCGCTTTGTGCGGCGAATGCAGTGCTAGTCTTGGTCGCGAAACTTATTGCGATAGGCAGAGGCGGTCATTCCTTGGTTCTTGCGGAAGACATCGCAGAAGTACTTGGGCTCGCTAAACCCGGTGCGCAGCGCGATTTTTGAGATTGGCAACTCTGTCTCAGACAGCAATAGCTTCGCCCGTGATAGTCGCACACGAGTGATTTCGGCTTTGATTGTCCGACCAAGAATCTTCTTGATCCGACGCTCTAAAGTGCTGGGAGACTTGCTGACTCGTGCCAAGACGTTTTGCACGCGAATGCCGTCGACGGCATGTTCGCGAATGTACCGGATCGCGGCTGCGACTTCCGGATCTTCGACCGACAGCATGTCGGTTGACTGGCGCGCGGCAACGCCACGTGGGGGACCCAGGAGTACAGGTTCAGTGACGGGTGGACCGCCTTCCATGAGCTGTGCGAGTAGAGCGGCGGCTTCGTAGCCGATTCGGCTCGGATGCACGTCAATTGACGTCAGTGGCGGTGAGCCTAAATTGCAAATAAACGGGTCGTTATCGACGCCGATGATGGCGACCTCGTCCGGCATCTCAAGCCCTGCACGACGACAGGCATCCAGCACCTGATGGCCGCGATCGTCATGACAGGTCATGATCCCTACGGGCTTGGGCAGCTTGAGTAGCCACTCAGCGATCTGTTCCTGCTGCTTCTCCCAATCGCTTGATCGACCGGGCTTGTGTTGGCCTAGAAAAACTTCGCATTTGTACCCTGCCTGTTCAACCTGCTCCAGGAAATGATCGCAGCGTAGATCTTGATTTGGATTCTGTCCGCGAGGCGTCCCGCAAAATGCAAAGTGACGTAGCCCGCAGTCTTGCAGGTGATCGTAAGCGAGCTTACATATAGGCCGATTATCGACGCCAATAAACGGCAGTCCCAAGTCTTGAAATGCGCCGCGAACGTCAACGGCGGGAATGCCAGTTTCTAGTATCGCATCCGCCATTCTGCGATCGTCGATGCGCGCCAGAATGCCGTCCCCCTTCCAAGTCTTGAGCCATGAGGGAGGAGGATGATTGAGACCGTGAGGCTCGAAAAAGATTGACCAGGGGCCGTGCTCTTGGTGATATCGTGCGACTCCACGTAGCAAACCGCGCGCATACTCCCGCGAGGTCTCGATCAGTAAAGCAACGTGGGGAATCTTGCCCATCGTGTCTCAAACCTGTGCGGCTGCAGTTTTTAATCGCCTAGCCGCAAGAAAAGATGCCTAAACCACTAGATTATGACTTATGGATTTAGGCAGTAATCCTAGAAAATGGCATCGAACTCTGTTTTTTCCGCAAAATGTTTTCGATTCCATTCGAAGTAGATGGCTGATTGCGGAGCACCGCAGTGTAAATGAGCAGGAGGTGCAGCGTGATGGCGGCGTGGCAGGCTAGATAGTGCCAGTCTGGCTAAGGCAGATTTGACGCTTTATCTGAAGCGCGAGGTGTTGAATCGGGTTGCAAGCTTTCTTGTCCACCATCAGTATGTATAGATAGTTTGGATTCTTTCCGGACTTTCGGACGCAGCCGCATTGCGATCAGGCAATCTGCCGGTTCGCCGACTTTTTAGACTTCTCTTAATTCGCTGTCGATCGGAACGCAGGCAATGAGTTCGTGGTTTTTCTTCAGATTTGCGCGCGGTTCGATTTGTATGGCCATCGCAGTGCTGCAATTGGGGGCTGCTCCTTGGTTGGCGGTTGCGGCTGAAAGCGAGTGGATTACTACCGGAGAGACCGGTCGGCTGATTTATGTCCCCGACGCTGAGGGCGATCGGATTCTTGATTTCTCGGACGTCGGCTACCAGGGGCGTGGAACCGCGTTGATCCCATCGAACGTGCCGACGGTCTTGACCGTGTCGCCAGTCACCGGCGATGACACCACGAGTATTCAGAATGCGATCGATCAAGTATCGTTACTGCCAATCGGGCCTGACGGCTATCGCGGTACAGTTCAGCTTACCGCTGGGACATTTGACATCGATAGCCAGTTGGAGATTCGCGCCAGTGGAGTCGTGCTACGTGGGTCTGGCCGTGACGTCGGCGGTACGGTGTTGCATGGTAGGAATCCACTGACGGGCGGATCAGATCCAAATCAGCGGCCACTCGTACGCGTATACGGTAGCGGCAGTCGTTCAAATATCGGGTCGACTATAGGTATGATCGACAAGGTGGTGCCCGCTGGTTCGCGAAGTTTCCGTGTGAGTTCGACGTCGACCTTATCCGTCGGCGATACCATTCGCATCGAGCGTCCTAGCACTCAAGAGTGGATTAACGCGGTAGGTATGGACAACCCGCCAAACGGTGATCCGCCGTGGACGCCTGGATCAATGAATGTCCGCTACGATCGTGTGGTGACTAGAATCGAGGGCGATCGTATCTTTGTCGACGCGCCGCTAGCGAACTCGTTCGACGCTCAGTTTGGTGGTGGTACGCTTCGCGAGTACGTCTGGAACGGAGCGATCGAGAATATCGGAATTGAGAATCTGCGCGGCGATACCGACTTCGACTCACCGACCGACGAGGATCATGCGTGGGAGTTCATCTCGATTGGGGGTGGCCAAAACGATAATCGCGCGCAGAACGTGTGGATCAGGAATATCGCAGCCGAGCATTTCGGCGATTCGGTGGTGGTGGCAAACCCGAGCGCAAAGTGGGTGACGGTTGACGATGCAATCAGCCAAAATCCGGTTAGCCTGATTACGGGTTCACGGCGCTATACCTACGACCTGAGTGGCGAGTTGAATCTGGTGACCAATGCACAGGCCGACGAAGGCCGACACGATTTTGTGACCAACAGCACACGACCTGCCGGCCCCAATGTGTTTCACAATTCGATCGCGACCAACGCCAACAGTGATACTGGGCCGCATCAGCGTTGGTCGACCGGCGTGCTCTTCGACAATATCACGGTGCAGGGCAATGCGATCAATGCTCGAAATCGAGGGAGTTTTGGCACATCACACGGTTGGTCAGGTGCAAATATTGTCGTGTGGAACTCGACCGCTGATAGCTACCGCATTCAGAATCCACCTACGGCACAAAACTGGCTAGTTGGCTCCACGGGTACCATTGTCGAAGACACCACGTTTGGTCCACAGCCCTCGGGCAACTACGACTCGCACGGTACCCAGGTGACCGCTGGTGGTAGTACCAGTTTGTATGAAGCGCAGTTCAGCGATTCGGAGGACATTGAGCAATTTCGTGCCAACGCTGGTGGCGGAAACTGGAATGACGCTTCGACGTGGGATCAGCGTGTAGCACCGACCGATTCGTTCTCAGTATCGCTGCGAGACTACCTGATCGGAGACGTGGATGACTTCGTCAACGATGGCAGCGGCAGTGTCGATAATGCCTTTATCGACCCGGATTGGGAAGCAGCTATCAACGCAGATTCCTCAAATCCGATCACCGGCTTCGATGACCTAGCGGCAAATCAGAATGTAGCGTTTACCATCCAGCATCAGCTGGACGCGGGAGAGCACGTGGTGCATGGATTCCTCGCGCTTGCACTATTGCAGAACGCCGGTGGTCAGGTAGACACTGATTTTATTCGTCTGTTCAATATGAATGCGAACTCAGACAACAAGAAGACGTTCAGCGAACTCGGCTGGGACACGCAGATTAATACCAGCGAGACTTTTGTTGGTGTGCTTGACTTAGGTTCCTCGCTGGCGGAACTCCAGGATGGATCGGTCAACGTACAAATCAACGATGACACCGGCGTCGACTGGGCCATCTACACCGTGACGGTTGCCACGCCGCGCAACGACACCAGTAGCACCTCGGTGTTCATCGACGGTGGCGCGACCGTCACCGTAGATTCCGCTGTGGCGCCGGTCGGCGAGCTGCGCGTTGGACCTGCAGGCGCGGGGACGTTGCGAATTGCTGACACGGGAGTGGTCGACGTGGACGGCGATTTCATCCAAGCAGTGGCGGGCGATCTTGAGGTAGAGGTTTCTAGTGCCGCAGCATTCGGATCATTAGATGTGCAAGCGACGGCTGTCCTTGCCGGCGACTTGGATGTCAGTCTTATTGGGTTGTTTGAACCTAGCGCTGGTGACAGTTTTGAGGTCCTTTCGGCAGCGAGTGTTGTGGGTGCATTCGACAGTGTGACACTTCCTGAGATCGAGAGCGATCTGGCTTGGTTGGTGGATTACCAGGCAGACTCTGTTGAGATCAACGTCACCTTTTCAGCAGACTTTGATGGTGACGGCGACGTCGATTCAAGCGATCTAGCAGAGTTGCAGTCAAACTATGGGCTTGCAGCAGCAAGCCAATCTCAAGGTGACGCGGACGGCGATGGCGATGTCGACGGCAGCGACATGCTCGTATGGCAGCGTCAATTCGGCTCGTCGGTCAACTTTCTCTCGGCCGTCCAGGTGGTGCCGGAGCCAGCTGCCATAGGGCTAACTCTGGCGGCCATGACGACCGTCTTGGCCAGTCGCATTCGAAGGATGTGGTAGCGAGTACGCCTGGTAATTCGCCAGCTGCAATGTGGCGATTTCTGTGAATACCGTCTGCTGACCGACGCGCTTTTGGCTATATTAGACGGCACGTAGCCGCAACGGCGTTGTCGGTGCGCACGCATGTCACTTTATGTGCTAGGAGCGCGGCCGGCGTAGCGCATTGGATGGGAAGGAGTTAGGCGTGGCGACTGGAAGCGTTCCCTCCATCAGCACGATCTTGCTGATCTTGATTCCCCTGAACCTGGTGATCTTGGCAGACGGCGTCGATGCAGAGCCGACCGCCGCAAAAACTCCAGCCGATTCGTTGCCCGGAGAGCAGGGCGTTGCCGACGAAGCCAAGGTTGCATCGGTGGGCGGTTGGCCAGGATGGTTGGGGAAGCATCGAGATGCGCACTGCGATTGGCTGCCGAAGTCACTTCCGTCGAAGGCAAACACTGTGTGGCGTCAAGGCCTCGCGGGACCTGGCCTTGGCGGCGTTGCCGCAACTACAAAGTATGTCGTGATCGGTGATCGGGATTTGCAAGACACGGCCGACGTCTATCGCTGCTACTCGGCATCAGACGGGGAACCGATCTGGTCGATAGCACGCCCGACGATTGGGAGCTTCGACTATGGAAACTCACCGCGCACGACGCCCTTGATCAATGGAAATCTGGTTTATGTTGTTGGTGCGTCCGGTGACCTGATCTGTCTCGAGCTCGCAACGGGCGTCGAAGTCTGGTCAAAGAATTTCCAAATCGACTTTGGGGTATTGGACGAGCGCCCCTGGGGCGCGTGTGGCTCGCCATTGCTTCGCGAGGGCAAGCTCTTGGTCAACCCTGGCGGGCCGGACGCCTCGATCGTCGCGCTTAGTCCGGACAGCGGCGAGGAACTCTGGAGGGCACCCGGCGGTCCGGCATCTTACGGCTCTCTAACCAGTGGCAAACTCGGTGGAGTTAAACAAGTCGTTGGCCATGACAAGATCTCGCTCGGCGGGTGGCATTTACGCTCCGGCGAGCGACTATGGACAATTACTCCTGATGTCGCGGATGACTTTAACGTGCCAATGCCTGTTGTTGTCGGCGATCGATTGCTAGTCAGCAGCGAAAACAATGGCACGCGGCTTTACGAGTTCGGCAAAGAGGGCAAGATCAACCCTACTCCCGTCGCGGCTAATAGTGATCTGGCACCCGATATTGGCACGCCGGTTGTTGTGGGCAATCAGGTGTTCGCTGTTTGGAATCAAGCGTTTTGCTTAGACGTCACTGACGGCCTCGTCGTGAAATGGACTGCCAGCGACGACGCTTACGCGTCTTATGCGTCGATCTTGGCACACGACGACCGGCTACTTGTTGTATCAGGCAGCGGAGAACTAATTCTGCTCGATATTGGTGGTCCTGCGTATCGGGTGGAATCTCGTCTTCGTATTCTTGAAGACCGAGACAGCGAACTCTATTCGCATCCGGCAATCGTTGGGACACGCTTGTACCTCAGGGGGGAAGATGAGCTAGTCTGTGTTGACTTGGAGGACACGCCGGCCAATCACGTTCCCTAGGCGGGTATCCAGATTGCCTGTGCGCGTACCTTCTGTTTCGTATTGCCGTGTGCTAGTCGGCTGTGTCTCGGATGGGTGATGGCGTCGAACATCAGGGCTGGCGGAACCACTAGATAGCTTCGTAGTGGACGAAAATCGACCGGAAACGAATAATCCTTTGTGGAGGTACTGCGCGTATGAAGATGACGGACCGATTCTCATCAGTGAAGCTGGTTGCCACAGCGATGACGATCCTCGCACTGGCAGAGCCAGCTCTTCCAGCGGGCCGGCCAAACATTGTCGTCGTATTGGTCGACGACATGGGATTCTCCGATTTGGGCTGTTACGGGGGCGAAATAGAAACGCCGCACATCGACGCACTTGCAGCACGCGGAGTACGATTTTCGCAGTTTTACAACGCGGCACGCTGCTGCCCGACACGTGCTACGCTGATGACGGGTTTGTACCCTCATCAAGTCGGAATCGGGCATATGACGACCGCGCCCGAAAAGAAACAACGCCAGCCTGGCCCCTATCAAGGATACCTTAACCGCAATTGTGTGACGCTGGCAGAGGTCCTTGGGGCGGCTGGCTATCAGACGCTGCTGGCAGGCAAGTGGCATCTCGGACAGCACGAGCGAAGTAGCTGGCCTTTGCAACGCGGATTTGACAAGTTCTACGGCTGTCTCGCCGGATCAGTCAATTACTTCTCCCCTCGGGCGCAACGCGGCATTACCCATGGCAACGAGATTGATGACCAACTGGCGAGCACAACCAATCGGCGTTACTACACCACCGACGCGTTTACCGATTACGCAATCCGTTTTATTAGTGAGTCGCTCGACGCGGCGCAGAACCCGTTCTTTCTCTATCTGTCTTACAATGCTCCGCACTGGCCATTGCACGCGCATGAGGAAGATCTCGCAAAGTACCGCGGTAGATATCGGATTGGCTGGGACGAACTTCGCCATCAGCGGTACCAGAGGCAAATCGAACTTGGGCTAATACCGTCGCATTGGCCACTGTCGACACGGGACAGCCGTGTGCCGGCTTGGGACTCGCTTGATAATGCCAAACAGGATGAAATGGATATGCGTATGGCGCTCTATGCCGCCATGGTCGATAGGCTAGACACCAACATTGGCAGGCTCGTCGATTTTCTTCGATCGCAAGATCAGCTAGACAACACGCTCCTCGTGTTTCTCTCAGATAACGGCGCTTCCGCCGAAGGAGGAATCCTCGGCCGCGAAGAAGTGATGGACATAGAAAAGCGTAATGCCAGTCGCACCGTCAGCTATGGAACCGCCTGGGCGAATCTCTCGAGTACGCCGTATCGGCTGTACAAGCGTTACACGCACGAAGGTGGAGCATGCACTCCGTTCTTTGTGCACTGGCCTGCGAAAATCAGCTCGCGCAGCGAATGGTATCGCGAGCCAGCACAGCTAATCGACATTGTGCCGACAGTGCTAGAGGTGGCTGGAGCGGACTATCCAGAGACGTTTCAGGGTAACACGATTCTGCCGCTTGAAGGTGTTTCGCTGGCGCCTGCGTTTAAAGGGCAGCCGTTGGAGCGAAGCAGACCCATTTTTCTCGAACATGAGAACAACGCATCGGTGCGCGATGGCAAGTGGAAGCTTGTCGGTCAGAAGGTCTCGCCGAAAGGTGGAATCGACGCCTCGAAGTGGGAACTGTACGACATGCAAGCCGATGGCGTCGAGCTGAACGATCTGGCGTCCACTTATCCCGGGGTTGTCGCGGACCTGGCAGCACAGTGGTCCGAATGGTCGAATCGCGTCCAAGTTTATCCGAAATGATAGTCTCATATCGCATGTGATGAACAGTGGCTTTATAGACACGATGTGAGGATTGGCGATGAGTACTGTATCAAGCCGCACCGGCATGGCGACGGCAATCGAAACGCTCCTCGGGCAGTGTCCTCACGATCCGCATTCCCCGCATGCCGAAGAGGTCCGGCAGGCGGTCTATCTCGCTCGTCACCTGCAACAGCAAGCGTCGACTCTACAGACGCCAGCCGAGCGCCGGCAACAGGGTGAACTCGATCGCATGATTCAGTCGCCGCTGGATAAGTCGACTCTCATGCAACTCACAGACCAAGCTTTTCGCTCTCGTTTGCCCCATCGTGCCGCAGACCAGCTGATCCACATTCTCGATGTGCAGGGGGTGCCAAGGTTTTTCAGCACAATCGATCGTACGCTGCTTAAAGGGTTTCAATCATTTGGAGCTTACCTGCCGGGTGTGGCGATGCCTTTCGTCAAAGAGAAGATGCAGCAAGAAACTGCCAACGTAGTGCTACCAGTGGAGTCGGAGTTGCTGAAAGATCACCTGTTCAGGCGCCGCGATGAAGGGCTACGCATGAACGTGAACTTCCTCGGCGAAGCCCTACTCGGCGAGCGCGAATCGCAGCGGCGACTCGAATCGTATCTCGACGCGTTGTCGCGCCCGGAGATTGAGGTGATCTCAGTGAAGGTTTCGACAATCTACTCGCAAATCTCAGCGATTGCTCGAGAGCATACTGTCGGTGTGCTATGCGACCGAATGGAGTTGCTCTATCGCGCGGCCGCAAAGAACCGCTTCGTTGATATTGCGGGAGTGGAACATGCAAAGTTCGTCTACCTCGACATGGAAGAGTACCGTGATCTCGAGATCACCTCAGAGGTCTTTATGCGCACGCTTGACCGACCGGGGTTGGAGGACGTGCGCGCTGGAATCGCTTTGCAGGCCTACGTGCCCGATTCGTTTATGGTGCAGCAGCGGATCACAGATTGGGCGCAACGTCGGGTTCGGGCTGGCAACGCCCCTGTGACGATCCGACTGGTCAAGGGTGCGAACTTGGAAATGGAACGCGTCGAAGCCAGTCTGCACGGCTGGCCACAAGCGCCCTATCAGCAAAAAATCGAAACTGACGCGAACTATAAGCGAATGCTGCGCTATGGCATGCAGCCGGAAAAGCTAGCAGCCGTGCAGCTCGGCGTGGCTTCACACAATCTGTTTAGCATGGCATACGGACTCGTTTTGGCCGCGCGGGCCAAGGCGCTAGATCGAGTCCAATTCGAGATGCTTGAGGGCATGGCCAACCACCAGCGTCGGGCCTTATTTCAATTCGCTAAGAATATGTTACTGTACGCGCCCGCTTGCAAGCAGGACGAGTTTATCAATGCGATCGGCTACCTCGTTCGTCGCTTGGATGAAAATACGGGCGAGGAGAACTTCTTGAGACATGCGTTTAGTGTTGCTGTGGACACTCCAGAGTGGCGGACACTAGAGCAGGCATTTCTCGATTCGTTTGGCGTATTGGATACAGCGACATCGCATCCACGGCGAACGCAGGATAGAAGCCAGACTCAGCCAGCGGTTTCCATTGACTATATTGATAGGACGTTCGTCAATGAACCGGATACCGATTGGGCACTATCGCATAACGGTGGTTGGGCACAATCGATAGTCGATTCCTGGAGGCCACGATGTGGAGATCAATCTGCTGAGGTCCCGCTGGTGCTGGGCGGCGAGGAGATCGCTGACCGACGAGAGCGCCGCGACTCGATCGATCCCTCTCGACCGGAGCAGGTCGTCGCACGATTCGTGCTAGCGGACGAAAAGGATGTCGACACGGTTGTGCGATGCGCACGAGATGACAGTGATGGCTGGCGGTATTTGCCCGTCGAGCGACGACGGGATATCCTGTTCGCCGCGGCTGAGAATCTGTCCGCCTCACGTGGCGAGCTGATGGGCGCTATGTTGGCGGAGGGGGGTAAGCTACTGGGCGAAAGCGATCCGGAAGTTTCCGAAGCGATCGACTTCTGTCGCTTTTATGCCCAAGCAGCTGCCACGATTGATCGCTTGCCTGGTCTTCAAACCCAGGGTAAAGGCGTTGTCGTGGTTGTTTCGCCGTGGAATTTCCCTCTGGCAATTCCGTGCGGAGGTGTTGCTGCGGCATTAGCTGCGGGCAATACGGTCGTGCTCAAGCCGGCATCAGATACGGTCCTAATCGCCTACATGCTGTGTTGCAACTTTTGGGAAGCTGGTGTGCCCAAAACCGCGTTGCAGTTCATGCCTTGCAGCGGAGCGACTGTTGGTCAGCAATTGGTTACGCACGAAGGCGTCAACGCGGTGATTCTGACGGGTGGCACAGCCACGGCATGGACGATGCTGCGAGCAAAGCCGACATTGAATCTGTTCGCAGAGACGGGCGGCAAAAATGCCACGATTGTTACGGCCTTGGCCGATCGAGATCTTGCGATCAAGAACGTCCTGCACTCCGCATTCGGTCATAGCGGACAGAAGTGCTCGGCAACTTCGCTGCTGATTCTGGAAGAAGAGGTCTATAACGATGAGAAATTCCGCGAAACGCTTTGCGACGCAATCGAGAGCATGCATGTAGGGTCTGCGTGGGACTTACACACCAAAATTGGACCGCTCATTAACCCACCTCGTGGCGACCTCGAGCGAGGGCTGAAAGAACTCGAAACCGACGAGTCGTGGGCTGTCATGCCAAGGTTACACGTGGATGGTAATCAACACCTGGTGAGTCCAGGGGTCAAGTGGGGCGTGCAGCCGTCGAGTGTTACGCACTGCACTGAATTCTTTGGTCCGCTGCTGGGAGTGATGTGTGCCAAAGACCTGCACGAAGCGATCGACTTGGTGAATGCCACAGGATTCGGCCTTACCTCTGGCATCGAGAGTCTTGATGATCGCGAGATTCAGCTTTGGCAAGAAGGCATCTGCGCTGGCAACCTGTACGTGAATCGCCCAACTACGGGGGCGATCGTGTTACGACAGCCATTTGGCGGCATGGGTAAGAGCGCCGTTGGGCCGGGAATTAAAGCAGGCGGGCCGAACTATGTGGTGCCGCTGATGCGATTCGATGGCGCAGACAGCGACGCGAAGCAGAATCAGTCCGCTCGTCTGAATCCAGACGACACACGGCTCGACGAGTTCTGTCACCTCCTGAAGAATCGCTTTGCCGCTGAGGGACTCGAGGACGATATCGACAGAATCGTGACCGCGATTCAGAGCTGCGAACATTGGATGACCAACGAATTCAGTCAGCAGCATGACCACTTTCGGCTAGTAGGCGAGGACAACTACAGGCGGTACTTGCCGCAGCGTGAGGTGCGCGTGCGAGTGCATGCCGCTGACGACGCCTTCGAACTGTTCGTCCGAGCGATTGCTGCTCGCACGGCCGGCTGCCGCACGATTGTAAGTTCTCCGGTGGATTTTGACTCGCCGCTCGTAAATCTGCTCGAAGAGCTAACCACCGATTGGGCGGGCGCGATCGAGTTCATTGAGGAATCCGACGAGCAGATTTCGTCGCTACTGCAGAATCGACTTGTCGAGCGACTGCGTTATGCGAAGCCCCAGCGAGTGCCTAGCTCGATTCGTTCAGCCGCCGCGTCCGAAGGGCACTACGTCGCTGACGCGCCCGTCTGCGGGCATGCACGCGTAGAGCTGTTATGGTACTTCCAGGAACAGAGTCTGTCGCAAGTGTATCACCGTTGCGGCAATCTGGGCATCCGTAGCGATGAACTGCGGTCACCGGTGCTATGAGAAGGCACCCGCGCGCTGTCACGCCGCTTCAGATTTGCTGGAGTTCATAAAGCCGTAAATGGCAACGACCACGAAGCAGACAAGCGGGATCACGAACGATGCCCGGGTCGGAGAAAATGTCATGCCAGCGAAAGCCTGCTCCGCGCCATCCATGATTCTCGCTTGAATAGGCGGCATAATGAACCCGCCGCCAATCGCGCAGATCAACCCAGCGGAGGCAATCTTCGCGTCGTCTCCCATGCCTTGCAGCGCGATGCCGTAGATCGTCGGAAACATCAACGACATGCAGGCTGACACAGCCATAAGGCTGTAAAGACCCGGCATTCCCTCGAGCTTCATTGCTCCGAAAACGAGAAGACATCCGACAACTGCAAGCACTCCGAGCAGCTTGCCGGCATTGAAGAATTTGAGAAGGTAGGTGCAAATGAACCGGCTCAACACGAAAACGACCATCGCACAGATGTTATACCACTGTGCGATGGTCGTTTTCGTGTTGAGACGGTTAATTTGCACCAACCATCACAAATTATTAAATGCCGGCAAGCTGCTCGGATTGCTTGCAGTTTTCGGATGTATAATCGTTTTCGGATAAATGAAGCTCT